>NZ_QGGS01000001.1:0-623676 GCF_003148705.1 Pseudomonas sp. OV226 | reverse complement strand
TTCAACAACCAGAACGGCACCCTGGAAAGCGCCAACACCGACCTGGTGCTCGCCACCGGCAATCTGCTCAACGCCAATGGCACGCTGCTGCACGTCGGTACCGGCACCTTGAGCATCGACAGTCGCCAAGCCATGGCGGCGGGCGGCAGTCTGGTCACGCGCGGGGCGCTGAGCCTCAGCGGTAACGGTTTGACCAACAGCAGCGTGATTCAGGCCGGGCGCCTGAGCCTCAACCTCACCAATTTCAGCCAAACTGCCGACGGTCAGTTGCTCGCCTCGGACAGCCTCGTCGGCACCGGGTCCAACTGGAACAACGACGGGTTGATCGCCAGTGACGGCAGTATCCACCTGGCCCTGGGCGGTGCTTACGCCGGCAACGGGCGCCTGAGTGCGGCGGGTGATCTGACCCTGAGCAGCGATCAGGTGTCGCTGAGCAGCGGTGCCAGCATCGTCGGCGGCGGTACAACCCGTCTCAATGTCGGCGGCGCGCTGACCAACTACGGTCGCCTGACCTCCAGTGGCGACCTGATCGTCAATGCCGGCAGCATCAGTAACTACGGCACCCTGGGCAGTACGCAGAACCTGAGTCTAAACACCCCGACGCTGCTCAATGAGCATGGGCTGATCTTCGCCGGCGGCGACTTGGTGTTGGGGGTCAACACCTTCACCAACCATCTGGCCGATGTCTATGGCCTGGGTAACGTGCGCATTGGCGGGTACGGCGGCACGGCGCGAGCGACCAGCGTGTACAACATCGCCGGCAGCCTGGAAAGCGTGGGGGATTTCAGCCTCAAGGCGGCGGTGTTCGAGAATCGTACCGACGGGGCCACGAACTCGGCGGGGCGCAAGCTGACCTCCGGATTTATCGCCAACATCTGCAATGACTGCCAAGGGGATGACTGGATCGTCACGCTGGCAGCGCATGAACAGTTCGAGAGCGACGACAGCGATGCCAGTGCGGCGGCCAGGTTGGCGGCGGGCAGGAACTTTGATTTCGAGGGCGGGACTTTCCTCAACAGCAAGAGCACGGTAAGTGCCGGCGGTGACATCACCATTGTGGCCGACAGCCTGCAAAACATTGGTTCGGTGGCCGGCACAATCGAGCGCGTGCGCACGTACGAAATCAGTTTGAAAGACAACGCGATGAATGACTTCCTCGCCAACGTCATGACCCCGTACAACCAGCGTAACAACCCCGACTTTCCGCTGGTGTACTACATCGACGGCACTGGCGCGATTCGCAAGGCCATCGCTTCGTCGTACTTAGGGCGCGAACCTGGGCATGACGGTGGCAGCTACGAGTTCGTCAAACTGACCGACACCGAAACCGGCCTGGTGATCAATGATCGTTATGGCTGGGGTTTCCCGCTGCCGGGCTTGAGCTACGGTTTCGAAGGAAATATCACATCTAAATACGACCCCAACAATTTGGTCGCTCTGCCCAGCCAGTTAGCCGGGCTCGCGCCGATCACCGACATCGAAATCGCCAAGGACAGCACGGGCGGTGCCAGCACCGGCACCGTGCGCAACGCGGTGATTCAAGCGGGGGGCAAGGTCAACATCACGGCGACGCAGGACCTGATCAACAGCGTGATTCATGAGGATTACGCGCTCAGTGGCAGTGCCAGCAAGGTCGAGGACACCCAGATCGGTGCAGGCCCGCGCGTGCAGGTGCGGATCAATGCCCAACTGCCACCGGACTTGGCGCAGCAGCAGGTCAACCCCACGACGCTGCCTGGTTTCAGTTTACCCACCGGGCAAAACGGCTTGTTCCGCCTGAGCGGGCAAGACAGCTCAACCGGGAGCACTGCCCCCCTGAGCTGGACTCTGGGCGGGGCCAGTTTGCTGACCGGGCAGCACCAGAACGCCGGCGCCAGTGTGGCCCGTGTCCAAGGCGTGCCCATTACCAGTGGCGGCTCCCACCCGCAGAAGTACCTGATAGAGACCAACCCGGTCCTGACCGACCTCAAACAGTTTATGAGCTCGGATTATTTGCTGGGCAAACTCGGTTATGACCCCGATGACAGCGCCCGACGCCTGGGCGACGGGCTCTATGAGCAACGACTGATTCAACAGGCCATCGTCGCCAGAACCGGCCAGCGCTTTATGGACGGCATGACGTCCGATGAGGCCCAGTTCCGCTACCTGATGGACAACGCCATCGCTAGCAAGGATGCCCTGAGCCTGTCGGTCGGTATCAGCCTTACCGCCGAACAGGTCGCTGCGTTGACCCACGACATCGTCTGGCTGGAAAGCGAAGTGATTGATGGCCAGACCGTGCTGGTGCCAGTGCTGTACCTGGCCAACGCCAATAACCGGTTGGCGCCCAACGGCGCGCTGATTCAGGGCAGCGACGTCACCCTAATCGCTGGTAACGACCTGAACAACAGCGGCACCCTCAAAGCCACCGGCAACCTGTCGGCCGCTGCTGGCAACAACCTGGTCAACAGCGGCTTGGTGAATGCCGGTGGGCGACTTGACCTGTTGGCTGGCAACGACCTGACCAACAAGGCCGGCGGCATCATCGCCGGGCGTGACGTCAGCCTCGGTGCGATTGGCGGCGACATCATCAATGAACGCACCGTCACGTCCTATCAGAACAGCGGCAACGGTTTCAGCCTGCAACGTGACTTCGTTGACAACGCCGCACGCATTGAAGCGGCGAACGACCTGACTGTCAGCGCCGGGCGCGATGTCAACAACGTCGGCGGTGTTTTGCAAAGCGGGCGCGATCTCAGCATTGGGGCCGGACGCGACGTCAACATCACCACGGCCGTGCAGATCGCCAGCAATGACCGTGGTGCCAATCTTAACGAATCCAGCATCAAGCACTACGGTGCAGAGGTGACGGCAGGACAGGACCTGAGCATACAGGCCGGGCGTGACCTGACAGTGATCGGCAGTCAACTGAATGCCGGCGGCAATGCTGCTCTCGACGCGGGCAATGACCTGACAATCGCCTCTTCTGCGGACGAGGAACACAGCTACAGCAAGACCAAGTCGGTCACGGAACAGGAAGATCACGTTCACCAGAACGGCAGCGGCGTGAAAGTCGGGGGCAACGTGACCCTTAATGCCGGTAACGACCTGACGCTGATCTCCAGCGATGTGGAGGCCGGTGACGAAGCCTATTTGTCCGCTGGTAATGAATTGGCGCTGTTGGCCGCACAGGACAGCGACTACACGCTTTACGACATGAAGAAAAAGGGCGGGTTCGGCAGCGAAAAAACCCAGCACGACGAAGTCACCGACATCAAAAACATCGGCAGCCAGATCAAGGCCGGTGGTGACCTGAGTCTGGTCAGTGGCGGCGATCAGCATTACCAGAACGCCCACCTGGAAAGCGGAAAGGACATCACCCTCGACAGCGGCGGCAGCATCACCTTTGAAGCCGTCAAAGACGTGCATCAGGAGAGCCATACCAAAAGCGATAACGATGCGTTCTGGGTGTCCTCCGAGGGCAAGGGCAACACCGACGAGACCTTGCGGCAAACTCAGATGGTGGCAGGTGGCAACATCGCGATCAAAGCGGTTGAGGGCCTGCACGTTGATCTGAACCAGATCAATCAGAACACCGTTAGCCAATCTATCGACGCTATGGTCAGGGCCGATCCTCAATTGGCCTGGCTGAAAGACGCCGAAGCTCGGGGTGATGTGGACTGGCAACTGGTCCAGGAAATCCACCAGTCGTTCAAGTATGAGAACTCCGGCCTTGGCCCGGCCTCACAGCTGATCATTGCCATCGTCATGGCTGCCATTGTCGGTCCGGCGGCGTTAGGAGCATTGGGCACTGCAGGCGCGACTGCCGGGTGGGCAGCGGCTGGTGCCGCTGTTGCTACGGGGGCCGCCACTAATGCCACGGTCAGCTTTATCAATAACGGCGGTGATCTCGGCGCGGTATTCAAGGACGTGACGTCCCGGAATGCGCTCAAGGGTTATGTCATTGCCGGTGTAACCGCAGGATTGACCGCCGAATACTTTAACGAGTTGACCGGCACCACCACCAACCCAACCACAGGCAAGATAAACGTCAATCTGGGCAGCCTTAAAGGTATCGGTCAGTTCGCTGCTAGCCAGGGCCTTCAAAACGCCAGTGCTACGGCGCTGAGCAAAATTCTCGGCCAAGGTGGTGACTTGGGCGATGCGCTGCGTACTACGTTGTTGAATACCTTGGCGGCAGCCAGCTTCAATGCTGTTGGTGATTACACCAATGGTGTGTTTGACGATGGTTCGTTGGGCAAAATTGCAATCCACGCGATGGTCGGCGGCCTGCTGACCCAGATCGCTGGTGGGGACTTCAAGGATGGCGCGCTGGCCGCTGGGGCCAATGAGGCATTGATCAACCAACTGGCGGGCTTGGTTAATAAAAATCCCGACTTGTTAGTAATGTCATCGCAGATTGTCGGGCTACTGGCGGTCGCTGCGATTGGCGGGGATGTGCAACAAGGGGCGGATGTTGCTCGAAACGCCACGGAGTACAACCACGACAACAACCACAACTACACTAAGGAGGTTAACGAGGATCTGGTGGATACACTAGGAGAGCGTGAATCTCTCCAGCAACGATCAGAGCACGGCAACGAAAGTATACCCATCGATCTTCTGCCGCCAGTGCTAGGCCCAATGCTGGGAGGTGCAAAAAATAATCCTACTGGTGGGGGAAGGTACTCAAATTTGACCGACTCACCGAGCGTTGGGACAGGCAAAAACTTCACGCAAACCCAAAAAGCGAAAATTTACCAGCAAAATATGGACAAAAACGGAGGAGTATTGCGTTCGGATCTTGATGGTCAGGAGTTAGTCTTACCGAAGAAGAGCGCGTCCGGTGTAACACCTCCTTCCAATGAAGCTCAAATTGATCACATTGTGCCACGCAGGCCCGCAGACTTGAATGCTCCAGCAGGAACCAACAGTTATAGTAATAGCCAGATTCTCTCCAGAGAGCAAAATAGACAGAAATCTAACAAATAGGGCTTTTAATTATGGTTGCCATAAATTGGAAATTTACCGATCCTCCGAACGTTGCGGTCATAGCGAACCAAAAAATATTTTCATCCGGTGATTGGATTGGATACGTTTCGCACGATAGCGATGATGGTGCTTGGCAATTTCATACTAGTCAGGTGGAACCTGTCAGCGAAGATGATGCTGTAATGGTGAGTTTACAAAGTATCGTGACACTAGATCCAACTGTTATGGATCTGGCTGACCTTCCTCTTGGATGGCATGCGTGGAGAGACTCAAAAGTTGGTGTCTGGCAGCGAAGTGCGATGTAAATAAAAGGAGTCCTGGGAGGATTTTGGAGGCGTAGGAAGTCCTCGCTCCCATGGTTACGGATTCACTTGAAGAAAAAGGGCAGCTTCGGCAGCGAAAAAACCCAGCACGATGAAGTCACCGACATCAAAAATATCGGCAGCCAGATCAAGGCTGGTGGTGACCTGAGTCTGGTTAGTGGCGGCAATCAGCATTACCAGAACGCTCACTTGGAAAGTGGCAAGGACATCACCCTCGACAGCGGTGGCAGCATCACCTTCGAAGCGGTCAAGGACCTGCACCAGGAGAACCACGAGAAAAGCGACAGTGACTTGGCGTGGCAGTCGAGCAAGGGTAAGGGCAACACCGATGAGACCTTGCGCCAAACTCAGATGGTGGCTGGCGGCAACATTACGATCAAAGCGGTCGAGGGGTTGCACATCGACCTCAAGCAGATTGACCAGCAGACCGTGAGTCAGGCTATCGACGCCATGGCGCAGGCTGATCCTAGCCTGGCGTGGCTGAAAGAGGCTGAGCAACGTGGGGACGTCAACTGGCAGATCGTGAAAGAACTGCATGACAGTTGGGACTATGAAAGCTCGGGATTGGGCGCTGCGCCGTCTCTGATTATTGCGATTGTCGCCAGCTACTTCCTTGGCCCGCTGTACGGCGCGATGGCCAGTAACTTTGCGATCGGCACGATCAATGGCGGTGGTGATTTAGGCGCAGGCTTTAAGGTCGCTACAAGCCGCGATGCGCTCAAGGGTTATGTCATCACCGCCATCACGATGAATCTTACGCAGAACTATTTCAACGAGTGGACCGGTACTACTACTGACCCTCTCACCGGCAAGATCACTACCGATCTAAGCACCTGGAAAGGTATTGGTCAGTTTGCGGCGACTCAGGGATTGCAAAACAGCACCTCGGCTGCATTGCGCAAGATCATGGGCCAAGGGGGCGACCTGGGTGATGCACTTCAAAGCACGCTGTTTAACACCTTGGCAGCAGCCAGCTTTAATGCCGTGGGGGATTACGCACCGGGTGCCGACGGTAATCTGCAAAAGATCATGATCCACGCCATGGTCGGTGGTTTGTTGGCCCAAGTCAGCGGCGGTGATTTCCGGACCGGCGCCTTGGCGGCGGGCGCCAACGAGGCCTTGGTGGCAGACCTCAATAAGCTGGTGCAAGGCAATCCGAATCTGCTGAGCATGAGCTCACAGTTGGTCGGATTGCTTGCTGCCGCCACGCAGCGCGGAGCCGATGGTGACAGCCTGGAAACCGGTGCGTGGGTGGCGCAGAACGGTACTCAGTACAATTTTTTGGGTGATCACTCGTCACCAGGTTTGACCGAATATGCGCAAGCGGCCACTACCGCCATGGAGTACATGCAAAGCCAGGGAGCTTCCGCCGAAGAGGTTGATCAGGTCGCACGAGCACTGGCGCGAGGTGAAGGATCTGAGCTCGCCCTTCCCGCGAATGAGTTTGTCAAGGCATGGGGCCTGTTCATGGCTGGAGAGCTTTCTGGCTTAGGGTTAGCAGCCGTATGAGGAAAAGCTGGTTCTTGGTTTGCAAAAGGTGCAGGAACCCTCGCTAATGATGCAAAAGGCGGAGGCGATTGGGCAAAGTTGAGTGGTCAACTCAGTGACGCCACGAAAGGGAAAGGTAATTTTGGCATTGGTCCCGGTACAAGGGAACAAGCTGATGTTATGGGAAAAGCTTGGGTTGGTGATGGGTATAAAGTAGCTAGCGACGGAAAAACGTTAGTTAGTCAAGATGGTTTGAGGCAGTATAGGCCGCCTACTTACAAACCATACCAGCAGGGAACTCAGGCCAATTTTGAGCAAAGGTTTCCAGGCCAAGAGACTAAGAAGTGGCAGTCAAATGCTCACTTGGATATCACGGACTAAAGTATGAACGCAGAATTAAAGGGGGTTCATAGCCCCGATATTTATGATCTTGAAAATTACCATCCTGAATGCTCGGATAATTTTGGCTTCCTGCTGCAAGCGATGATTGGCCCTGCGGGTGAGGATGGAGAAGAGTCATTTGATATTGAGGTTTGCACCCCGAAATGGATTGAAAAGAACCTTGGAGCAGATGAGGTTCTTATAGGTATGCATTACCTTATTGTTCGTGAGTACAATTATCAAAAAATTGTTCACTCCATTGAAACGTTCTTACTGAATTGTTCCGGTGCGAATTGGAGCGAGGTTTCAAGAAAAGTATCAAGATTAGGCTTGTGGGAGTTTGAAGGATACGACAATGGAGGCCTATGAGTAAGGCAGACCATTCCCTTTTACCCAGCCACCGGCCTCGTGCCGGTGTTGTTTTATTCGTCTATTTTTTTACTTTCTATTCTGCTACTGAACTTCTATCTATTTGCTTTTCAAAGCTACTTTTTCGCTATTTTCCAGATGTTTTTCCACTGGCAAGCCGCTAGATTCGCTTGTTGTGACAGGTCGCTACAGCTTCGTCTGGAAGCCGCGACATTCCAGCGATTTGAACCACTACAGCCTTAAGGACATCAACCAAAATTCGGTAAGCCAGGTGATTGATGCGATGGTCAAGGCTGATCCGGGCCTGGCTTGGATCAAGGAAGCTGAGCAGCGGGGGGATGTGGATTGGCGGCAGGTTAAGGAGGTTCATGACTCCTTTAAGTACAGCCAGTCGGGTACCCACTTCACCGCCCCTTTGATTGGCGCTACTGGTTTAGTTTTTGGCGCAAATTGTCGCGCGCTCAATGAGATAATTTTTTATTCTGGAGATTGTAGATTTCGAAACTTACAACTCACTTAATTGGTGTTGAGTTTCGTAAAGCATGGCGGCTATGCAGATCGAAGAGGATCACGGTCTGAATATTGCTGGAGGGGAGGCATGCTGAATATTTTTGCAACTCTGAAATGCCCCGCGACCCAGGCAACAAAACCATAAAGGCACGTAATGAAAAATTATTTAAACATCATCAGAAACCATTATTTTGACTTCGCTGGTCGTGCTCGACGCAGAGAATATTGGATGTTTTGTTTGGTGAATGCAATTGTATGTATTCTGCTTGCTGTGATTGGCGCATGGCTTGAAACGCCTTTATTGTCATCAATCTACTCTCTTGCGGTGATGCTTCCTGGTCTTGGTGCGTTAGTGCGTCGCCTCCATGATACTGGCAGGAGTGGCTGGTTTTGCTTGCTGATGTTCATTCCGCTGGTCAATCTTTACTTGATTTATCTTTTGGTTCAGGATAGCCAGCCAAGCACGAACGCTTACGGGGTTAGCCCCAAGGAAACCCTCTCGTAAGTGCGGTCGGTTCCGGCAGGGGCGGAATGACACCCTAAGCAATCTTCGCCTCAGGCCACAGGTATTCGCCACTCAGCAATATATGAGCCCAGCCCAGTGATGATATGCGTGCCACCAGTTCTGGTGGCACATCAAGGCCTTCATTCGTTCGTTCGGCGACCGCTCGGCCAAGAGACACGGTATTTCAGTAGATGATCACTGTCCGTAGGTGTAATCCTGCGATCTAGTAATGCGGCCCCTCAGTGGTACGGTCACGAATCTCTTCCTCCGACCTATGCGTAACGCATTCTTAAGGGGGTACTAGGCTTCTCCTTTGTTGAGGCCAATCTGGATACGACTCTGCATGTCTGTCTCGAGTATCCACTCTATGGCAAAGAGTGTCCGCTCGACGCGGCCAACCTCGCGTAGCGCAACCGCGAGATCGTTTTGACGCAGACTGCTGCGCCAACGTGATCGATCGGGATTGCAGGAACGTTGCTGGCTCCGGTGCCGCGGGCGCAATGGGCTTCGCGGCCCTGGCATTCCTTAGGGCCGAGTTCCGCCCAGGCGTCGACGTGGTCGCCGAGCTGGTCGGTCTCTCGGAAAAGGTCAAAGGCGCAGACCTGGTGATTACCGGGGAAGGGCGTTGTGATGCCCAGACCCTGAGAGGTGAAACCCCAATTAGTGTGGCACGCATCGCGAGAGAACATGGCGCTCCAGCAGTGATCCCTCCCGGCACCCTGGGCGAAGGGTATGAAGGTTTGTACGAGCACGGCATCGATGCGGCCTTTGCTCTGGCTTCTGGGCCAATGAGCCTGGCTGACGCCTGTTCACAAGCACCACGGCTATAGCTGGAGCGGGCGCGCGATATCGCCAGGCTCTGTCTTATATCTGCAGATTACAAGCCTATGACAGTTAGCCAATAAGACCGACTTGTGGATTTCGCCCTGTACGCGGCTGCGTGTGGCCCAAGCAAACCTCTACGTTCAACCAAGCACAACGCCTTAGCTGCCAGTTGAAGTCACGTCTCAGCGATCCGGGACGGCAGGGCTCTTGCCCTGTCGACTCAATATTTTTTTGCAATAGCTGCTTTCAGCTACACATCGTCCTCGCCTTGCGGTTGTTCCAACTCATGCTGTCGAAGCAGTGACTGTGTGACCTGCTCAATGTAATCAAAGACCTCAGCCTGAACTGAATATTGGTACTGCTTACGACGGCTCTTGGATACCGTCCCATTATTTGTCAGGCACATCATCACGAGGTTGGCCAAGTCACTACCGCGCACGTCATAGTTCTCGTTGACTGTCCGCACGACCTTGTCATAGTTCTCAAGGAATATCGTCTCCTCACGAAGCTCAACCTCAAGTGCCCGCTTTGCCATTTCCAAGGTGAAACGAACCCCGGGAGTCGCATCCCAAAAGCGATAGATCGCGGGATCACCGGTAAAGTCAAACGTGTACTGGCCCTGATCGATCCATCGAACATTCCAAAACTCTCGCGCCGGACGGGAGAATTGCTGCAGTGTCTCCAGATACAGACGTTCCTCGCGCTTCATGGCGACAGAGACTGGTAGGAGCAAACCGTTCTCTAGGGCGCCGGCGCGGCACAACGTCTGGTGTATCAGAAAACGGGAAAGGCGGCCGTTCCCGTCCATGAACGGATGAAGAAAGACGAAACCGAAGGAGATAATACCCGCAGCTATCAGAGGATCGATGCGCGCTGGTGCGTCATTCCCCAGAGCCATTAATTCGTCCATCAGCTCACGGCAGAGATCTGGTCCAGGCGGAACGTATGTGACCCCCGCGGCTCCTTGCAGGCCGCTCGCAAGATGGTTCTGCTCATGGCGAAATGCCGCGGCCATGTCGTAGGGATTCGATATCGTCGCATTCTGGAGGTGGACCAAGTAGTCCTCACTCAGTGGAATACGTTCGTGAGCCTGCCGAAGCAATTGGATGAACTTGCGCGCTTTGTCCTCGCTGGGTGACTCTTTCTCTATCGCAAACGAATCCTGGGTTTCGTGGAGGTATGCCCAGTTGATGGCGCGATCCATCATTCCCGACGGAAGGCTCTGAATGAAATGCTGAGCGCGTGCAAGGATATCGTGCGCTAGCAGCGCGACAATCTCGGGTGTGCGGTCAACGGTGGCGCAATATGCGATCGTCCCAATGCCGTTGAATTCCACCCGCCAGCGAGAATTACGCTCTCCGGGCATCGTCACATACAAATCAGGGTCGAACAGGGGGACGAAAGCACCTCGAACGGGAGAATGCTGGCGCAGTTCCTCTCCGGTGAAGGCTTCGCGTAGAAAGCAGGCTTTGCGGATGTAGATACCGTTTGGCGCTCTTTCAAGTTCCGCTTCCAGACTCGCTGCTGGAATTTGGGGTAGAGCCTGGGCCAGAATGGCTAGGTTGATGCCCTCATGCTTAAGCGCGAAGAGAAGATGTCCCAGCAGATCATCTGGCGCGGGCGCAATATTTGGTGGTACGGCCAAGGTTTGCCCAATCTGTTCGATCCGAGTTACTGGCTGAACCTTTGCCGGCCGGCGCAAAGGGAAAGCTGAAAGCTGCAGAGATTCCTGCAGCCAGGCGTATCCAGCTGAGTTCATGGCGCAAATCCTTGATTTCTAGCTCTTGCCACGACTTTTTTCTTCAGCGCGCCAAGATAATCTTAATTTTAAGCAATTATCCTGATTTTTTCTTAACTGGCTAGCGATATTGCTGATGCCTTTGTAGGGCTGCCAATATGTTCCTTCAAGGGCAGTTCGGTGCTCGTTTCTCGGGCCTCTCAGTGAACCTGCTCGGCAATCTCAAGAAGGGCGGATGCTGGAGCTGAGTGCAACACGGTTATTGGATTGAAGGTGGGGCCTCATAGCGCTTAGCGATGGCCTCTTGCATCACTTGCCCCATCATTTGGATGGGGCATTTGAAGTCGAACCGTTTGCGTGGGCGCATGTTTAAATTGCAGGGCGATGGCATCCAGTTCTTCCTGGCTGTGTTTCGACAAGTCGGTGCCTTTGGGCTGGTACTGGCGAATCAAGCCATTGATGTCTCGTTTCTGGCGCGCTGCCAAGGGCTATGCGGGTCGCAAAAGTGGATGGCAACCCCAGTATTTTGAGTGATGTCAGCATGCCCTGGCCATCTCCCGTCCCTTGCCGTAGGTCATGGTTTTACGCATTGCCAGCGGCATACGATTGAGCGCTGCATTGAACCCCTCCATCACAGAGGTCGCCGTCGCATCGTTCATCTTTACCAGCATTAAGTAACCACTGGTACGCTCCACCAAGGTGCCTACATGTAGCGGCTCGATAACATCGGCGGCCCGACCCGATTACATCGCGCATTCCGCGACCACATTAGCTGAGAATATCTGGCAGCTCCGGCTCACAATAAGTGAGAATGAGCCCATATTGCGTGAGAACAACCCGATTACATCAGTCTCGGCCCACATTAGTTGAAAATGAACATCGCATCATAGCGGTACGCCGGCATCCAATAGCCGATCATGCAGTTCTTGTGTCCGTTCTGCTGCGAGCTGACGCATAGGGTGCCATTTCGCCCCCAGCCGGAACCGGCCCCACAACTGCCATTGGCTTAGAGTACTTTGAAATCCCTTTTCTGAGGCGACCCTAGCAGACGCGATTTAGTCTGGAATCACCGCGCCGTGTTGATCATAGTCGGTATAGACCTCATCGTCCTCTCCTCCATTGGAGGTCACAAAGGTATAGCGCGCCGTTTTGCCATCTTTTGCGATTGACCCGCTTCGCAGGTCACCGGGAAGTATTGCGACGGACGTGCTGTCAGGCGAAATCAGTCGATAAACGTCAGCCTCGGCAGTCAACGCTGTTCCTCCTGAGAAAACCTCTGCTCTGTCGTACAGGAACGGGATGACCAGTTTTCCTTGAGTGTCGATATAGCCAAATTTGTTATTGTTATCCTGGACGGCTGCGAAGCCGTTGGAAAACGGTTTGATCTGTTGAAAACTGCTTAAGTCAAATTTGGACTTTTGCGCCTCGCGATTAATATAAAAGGTGTTGTCTTTTATATCGGTGACGAGCAGCAGACCATCTTGGCCAAAGTGATCACTAATGTCTGAGTAGGGCTCGACGTTGAGTCGTTTACCTTCAGCGTTGTAAAGATCATAGTTGCTATAGATATAATTCCCGTCTCGATCCATGGCTTGGGTTTGCCTGGCTTTTAGTTGCTTTGGTGTGCGAATTTCGCTGTGGGTAATAATGATTCCGTCGTTAATCTCGAGGCCATAAAACTGGCCATCAAGAATCATTTTTCCGTTGCTTTGTAGATAAACTTCGCGCAGAAAGACGTCTCTGCTTTTTTGCCTGAGGTGCTTGCTTGTGGTAATGAACTGGCCTTCAATGTCAATACTGTCGTATTTCAACGGCAGAATGACTTTATGGGTGTTCGTGTCGACGAGTCCTTTTACCTGGTTGTTATCGGAGTCTTTGTTGATCACCACGTAGCGGTTTTGATACAGCGTGTCATCCATGATGTAAAATGGCTGCGGGGTCAATGTTTTTACCGCGCGATCCAACAAATAGATTTGGTCATCGTCTTTGGCATCGGTGATTCTATAGTAATCATCAACCACGTGATCGAGGCGATGATAGGCTGGCTTGATCAGCCATTGCCCTTGCTCATCGATTAGGCCGTAAAAGTCGAACTGGCCGTCTAAGTCGTAGTGGTCGTCGACAGCAGCAGTCAACCCGTTCACGTAGTTGTCTCGTGTCTCCGTGACGGTGAAGCTGTACGTGCGCTGATGTGACGTGGGCTTGAGAAAAACCACGACTGAGGTGGGCGTGCCGCTGAATTGATAATCGGCGAGGGTTTCAGGAGGGTGTTCTTTGGCGATCTCTTCTTTTGAAGGCTGGTGGTCAATGTAGTAGCTGGCCAGTTGCTTTGTATCGCTAATGTTGCCGTTGTCTATGCGTTTAATGGTTTCCTTCAGGAAGGCATTGTATTTTTCAATGTAGTAAGCATCGTTGGTGTACGACGAGTGGCCATTCAGCTTCAGGGCTTTGCCTTGTATATTAAACGCTTGCACGCTCAATAACTTGTCGTGTTCACCGGCCGGCATCGTCAGTCTTACCTCGCCGTCTTTTATCGATTGCAGCGCGATGCCTTCCTGGCGAGCTTTGGATTTCTCGTCAAAGGTCAGTTGCTTGACGGCGCCGGGTAAGGTGTAAGTGGCCGATAGGTCGACGGCGACAATACGCTTGTTATCATTGACGATAGTGACGTCGTCACTGTCCCTGGTTGTTGGGTTTAACGAACTGCCATCTTTAAAATGGACTAATGTGGTCTTGAGTTGTACGGGAGGATACTGGTACTCATCATAGCCAGGGACTAAGAGATCGAAACTGTACTCGTAAAAGTCAGTCTGCACATAAGAAAAACCACCGACAATTTTCTGCCCAAACTCCAACGAGTTTAAATGCTGATCAAATTTGGCCTGGATATCTGCTGCGCTGGGCGGGCTGAAGGGCTTGATCTCTTCGGTGTCGCTGTCATCCGAGGAGGCCGCTGATATTCGAAGGCTGGCGAGGCTGGACAGGTCATCCAGTGATTCAATCTGCTCGCTGAGCTTCTCTTTTAACTCGGTCAGGGTTTTATCCCCGAATTCGCTCTCCAGTTCTTCTTTCATCGCCAGGTTGGCGGCCTGCTGGGTCTCGCGCTGAACCTTCGCGGCCTGGGTCTGAAGGTAAAGGACTAACATGCCAATCGAGCAGAGTGCGCCCAGTAGCAGCCATAAATACGTCGACTTGAGGGGGTTTCTAAAGGTGTTGGTGATCATGGGCTGTCTCTTACCGGTCTAATACGGCGGCGTCGTGGGGGCAGTCAACTGCCGTTTCAGATGGAGTGAGTAAGTTGTCTACGTATTCTTTCGCTTTGGTCAGGGCTGAGCGTTGGCTGAGCCAAGTGAGTTCGGCCTGGGCCTTCTGCGAGCCGTTGGCTGCCGCTTTACGGAGCCAGAGGCTTTCTTTTTGTTGATTCATCGGTAAGTCGCCGCGACCGGTGTCATAGACCTGGCTGAGTTCATACTGGGCTTGAGGCAGGTTGCTAAGGGCCGCCCTGCATAACCAATAATTGGCCTTGGCCTGGGTGCCGGCATAGCGTCTCTCCATGTCGTTGTCGGCGGAAGACTGGACCTGTTCCGAGCCGGCCAAGTAGAGAGCACTCAGGGCATATTGCGCCTGCGCGTGACCTTGATTGGCGGCCTGCTCATACCAATACATGCCTTGGGGAACATTGCTCTCAACGCCGGTGCCGTTGGCGTATTGATCGGCCAGTTCAACTTGCGCCAGGTCCAGCCCCTGCTCGGCAGCGCGCACCAACCATAAGTGAGCTTGTTGATCATCCCGGCCACTTGTATCCAGCAATCCGTTCCGATACATCGCAGAGATTATGAACGCGATACGGCTGTTACCTCGGCTAGCCACTTTTTCATACCACTGAAAAGCCTTGCGATAGTCCTGTCTGGAATAGTAGTAATTTCCGAGATTTTCGGCGGCACACGTATCACCTTGGGACGCGTCGGTGAGCAGGTTATGTTCCTGCTCCGTGCTCAGTGCATATTCAAGCGTACAGGTGTCAGTATTGTTGGCCTGGGCGGGGAGGGTGGCCAGTACGGCGGGGATTGCCATCATGCAGGGGATTACGACGCGTGTTCTGACGGTTAACTGGAGAACCGCTTTTTTGAGGACTTTATAATTCATATAGGTCTGTCTGATGAAGGTGGAATAACTAGGGGAGCCCACAGAATTCGGAAAACATCGTACGGGTGCTTTCCGAATTCTGCGTCCACCCCAATCTGCCCCTTCCAAGGGAGAAAACCAGTCGTGTAGACGATGCAGCCGGAAACCTAGCTTCATACATTTACCAACGGAATTTTCAGGGGGCCGGCTTACGACCCCAAAGTGACTCGGACTACCGGGGGTTACGACATACCTTCTGGACATTTAGGCCCATGATGCCGAACCCATTCCCATAGCTCATCCAACGACAGCTTGTTGTCCCGGTCGCTATCCAATGTGAAGAAGGCGTTTTCAGTCGTGACAGGATCGGTGAGAGTGCCGCCGTAATCTCCTTGCTTCTCAGTAGCCGTCAGCAACTCCGATTTCTGCATAAAACCGTCCTTATTACTGTCGTGATCGCGAAAGAAGCGTTGGAAGTCGAACGACGTTCGCATGCCTGAGTGACGATGGGCATGCCCAGGAACAGTAGAAGGGGAAACCGGAATAGGGGCATAGATTATTCGTTTTCCTTTGTACCTAAGGTTGTTGCTAGAAAATGGGCCCACTAGGCCGAGTCAGGATAAAAAATTACTCCCTGAAAAGCTTGACCGCTTGCGCCATTTGTAGCTGCGCATGTACGTGGACGCTGCTGCCCTTATGGCTCTTAACCTGCTCGTTTGGTAGCTTCGCCAACTGCTTACTCTGCTCGCAGCAGAACGGACACAAAAACTGCATGATCGGCTATTGGCTGCAGGAGCACCGTTGTGATGCGATTTTCATTCTCACTTATTGTGGGCCGGGGTTGCCCGATATTCTCAGCTAATGTGGTCCCGAATCGAGCGATGTAATCGGGTCGGGCCGCCGATGTTATCGAGCCGCTACACCTATCTAAATCGTCAAAATTTTCGAGGGTTCTGGCGTACTACCCCGTTTAGGTACTGACGGCAATGAAAGCGCACGAAAAATACGGCGACAGGCGGGATCTGTCTCCCAGTTGGCGCACACGGTAGCGCATCCTCGTGGAGTGATCTTTTACCCTGACCACCCAGGGCTGGAATTTGATGGTTCTACCGATGAAAAAAAGCGGTCTTTCGTGTTCTCTGGCTCTGCTCGTGGCAGGAGGTGCTACCTCTGTTTTTGCTGGGTCAGTAAAATCTCCGTTCAATGCTCTGAATACGCAAGTCAATACGACGATTGCTGGTGAGCACGGTTCGGCCGATGTGACCCAGCTTCGTGACGGCGGCTGGCTGGTAACGTGGCATAAGGGTTCTGAGCATTGGGATGTCTATCAGCAGCGCTACCCGGCGTCGGGTGCAAAGGTGGACGCTGAGGCGCGGGTCAATACCACCGAGAACTGCAATCAGGACACCCCCGTCGCGACCGCGCTGGCGGACGTCGGCTGGCTAGTGACATGGCAAAGCGATCGCCAAGATCGTTCTGAGCATTGGGACATCTACCAGCAGCGCTACGCGGCGTCGGGTGTCAAAGTGGGTATAGATACCCAAATCAATACCACCGAGAACGGCGATCAAACCAACCCCGCCACGACCGCGCTGGCGGATGGCGGCTGGCTAGTGACATGGGAAAGCAATCTGCAGGACGACTCGGGCGTTGACGTCTATCAGCAGCGCTACGCGGCGTCAGGTGCCAAGGAGGGCATCGAAACACGGGTTAACACCACCACTAGTAGGAATCAATACAAGGCTGCCGTTGCCACTCTGGCGGACAGCGGCTGGCTGGTGACATGGGAAAGTAATCGCCAGGACGATTCGGGTGTTGACATCTATCAGCAACGCTACGCTGCGTCGGGCGGCAAAGAGGGCAAAGAGGGCAAAGAGACACGGGTCAATACCACCGAGAACTGCTATCAAACCACTCCCGCCGCGACCGCGCTGGCGGATGGCGGCTGGCTGGTGACATGGCATTGTGGCTGGAGTGTCTATCAGCAGCGCTATGCTGTATCGGGGGGCAACGTGGGAGACGAGGCGCAGGTCAATTCCACCACGTACTCTGAAGACAACACAGCTGTTACCTCGTTGGCGGACGGCGGCTGGGTTGTGACGTGGAGTAGCGGCTCTAACATTTATCAGCAGCGCTACGACGCTGTTGGCAACCCGGTGGGTGGCTAGATGTATTGGAACTACTGCTGCACTTTTAGCCTGCAAATTGCGCGGGCCAAGCCCGTAGGGGAGGGGGCATTTTAGCCCCCCGAGATTAAGAGAAAAACAACCATGAGCGAACTTATCGAAACGCTACGCGCAACCGCCATTCGGTGGCGAGCAGGCAACCAAGAACACCGTGGCGGCGTCGTGCTGGTGTGGCAAGGCTCTGTTTACGGGTGGAAGAACTCATTGCGCGATGCCGGCCACGAACGTCCTGGCGTGTACGCCGTGGATGAGGCCGGTCAAGTCTTTATTGCCGAAGGTGACGACGACGACAACGGCGCTAAATGCTGGGTCGCGGCTGATTCGGCCAGTACGTAGGAAAATATGTCTACCAAACTTCAACAGCACCACAGAGACCGAGCGCTACGTGTTGCCCATCATGAGATGGCTCACTATGTGATTGCCAGAGCTATGGGGTTTAGGCTTGGAAAAGGATGTCAGTACCGTCGAGAAAGCCCTAGAAAGTCTCACTCCTGTAAAAGGCTCCTTAGTCGCGGTTACTGAGGCCTGGCCGCATTCTGATTGGTTCACCGAGCAGACGGCGAAAGTGGCTTTACACCGAGCGACCTATCAGAAAAAACTGGATGCACTGCTCACCGAGATGCGGAACGATTTCTCCACCCTATTCTCTGAAAACCAGCAATGGCGCGAGATAACAATGGATTTGGACGCTGCTCACTCCAACTTCATCACCGCATGCGCGGCAAAGGGTGTTCAGCCTAGTGATGTCAGCCGGCTTCAGGAACTGGATCGAACCAGGCAGCGTGGAAGACAAAGAGCTGCAGTGGAAGTTGCTGGAGAAGACGCCCGACGAGTTGGGGCAATCTCTAAATCGGCTTTTCGGGATCTGGGTGGAGCAATGCAGGTTGCGCACGCAGGCCGCATTGGAAATCACGGAAAAAACTAAAAATACCATTCGCGTCACCATCACCCCTATGGCCAACAGATTGGCGTTCATGTTGCTTTGGGGGACTTTGGAGCCCGACCGCCGATCGAGGATTGGTAGAGAGTGGGACGAGATCGGCGAGTGTTTGCTCAGCAGCTTCCTGGCCTCTTCGTCTCATCAGAAGCCCAGTCCTTGGGAGTACATCGATTGGCTGATGGAGGACACCTTCAGGTTGCCGAGCATCTTGCAGCAATTCAAAACAGAACTGCCTCCCTACCTGACAACTGTTCAAGAAAAATGGCGCATGCTGCGTGTATCACGAGTACCAGACTTAATTGACATTGAGCTCTACCGACAGGATCACACTCTCATTGGCAGCGTTGAGGGCAATCAGCTATCCGAGGGGCAGCGTAACACCGCGATTCTCAATCTGTTACTAGTCCGAGGGGACGGCCCGATAGTCATCGACCAACCGGAAGACGAGGTCGACACCAGCTTCATCTACAAGGATCTGGTACCGTTGTTGAGGCAGTCCAAAACCCAGCGTCAGCTCATTCTGGCAACGCATAACGCCAACCTACCAGTCAATGCGGATAGCGAATTTGTCTACGCGCTGATGTCCGAAGGTGGAAAGGGGAGCGTAATGGCGCAAGGCGGCACGGATTTAAAGCAAACCGCAGCGGCCATCCTAGACATCATGGAAGGATCGGAGGAAGCGTTTAAGAGGCGATTTGAGAAGTACCATTTCTAGGAGGATCTCGAAGCAAAACGGCGGCTGAGGTATGGACCGGAACCGCCTAATAGCGCTTCCCGCTGGTTGCGTTAGACTGGCTCTAGCGGGGATACACGCGGGAAGTTTATAGAATGGGTTTTGCGTTACGAAACGGCATCAGAGTCATTAGTTAAGCTCGCAGGTGTAGTCGGCCGTTGGGGCTCATACCACGAGTACCAACTGATGATAGAGGCAATCCAAACACTCCTATCGAAGGCGAACGCAAGGCGTGTTGGTGACCAAAACTAGGTTGAGCTGAAGAGGTATCCGGCCGCTCTCATCTTCTACGGGTATGTGTAACGGCTTGCAACCGAAAACAGCCATGCTCGCAATTTTCTATCACGTCATCAACTTCATCCAAATCGTTTGTACCCAGGTCCGCAGGTTTCAAAATAATTATGTCAATGCTCATGTGGATCTCTGATCTCCGGGTTTTGGCGGTAAGCACCATGAACGCAATGTAACTGGTGCCGCATAACAGCATCACCGCCTTGATGATCTGTGCCCAAGTGGTGGCGGGCATTTCGCTAAAAGTCACGTAGAACACCATCAATACGCCGACCAACAGCACCGCGTAGAGGTAGTCGATGCCGAACAGCGAGTCGACCAATTTGCCGGCGCCGACCATTTGCGCCACCAGGTACATCAGGGCAACAGGCTAGGAGCCAAAGGCTGAGGCCAGGCGTACCTAGGTTTGCTCCAGGCGATAGGACGACCACGTCGGCAACGGTGTACGCCCCAGGTTGCGAGGGCGATCAGGAGCTGGTTCGCCAGCACCAGGAACGCTTACTGGAGCAGCAGCGCCGCCTCGAAAAGCTCAAAGCCTTGCCGGGTAAGGCGGCTCAACCTGCCCAGCCAGTGGCGCCTGCTTATACGCGCGGCTTCCCAATCCAAGGGGCGGAGAGTCTCTCCGTCAGCGAGCGCGGCCGCCTGCTCAAACCCTACCTCGGCCAGTGCCTGGGCGTTCGCCAGCTCAATGAGCTGTTGAAAGTCATCACAGATCATTACATCGACAAGGGGCTGGTCAACCGACCAGCGATCCTATTCAAGCGTAATGCCTGAGCGAGCGAATGCACTCATCGTTCAAAAAATACTGCGTTTGACACAATGGGGGGGGGCGATTGGCGTAAGCAGTCGCGTGTCTTGAGGGGCTATCTTTTATCATTAGCCAGTTTTATGCGTTGAAAAATAGCGCCCTTTGCACCGCTGGGAAGGGCCCCCGCATGATCTGAAGTTTCCAAGCACACAACGAAATGGGCGGGTTTCTACACCGTCCTGAGGGTAATACATGTCCAACCGAGATATATCCCGTCGGTCCTTTCTCCAAGGCGGACTGGTAGCCGGTGTCAGCGTGACGCTGGCCCCTCTGAGCAGCCAGGCAATGGCTGCTCTGATGGAAAGCAGCGTGACCGTCCCCTCGGAGCAGTGGCTGTCCAACAATGGCCAGACTCGCTTTCGCAACGATGCCCTATCCAAAGTGTGCGGCAGCAAAGTCTTTGCCCGCGATATCCGCGCCAAGGACATGCCGGGCTGGCCGCAGCAGCAAGGCCACGCCATGCTGCTGAAAACCATCAAGGCCGACCGCATCTACGCAGGCATGGACCTGTCTTGGCTTGGTGCTGAGCTGCAGCCTGATCGTATCGTCACTGCCGCCGACCTGGAGAAAGACGGTATTGCCTTCCCGGAAGATCACGCGCCGGATCCACTGCTGCCGGAAGGCAAGGTGCCGATGTTCATCGGTCACCCGGTGGCGATCCTGATCTGGAACGATTTCGAGTGTTTCCGTCAGGCCAAGGCCAAGCTCAAATTCAATGACAAAGCGATTCGTTACGGTGCTCAAGTGCCGTACTACGAAGGCGATCCCTACGGCAGCTTCCGCTATGTGCGTGTGGGCGGGGCAACCTCGGCGGACGAAGATGAATTCGCCAGCCTCAAGGACTCGATCCTGTTCCCGATGCTGAAAAACCGTCGCCCTGTGTGGAATTCCCAGCCGAACCTGCACGGTAATCTGACCGAGCGCGGTTTGTTCTACGCTGACCGCATGAAACAGCAGATCGACACACCGCCAGACAACTGGCTGGTATTCGACGAACGCTACAAAACCCCCTCGATTGAACCGGCCGCGATGGAGCCGGACAACGGAAATGGCTGGTACGACCCGGTGAGCAAGACCCTGCACTTTGTCGTCGCCACCCAATGCCCAATGGAAGTGGCTACGGAAACCGCGAAGATGATCGCGCCGTCGCGTTTCGGCCTGGCCAAGCTCAACATGCACCCCGGCTACACCGTCGGCTACGGCACCAAAGACCACAATATTTTCGTCTACTACGCAGCCCTGGCCGCGTTGTATGGCGCAGGTGTGCCTATCCGCCTCGCCAACGACCGCTACGAGCAGTTCCAGAGCGGCATCAAGCGTCACGGCTTCGACATCCGCTATCAGCTCGCTGTGGACAAGAACGACAACAGCTTCAAGGTATTCCGCGCTGAAATGGCACTCGATGGCGGCGGGCGAATCAACTACAGCGCTTCGGTGGCTGCGGTCGGCGCCAGCGCCGCACAGTCGATTTATTACATGCCGCAAAGTGATCTGCAGGCGACCGCCTACCCATCGCGCGGGGTCGAAGCCGGCTCCGTGCGCGGCTATGGCACCCTGCAAACCATGGCCTCCACCGAGATGATGGTGGATGAAATCGCCAACCGCCTGGGCGTCGACGCCATCGAGCTGCGCAAGAAAAACGTCTTGCTGTCGGGCATGAAAAACACCCAGGGTGCGGTGCCCGCCGGCGGCTTGCGCATGCACGAAATTCTCGACAAGGCCAGTACCAACGAGATCTGGAAAAACCGCGACACCCGCAAACGGCAGTTCGACGCCCAGGATCCGGACAACTGGTACGGCGTGGGCTTTGCCATCTGCCATAAAGACTTCGGTACCGGCTCCGAGGCGCCAATGGCCAGCGTTGAATTCAACGCCGAGGGGCACATCACCCTGCGCCATGTCGGCATTGAGCTCGGTACCGGCATGTCCACCTCCCAGGCCTTGGTCGTGGCCGACTTCCTCGGCACCGCTGCCAACGAAGTGGAAACTGGCGTAACCGAGTGGGCCGAGCTGCAACTGATCACCAGCGGTAACCCCTACCTCATGAGCCAGGCCGAGCAGGACACGGTGCTGCGCAATCCGCGCTGGGTCGGCAAGCTCGCGTCGGCCTCTTCGGCCTCCAACTCGTCCTTCTACTTCAGTCATGCCACTCGTGAAGCCGCGCGCGTGCTGTTCAACCACGGCCTGTGGCCGGTAGCCCTGGAAATCTGGCGGCAAGGCCCGTACGGCGGCCAGGCCAACCCGTATGTAGTGCGCCGTGAAGACGCCCACTGGGTCGATGGCAAGCTCACCGCCAACGGCATGGAACCCCTGCCGCTCGCCATGCTCGCCAAACGTGCCCATGAGCGCGGTCTGGTGACCGGCGCCACCGTGCACAGCTTCAACCGCTGGAGCTGGGCTGAATCGGAGTTCACCATTGAAGGCGTGCGCGAGCGCCTGCCCCTCGATGGACTGGCCGTGAAGTACGGCGATGGCGCACCAAAGGTGAAGTTGGCGCAAATGACCAGCGCGGGCTTTCACCTGCTCGACCGCCAGAACGTGGCCTATCCACCCACGAAATTGAACAATGCAGCGGTGACGAACTACACCGCGCTGGCAACCTTGGTCGAACTGAAAGTGAACAAAGGGTCGGGCGAAGTCAAAGTGCTCAACCACCACACTTGGGCCGAATGTGGTCGGGTGCTGGTGCCTGAACTGGTCAACGGTCAGATCGAAGGCGGCGTGGCCATGGGCATCGGCCATGCATTGCTCGAAGAAATGCCGCTATATGAAGGAGGCCCAGGCGAAGGTGACTGGAACTTCAACCGCTACCGTTTACCCCTCGCCCGGGATGTCGCGGTCTGGAAGCAGACCTCGGAAATCCTCCCACCACTGTCGCCGAGCGACCCCTCCAAGGGAATCGCCGAAGTGGTGATGATCCCGGTGGCCGCCGCGATTGGCAACGCGGTGGCGCATGCCATCGGCAAGCGAGTTCGCGACCTGCCCATCACGTCTGCACGCATCAAGGAGGCCCTCAATGGCTAATCGTCCGCTGCAACTGACCCTCAACGGTCAATCCGTCGGTCCAGTGGAGGTCCCCGATGACCTGCCGATGATCGATTACCTCCACGAGTACCGCAACCTGACTGGCTCTCGCCTGGGTTGCGGCCAGGGCATCTGCCACGCCTGCGTGGTAATCGTCGACAACCCCGACGGCACCAGCGAAGAAGTGCGTACCTGCATCACTGGCGCGCACTTCTTCGAGGGCAAGAAAGTCCGCACCATTGAAGGCCATGCCCATTGTGACGAAAGCGGCAAGGTCACCGAGCTGACGCCTATCCAGCAGAAGTTCGTCGACAAGTTCGCCTTCCAGTGCAGCTACTGCGCCCCCGGTTTCGTCAACGCGGCCACTGTTTTGGTGGAAAAACTGCAGCGTCAGCCGATCGTTAAGAGTCAGCTGGAAGCGGTGATCGAAGACAGCCTAGGGCACCATATCTGCCGCTGCACCGGTTATGTGCGCTACTACAGCGCCACACGCGATGTGCTGCTCGATCTCGATCTGGTCAAGGAGGGTTGAGCATGAAGTCACTCGTATCCCGCCTGGCCCTAGCGGCCAGCGTTGCCGTGCCGACACTTCTGGCCCAAGCTGCCGACTCGCAGCAAATCGAACGCGGTGCATACCTCGCCCGCGCCGCCGACTGCATGGCCTGCCATACCGCACCGGGTGGCGCGCCCTTCGCTGGTGGCCTGCCGATTTTATCGCCGTTCGGCACCATTTATGGCACCAACATCACTCCGGACAAGGAACACGGCATCGGCCTGTACAGCGATGACGCGTTCTTCGCCGCGCTAACCGAAGGCAAGCGCCGTGATGGTGCCAACCTGTACCCGGCAATGCCTTACACCTCCTACCACCTGATGCCGCGCGAAGACGTCGACGCCATTCATGCGTACCTGCAGACCGTCGAACCGATCAACCGCGCAGTACCGGTTACCACTCTGAGCTTCCCGTTTAACGTGCGCCTGGGCCTCACAGGCTGGAATCTGCTCTATGCCAAGGACGTGCAGTTGACACCGGCCGACGGCAAGAGCGACGGCTGGAAGCGCGGCCAATACATGGTCGATGTACTCGGCCACTGCGGTGAATGCCACACCCCGCGCAACGTGGCCGGGGCAATGCAGAAGGACAAACGACTGACCGGCGGCTTGCTCAACGGCTACCAGGCGCCAAGCCTGCTGGCCAACGACCTGGCCGCGCGCGGTTGGACTCACCAAGACCTGAGCGCCTTCCTCAAGCACGGCATGAGTGCCCAAGGCACCATGTTCAACGAGATGTTCCCGGTGTTTCACAACAGCACCGTGGGCCTGAACGACCAGGACCTGGCAGCGATGGCGACCTACCTGCTGGGCGATCAACCGCCAGCGGCGAGAGTGCTGACTGACGTGCCATTCGAGAAGCTCACTGCAAGCGCCCAGCGTGGCCGTCAGGAATACTTGAACGTCTGCGCCGGTTGCCACGAGGTCGGTGGTGACGGCAAGCCGCACATCGCCGTGGCAATGCGCGGCAACACCACGCTGCGCCTAGAGGATCCGCGCAACCTGGTGCGGGTGATTGAAGATGGCATTGGCGAACAGAAATTCGCCGGCTTCGAACGCATGCAACCGATGCCGGGCTTCGCCGACAAACTAAATGCCGAACAGCTGACTGATCTGCTCAACTACTTGCACCAAGCCTGGGGTGGTCAACCAGGTGAGCTTCCTATCAGCCTGGTACAGCAGTTACAGGCGGAGGTCACGACCGAGCACAAGGCACACTGACCATGCAGCATCTGGATCTGCAAGTAATACGCCGCGCGCTGGCCTGGGTCGGTGCCGGCCAGCGCGTGTGGCTCTGCACGGTGTTGTACACCTACGGCTCAGCGCCACGTGCGCCGGGCTCACTGCTGGCGGTGAACGCCGCCGGGCAGTGGATCGGCTCCCTCTCCGGGGGATGCGTGGAGGACGACTTCCTTGCCCGGGTGGCCGAGGGTGCCTTCTCCGATGCCGTCGTCGTGGTGCGCTATGGCGAAGGCGATGACCCGCGTAGCCAAGTGCGCTTGCCCTGCGGTGGCATCCTGGATGTGCTCGTAGAAAAGCTCGACCCGGACTGCGAGGTACAGGCGCACCTGCGCGAGCTGGAGTCTGCCTTGCTGGGTCAGCGTCGGTTGATCCGCCAGGTTGACCTAGCCAACGGTACTCGCCATCTGATCGCTGATCGGGAGCACGGCCCTCGGGTCGAACGTAGTGCCAGCCAAGTTCGACTGCGCATCGGTGCCGCCCAGCGGCTGGTGCTCGCCGGCTATTCGAGCGTGGCCCAGGTGTGCGCTGAGTTCGCGGTGGGCCTGGGCTTCGAAGTGATTCTCTGTGACCCACGTGAAGAGGCGCTGGACGGCGTGGTGCTGGAAAACGTGGAGATTCGCCGCGAGCTGCCATCACTGTTCATCGCCGAAGGCGGTTGCCACAGCGATACAGCGGTGGTGGCGCTGACCCACGACCCGCGCATCGATGATCTGGCCATGATGGAGGCCGTGCGCACCGATGCCTTCTATATTGGTGTGATGGGTTCGATGCTGACCTCACAGAAACGCTTCGAACGGTTGCGTCGCGTCGGTGGTTTGAGCGAGTCGGAACTGTCGCGCATCCACGCCCCGATCGGCCTCAACCTGGGCAGCAAGACCCCTGCCGAAATCGCCCTGGCGGTACTGGCGGATATCTTGCGCATCCGGAGCGGCATTATCCGCGAGCACCTTTGAACGCCGCGCAAGTGGCGGCCGGTCGGGTTGGATTGCGACATTACTACTTGGCCCTAACATAAAACCAACGTAAGCCCTGATTAAAGTACGATTTACTCATCCAAAACTGTGAATTGGCTTAGTGAACGAGTTTTAGACACCTCTTTTCGGGTGTTTTCGGCTATTCAAAATCACTCCTACAGCGGTCTGGTAAAGCGGCGGTTTATCGAACTATTCAGATAGCACGCTGCTTGTGCGCAGGCATTTGGCTTAAGTGCGCTTTCTGCTCACCAAACCCCAAAATCCGCAGCTTTGACTTTTACTGAAAAAGTAGTCAATACGAGGCGACCAATTAACTTAACGGTCATTAAATGGCCATTTCCATGGATAATGGTTATGCCCTCAATAAGTGGTGATAAAATACGTAATCACCACTTTTCAGCAGGGCAGGGCACATGGACGTTTTTAAACCACTGCGCGATTTTTTTCAGCGGCGCGCAGCAAACAGCCTGGCAACCAGTCTGTCGTCACTGTCGATCCGTATCGACCATTCCAACGACACCCAGCGGCTCCAGTTTCCGTTTCCAGGGAGGGGATCACTTCTCGTCGCTGAGCGGGACGGTGTCCGCATCGGCCATGTTGACTACAGCCTCAACGTGCTCAAGGACCGGGTGTATATCAACAAGATCGAGATAGCACCCGAGTATCTTCGTCAGGGCAACGGACTGGCACTGCTGTGGCACCTCTGGCAAACACATCAGTTGCCGATCGTTCCCCTTTACGAATACGAGCTGTCGTACGGGTTCTGGGAGACTGCCCGAGCTAAGTTCAAGGCTGCGGGTGCCGAAATCGGCCCTCAGTTGGGTTCCCAAGCTGAGATGGACGAAGAATCCGAGCGTTGGCGGCATTTGGTACCGGAGTCAGAGGCAGACCGTTCGATCCGGGAGTACTGGGAATGGGTGGCCAGTGAACACGCAGCGCGCCGGACATCCGATGAGCGAGCTGATGACCGGCGGCGCCGGTGAACGTCGCCTGAGCGCCGCCGAGTTCCAGCAACTGGCCCGCGTGCCGGCCGCGGCGGAATGGTTCGCCAACCTCGACAACCCGAGCGCCCGCCGCGCCTATCAAAATGACCTGGCGGACTTTTGTGGGTTTGTCGGCCTCAGCGCTGCCGAGGAATGTCGCGCGGTGATCCGCGCCCATGTGCAGGCGTGAAAACGGCCCAGGATTGAAAGCAACGAAAGCAAGACCCGGGCCAAGCTGTTATTGAGCGCACCGGATGGCTGGACCCTCTAGGGCCTGCGGGATCGAGCGATTTTAGCGGTGCTGCTGTACCACGGATTACGCCGGGAAGAGGCCGCGCAGCTGATGACCGCCGACCTCCAGGAGCGTCGCGGCATCAAGCACCTGCAAGTGAAAGGGCGGCAAGACCCGCTATTTACCGCTGCACCCGGTGGCCGCCGAACGCCTGCATGCCTACCTGGAGCGGGACGGCCAACGCGAGCCGGGCAATGATCCACTGTTCCGCTCGCTGCGGGGCCGCACCACCGGCAGCGGCACCTCCGCGAACGGCATCTATAAGGTGGTCGCGCAATGGACCCACGCCGCGGGCATCCAGGTCGACGGGCTCGGGGTGCACGGCTTGCGCGCCACGGCGACGACCAATGTCCTGGAGTATGACGCCGATATTGCCAAGGTCCAGGTCTGGCTGGGGCATGCCAATATCAGCACTACCCGCCTGTACGACCGACGCGGTCAACGATCGGAGGACTCGCCGACCTTCAAGGTGAAATATTGACCCCACCCCGCGTACAATTTTGTCCGAACTCTGTAGCCTTCCCAGTTTTGTTCAGTGCATTTCGTGGCGTTGATCGGGTCACAGTCGTTCGGGCTCGGCTTGGATAACGTCTGTTTTAGTCCACCGCTGCAAGGTCCGCAGCGATAGGCCGATTTCCGGGGGGGGGGGGCAGCGGCAGCGGAGCAGAAACTGCACTTTAGCCAAATGCCTGCCCGCAAAGCCGCTGGCTATATGAAAACCACCGTTTTTTGAAAACCTTTTCAGCTAGCACCAGGAACGGTCAAACTATCCAAAAAGTGGTGCGATAAATTCGTTTCGCTAATCAAAGTCTGCCAATCCAAAACTTTTGATGAGTAAATCTAACTTTAATCAGCACTTACGTTGGTTTTCCGTGCTTTTAAATCCGTTTTCTAGGCGTCCCCTATTGGTCTCTAAAATCGCTTAGCGTACGTTTCCGCTCCATTGGACTTCAAACCACTTTTCGGGTCAATTGCTCCCTGGACCCCTATTCTACGTCCACCCCCACATAGTCGGAATTGGTCAAAATGGTGAGCCCTGTTGTCAGGCTGACCACGTAATATTCCGACTCATCCTCATCCTGGGCCAAATAAAATCCGTTGCTTCCGCCACACAGATGATTCAATGGCCAGCCATGAACAGTGCTCATGTCGTCATTTTCAACAACGCTTGGATCTGGGTAAGCAGCAGGTGACTTCGTCTTGCTTGTGAAAAGCTCCTGCAGTTCAAGGACAGTTGGTAGTCGCGTTTTGTCATTCATTTTTTTGCAATATTCTTCTGCCTCGGGGCCCGCCTTTAATACCGTGTCAGGCGCTCGAAAGTTATCGAACGACTCAGCTACTAACGCTTTTGGGATCGGCTTCTCGGCAAAGCACAATGTGCTGCTGGCGGTCAACAAAACGAAAACACAGGGTGTTACTAGGCGTATAAAAACCTTGATCAAACGCATTTACCCCTTGATCAAATTGAAAATTTTCTGGCGGCATTACTTGATTATGCAAAACAAAATAACGACTGTAAATAATACAAAATATTATCAATATGCATTATTGTAAATACCTCCGTCACTGGGAGTTCTGGAATGCTTTTGCTGAGGAAGTTAAGATATAAAGCATGTCCCTTTGATATTTTTTTGACTCCTATCCAGGATATTTTATCAAACCTTACATAGATTACTTGCTTAGAAATCGCCACGCGCCATCAAAATCGGCACGGCCGTTATTTGTCGCTATGTCGACGTAAAAAGTAAACTGAATGAAAGCTTTGTCGTTGTAGCTTAGTGTTTCAGGAGTGGAAGTTACCTCACCAAAAAAAAATAGCACTTCATAACCGCGTCGTGGCAAGGCGAAAGCCTGTCAAACTCTTTACAGTTTTCGGTTATTTCATTAGCAGAAGACATTCCATATTTCGCCGCCAACTAACATGCAGAGTAATCATCACTGAAGGCCGCAGCCGCAGGTTGCATCAGCTTCAATTCGTTCGCCGTAGCGTGACTAAATTCCTGCGTCTCCGCCCTTTTTTGGCACATTGGGTATGAATTTGGCGGAGTTTGTAGATACCTATGAAGGCGAGACGGGCGATAATTAAAACCCATAACATCTTTAACGCTTAGCATGTGTGTTGAGTATTTATATTGCCAGGAGGTTAATTCGTCCAGATTAATAAATGGCGTCCCATTATGCCTGCAAGGACTGAATATAGCCCCTATGTCTGCACGATTGCAGCCTTGATTTTTTCGATAGTTGGGAAGCAAATTCGTGCTCAAAAACATGACAGCATTAGAATTAATAATTACAAATTTATAGCCGTCTATGTGTCTGGTTATAGGTGAATTGTAGGATGTTTACGTGCATTCATCGGGGCGGGGCGGGGCGGGCTTCGTCGCGCGCATCAAACACCAACTTTTCCAGCCGCATAAAAATTTCTATATTGACAATTTAAGAGGTATCAACGTGATGGTTAAGTATGTAGTTGTATATGGCATATTATTTATGTCGCGGCAGGCGAAGGAAGGTTGGTCCCTTGGCGACAAAATTATTAGGCCTTGCGCAAACACAGTTGCTCTGTTGGGGACGGTTACCCTCGGGTGCATTCCCTCTGCTTGGGCAAGTAACGAATGTGGTATAGCCGCAGGAGGCACTACGGTCAACTGCACACCGGCATCCTATTCCGCGGGCATTTCCTACAACGCTGACAACCTTAAATTGAATGTAAGCGATGGGAGTGTGATTGGAACATTCGCAACCCCAGTGGCAGGCAAGGGCATTTCGAACACTGGTGCCGGATCGGGCTTAAGTACATCTGAGTCACACGGTGTGGTCGGTATTTACACTAGCGGTGATTACGGTTACGGAATTTCTGCCATCGCGACAGGTACCGGCAATGCAGTCGCTACCTCCTCGGGGGACACTTACATTAAGACCAATGGTTCGGCGGGCGCCCACGGGATCTTAGCCAATGCTCAGGGGATTGGTGATGCGTCGGGAGTAAATAACGGCACGATTTTAACGACCGGCTCCCATGCTGCCAATGAAGGCAACATGGGTGTCCGTGCGCTTGCAAATGGTGGGAAAGCTAATGCGCACAATACCGGAACTATTTCAACTAATGGAGCATTTGGCTATGGTGTCTCTGCGGAAACTACAAAGAATGGCACTGCAACAGCCACTACTAGTGGCGCTATCACAACAAATGGTAGTTATTCTACAGGAGTTTATGCCCACCTTTCACCCGGTAGTGCAGGTAACCATGGCGAGACGATAGCCACTGTCGAAACTGGCGGGAGTGTTACAACAAACGGTGGGCCCTATGGCGTCGGTGTTTTTGCGGACTCGATGGGTTGGGGAGATGCGCGGGCCAACAACGACGGAACAGTCTCTACCAATGGACAATTCGCTGGGGGCACAGTAGCTCGCGTGCTTTATGGCGCTGGCGATGCCACCGCTGTGAACCGAGGGGAGGTCTTGACGAAAGGCATTGCAGCGCAGGGCGTCTTTGCAGCTGTTGATCAGAGTGCAGCGGGGAACGCAGTCGCGCTAAATATGGGAACCGTGACAACAAGTGGCAGTAGTTCGAATGGGGTCGAGGCATTTATAGGGACGCCGCTTAGTACGTCAACATCGACGGTGACGATGAGTGATGGAGAGATCACAGTCCGTGGTAATAACTCAGAAGGGTTGCACAGCGGTAGTGCTGGACTCGGCACCGTTAATGCTTCGCTGACTGGCGGCAACATCATCACGCAAGGTGTAAACGGCGTCGCGATCCATGCCGTTATCTCCAACTTAAACAGTAGCGCCGCTGCAATCGCGAGCATGGACGGTGTCGATTCGGCAGTCACCACACAACAGGCGTCGGGTCATGGCATTTATGCAACAACCACGGGATCGGGCAGCGCTAATGCCATACTGTTAAGTGGTCATGTTAGCACCTTGGGGAGCGGCGCTCACGGCGTGTACAGCTTGAATTCTGGCTCCGGTCTGGCGCAAGTAACAATGGCTGGGGGCAATATTGCCACTGCCGGCCTTGACGCTGATGGCTTACGCGCCTCATCTGCTCTAGGAAACTACGGCGTTGATGTCATTGGGGGTACCTTAGCCGGCGGCGGCGGTGCCGGTGCTGCCATCCATACCCTGGCAGCGGCAGGCGGAACCGTCAACATCGGCGCCACAGCCACGGTGAATGGCGCGATGTCCGGTATTGCGATTCGGGACGGTGATGCTACTAACAGTGGCACAGATACACTCGGCGGCGGCACTATCGTCACCTCAGCCGGTATCATAACTGGCGATGCGATCCTCGGCTTGGGCAACGATAGTGTTACCCTCAGCGGCGGCTATTTTACCGGTAACCTCTACGGTGATGATCGAGTCGCTAGCGATGCAGATGGAAATGATAGCTTCAATTGGTCGGGTGGTTACCTGTCCGGCGGATTTTATGGACAAAACGGCTCTGATGTGGCGCTGGTGACCACCGTCAATTATGACGGTAGCACCGTTCTAGACGGTGGTGATGATGTATCGGCGGCCGACGGATGGGTCGACAAGCTGACCCTCCAGGGCGTGACTGCGACAGTGGACGGAACGCGACTGGTGAACTGGGAAAACATCTCACTTGACCATACCGCACTCACTCTTAGTGGCGCCCCGCTGTTCGTTGGGGGGGGCGTGGACAGCAGCGCAAATTCTATGGGGCTGTTCATCAATTCGACCAGTAGCGTACTGATGGGGGCGAGCACGTTCGGTATCACCGGCGACGTGTACAACGCGGGTTCAGTAGATCTGCGAAATGTATCGGGTACGGCTGGCAATGTGCTCACGATAAATGGCGACTATGCCGGCTCTAACGGTTTGGTGAAAATCAATACGACACTGGCAGACGATAGTAGCAATACCGATAAACTGGTCGTCAACGGCAATACCAGTGGTACAACCCGGCTGCTCGTGGCGAATGACGGAGGCTTAGGCGCCGCCACCGTCAACGGAATCCAGGTAGTCCAGGTCACTGGAACCTCGTCAGAACGCAATTTTGCACTGAGTGCACCAGTGGAAGTCGGCGCCTATGAATACAACCTGTTTCGCGGTGGCAGCACCGACGGGGATACCAACAGCTTTTACCTGAAAAGTGCCTACTCGGTTACGCCCGTACCGACACCCGTACCGACACCCGTACCGACACCCGTACCGACACCGACACCGACACGAGCACCGCGTACGGCAGTCCCTGCTGTATTGCGTCCAGCCGTTCCCGGCTACGCTCTCGGCCAGGTAGCGATCAATGAGTTAGGGATGGGTTTGCTTGGCACATTGCATCAGCGAGTGGGTGAACAGCAGACGCTTAAATGGGATGGCTGCGACTGCGACGCCGAAAAGCCTGACAACCGGGTATGGGTACGCATGCACGTGCAACGTCTGGATTTGGATGGCAAGCGCCAATTTGGCTTTGAACAAGAAATGCAGTACCTCCAGATTGGGAAGGATCTAGTAGTTAGTTTCGGTGAGGGCAAAGACAAGTCTCACATCCACACAGGCATCAGTGCAGGTTATGGCCAGACCAGTACCAGCTTTAATGATGCGCGTCGTGGAGAGGCTGGTATGGGCTACGACACGGGAAAAATGGAAGGCCAAATGGCTACGCTTGGTATATATCACACACGTTATGCCGACAACGGAAGCTACCTCGATTTGGTCGGTCAGATTCATGCTGTTCGAAATAAATACACCGACAAGTACAATGATAATGGCACTCAAAAGGGCTCCGGGTTAGGGCTTAGCGCGGAAGTAGGTCGTCCTTGGCAAATCGGCGACAGCCAATGGCTGATCGAGCCACAGGCGCAGTTGTCCACCCAAGTGACACGCTATCGCGGCTTTTCGGACAACGTGTCTTCGGTGGACAGCTTTACCAATCAAAGTCTGCGTGGCCGTGCAGGCGGGCGGTTGGCCTGGAACGCCAAGGCGGAGCGTGAAGACAAACTTACACGTACTGACACCTTCTACATGACGGCTAATATGCTTCACGATTTCAAAGATCCAGAAGCCGTAAACATTGGTAACACCACGGTCATGGAGGAGTTGTCCAAGAAGACTTGGGCTGAGTTAGGTATTGGCGCGCAGCTGCCATTGAGCAAGACAACCTATCTCTATGGCGGGGTGCAGTACCAGCACTCGCTGGGCGGGACTGATCGCGAAGGCACCACCGGGCAATTAGGTGTACGGGTGGCGTGGTAAGCAAGTCGGTAGTAACGACAATGACAAGGAGCAAAACAAATGAAGGGTGCACCAAAACGGCTGGCACTTGCCGCCACGACTCTCGCCACCATCGCCGTTGCTGGATGCAGCAATCTACAGGATGAGCACTACAACTGGGGTCAGGAGCAAAGCTGTGAAGTTGCCCCACACTTAGCGCCGGCTCCGGTTCGCGGGCCTGAGGTACAACCAATGAGGCGTATGAATCTTAGCGCGGATGCTCTTTTCCTCTTTGATCGCTCAGGCTTTGGGGACATACTGCCGCAGGGACGCAGTGAACTCGACGCACTGGCACAGGCACTACTCAGTAAAGGACCGTGGGTGCAAAGCTTGGAAATCACGGGTTATGCGGATCGACTCGGCGACGAGAGCTATAATAGTCGTTTAGCTCTGAAACGCGCTCAAACGGTGGGTGACTACTTAAAGAACGCTGGTGTCCGCGCACCCATTAAGGCGCTGTCAATGGGGGAGAAACAGCCTGTTACAAATAATTGCCGAGGGACGGCCCGTACTCGATACCTAATTGGTTGTCTACAACCGAACCGTCGCGTGGTTGTGGAGGTCCAAGCACAAGCACAAGCACAAGCACAACAAGATTGATTCGACCTTTTTTGATCGTGAATCTGTGTGGCTAGTCAAAAATTTTTTGACTAGCCACATAAGGTAGTGCCTGAGAAAGCCGGCCACCTTTATTGTCATTACATGTAGAGAAAAACTCAGGTTACTGGTTAATGCCTGCCCGCAAAGCCGCGTGCTATCTGGGTAGTTCTATAAAACCACCGCTTTATCAGACCGTTGTAGAAATGATCTTGAATAGACGAAAACATTCGAAAAGAGGTGTCGAAAACTCGTTTTGCTAAACATAGTCCGCCAATTCACAGCTTTGGATGAGTAATTCGTACTTTAACCAGGGCTTACGTTGGTTTTCGGGTCCATTGCTCCCGGAACCCCAACTTCTGCAAACGACCTCGGGTCGCACTTTTCCAAATTCTATGGGCTTCCCTTAAGGCAGGGCATGCAGGTTTTTAACGAGCTTAGGTAACCTTCCCGACTTCCAGAAAGGAGTAGGTACTGTTGGCCTGGCTCAATGAACCCATTGCATTTTGTACATATGATCCGTTTCTGGGCGGTAAGCATGGTTGGTGTTTTTAAATCGAGCATATCCTTCCTCGGGTCAATTCCGGCTGGGGGCGAAATGACACCCTAAGTGCACTGGCTGTTCCATTGAGCCCCAACCCCATTGATGACGTTCGGCATCGCCTGCCAAGTCTAAAGAATGATCGTTTAGAAGACTGGACACTTTGCGCCATCAACGTGGGCGATCAGCGACGCATGCTACCTCCAGCCCCTCCCTAAATCTCAAAATCGATGCCTTCACCGAAGGCACATAGCGGACTGACTCGTTCAGATGTTTAATGAGCCAGCGCGCGCACGCGCCCGGTTGAGTCCTCGGGTGGCTTGCCGTCCGGGGGGGATTTATCCGGGTGTTAGCGCCCGTAGGGCAGGGCAGCTTTATCGCCCTGGGCCGCTTAGACAGGCTTCACCCCGATGGGACATGCGCTTGGTTTGAGAGTTGCGGGTGCAGGGGCCGCAGGCCCATGCCTGGGGTAGGGGGCGAGTAGGCCCCGATGCCCGCGCCGTGCCGTAGGCATGACTTGCGCGGTGCATATCTGCTCTCCGAGGGGTTTACACCGCGATAGTCTTTTTTTACCCGTAGGGGTAAGCTGAAGGACGAGCAGATTCGCTCTCTGGAAGAAAAGCACCTGCATTCACGGGATGTGCTGGAACATTACCGTAACGCGGTCAAGGAACAGCGGGAGCAGGAACAACAGCGACACGAAGGGCAAGTGCAGCAAGTTCGAGTTGAGCTACGACAGCTCCAGCACACTTTGATGCTTAAGCAGGATGAACTGACTCGACTCAACAGAGATAACGAGCGCTTGTTGAGTGAGGCGCGACAGCAAGCAAAGGCGGTGGCAACCCATGAAGACGCGGCGCTCTTGTTGAGCAGTGAGATTACTGCAATGAAGACCGCAGTTTCCAAGGCAGACGGGACGAAGGAAGCGTTTCAAGAGCAGCTCGGTGTGTCGCGCGCCGAAGCTAAGCGACTGGAGGAGGGCCTGGCGCAGGCAAGCACGCCATTGGCTGAAGCCCGAAGATTGTCGGAACAATATTCTGCGGAGCTCACTCAACTACGGCAAACCGCGAATCATCCACACGCAGACAATTAAAGCTCCACAAGACAAGGCTAGAGGAGAGTTAGATTGATCAAATTTGACGCGGTGTATAGCGGTTCTGTTGCAAGCACTTCTGACCTGAAATATGCGCATGAGCGCCTGAATCAGATGGTTTCCTCGGACGATTGTTCGGGGCCACTGAAGCGCGCCGGGCGACTCAAGTCTCAAACCAAGAAGGTGGCGCCCAAAATGAGCAGGGGGAGCCTTGATGCGTATAAGGATAAAGAAACGCCGCTGTGAATTTCTAGGGATTGTATTGAGTTGCATACTAAGCACATATTCTGCGTTCGCATGCACAGCCCTGTCACTGTAGCGACCAACTTATATCAGCGGTGGCAACTGGGCATAAATTTGGGACGCCGACAGACCGTACTGGGTCGATTTCCGCCAGTGACGTCAGTCCCGGACCCTTCCTAGAGTGATCGTTCCAAATGAAAGGCGTTTCACGTCCGGCCGCAAGTCTTGTGAGGATTCTCTTACATCGACTTGATCGAAACCACTTTCACAAATCGGAATTTTTTCTTGGCCGCCCTAATAGCCTCTTGCTCGGCTAGGAGGGTACTTAGCGTATCGGCCTTATGGACCATCTCGTGCGTCTCACCTTCAAATTCATTGCCCACTCGAAGCGTGACTCTCAACCGGGGCGTAAACGTTTTCGCGACTTTATTTTTCTCGGCCACTTTTGCTGGTTGCCTGATCACGATATCCGAGACGGGCTTCTGCGCTGGAGATTCACTGCATTGCGGAGCTTGCTCGCTACCACCGAACAGCGCCCGGCGCATTTCTTCTTCAGTTAAATCTGGGTTCATGTCAATTCTCAGAGGAGTGTTATGGGTAGCTAGTGCTGATTCTATCAGCATGGCGATTTTATCCCGTCGAGAGTCCCGTCTGTTCAGGTCTAACTCCTTGCAACCACGCTGGAGGAATTAGGCTCGCTATTTATCGATACGGCTACGCATCTTTCGCGAGACCGGGTCCACTCATCTCGCCAGTGTTACCTAGTGTGACTCTCAGATGTTGCCTTTTGCATACAAATCGAAACATCTTATTCCGGTCCTGTACTGGCTGAAATAAAAACCTAAGGATCAATTAGAACTCCTAAAATGGCAGACATCGGGACAATGCGCCGGGCTCAACCGGCCTGTGAGCGACGCAATCACAAGGAGGTAGACGCTGTAAGTCTTGAAGTGTCGGTAGATGACCAAAAACTCGGCCCTGCGGAGTCTATCGCGAAGCTAATGTATCAGCGAATCTCGAACTATCTGTCCGCTCGCAACGATCCCAGCCTTTATCAGAGCGTTCGGAATATGTCGCAGTTCGTCTCCGATGACTACGGCAACCGTTTTTTGGTAGAACTCATCCAAAATGCCCATGACGCACATGACCCATCACGCACGGATGGCGAGATCGCTGTAGTGTTGGACGTTACTGAGGGCCAGGGATGTTTTTATGTGGCGAACCGCGGTCCTGGCTTTGCCGGTGAAAACCTGCAAGCCATCACCAACATCGCGCTGAGTAGCAAACCCGTGCATGCCGGTATTCGGAATAAGGGGCTGGGATTTCGAAGTGTGCTGCAGGTGTGCAGTTGGCCCGAAATTTACTCGGTTAATAGCGAAGGTAGGGGGAGCACTTTCGACGGATTTTGTTTTCGCTTCGCAACAATTGATGACCTGCGCGCTCACCAAGATGTCCATCCGGCCGATGTCGCTCAAGAGATGGCCAACAACCTGCCTTGCTGGCATATACCTGTTCCCGCAGAGCCGGGTGATAAGGTCACACGATTTGCCGAGGCAGGTTTCGCCACCGTTGTCCGCTTACCTCTGAAATCGCCTGAGGCGCTTCAGGCCGTGCAGACACAAATGGAAGTCCTAAAAAGTCTGACGACACCGCCCCAGATGTTCTTGGAACGGGTCGGACGCATTTCTCTCGACGCTGGGGTGGGCGAGCCATTCGTACTGGAGCGATCATTAGCGGAGGCCTGACCCTAGTACCCAAGGGTTTCAAGGTGGACTCACCAATTACTGTGACCCAGCTCCGCTTAGGCAACGCGGAGTTTGTCGCGGCTCATTGGGACATCGATGACCAACTGTTCAAGCAGGCATTGCAGGCAAGCCTTGATAAGAAGAGATACCCGAAAGTTGGAGGAATTGGGACGGTACCGCTCGCATCAGTATCGCCGTCCCGCTAAGTACGCCCTTGGAGACGGGAAGACTGTATTGCTTCTTACCGCTTGGATCGGAAGGCAAAGCGCCGTTCTGCGGCTACATCAACGCCAATTTCTACACGAAGATGGACCGAAGAACGGTCGATGTATCTATTGCACTCAACGACCTTTTTATGAGGACAGCCACTTGGCTAAGCTGCCAACTGATTGACTTCATGGTCAGTAGTGGGTGGCCTCAGGCGCCAGTGCGGTCGTCAGCCTTCTTTGCTGGGACGAAGCGTATGAACCCGTGTTGAAGGTTGGCATGGGCGACGACGGCCAAGGCATTTTGAACAAGGCGTTTATCCCCGTACGTGGAAAAAATGACACGATTTCCTGGGCATCACCTAAGGAAACGTATTTATGGTTAACGCCGAAGGCCGCCTGCCTGTCGCCTGAAGCTATTTGCGAGATTGGTGGCGGGAAAGTCTTGGTCGATTCGCTCACGTTGGCCCAAAGGAAAGCATTGGATGGGCTTTATAAACGGCTCAGACATGCAGACTTTAAACCAGCTGCCAGTGTCGTCGCCGACTGGGTTGAAGCAATTGCTGTAAGGATGCACGAGCAGACTGCTACTCCAGAGCGTTGATGAGGGCGGCAGGGGGCACACCTGTGCTAGGCCATTGTGATCCGGCCCTCGAAGATGGCACATGGTGATCAAACGTAGCACGTAAGTCTAGCGGTGTGGGCAACTGGCGGTAGATCCTCACCATCGTCAAAGACCAAGCCGGGGCGAGCAAAGCGAAGCCTGCCAAAAAGGCATCCGTGCGCCGAACGACTGCATAAGGCACCTCCAACCCCGGGGAGTAAGAAGTCTCAAATTCATGGTTTGGCTAAAGGTTAATTTCAATAAAAAATGGCTTTGCAATCCGCATGATCTGCCGATCTGCCTTAGATTTTGTGAGCCCGCGCCATCGAGCGAAACCTCCAAATTAGCCTAGAGTAAAACCACGCAAACAATTGTGTGTCTGACCAACTAGAACAATCGATTGTCATTGATGCGCCTGATGGCGTCACATCATGCAGGGTAGTTGGATTGAGCAGTGCTACTGGCCCTTCGATCATCGGCAAGGCGGCGCGTAGACGCGTGCTTCCAGATTGCCAATGGCCGGGTCAAAGAAGTCGTATCGGGCGGTGTCAGTTGCTTCACGAGAGATACCGGCGTCCGTATTGCATTCGCCACCTGCAACATAAAGTAGCGGTACGTCGATCAAGGCATTGATGGCAAATAAGGAAGCGGGCGATGGGGTGAGTGGATGTACACTTGGAGTCGAGTTCGAGGACCTCCCATCCATGATGGTGAAGGGTCACGAATTAATAGCAGAGAGTAGGGTGGGCGCTGCTTAACCAGCGGGAATGCATCTATTACGAAATCCTCGTTGATGAGGTGCAGACCTCAGCAGTTACGACTGGGAAATCCTCGACGTTCTGCTTCATTCATCGATCGACGTTCGAATGGTGGCGATATTCGCCAATCAGTATTGGCCACAAACCCACGTGGTTCGAAGAACCGAAAGTACGCATATACCGAGGCCGTTTGCTGGTTCATGGAGCGTGAGAAAAAACGCCTCTTGGAAATTACTAAACGGGTTACCACGTGGCGCTGTCATCCAGGAGTCTCCGCATTCTCCGACACCATTTTTGAAGCCAGCTGGTTTTTCCCTGCGACAAAGTTACTGAATGAAACTAGGACTGAACACGATGCGGTGCCGCGTGCACAGCAGAGCGTAGCGATCGGTGTGGAGAAAGCGGGGGTATCAAAATTGCCGTATTGAAGCCCTTGAACCTTGATGTCCCAACCGACCTCGTCGAGCCGAGCCTGGTTTGGCGTTTTTAGGTAAATTCTAACCTCTGTCCTTGATCCCGAGCCCTTTAACTGACTTGGCACGACTCTGATCCAAAGAGTTGTAATAAGTGTTCTGAGTTGTCGACATACTCTCGTGGCGTAAGTCAGCTTGGAGATCTTTGATATCGCGAAATGGCGCGTCAAATGTAGCCGCCGTGTGACGCAACCAATGTAGGGACGCGGACCGAAGCTTGTCCATCTCTAAGTCGGTTTGACCCTCATCCTTCATACGCTGAAGTGTTTTATCGAACACCACCTGAATGAGGGAGCGAATGTAACGATCTGACAGGCCAGCCCGACCTCTGACCGTTGTGACCAGTGGAGTACTTTCCTTGTAAGACGGCAGCGGCGGAAGGGAGAGGGTGGTCCGATATCGCTTCAAGTAGTCTTCAATGTATTCGTCTCGTACGCTAACTTTCGCGGACTTATTACCTTTACCCACGACGTTGAACCACCAATTCTCACCGTCGAATTCGAACGAACCCATTGTAGGTTTCCAATTGTCCCGACCGACGAGATCAGAAATTCGGAGATAGAGAGAGAAGAGGGTGGCCACAATAAATAGCGTCCGCTCGTGCCTAGGATCCTCTGCGGCCATGACTTCTGCGGTTTCAATAACATAATTCCACTGGAGCGGAGTCAGCGCCTTTCCGGAACTCATCACCGTGTTGCGCTGTTTATAGTTGGATTTTTGTTTGACTGACCGAATTGGATTGGCTTCTGAGGTAAGACCTTCGTCAATGGTGTACTGGAAAAAACTGCCACACACGGCAAACACCTGGCCCATCGAGCCAGCGGACATTTTATACGCTGTGTCATCTATGTCTTTACTGTTCTCAGCAGCAACCTTGCGGATCTGTTTATCGATCTTGACGTTAAAAGGGCGCCATTTTTCGTTGATGATGTAGGTGTCAGTTTCAGCCGCCTTACGACCTCCAACCCGGGTAAATCTCGATTTGACGACCGGACCGATCCACTCAAGACGAGGTTGTAAGCAAAACTCCAGGAAACTCTCACAATCATGGCGCTTGAGTTCTAGAAGCGGCTTCTTGGCTATCAGGAGAGACCACAGCAGAAGACGCTCAACATGGGTACGGTATGAATTGAACGTGGCTTCGTTGTTTGAATAGGACTTTAGGAATCCGCGAACCGCCAGGTAACCATCTTGAGCCTTTAGCTCTGACGGAAAGGAGAAAAGGTACTGAGTGACAACAGGCTGCTCATCAGACACACGACTGAAATTCAGGTCTCTAAAACGATGGTAGGTGTCAAACAAAGGAATCGGAGACGCAGGCATGGGGTTACCAAATTAGCGATAGAGATGACTTGATGCGATGTTAAGCAGCGCCCTAGCAATCTGCAACATCCGGGTCTGTGCGTTATCGGTTATTACACATGTGTAGAACCCTTCTTGGCTATCCGTGGGTGATACCTGCCACCTCATCTTGGGCCGCAAGCAACACTTCATCTCCATCGGAAAAAAGTACATCTTGGGGTCGACTGCCTCCGAGGTAACTGCTGGGAGAAGCAAACCAAAATGCGATTCCCCATCCTCCTTTTTTCGTTCTCAAAACATCGAGTATCACCTTCAGTCCAGGCACCGGCCCGTGACCATCGTCGGCCAGGAAGGCATACATCGGAAACAGTGAGCAGCCGCCATGCTGAATTGAAAAAATCTTTCCCTCCGTTTCCCAATCATCCAGATTCAAAGGGGGCAGACCGAGCCGATGAGCCGTTTGGTCCAGAGAGAGAAAGTCACCACTATCAAGGATGGCTTTCTTCGCGACCTCGAGCATTTGCTGCTCCCGAAAGGCGGTGTTCCGATGCGCTGCCATAGTAGGTGTGAACATTGAAAGCTAAACGGAAAACCATTTCCCCTTTTATTACAGTTATTTATCTGCGATGTCGCCCCATCGCCGGAAAACAGAAATCTTTTTTCCGGTAATGGAACGCCATCTATTCGTTTTTCCGCCAATGAAACGTACGTGCCATCTATCTAGATCACCCTCCACCCATACGACGGAATCCCCGTCCAACCTCCCACCAGCGACTTCGATCAGATGCACAATTGAAACGTCAGGCTTGTAAATTTCTGTCCCCCTAGTGACTAACTCCTTCGCACGAATTGAATCTCCCAGAGTTGCGGATTTCCCGTAACCACATGCTACAGACGTGCCGTAAGGCCTTCGACCAGCCAATCCCCGGCGACTACACAGCACGAACAAAATTTTTTTCATAACCACTATTGGTCAGATTCGGTTTTTTTTGGTTATAAAAAAAACGATATTTTTTAATATATTTTTTAATTCATAAAGCATCACAATTAGTGAGGCTGGATAGTAAATTATTGAAAGGACTGAGAAATTAAATAGTAAACTAAGTGTATTTATTTCGGTGGCTCAAAGTTCAATATATACATAAGTCGGTGTTTGCGTTTCGAGCTACTCAGTTGCTGGGTTTTTATACATGGTTGCGCATTGTGGATGAGTGACTATGATGAGCCAAGTGTCATGTACCTCAGTTAGAAATCATAAACATCAGAGTTGGTCATGGATAAGAGTGATCTGTATGAAGAAGCTCAACCGTGTGAAAAAACTACGGGATTGGTTCCAGTCAAAAGACCCCACGAAGGTGTCCCCAGAGATTGGAAAGAGTCTGGTGTTCCACCCAGCAATGAAGTCATTCCATATCAGGTAAGGACGATTGACCACCGGGAGGAACAGCTCGCAGATGAACGTAGATCTGTATTCGAACAGATCGATCAAGGAATGTCTGCCAGTAGAGGCATGGAACTGCTTGGGTTAAAAAAATCCCATTTCTACAAGTTGCTCGACGATCATCGCAATGGAAAGGACATCATTCGTAATCACAGGGGAACGCCTAAAGGAGGCAGTCGAACAACATCGGGACAGGTGGCCGCGCTCAGCAACGCGTTCGAAAACCATTACGAGGGCCCGAAGGCCTCTATCAGTGAGTTGTTGAAGTGGGCTAACCGTCATTGTGAACGTGCTGGTGAAAAACCGATAAGTCGCCATACGGCGAGAAGGTATCTCTATGCAATACCAGAAAAAGACCGTGACCGAAAAATACTTACTGTTGAGCAGTTCAATCAAAAATATGGATATAAGCCAAACAAACTAATCATCGATTGTTTGCTGCGTCGCGTGTCAATGGATCATACCCGCGTGGACATATTGCTCGTTGATGAGTTTAATAGAGATGTGATTATCGGTCGTCCCTGGATAACCCTGATCATTTGCGACAAGTCTAGGGTTATCCTAGGTTTTTATCTAAGTATGGAAGCTCCGAGCCTAAACACGGTTGCTGCTGCCTTAGCGTTTGCGATTATGAATAAAGAGAGCAGCCTGCTCAGTTTCTTTACTCACCCTGGTGAATTTCCGTTCTTTGGCATTCCGTTCGTCATTTTTACAGATAATGCTGCTGAGTTTACAAGTGAAGCATTTATCCAGCAATGTAAAGAATGGGGGATGGAATGGGAACATCGGCCCATCGGCAAAAAGTGGTATGGCGGGATCATAGAACGCGTTATTGGCTCATTCATGACAACTGGAGTGCACTTTCTTCCCGGCTCAACTGGGAGCAACGTTGTAGAGCGGCAGAGTTTTGAAAGCGAGCTAAATGCCCAGTTAGACTTCAAACAATGTGCGGAGTGGATAGTGAAAGAAATAACAGTTTACCACGGAAAAATTCACAGATCTCTAGGTTGCACCCCTAGACAAGCTTTCACCCATTATAAAAGCGAGGGAAAGTATGACTCATCTAGGGTTATCAGTAAAAAAGATGAAGCTAGATTCCTCATCGATTTCTGCCCTACTTCATTCAAGCACAAAGTTCACTCTTACGGGATCAATTTCGCCGGCCGCAGGTATGAAAGCGATGCCCTGAAGGACTATGTAGGGGAAGAACTCGATGTCAAGTATTTACAGTATGACCTTAGCTATATTTGGGTAAAGGCGCCTAATGAATTCTTAAAAATTCGTTGTTCTTACAACCGTGAAGGGCTATCAATACATTGGGAATCCTACTCGAACCACAAGCAGTTATCTAAACGTGTACCAAGTTTGATCAATAAGGCTAGCGGTACCATCGATGATGAGTTCGCGCCCGCCGCTATGGATCGTCAGGAAGAAATTCTTCAAGAATCTGCAGCTATGAAAACGGCTTTCATGAATGCGCCGAAACAGCCAGCTCTACCTCCACCACCTCCACCTCCACCTCTACCTTCAGCCGAGAGGGTGGATCTGGATGAAGTGGAGGCTTACCACATTGATGATAGCAAATTCTATGTCCAATCCGATGACGTTATCTGGGAGGAAGATGACGATATCTTCAAGCCACGAATAATTTCAGACACCAATGAAATCGATCTGCTTGTTCCAGTTTTGATCATTGATCCTAAGGAGAGTTGAGTTATGAATAATCAGTGCGAAGTTCCAAAATACGGTCACGTCAAAGCAGACTTAAGGCATCTTGTCGACTTGCCCCCAGAACAAAGGATTCAGATATGCCGCCATGATATCTGGATCGATACCCCGCGCTTGAAGCCCTTGCTGAACTGCCTAAAGCACATGGTATACACAGACCACCAGATCCAGGCGTCTAGCATATTCATCCATGGGGAGGGCGGTGATGGCAAGTCCGCATTATTTCATCGTCTGCAGGCGTTGGGCGAGCTTTCGGGGAAGAAAATGGTATTTATCACCCTGACCGAGAATTTGAACCGATACAAACTACATGACGCCATCTGCGAGCAATTTAGCGTGCAGATCGGCAAGAGAACCACTGCAGCTAACAGACTTGACATCATTGAGAAAAAAATTAAATCGGGGGATATCGGTGCCATTGTCATCGATGAGTTGTCCGATGCGATGCTTGAGGGGAGCACCAACAAACGAATAATCTTGTCACTGTTGCGCAGCCTAGCAGAAGGCAAGCTCAAGCTTTGCGTTATTGCTTTTGGCAACTCAGTTGCGAATGAAGCAATGATACTTGATCGTGTGCTAGATCGGCGATTTGTGCAATGGGAACTGCAGTCCTGGAAATTAGATCAGCACTTTGTGGACTTCATTGCAACCTACGAAACCCATTTGCCCCTGAAGCTTGTGTCGAACGTTGCATCCCCAAAGCTGCGGACGCTCATATATTCAAACTCACATGGCATTCTGGATAATATCGTAAAGATTCTCAAATGCGCCGCTATGGACGCTATCGAGCAAGGCACTGAACGGATTACGCAAGATCAAATCCCTAACATCGATGCCTTGGCGATGAAGTACGGTTTCAAAATCCACCATCCTGCAAAGCCCAAAAAAACATGATCAAGCTCTCGCCCTCACAGTTTGCTACCGCTAACAGTGTCTTAGCTGCTTTGACACGTGGGGGCGTACTTTGCGTTGTCTCATCCCAGCCTGGTTTTGGTTTGACGACCTGCATGGAGAATATCAGGTCGCGCGTGAGTAATCCGTTTTTCACTATAGCAGACCATCCTGAACTTGCCGGACTGGATCTTCTTGGTCAGTTGTATAATCACCTAAATATTGATGCTGAGTTTCAAGCTAAAAGTGAATTGCCCAGCTTTGCAATTGAAATTATTACCTTGAGAGAGATTTCCACAATTTTTGTCGACGATATAGATATTTTCCTTTGTGGTGAGCGTGCTAGGCGTCGTACTGTACATCAGCTGAAACTGATTCTAACTGCGCTCCCATCAGTGAACATTGTAATCTCTGGGCTTCATGCAGAAACAACGGACATGCTTGAACTGCAGGTGGGCTCATCACACAGTGGTGAAGCTTTCAGCCTGGATGGCTTTCAATGTTTATATGAATACAAGGTTTTTTTCGAATCGATCCTCGCTGAAAACTCACAAACCGAGTTCGCGGACGTATCGCTGGAAGCGCTTTATCTCATTACCAAAGGAAACCTTGGTAATACATTTCTGCGATTGTTCCATCCCGCCTACCTCTACTATGGTCAGAAGTAAATGACTGTTTGCATCGATTGCTTACCGATCGAGGGAGAACTTTTGTCGTGCTGGTTGTATAGGCAAAGCATGGTTTCCAAATACACGCCGCTCGGCCGGGAAGCACTCAGCCAGCTATGGGTTGCCTCGGGCCCGGCGGTAGACTTCGATCCAGATTTCTCGCGAAGCTCCAGCTTTACAAACGCGGCTTGTGACGCCGTAGGCATGAGTAGTGATCTTAGGGCTGCCCTCATTCAACCACCTAGCACCTGGCTGATACCACGCTTTTACAGGCGCACGTTTTGCTATCAGTGTTTGGCTGAAAATTTTCGAACCCATGCATTTCCTACTTCACTGAACAAATGGTGTGCCGTGGGCGTCGTAGTCTGCGAAATTCATAATTTGCCGTTAATCGATGCTGCGGAGGTATTCGGGCCTAAGCTGAGCATGGCCATGAAATTTTTCCAGATGCATCATTTACACAAGGACAGGTACCTCTCAGCATCACGCTTGCAGGACGCGAGGCGGTCTATCAAGTCCTTGCGACTCGTACAGGATATGCTTAACCGTTTCGAGGTTAATGCCGTCCCACATAATCTGAGCAACGATGTTCACCAAAATAGTGAGTGGGCATTCTCGAAATTTCTGATCTGCTTGATGCTCTATCCTAGATTCGGTCTCATCAACCGCTACATGCGTAACGATGCTGCTTACCTCCAGCTCCCGGTATTCCAACAGACCTTCTCTCACGGGCCCTTGATAGCCAGTATCGCTCACCGAAGGGCCGCGCTGCTTATCCTCGGTTGGCTCTACGAGGTCGTACCACCAGACGAGTCAAGCGTGATTGAGGCACTACTGAATGCAGTAGGGGGCGTGATGGGATTTTCGAATGCTCATGGTTTGGGATCATCCTGCAATGGTTTTACGGCAGAGCACGCTGCCGTCATCGCACGCCGACTTGCCCAATGGCAACCTCCAATAGTCTCTAGCAGGACTCAACAGTTTATTGAGGGATTCGCTGCTTCCACTGGAAAGTGAAGGGTAATTGACTTGCTGGCAGAATATACAGGCGAGGGAATGGGGAGTATCGAATGGATACTAAGTTTTCTTTAATCACCGAGATTTCGCTTCCTTTAGGTGCAGTTTGCCTAGACGGCTCATTTGGCGCTTCCGGTGTATGGATTGACTTCTTAGTGGCCATGCCACGCGTACGCGTACTCCGGTACTTAATACGTCGGAGCGCAGAACGCAGCGGTTTTGCATCCGCACTTCGCACGGGCTCGTGGGTAAAGGTCGCCCCAGTCGTTAAGCACCGTCGCATTAGTTTTACTTACACAACGTTGTACTCACCGTGGCCGGTGGGGAAGGAGTTTGATCACGCTCGTGATTTTTGCGACTTATTTTTATCCAGGTTTTTTCAGTGGCCGGCGGAGATGTACGGCAACCGATCTGATATCTTCATGAGCTCCCTCGTTTTAATTTCTGAACAAGCAGAAACCACCATTGCATCCCTGCAGGGTTGTTCTTGTTTCCCCCGGCCATCTCCAGGAGTGAGTCGCCAAAGCGCTCTGAGTGATCTCCACCGAAGCCCAGGGCAGGTCTCAATGAGTCCAACCCAAGAGGCCGGAAAGGCCGCGTCACACAAGACCCGCTTCACCTAGTTCCTACGGTGTTCCTGTAACCCTGATCTGGTACTTAGTCCTCATGGAAGGGCTTCAGCTTTGACAACGCGTGGCTTCGTGCTTCGATAATACGATCTCGATCAAACCGGCATAATCGCTGCGCAGCTGAAGATTCCTACCCAGTGCCGCGCTTGGGTACCAGACCCAGGCTACGACCTGGTTCCCGCTTCCCTTACCGCTTACTGAGCGGGCGGGGTAGAGGGCATGGTCGCTGATCTTCTGTTGGGTAGTTTTTTAGGTGGTGAACTCGCTGGTCTCCTCATTAACCGGGCTCACCACCTGTTTTTCTCAGGCAGAGTGCTGATCAGGGCGTCCGCCGAATGGCATATCGAGCTACATACGCAGCGAGCAGAACTCAGGCCATCCCCCTCAGTCGTTAATGAACTCTTCAAATTTCCGGTGAAGTGTATGACCCGGATAACTGGAGATGCGCTCACTTCCGACAAGATATGAGGCAATGCTTTTGGGCTTTCGTCCCAGTTCGCGAGCGGCCAAAGCGGAAACGGCACCAATCAACAGCCCCGTGCAAATCCTCCAAGGCTCATAAGGGTCGCCCGAACCGAAGGTTGGAAGGGCGATCATCGTGGCGGCAACAGGAATTCCGACCGAGAAAATGCTGCAGATGATCCCGCAAAGCTACCTAGAGTTCAGCCAGCCATTCGTTCCTAATGGGATAAACCATGTTTTCCAAATCGGCCACAAGGTCTGGACGGTGGCAGATGTTGCTGAGCGTTGGAAGACTGCGTGCATCCCGCAAATGGAAAACGACACATCGCTACGCCATCCTGCAACGAGAATCGGCGCGCTTTGCGCGTCGCTAATCTTTCCGGATCGGGTGCCCTGGTTCCTCCTCAGCGATTGAGGCAGCAACCGGTGGCCGTAGCCACCACTCGATTTTGTATTTTGGCCAGCTTCAGTGAATAAACTAGCAATCCCACATCAGCCCCTGAGCGGGTCATCCCTGAAGATCAGAAACCTGGGCTAACGGTAGGGATTCATTGCGCCGAACGCGAAGGTTTGAGTGCTCGCTGACTCGCGAATGAGACTATCTCCGGCTATCCCGCAGCGTAGGGTAGACGCTATCATTCTGCTAATTACCTCGTTAGCCTCTTGGGCTTAAGCGCATTCGACAAGGAAGTGAGTGTATGGCTTGTACTGCCCGGTGTATTTCCGCCCGCGTTCAATTTCCGCACCGAATAAATTATTCCCAGCTTAACCCTATCAAATCCGCACTCAGTTCTTTCTGCGCATTGAAGGCGGAGGTATTGCCATGAGCAAACCAAATGAGGCCCCGGAAGACGCATTATCCAAGGCGACCGCAGATGCGGTCGCGAAAAGCCAGGACGAGGTGAGCAAGCTCAGCAGGCGTGTTGCTTCTGTATTGGCCCAGATGAGTAAGACGGCAGACTTTGCGCTCTCCCAGCGAGTACCGGACGCTGAAGGCGACGTAGCCCAGACGTTAGCTGACATTCTCAACGAAAAGCGTGGATTGATCCTGGATCTCGTTGAGCGCCAACGAAATGCACTGAGCACGTTCAATATCGTGCTTTTTGGTCGTACGGGAGCGGGAAAGAGCTCGCTGATCACAGCATTCACGCGAGGTAACGGATCAATTGTTTCCCAAGGTGAAAGTGACTGGACAACGGACGTTCAACCACTCGCCTGGAATGCATGCTTGATCTACGACACGCCGGGCATCAACGGGTGGGGACGGAATAACTCGCGCAAAGATCTTGAAGCGCGGGCCCGTAAGGCAGTCGAGGTCGCCGATTTTGTTCTGGTCTGCTTTGACAGCCAAAGCCAGCAGGCAGATGAGTTTGCCAAGTTTGCCGCGTGGGTCAGCGAGTATCGCAAACCAGTAATCGCGGTACTCAACCCGCGAAACGCTATGTGGAGAATGCCGGGCCGCGTGTCCGCACCAATGGCCCGCGGTAATCTTTCACGAGCAGTCAGCGAGCATGCGACCAATATCCGAGATGAATTGTCGCGCCTCGGCGTGAATGACGTACCGGTTGTTGCGGTCAGCTCCAAGCGTGCTGTCTTCGCTCGGGCGTCAATGCCATTTGAAGGCCCTGATCTTGAAAGCCTGACCAAACAGAGGAATCTGTACAGCTGTGACAGTCTGGAGCAATGGTCTAATTATCCGCGTCTCGAAGACCTGTTGGTGTCGGTGATCACCGATGCGGCGGTTGATATTCGGCTTGGCTCCCTGAATGACCAGCTAAGGGGTGTTTTTAGCAGTTTGAGGCGTGCTATCGATGAAATCAGGCACGAGTCCATTCTGGGTGCCGAGTCACTAGAGAGGAACATGCTTGAACCGATGCTGGCGCTCGTGGGCTATCCAGCATTAGATGATTCGGTTAGAAGAAAAACTCTGGCAGTTGATGACGTGGACTTGTTGACTGAACTTGAACAGATCAGAGGCGGAAGGTTCCAGGCGTCGCAGGAGGGGGAATACGCTCAGCAAATCTCACTAATGCTCGGCACCACGTTGGGCAACCTATGTCACGCTTCGCTCAGTAAAGCCGATCGCATTGTCCGCGTTGCATTCGAACGTCGTAAAAAGCTGTCTTCGGAAGACGTCAGGGCAGAGTGTTTCGATGAAAAAGAAATTATCGAGCAAGCGCAGTCCGTGCTGGTGCGCGGCTTGCGGTTTCTTCAAGCTAAAGCGCGACTGACACTCAGTGATGCCAAGCTGGAAATGGATATTCGGCTTCAAGGATGCAAGATCGATGGTGATGCGGGCAGTGGTTGGAAGTACAGCGCCTGGGCGATAAAGGGGGGCGGTGTACTGGCCGGTGTAATTGGCGCATTAGGAAGCTTTGCTGCCATCAACGCCTGGAATCCTTTCGGGTGGGCAGCTGGTGCAGCGGCGGCCATAGGTCTTGCTGGCGCTGTCGCCGCTAGCTTCTTCGGTTGGGGAGGGCAGAAGGCGCGAGATCAGGCAGAGCGTGAGCATCTGGAAGGAAGGCGACGGGCCACGGCCGAGCTGCATCAGCTCATATACAAGGCATATAGTGGTGTAAGGGAAGAGGTGCTGGCACAATCGGAGCTCGTCCTACTGAGTGCTACACGCGATCTGTTGTTTCCAGCTGTTCGTAACGCGCTTTCGTTGCGCCTGGTCACGCAGAGATGCGCGACAGTCATAGAGACCATTAACGAGCATTCTGGCTCTCTTGATGTCTCACGCAACGCACAGCTGCTGGTATGGGAGATCGCCCAAAATCGCGAGCGGGAGATGTTCAGCCAACGTCCTAATGCTGGCGCGCTTTACTGGTTAGGTGAGGATTGGATTGAGGATCCGCACGGCCTGACGCTGACTCAGGGAGGCTCAATAGCTGGAAGAGCCAGAACTTACGAACTCAACGTATTCGAGAAGCTGTTTCTGGGCATGCGCGGCTTCCTTAGTCGATTTACCCGCGATCTCACACTTCCGGACTCCCTGGCGTGGCTCAATGATGTGCAGCAAGCTTGTGCGCGTTACCCAGGAGACGAAGACGTTCTGAAAACCCTCGTGGATTACTCGCGGTCAGGCAGGCCGCGCATTCATGTTATAGGCGACTACAACACCGGCAAATCCAGCTTCATCAAGCGGCTGCTGCTAGATGCAGGCCTACCAGTGCCGGATACGCTCAAGGTGGCCGGCAAGCCATTGACGGATGTTTCGCACACGTACGACATTGACGGTGTCGACCTTATTGACAGTCCTGGCTTCCAAAGCAGCCACCACGTGCATACTCAAGAAGCTTGGGCCGCGTTGGCTGACGCCAGCATCGTCATTTTCCTCCTGCAACCCAACCTGATAGTGGGAGATGATTCACCGTTGCGTACGGTCATTTCTGGCGACTACGGCAAGGGAATCGTTGATAAACGAGACAGCACGTACTTCATCGTCAACCGCTCAGACGAACTGGGGGTCGACCCGGAGCTTTCTCCTGACGTCTATCTGAAATTGGTAGAACGCAAAGGTGTAGAACTGCGACAGGCGCTGGCGTCGCGTTCTATCAATGTTGATGAAAGGCAGATATTTTTTATGTCGAGCGATCCCTATGGGCTCGTCGGCGACCGCAGTGACGCAGACGCGTCAGCTTTTGATTCCTATCGAAACTGGGATGGTTTCACGCCTTTTATGGTGGAGCTTCGTGCATTGCGACAAGGTTTGTCGGTGTCGGGCATAGCCCATTCGATCCTGCACGGAGGCATCCATCGGCTGTGGCAACAAATACTGGTGTTGCGATCTGAGCTGGAACAGATGCGCAGGCAAACTACAGAGCTCGAACAACTCAAGCTGCTCATCCTAGAATGCATCGACCAAGGCGATCGGCTTGGTGAGAATTATCGGTTCAGGCTCCGATCTCTTGTGCACAACAAGGCGAACGCGCTTAAGCAATCGATGCTTTCGGAGCGTGATCCAGTCAAGCTGAAAGCAAAAGCGGAACACCTGCATAACTGGTGGAGCGACCCGGAGCTTGAAGCGGATATTATCGACTGGCAGACAACGTTCAGTAAGGATCTGGAGCGATGGCAGCATTTATCGAATGAACGTATTTCTCGTCGGATAGAATCTGTCACTTTTCGGCATGCCTTCAAACGCGAACAGCCTAGAGGCGAAAAAATTAACGATGCCAAAGGTAAGGGGTGGGCGTTTGAGATCTTCGATAAAGTCGGACGTTCATTTGGCGGCGCTACCCGGGATGTCGTTTACAGCATTGGCAAATCGCTTGGTTTCAAGTTCCGACCATGGGGCGCAGTAAAGCTGGCCAAAACCTTCGCCAAAGCGGGGGCGGTGATTGCAGTGATCGGAGTTGTGGTGGACTTCGCCTTCATTTTTGTGGACGAGAAGCGAGTCGCAGAGCGCGAAGCCGCCCGGAAAGCACTGGCCGATTCGCTGGATAAATCCTCGGATCAGTTGATTGAAATCTTGACCGAGGGCACAGACGACGCTCCAGGGCTCATAAGAGGAAAGGATGAGCTTGTCGGCAGGTTCCGAGAGTGCGACGAGGCGTTGGGGCGCGATATTCTGATACTCAGCCAGCAGTATGAAACGACTTCAGAACGTGTTGATGTGTATCGAAGCCTATGCAGCAGGGGCTTGATACTTTTAGGTAAGAATGGAGACGAACTTGAGTAACTCGACAGCACACCTGATCGACCGAATCTGGCAACACCTACTGAGTTACGTCCCGTCCACGGATGTGGTGGCGAAGTACCGCGACCAGTGGCTGACGATTGCCGAGATACCTACCGCCCGATTCGTCATCTTCGGTGCTTACGATGCTGGCAAAAGTAGCTTGTTGAAACGGTTGTTGGTCGATTCCGGTAGCCCGGTGCCTGATTGGGTTGTGATCAGTGCTCGACGTGAAACGTTCGAAAGTGCAGAAACCCGCGCGGGTTCCATCACCTTTATCGATACGCCTGGCTTGGGAAGCGGTAACGCTGAGCATGACACGATAACCCGCAAGGCACTGCAGCTTGCTGACGCCTACATCTGGGTAATGCCACCGCAACTCGTTACTTCTGGCCAGTCTGATTATGTCTCACTGATCAGTGGTAGGTTCTTTCACCCGAAACTGCCAGCTACCGCGCTGAAAGGCGTGACCGTTGCTGTCATCTCCCGCATGGATGAAGCAGGGGTGGATCCCGGCGACAGTCCGGATGGCTATGCAGGCCAGGTTGAGAAAAAGCTGCAAGAGCTTGCCAGTATGCTCTCCAAGGATGACTTGGCAAAAAACGTTGCGGTGGTTCATTGCGTCGTGGCCGACCCGTATCAAATGGTTGGCAACATGTCTGATCCAGATAGAAGCATGTATGACATTGGCCGGGACTGGGACGGAATTGCCGCTCTTGAAACAACGCTCCATAGCTTGGAAAAAGACAAGCCACGCTTACGCGAGCTTTCGGGACTGCGTTTTGTGTATTCGATAGCCGCAGAGCTGGAAGAGGCGGTGCGGGCCCAGTCGGGTGTTCTGAAGTTGCAAGCAGAGCGGTTTGACAATGACTCGCAACGGTACGCGTTGTTTAGCCAAAGGCTACAAAACCAAGCGGCCCACGCTGAGATGGACTTGAGAGGTCGGATCGAAGAGGCGCTTCGCCCCACCGCACAGGTAGATCTGGAGGACATACACAGGGTGCTGGAGCAATTGGAGGCTACGCTTGCTGAAACTATCGGGCTGTGGGCGACGGACAGCACCTCAACACTGCAGAGACTGGCGCAGGAAATAGAACTTGAAATCCGTGAGTCCAATAGCCGGTTGGACATCGGCAGCCTGTTAAATAAGGAGGGGTTTGCGGCCCAGGCTTCCAATAAAGACGGGGCTGTGTCGGGGTCTTTCTCCCAGCACAGCAAGCGCGTGTTCGGTTTCCTTCCTGTGCTCGGCCAGTCTGTAAAAAAGTTAGCTGAGTCTGACATTGGAATGTCGATCGAGGAGGCGCGTGTCAAGCTCGGGGAGCTTGTCGGTTTGACCGGGGACGAATTGAAGGACGCAATCGCCAAAATCTTTAAGTCAAAGGAGGCAATGGAAAAGGCAAGCAGCTACGTGCGCTGGACTTCGGCGATTACTGCATTGGCTCCGCTTGTCACAGAACTGGCATCTGTAGGCACTGACCTGCTGCAGCAGCATTTAAGTCAACAGCAGATTGAAGCGGGAATCCAAAAGCGCGAGTCGCTCCAAAGACAGCTTGATAAGAATATAGGTGTTATTCGGGAGCAGGCTTTGCGCTTGTACACGGATTCAAGCCGCGCCTTGGATCAACAATTGCTGGCACGTCAGCAGGAGTGCGTCGAAGCTAAGCAGGAAGTGCTGGATCAGCGCCTACAGGCTGAAACCTTTCTGACAGGGCTAACAGCTTTGCTCGACTGACCCCAACATCGTCGTATGCACAACGCACCAGCCGATCCGGGCCTAAACCCCTGATCGTTCGTGCTCAGATTGTGTGCCGCTGGATGGTAACGCGGCATAGCGTTGAGAATGCCCCTGCACTTCTGTAGTTTTGGTGAGCTAGCGCACTATCCTGCAGAGGGCAGAGACACAAGATGAGTCGGCCTCGATGAGGCGTACAGTCCTTTATTCTTCTTCGCTTACCCAGCTTCGTTAAGTGGGTGGCGACCGTCACTTTGGTAATAGGAGCCTAGCTGCTGCGTGCCCCTGGTCGAAACATCTCCATTCGCGACGTCGAAAAAGTCTCGCTACAACTTGGATCCCTGCTGCTTCACTCCAACCAAATAGAGCACTTGATCCGACCGGGTAGATTTCAACGGCGGTATGTGGCGACGTTCGACCTTCAACCCACCTTGCTCATTCGCTGACAAAGCAAATCAGCAGATTTGGTCGGGGAACGCCATTTTCTGAAAGGTCATTACGTTTAGCTGCAACTGCTGGTGATCTCCCCCCCAGCGACGACTTACTCAGTGCAGGGGCCTGCGAAAATTCTGTTTTGTGCCTTTTCTTGATGCAGAGGCCGAATCTGGCATCCGCCTCTCAGTGATGACATTATCTCGCCATCTATAAATATCGCTGGTGGAGAATGGACTTGCTGGATCTTAAGGATGACGAACAGCTCAGGGCTGCATGTATTAGCCTCCAGGAGCAGGTGATGTCCTTGGCGGGCAATCAAAGCTGGATCACCGAATTCCAGAAATGGTTGGTGCGTGTCAGGGATGTGTCTCATGAAGAGTTCCTAAGCAAGGACTTCCAACTGGCGCTCTGGGACACCGAGGCTGTTTCGGCAACAGGCATGGGGCGCATCAACATTTCTGCGGTCGCCGAAAATTCCGCAATCGCAGAAAGCCTCTGGCAACTGAAGCAAAAGTACGCGCAGACCCGGGATCCTATTGAGAATGAGATGCTCATCGCTGACGCTTGGTCTCAAATTGCATCCGCGGTTGCTGGGCTGACCAAAAGAAACCCTCGACTCAAGATGTACCGCGTCTTCGCGTTGCTTTGTCCAGGCGCTTTCACGTCGATAGCGCATCATCGGAAACTGCGCGAGCTGGCTCATTCCTTGGGGCTTCCACTAAGCGGTCAGAGGCGTCATCTGCACCGACTCGTATTGAACCGGTTAAATGAAGTGCTGGGGGAAGTGGCTGACGTTTATTCCAGGGAGGGTGTCTCACGTTTGACGTTGCCTTGGCTAATGTTCGTTAACTATGTTCAGAACCCAGAAGGCGAAGCCACCGAAATATCCGATCTAGAGACAGGTTACGAAGTACTCAAGCCCTTGCCTCCTGAGAGGAGGAGGCGCGGTCTGCTGGCGATTGGCGGAGGCACGGCCACCATTCAAAGCATGATCGACTTTGCAACAGATGGATGCACTCGTGAAGACTTCATCCAACACTTGCAATCGATCAGCCCTCAATCAAAAACGTCGACTTGCAACACTCAGCTGAACGCTCTAATCGCCGAATGGGGCGTGCTGCGTGCCAACGCAAATAACTTGCAATTAACACCCCGCGGTGAGGCATTCCTGGAGTCGGGTGATCCAGATGAGATCATTGACTGGATGATCACCCGCATCTTGGGGTTTGACTATTTGCTAGCGGCATTGCGTGACACACCGTTATCCAACCGTGATGCCATCCTCACACTCAGAAAGGCAAACCCTGGATGGACAACTGATTTCGCCCCATCAGCGATTATTGGTTGGTTCAGATACCTTGATCTGGTCACGATCTCCGAGAAAGTGCTCAGCCTTACCGAAAGGGGTAAGCAGTGGGTTAATCGCATTCACTGGGAGCCTAAGGGCCTCGCGAGCATTCCAGGTATCAGTTCGTCCTTGGTTCAAGTAGCCCCAGTACAGCTCGATATCGAAATTGAGAGGCCGAAGCTAGGTGCCGTGATTGCCCGATTTGATCAAGAGTTTCGCTTCCCAGAAGAGCTGATCGGACAACTTGATGCTGGATTGTGGGGGCATCCGAGGCGTCATTTCGCGGTGCTGACAGGCTTGAGCGGTGCGGGAAAGACGCAACTTGCCCGTAACTATGCGCTGAGTCTGTGGCAGGACGATCCCGAGCCAAGTGAAGGGTTGCTGATCGTTCCTGTCCAGCCAGGCTGGCACGACTACACGAGTCTGCTGGGTTACGTTAATCCGCTGGAGTCAGACGCGTATGTGCGTACCGGCGTTCTGGATTTCCTCCTGCAGGCAAGCGCCAACCCGACGAAGCCCTACACACTGGTTCTTGATGAAATGAACCTCTCTCATCCGGAACAATATCTGGCGCCTCTGCTTTCAGCGATGGAAACCGGCGAAACGATCGTCTTTCACGGTCAAGTCGACGAGATCGATGGTGTTCCTCCAGGTATTCCATATCCGAGCAACCTCGTGATCATCGGCACCGTGAACATGGACGAGACCACTCATGGATTGAGCGACAAGGTGCTGGATCGAGCCTCAGTGATCGAATTTTGGGACATTGAGGTCAAAGCATTTCCTGGCTGGCAGAAGAGCTCGCTTGAGGATGAACAGATTTCAATCGTCAGAAATCTCATGTCCTCACTCATGGATGTGCTTCGTCCAGCTCGACTGCATTTCGGGTGGCGCACGCTCAACGACGTGATTGGCTATCTGCAGCAAACGCAGGCGGGTGGTGTCATCGAGTTCTCACGTGCACTCGACCATGCCATTTATTCGAAGATACTCCCCAAGTTGCGCGGTGAAGACAGCCCTCGACTGCAGGAGGTCTTCACATTGCTCCATACCACGCTCAAACATGCGGGGATGGGAATGTCGCTGCGCAAGGTCAAAGAAATGGCCGACGACCTGGCTCACTCCGGCTCGACCAGATTCTGGCGGTAGACCATGTCGATCATCTTGCAGGTAGAGCAGGGGGATGCTCGATTTGACGTGCACCCAGGTCAGTTGAACCCAGGTTTCATGGAGAAGAAGGCTTATCGTTTTACCGCGCTTGAAGGCTTCTCCTTCTACATTGATGACGTCTTGATCGAGACGGTCGACGAAAACGGGGCGTGTGCGTGGTTATGGTCGCCAGGCTTTTATGCAGGAGAGGTCGCGGCAGAGCTTCTGGATGACCAGGGGCGGACTGCCGCCATTTACCGGCTGGACGTCTCAGCAGCTGATAATAAGCTCGGAGGCCAGGCATTCGCTGCCATGGTTGAGGCGATTCTGGATTTCGACCCGGCTCTCGTTATGGGCACAGAAGAGGCTCAGTTTGGAATTGGCCATGATGGAGCACTAACCAACCCGCATTTGCAGTATGCGAGGCTGAGGCGCTATGGGGATCGGCTTCACCGCGCGCTCAAACAGATATCTCAGCGGCCGTTAACAACCTTGAAGAGCGATCGCACGTCGGTGAGTGCCCACACGGTCAAGCGGTTGGACTTCGCATCCGTGCATAAGGCACTCAGAGGGCCGACGGGACAGGCACTCTTGCATCCTGCTAGCACTCAGCGTCCGGCCTTGAATACTGTTCGCTTTGAGGTCAGCAGATCTTACGAGGAAGAGGACAATCCGGCCAATCAGGCCATTGGACTTGTTCTCTTCGATCTCCTTAGACGTTGTCGACAGGTGGTGAGGGGGCTTCAGCATGCAGCTGCCACTGAAGTGGTCTGCGATACCCGATCAGCGTTAACGCCAAGGCTCGTACGTCGAATCGCGTTCACCGAGTCGTTTGCTCGCAAGCTTGAACGGCTTCAACGAGCGAGACCTTTCTGCATCGTGACTGCCAGGCGTCTATCGGCTGCTGGATTGAATGCGATCTCTGCTCACCCTGCATACGCGCGAGCTTATCGGTTTGGTTGGTACGCGTTGCGTTCAGGTTGGTTTGGAAAGGATCCTGATGAGACGCTGTGGGTCAGCCCAACATGGGAGATTTATGAGCGGTGGTGCTTTGTGACGGTAGTCTCACAGCTGCAACGTCAGTTTCCTGAACTCGTCTGGAGTCGTGAATATCGATCGGTGGGTTTAAAAGAAATCGTGTGGCGGGGAATAGCGGCTGATGTGACCGTTGAGGCGTGTTACCAAGTCCGATGCCCAGCGATTGATCAACCTGCGCATCGCGGTTTTCAAAGCTTATCGCGAGAGCGATATCCGGACATCGTCGTGACGTTGGACTCGCCTTCGGCGAAGCGCTTCTTGGTTTTCGACGCGAAGTATCGCAGCGCCCGCGCCAGCGTCCTGGATGCAATGGAGTCAGCGCACATTTATCACGACAGTCTCCGGTGGAAGGGCATCAAGCCTGACGTTTCATTGCTGCTGATACCTAGGGCAGACAAAGTAACGGCGCTTGTCAGCCCGACCTACCATGCGGACTATGGGGTCGGAGCTTGGCAAATCGGGGCTGAATCAGAAGGGGAGGCACTGGGGATCGAGCTCAAACGTATTCTGAGTGCAATACCAATCGCGGCCGCTCCGGCGCGTACAATTGCAACTGGAACGGCGAAGTAATCGATTGCGTCCCCGGTAGCGCTCAACTCGCTGACGATCCCGCAACCCGAAATAAAGTCTTCGGCTCCCGGCGTATTGGTTGGCGAGGCCATCGTTCACAGGAAAATGGAGAATCCATGAGTAAGCTGGTATGCGTCGAATGCCTCTGTGACAGCTACTTGCAGGCGAGTTTTGCCGACAACGATGTCGACGAATGCGACTACTGCAACGAGGAGCGGCCGGTCGTACCGCTTGAAGAGCTGGTTCAGGAGCTCGAAGAAGCAATTAAGGCGTCATTTACCTATGCTGAGCAACCCCCTGCAGTTATTCATCATGGATACCCTGAGTTGGGGCATTCGATCTTTGATGTGCTACAAATCGTGCTCGGGGCTGATGACATGGATTTACTCAGCGATCTTGAAGAGGAGCTACGGGAGCAGTGGAGCGAGTGCGAAGATGATGACCCGTTCTTCATTGAACAGACGTATGCATCCTCGCAGCTGACTTCAGACTGGGCTCAGATGCAACGAAGTCTTCAGTTCGAATCCAGGTTGGTAAATCCCGCAGTGGGTCGGGTACTGGAGAAGATATTTTCTGGGATAGAGGAGCTTCACACCGCGAGCGAACCACGTTCAGCGATCACCCTTGCAGGCCCAGGCCAATGCCTCACTGCCTTCCAGCGGGCAAGAAAATTTGAGGACGAGGAGGGTATGTCTGCTGCTTTAATGCATCCTGAGAAGTATCTCGGCCCGACACCGAGAGGTAAAGGATCGGCAGGTCGAATGAACGCCGCAGGTATATCCGTTTTCTATGGCGCAACTGATGATCAGACGGCCATAGCAGAGGTTCGTCCGCCTGTTGGCAGTTGGGTTGTCACAGCCACCTTCGAGGTCATTCGGCCGTTGCGACTGTTGAACCTCGGTGACCTAGGTGGAATTCGCCCAGACGCCAATCTCAGCTACTTTGACCCAGTGCGCCAGGAGCAAGCCGAACGCTGCGCATTTCTTCGTGAACTGCAGCAACAAATGCTCATGCCAGTAATGCCTGAGAGCGCAGATCAGGGTTACTTGATAACCCAGGCGATCGCCGATTACCTTGCGACCAACGAAACCCTTAACTTGGACGGGATCCTCTTTCCATCTGTTCAGGTGCCCAAAGATGCATCGCCAGGTCTGAACGCCATCCTGTTTCATAAGGCCAGCGGGGTCGAGAAAACTGAGGATGAAGATGAACTTGATCAGGTGAGCCTGTGGGAGTCGGACGAAGATCAATGGATTTTCTACCCGCAGATCTGGGAGGGCAGCCCGCCTACCGAAGAGTCAGCCCGTGGCTTCATGGGTGATATACATGCGCCCGAGGCCAGTCTGCGGCTCGCTAGAGGCGGCATTACAATCCATAAAATCCAAGGTGTGAGCTTCACATATAAGTCTGATCCAGTTCGCTACGAGCCCTGGTCAGACGGGACACGTCATTACGGGATTCGATAATTTTCAGCGTCACTTAACCCTGAATAACCGTAACTATTTAGTCATCGGTGATTCGCCGCGGTGCGACTAGGTAAAGTGAGATCGACAGGTACAACCATTCGCCTATAGCATCCTAGTGGCATTGACTGAAACCGCCAATAAACCTGTATTTTTCGCCAAGGGAATGACGATCATGATCACCAGGATTCACATCCGCGGCTATCGCATCTACAAGGATTTCAACCTTCTCCCCAACCCCAAAATGAACATTTTGGTGGGCGGCAACGATGCGGGTAAATCAACCTTGATGGAAGCGGTCTCGCTGGCCCTGAACGGCCGGATCGGCGGTCGCAGCGTTCTCGAAGAATTGAACCCGCACTGGTTCAACACCGAGCTCGTTCAAGAGTTTGTAGCGCAACGAACCGCCGGCAAGAAACCCGCACTGCCTGAAATCCTGATCGAACTTTACCTTCGCGATGACGATGAATTGCAGGTGCTCTGTGGTGCCGTGAACACAGCCGTGCCAACTCATGCATGCCCGGGCGTCTTCTTGAGGATCTACCCCAACGAAGAGTATCAGGACATGCTGGATGACTGGCTAAAGGCACCCAATGCTCTGCTGCCCGTTGAGTACTACACGTGCGAATGGCGATCGTTCGCTGACCGGGAGCTAACCAAGCGCCCACGGGTACTGTCGGTGGCAACCATCGATTCCAGGACAGTCAAGTCCTCAGCAGGTGTGGACTATCACCTGCGTCAGATTCTGAGCGATCACTTGGAGACCACCGAGAAAGCTGAGATCTCGTTGGGCTTTCGTACGGTGAAAGCGTCGATGACTGAGGGGGCTCTGGCGACAGTGAATACACGGTTCGCGACATTGGGTGCATCTTTGCTGGCGGAGCCCATGGCATTGGCTATGGATCAGACGTCCCGCACGTCCTGGGAAAGCGTTATTACCCCTCACGTCGACAACGTGCCCTTCTCGATGGCCGGCCAGGGACAGCAGGCTGCGATCAAAATATCGCTCGCAATGAAGCGGCACTCGGCCAAAGTAAAGATCGTCATGATCGAAGAGCCGGAGAATCATCTCTCTCATACCAGCCTGTCGACGCTTCTTGACCGTGTGGAGAAGCTTGCATCTGATGACCAACAATTGTTTGTTTCCACGCACAGCACATACGTGCTGAATCGCCTTGGCCTAAATTCCCTGCACCTGCTGAATCGGAATCATGCCTCGAAGATCACTGTCCTTGATCCCGGCACCGTCCGGTACTTCCAGCGCCTGCCAGGTTACGACACGCTCCGCCTCGTTTTGGCTAAAAAGGTTGTCTTGGTGGAAGGGCCCTCTGACGAAATCATTTTCGAAAGGGTGTTCAACGACATTCATCGGTTAACACCCATGGCTGCCGGTGTCGATGTCATCAGTATGCGGGGGCTTGCGCTGGCCCGCTGTCTGGAGCTTTGTGCTGCCGTTGATAAGCCGGTCGCTGTGATGCGGGATAACGACGGCATTGAGCCGGCTGAACTTCGAGTGCCTGTCGAGAAGTGGCTGGACGGCAAGAAGCGAGAGCTTTTCATTGGCAAAGTGAGTGATGGCCGTACCCTCGAACCGCAAATGATCATAGCGAACGGTGAAGCTCATCTACGGGATGTGCTTGGGATCACGCCAAAAGCCGACCTTGTGACCTGGATGACACGAGAAAAGACTGAGGGAGCTTTGCTCATCGCTGAGTCCCCGAAAGCCCTAACCGCCCCGAATTACATGAAGGAAGCGGCGGAGTTCATCCAGAATGCCTAACCATTTAACGCTCGCAGTAGCTGGCGGACGAAAGACGCAGGGCCTTGTCGATTATTGCGGGAAAGCGACTGATCGAAAGATCGCTGTTCTGACCTTCACCCAGACGAACCAGCAAGAGATCAGGTCGCGCTTGGCAAGTCAGGCAGGCGACTGCAACACGCTGGAGGTTATGGGCTGGTACACCTTCCTGCTTCGTCATTTTGCCCAGCCTTTCCTGCGGTTCAAATTACCAAAAGATCGGGTCAAGGGCTTCGACTTCGAAGGGCGACCGTTCCAGTTTGCCAAAGGCAAAAGCAGGTTCATGGACTCAGGAAATCGGGTGTACGCCTGCGAACTCGGCAAGCTTGCCTTTGAGCTCATGGAGGCGACGCCGGCGCTCCTGCGAAGGCTCGAGTGCATTTACGACGAGATACTGATCGATGAAGTCCAAGATCTAGCCAGCTTCGATTGGGAAATCCTGGAAGTGCTGCTCGGCTCTAAAATCGATGTGCGGATGGTGGGAGATGTCAGGCAGGCTGTTTTGTCTACAAACCCCCGAGGCCAGAAGAACAAGAAATTTGGGTACGCCGCGTCGCTTGAATGGTTTAGAGATAGAGAGGCTAAGGGGTTACTCACCATTGCCTACGCGACCATCACCTACCGATGCAGAGCCGAGATTGCGACGTTTTCCGATAACATCTTTGACGCCACGTGGGGCTTCCCCGGCACTACCTCGGAGAACCTCGATGAGACTGAGCACGATGGCGTGTTCCTTCTCCATACGCAGCATGTCGATGAGTACGTCGGCCGATATAGACCGCAGTGCCTAAGGCATTCGGTCAGCTCGGCGAAGCACCTCAATCTGGATTTTCAGAACTTCAAAGGGGTGAAGGGTGCGACATTTGACCGAGTATTGCTCGCACCCACCGCCAACATCGAAAGCTTCATTAAGAAGGGCACACCTTTGGAAGCCACGGCTGCAGCAGCGTTTTATGTCGCGGCGACGCGAGCTCGACAAAGTCTGGCCATCGTTATCGACAAGGTTGGTATCTCCACGCTGCCGGTATGGGCTCCATAGCCTTAAAAATTGACGAGCTGGGGGTTCGCCAGGTTCTGCAGGACGTTGCAGAGCCGTCCGTGGCCGCGGGGTGAGACTCCCTACATATCGTATCTGGATGGTAGGGGGCAGTCGTAGTTAACATCGATCATGTCGAGATTCTTCAGATCGAAGTTTGCGTAGTCACGTTCATTCGACGTCCGTATTGCGGGTTGGCCGTAGAGAAACACGAACGCTGTCGGCTTGTCCTTCTCGGCGATCTTGGAAAGCCGCACTGCCATCAGGTTTTTGAGCTTGTAGTTTTCTATGAACGCGTCGGAGACGAAGCATGAGGTGATCAGGCTGTCTTCTCCTCGCTTGAAATTCTTTTTGAATTTAATACGGTAGCCATTATTGGCTTTCGTGCGGTCAACATATGCCCAGCCGTAGTAAATGATGGGGTGGTCGGGCAGGTCGTCCAGATCCTGCTCCCAGATGCATTTGAAGATGCTGGCGTAGGGCACGTCCTGCCCGGCAATGTTCAACCGCCGGAACTCAAGGGTCTCATCGCAACGGTATCGGATGTATCTGCTGACTACAGATCGAACCGAGTAAATGGGCCCGACTATGCCTGATTCCCCTAGCTTCGAGGTGTAGGGAAGGGTGCTTCTCGCACGCTTTTTCGCTATATGGACGTCCGCGTCAGGCTCGACCGAATGCTCGTCATAGTAGGAGGCAGGTCGCTCGAGCTTGAAGACGTCGACAATGGATTGGTCAACTGTTCTGCGTTCCTGCCCATCCAGTTCAACGGGCTCGAGCTCCAATTCGACAGGGGCGCCGTTGGCAATGCCACACGCTTCACTATGAGCACCGTAGACCTTGAAGTGCGGGACGACCCTCATGTTCTGGACGTCTTTGTCCAGATTCGCGCAGGTGACTTGGGCGGAGCAGTCAGCAGCCGGACATACGAATGCGCGCTTGTTTGTAATCACCCCTGACCAGAACAGATCGTAGGCGCGATCAGGGTCGACAAAATCGTCAGCCTCAATGCTGTAGGCCACATCCAATGACATAATTCACCAAGTCCTTTTGAGCTTTCTGAAAAGTGGTCGTTAGTATCGGCTATTGCCTCGTTAGTGAGCCAGAGTCTTGATGCGTGACCATGATCTAATGAATTCAGCAGGGACGTGGGCGGGTAGTCGCTACTCAGCGGAGGACGGCTAGCTCCTCACACTCCACCGGACAACAATGCCTCCGCTCAGACCAAGACTACGGGGCAACCGCACCGCGGGCAGGAATCGAGAGGGTCTTGAAGGTCTCGATTTTCTCGGATTCCAACTCCTTCAGTATCGTTTCCTTGGCGTCGTTCTTGTCGATAGACCTGCCCGTGTTATCAAAGCTGATCTGCTTGATCCTCAATTCAATCTCACTGTCTTTTTTCTGGGCCGCAGAAAATTCTGGGAAGCCAAGCGAGATCACGCAATCACCATCGAGGCCCGAGGTACTGAATCGGAATTTGGCATCGATCCTGTGCAGGAACAGGCTCGGGCGATAAGACACATCTGAAAGAAAGTCAGAGTGCTCAAGGCTGAAGCCCTTCAAGTCTAAGTTTCGAATCTTTTCCTTCATCCAGTCCAGGGCTGCCGGGAGGAGGATGTCTGGATCGGGGGAAATCCCGATATCGACGACCTCCTTAAAGGACAGTGCGATCAATTTGCTGTGCTGCGTGAGCCCTAACAGGTAATTGAACCTGTTCTGGTTGGTAAAATCGCAGAAACGAATCGAGGTTGCCTGCTCAGTTTCACTGATTTGCTTGACCGATTTGAAATGTGAAATTAGATGTCTCGACATCGCCTTGTTGGTTGTCTTCGTTTCCGGCGCAGTGTGCGTGAAGATCAGGATGAGCTCGTCCTGAGCCTTGTTTTTCTTGATCTCAATAGAGCCTTTGAAATTTTTGTGCGAGTCAGCCCAGCTTTTGGAGCGGTCAATCCGTTCCAGCAGGTAGTCCATCCGGATCGTGTCGAGGTCTTTGTTGACTGGATAGAACTCTGGCGTTCCCAAGACCTTGAAATTCACGAAGTCTAGATCCAGCAGCTTGTTGACATTTATGAGGGTAGGTATCGCATCCAGCAGGGTATCCTCACCTTGCCACTTGATTGTCTGGGTGGTGATCTTGGGGTTGTCTTCCTTGGTCGTGTAGGCGAGCTGAAGCTTACAAAACTCGCTGGGGCGAATCAGGGACAGGGTAAGGGCTGGGATGGAATGCTCTTTCTCTGAGCTGCTGATGAACACGCCTCGACTCTTCAGAACCGTTTTGATATCGCCAGCCCCGATGTAAGGCTGAGCCAGATAGGTGCGAAGCGCCTCACCTTGGGGAAGGATAGAGTCAATATTCTGATTACTCACTGCATCATCCCCTGAAATCGGCTTGATAGGATTCAAATTCGACGATTGAAGCGAACTCCTTGTTCGCGATCGAGAGCTTTGCGATGTCTGCAATTTCCTCATGATCTACGTAGTTGTAGTCAGGGAACGCGAGGGCCACCTTGTCGGGAAATTCCATGGCGATATCCATCGAAAACCCGATCAAGCGTTTTACCGCTTCGATGCTGAAGGGATCCTGGCAGCAGATGAGCAGCGATTTCCTTTCGTGCTCCTGGATGAAGAATGGGATCAAGCCACTGTTGAGGTATTCGGGAGGCAGTATCGTCCCGTTTGTGACCCTCTCTATGGGGCTCACGTTTTTCCCGGTGGACGGGTAGAGGAAGCGAACATTTTCTGCACCGAAGCGATTTTTTGCGTACGTGATGGTATCGAACAGGAAGCTCGCTCGGTGATTATCAATCACGTAGATCGTGCCGTAATTTGCGTTGTCCAGATTCCGCGAACCTGCGACCTGGCTGACCACGTCTGCGTCTGCGTCCGATGCGGCGCTGAACCAGCAAAGGATGCCTGCAATCGACTGACCACTCGCGCTTGGATAGCCTAGGTTCACCGATCTTTTCAAAGGTGAGCGGTTGAAGCATTCGACTGTCGTGGCAAGGTCGGAGAAATGGTCTTTGAATATTGTGCCAGGTGAAGTCGGGTAGGGGCCGGATGTGAATTTCGAAGAAATGACGAGGTGCTTGAGGACGCCATCTTCCAGTGGGGATAGGCAGCTGAAGACAAAATCGGCGCCATGAGTTTTTCTGGGATTGCCGGTTGTGCTGTGGGGGACAGGTTTGACGCAGTCGAACTCGTGTCCCTTGAGTGCTGCCTTCCAACCTATCAAGTTGAGCAGCGACTCAGTGATGTTTTCACCGCGCTCGCCCAGTTTCTTTGACCATTCGCCCATCACACGTCCCTTGAATAATGAATGTCTTGCAACCCTATGCCGCCAGAACGCTACGGAGGTTGAGGGATCATGTCTAGTGGCAATTTGTCAGCAAATCGACGATGGATTGTCTGGTTCCAGCGATAATGGCTAACCAGCAAGCTGATTCGGGTATCTTGCGCAGGCCTCCTCTAGCGCGGGCCAGTGCGCGTTCCCAGGTGCTCTGGCGAACCCCGAGTCCGATCCGTGCTGAGGCAAACATTTGGATTTTGATATCGAAAGGCAAATTTGGTCGCTCGCGGCCCAGGTCTACGGCGCAAGTCTTGAGTCAATGCGGATGTGTTCGGTGTCCCTTCCGTCGACGTGATCACGGATCTGAACTTTAACAAAGTGGTTGCGCGAAGCGGTCGCGTTACAGAGCTCAATACTACCCCCATGATCACAACCGCGGCGCCGATGACTTTGTCGGGTGTTAAGGCCTCATGCATGACTAGGCAGCCAAGTGCAATAGCACCTACTGGGCAGAGGGAGTAGGGCATCACTTTGTTCACCAGCAGTTTCTTGAGCAAGCCGTACCACAGTGAATAAGCCAAAAGTGATGATCCGACTGCGCTGTAGACCACACCGCAGGTTCGCCATTTGCAAAACGCGGTAAGCCTACAAATAGCGATCCTTGCAAGTGGCATCAATTTCGCCCGTTCCCCGCCGGCCCGCAGAAATTTGTATGGGGATGTGGATCATCTGCTGGGCTACCCGCGATAAGGTCGCCCAATGCCCGCAGTACACTTAAATTGGTGATAATGCAGGTTGCTCCGCGCAGTGGAGTCTACGAATCAGGAGCAGGATGATTATGGATCAAGGGATACTTCGCTCTCAGGGTGATTTTCCGAATAAACGCACGGTTGAGTACGCGACCGTCCTCGTTGACCTTGCGCACAAGCGGCTACCCGCAAATCTCCAGAATCCCCACTATGAGGATGATGACCTTGTCGCAGGGCTGTATGTATCTCCTGCAGGCCGGTTGACGTTCAACATCATGTACCTTGATGACCTCGCGCCGGCAGAGGAATTTGCGGCCCACATGGATCGCGTCTTTTCGGCTCGCAGCTACGCAGGGCGCTATGCCCTGAGAGTCGAGATCACGACAACCACGCAGACGGTTACTGCGACCAAAATGCGGGCCCCCTGCTCGGCTGCGGTGAGAAAACTGCTTGGAAGCCTCTAGGACTTGGCATACGACTCTAAGCCTTGTTAAGCCGCCGATACTGGGCGGTTACCTTAGAGCTCGGGCCCGATAGAATGAGCCCCATCCTTATCCCCCATCGCAGTGCCTCCAGAGCTGGTGCTTTTGGCAAAGCGACTTTCCAGAAGAAGGTATTTCCTTGTCCATACCCGCACTGTTCAAATCGAGGTCACAGCGGCGCCTGTTCCTGGGGTTTTCGATCAGTCTGACTGCGGTCTGCTCTGCAGGGACTTTCTTGATTGCCGCTCAGGCCGGAGAGCCCAAATGGTTCTGGTCAACGTTCAACGACTTTCTAGGCGCGATGGTCGCCAGCGGCGCCTTTGCAATTTTCTCTATGCTTTTTATTGAGTTTTTCCTCGACCCTGACACCGCTCATGAGCTGATCGTGGTTCCGCCGAAGGACATTGAGCATCAATTGCTGAGAATCGCGAGAGCCGCGAGTTCCTACAAAATCTATGTGCGTACCGGCAGATATTTTCGGAGCAAGGTTCTCCCGGAGCTTGTAGCAAAGGCTAGAGCCAGCAGACGTCCTATGACTCTTGAAATCGTCCTTCTTGATTTCCGGGACGAGCACCTATGTGAGAGGTACGCGCAGTTCCGCAAAGAGTGCTCCTTCGACAGCAAGCTTTGGAGTCCAGCCAGCGTACGTGCAGAGATACTGGCCACAGTGCACGCGGCGCTACAGGTCGCACGGGACAATCCGACACTTATGAATGTTGCTCTATACCTGAGCGATCGCCTTTCGACATTCAGAATTGAGGGGAGCCCCGAAGAAATTCTGGTGACCAGAGAAGATCCTAAGGACTCAGCCTATCGATACGACAGTGGCCAGCCTGAACATGCCGCGTATCTCACCGAGTTTCAGTGGATCCGGGATACGGCCATCCCCTTGAGCCTACCGTCTGGTGCCACGGACGATAGCTTGCTTAGGACTCTTTTCTGCTCATCAGTAACGCCCCAGGACGTTGAAAGTGCCGAAATGGCTCTGAAAGGCAAAGCACCGTATGGACGCTGAGTACGACCTAACCTCGGCGGAGTTAGCACTGTGGGAACTGCCAGAAGCTGCGGTGCTCGCTCACCTACGGAGCGCCATCCAAACCACGCCCATGACTTGCCTGCGGCACCCCCATGGTTTCTTCGTAATGCTGTTGAACAGAACTCCACAAGAGGAGTGGCGCGTGCATCTCTGGCCTGAAGGGGAGAGGATCATCTCCGGAATGCCCGCACGCATACACACTCATGAGAGTCACGTGAATAGCCGTCTCTTGAAAGGAAAGCTTACCAACGTCAACTACCACGTTCGAGAGGTAAGCACAGGAGGCCACCCACTGTATGAGGTTTCATATCGTGGTGACAAATATGTCAAAGGCACGACCAACCTGCTGCGTCGAACGGGCACCCGGCTGCACCTCGAGGAAGCGACACGGCTCGAATTGATTGCAGGTGACCGCTACATGGTCGAGCGGCATACCTTCCATGAAGCGATCGTACCTGCCAACGAGGTCACCATCACTTTGATTTGTCTGCATGGTCATGAGGCTGGGCTCGTCAAAGTGGTGGGCGTCGATGGTCACCCTGAAGAGATTCAGTTTGAGCGCACCGATGTTCACCCTCATGACCTGCTGTACGCTTTTTAATCCGCCCATGCACAAGTGCCAAAATCAGCACTTTTCAAATCTGCTGCTGTTCGCGCTTCTTGGGCTCGGCTCCGCGCTTGACCCCATCCGGCGCGGCCTGATGCGAAGCCTCCAATCGCGAGGGGGCAGCGCGCGCAGCCAAACCGCCAAACGACATACCGGCATCCACATACCGCAGCGCCGACTTCATATCCTTCCATCCCACATAGCTCATCAGCCCTTTGATATCCCAGCCATTGGCCGACGCCCAGGTTGCAAAGCCCCGACGCATCGAGTGAGTGCTGTAAAGCTCTTCGGGCAGTCCGGTCTCCTTGAAGATCCGGCGCAACATTGGAATTAGGCTATGAGGTTGGATGGCCTTGTCCGCAAGATTCCCCCATCGATCCAGGCGACGGAAGACAGGGCCCTTCGCGAGGCCTGCAACGGTAATCCAGTTGATATATGCCTCCACCGGGCAGAGCATCGTCAGCGCTGGCGTTTGGAAGGTCGTCCCTTCATGCTGGCGATCACCCTTGGTGTGAGCCAAGAAAAACGTGATGCCTTCACCGCTATGGGCTTTGGTGTTTTCTACCGTGAGCCTGGCCAGTTCATCCCCGCGGAACCCACGCCAGAATCCGATCAGCACTAGTGCCACCGAGCGGCGGTGGCGTAGGAGCGTTTTGTAGTCACCCCGATCGAGCGCGGCAGCCGCTTCTGCTTCCAACCATGTCACGGCTTTCTCGAGATGCGTGAGTAGGAGAGGGGCTGCCTGCTTGATCTGGGCGGGGTGAACTACCCGAATGCCCTTGATCATTTGGCGCACATTAGGTGTCTTGGTCGGATCTGGAAATCCCTGGGTAATGTGCCACTGCGCTAGCGCGGCCAGCCGCTGCTTTAGCGTGCTGATCGCATGCTTGTCAGCGTACTCGGCCAGATATCGAACGATGCAGTCCCCGGTGGTGGGCAGGTAGCCGCCCCACGTCACCTCGAAGTGCTCGATCGCTGCTCGGTAACTTTTGCGGGTGTTCTCCCTAGTGCCCGCCTTGAGGTACCGGTCGGCCTTGTCCATCGCCTTTTGCCTTCAAAATCTGAGTGATTCCAGCATTCCACACTTTAAGCGAGAGCTAAAAGCCTTTTTGAGGATAAAGAAGCCATAAGTCTCCATTATTTGCTCATAGAAATTGAAATTTTGTGACTACTTTCGTTACCTATTGTAATATGTAATTACATAAAACGTTATACGCTACGATATCGTAGGAGGCGGCATGGCACGCGGCGGTATCAACAAGGCAATCGTCCAGATAGCGCGAAACGCGCTGATCGCGCGGGGTGTAAATCCCAGCATCAACGCTGTGCGCGTCGAGCTTGGAAATACTGGCTCGATGACAACTATTGCCCGGTATCTAGGTGAGCTCGGAAAAGGGGAGTCGCGCCCAAAGGAGCGCCGCGAACGCTTGAGCGACGAGCTCACCGGGCTAGTCGGCCAATTGGTGGATCGATTGCTGGAAGAAGGTGCCGAAGAGGTGGCCGAGGCGCGAGCTGAGCTCGATAAACACCGAGCATCAGTCGATGAACAGCTGGCGCAGGCACAAGCTGCCATGGCGGATTTGCAGCGCCGGCACGATAGCCTTCAGGCCGCCCTCGGCGTCCAAGCAAGTGAATTGAGCACGAGCCAAAGCAGCTTGCAGTCTGAGCTCACGCGCAACGCTCGTCTGAGCCAGAGCTGTGCTGATCTCGAAATACGGGTACATGAGAAGGATGAGCAGATTCGCTCGCTGGAAGAAAAGCACCTGCATGCCCGTGACGCACTTGAGCACTACCGCACAGCCGTGAAGGATCAGCGCGAACAAGAACAGCGCCGGCATGAAGGCCAACTCCAGCAAATCCAGGTTGAGCATCGTCAGTTGCAACAGACTCTGTCGGTGAAACAGGACGACCTCAGCCGCCTGAATCGTGACAACGAGCGCCTGCTTAGCGACTCCCGCCAACAGGCCAAGGTAATGGCCACCCAAGACAACACCATCGCGCGACTGACCAGTGATCTCAATGCCTTGGCCATCGCGTCAGCTAGAGAAGAGGGGGCCAAAGAGCAGCTTATCGATCAGCTTGCCCAATCCCGCGAAGAATCCGCCTCTCTTCGCGAATCCGCCAGCCAGGCCGATGCACGAGCTAGGAATACGCAGGTGCTGCTGGAAACGACTCAGAGCGAGATCGAACAGTTGCGACATGAGCTGAAGCAACTTCAACATGAAACCAATCCATCACGGAGCGAACGAGCAGATGGTCAACGCCAAGAGTGATATGCGTAGGGATGAATCACGCGTTGCTGGATTTCGGGATGCCCTTCAGCGGCTCAGGGAATATGCGATTGCTGGACATCTGCAGCTACGGGGAAAGCGGTGCTCTGGTGAATACCTTTCGAAGGACGGAGCTGTGGCGAGTTTGCGCGAGAGATAAATCGACAATCATCGTGTCTGTTATGCCAGCCCCGATGCCAGTTAATACCCTCGGAATAACTTGGTAAGCCCTGTTCCCCAGGTAGGCGCAATCACAACGTCCATGTCGTGCTCGTTCATGACTGCTCGATCTCGGGTTGTATGAATTGCTTGAAAATAGGGCGGGGCTCGCAATCTACGTCTGAAGCAATTGCAAAGTCATCCGCTGGCTGAAAATCCAGGCGGTTACTTCATTGCATCAGCATTACCATTCTATGCCCTCAGCGAGCTTCTCTCTGATGTCCGGCACCAGAAGCGCCAAGTAGAGATTCACGGGCAAGAGGGGGCACCCGATTTCCTGGCGCGATTCGTCGCAGTACTGCGAGTTTCGATTTGGGTGCGCCATGTGTCCAAGGCCTGAATATCAGACAACAGTTCATCTGGATCCGGTACCGCTACGCCACCAACCATTGCCTTGTCATGAGCATAGTTGGAGCACTTGCTCATCCCGGCAGATACCTGCACATAATCATTGTCATCCACGGTGACTTCAGACAGACGCTGGGTTTCTATGCCTTTGCGGAATCGTAGAACAACGCGTCGTAAAAGCACTTCCTCGACGGCACGCTCCCATGCCATTCGAAGGAGGACGTATGCCTCGACGGTATGCTTGCGGTGCTCTTCCTCTTCACCCTGTCTGAACAGCTTCGCTATGTGTTGGTGGCGAGCCTTGAGCGATCCGATGCGCCCAGTCGTATTTTTGCCCTCAAAGGGCAATTCCGGTGTTGCGACACCATAACCTTCTGCACGCTGAGCGATGCTTTGCGTCAGCGCGGTTACGCCGGCCGAATCTGCTTGTTCCGCCAGAATGCAAAGAAAGTAGATGTCGTGCGTGAAAACCACTACCTGTCTGTGCGCTGCTTCTCTTACTAACCTAGCAGCAACACGCTCTCGACGCTGGTGATCCAGAGAGGAAACTGGATCATCCAAGATGATGCCTCCTGTGCTTTCACTCAGACCTACCTCAGCTAAAAACGACGCTAACGCAATGGCTCGCTGTTCACCTTCACTGAGTAAGTCTTTTGGATTTCGGCTCTGAGGCAGTTCCAGCTTGAGCTTATGCAGCATTTTTCCACGCCCTGATCGACTCTGGAGGGCAACCTGGAGACCTCCCACACCTAGCGCTTTGAACTCGGCATTAAGAGCGTCCTGGAGTGACGTGGATATTACGGTCTCACCAATCTGAGTGGCTTTGGTTGAGATGGAATTTGTCCGAAGCGCGGTGATGCATTTGGCCAAAATGGCCGTGTGGGTCATCCGGGAAATGGCGTTTATGACTGCGTCTTTTACCTTGCTCAGCAGCACGCGTGCTTCCAGTTCCGCGTACGTCTGCTGAAGTTGAATTCTTGCCACCTCGTCGGACGCCTGCTCAAGGTTGAGAGCTTGTTGATTGAGTTGGTTCACCAGTGCCTGTAATCCAGATGAGGGATTTGAAGGGGGAGGCGCGATACCTGTCCAGTTGTTGGACTTCACAGCGTCAACCAATTGGTCACGACGCTCCCCTAATGCACGCTCATATTCCCGACAGTCCGCCGCGACCTTTGGAGCCAGTACCTGGATTTCCGCATGCGTGGCCTCATCGAGTCCAATCGTCACATCCAGTATCGTAAGCGGTGTGTATTTCTCAACCATTGCTTTACGGCGGGCGCGCGACGTTTTTTCAGCTTCTTGTTGGATGAACTCCTCAAAGCGAGCCAGTCGCGCGGCGCCATCATTGAGGGTTTGTTGGCAGAGTGGACATGGGCTGTTCGGATCGAGCGATACGAAGTCCTGCCCTGGGTGGGATTCGAGAGCGAATTTACGAGCTGCGTCGAAAAGCTCCCGCCACGCATCTCCACCAGTGCCTGGTAGTAGGTTTTGCTGTTCTTTGAATTTTTTGGCGGCGAGTTCGGCCGCCGATTTTGCTAGGAGATAGCTCTCAACCGATTGCTTGAGGTCTTTTTCAAAATCCTGGTCAACCTGTAGCGATTTGTTCAAGGCAGTGCCGGCAACCCCAGATATACGTTGCGCCAGTCGCCTGATCTGGTTGGCTTTTTCTTTGGGATTATTTTCCTGAAGACTTTTTCCAATGGTTGTGTGCTGGGTGAGCTCGTCATCTGAAACGGTGCCGAGCGTTTGAACAGCGCTTGGATTGGTCTTCGCAGAAAGGGCAGCGATCATCCTTCCGACTTCCGTCTGGCCTTGCATCGGTGAGTAAGCGGAGAGGTCAACGGAGTACTGTTTTTGCTCCTGCTCAATCGCAGTTTTCAACTGTTGCTGCAGCGCGGCGAGTCGTTCGAAAACATCCAGGCCGTGAGGGACATAGGAGTAGTCAGCTTCGTTAACCAGGTATGCGTTTGCACAGCGAGAGTCAAAAATTGAAAGACTGGATAGTTCTGGCGGAGCAGGGTGGTTATCAATCCACATCACATCGCTACTGACACCATTTATGCTAATGCTAAAGGTGGCACGAGCATTAGCATCCGCTGGAAGTGGTTTATTTGCGTTCGGGTAGATGCTTTCTGTCTGATCCCGTGCTCGACATGCTCGTTTCAGTACGCGGGAGTACCCTGACTTACCTGAGCCATTCCCCCCGTAGATCACTGTCAGTCCCTGAGGCGCGAATGTCAGGCTGTGTTCTGATGCGATTGCGTTGACGTTCACCAGGTTTTTTACGGCATGCAGTTCGATGTGAGTAGTGGGCTTTATCTCCGCAGGAATCTGATCCTCACTCAGGGGCGAGGCTATACGTCCCTCCGGATCAGTGATTCCATAAGCCGACTTGAGAAGGGCGAGTACATCCTCAAAATCCTGTTGCGTTACAGTCTCCTGTCCCAGCAAGCGTCTCACACAATCCCCTTGCCAGGCAGGCAAGCCTTTTGACCACATCAATACTTCCTGAAGAACAGTCATGGAGCCTCCTTCTCGTGCCAGTGCATCCAGTTAGAAGGCGCCACCTATTTTTCGATGTGCGCGACTAGCGGGGTGCGGGAAGAGGGCTTCGCCACGCGCGTTCACAGCCTGCTCCGCATGGTTTTGGAGTGTAGCTGGCCAAAATGATGTCGCGTTGCGATTTCAGAGTTACGCAGGAGCGAATAAAAACTGAAAGATGAAGGGCATGAAAATGCTTATTTATGCATTCTCTTCACGCCCTCGAATCCAGTCATGGTAAGGAACAAACATTGAGCCGGATTATCGAACTTCGTTTCGAGCGCAATGCAAAAGGGGATCATGGCCAATCGCGGCAGCGCCACTCAGGTGGTCGACTTGAAGAGGCGCAAAGCCATTCCCAGACTGAACGGCTTACGAGTCCACCTGATTCTTGGGGGGAGTGAGTTACAACATGGAGCTGAAAGATCGAGTCCCTTGCGTATGCTCAGGGTCAGGGCTCGTATCAATAAGCTCCTAAGCGTGTTCACTTCATATTTTAGACTTCCCGTCCTGATCCGTCATTTTCCAAAGGTCATGAACCGTGGACTTTGGAAGCCCCAGCTTCTCCATCGTCGCTTTTTGCGTGAGACCTGCTCGCTTGCACTCTTGGACGGCGGCCATCTTGCGTAGCTGTTCACTGGCGCGCGATTTGAGTACACCGCTTTCCATACTCTCGGTCAGTTTCTTCGTACCGCCCATACTCTCGAATTCAGCGAGTTCTTTCTGAACTCGCTGAAGGACATCGGATGGCGAGACGTTATCGCGTGTTGCTACACACAGGGCAAGCAACGTAACGGGATCAAATTGAAGCGCCTTCGAAAGCTTTTCGAACTTGTTCAGCGTTGGTGATGATCTTGCATTTTCGATTTGCCAGAAGTGTTTGCGATCACTGACATCTCCCAGATCCTGCTGAGATAAGCCTCGTAACGCCCGAGCAGTCCGTAGTACGGCCGCAAACCCTTTGCTTAAGGACATCAGAGTCTCTCGAAAAACGAGGATGTAGCCATGTTGCTCAGTCCGGCGCGACGGTATATAGTCCTCCTGCCGGATTTTCCGGTAGGTCTACCAAGCTGTACAAACAAAGCAACAGCATCTGCGACTACTTCGCTGGCACGCATGTCCATACGCTGATACTGACCTTATCAATTTAGCTGTAAATCGAGATCAGGCCATTGATTAAACTTCACGTGCTGTCAGATCTGCACAGCGAATTTTCGTCCTATCAGCCCCTATCCAATGGCTATGACCTGGTGATCCTGGCCGGTGACATAGACTTGAAAGGACGGGGAGTGGAGTGGGCGAATGAGACGTTTGATTGCCCTGTAATTTACGTGTGTGGAAATCATGAGTTTTATAGAGGACACATAGATCACACCCTCCACAAGATGAGGGACGCCGCCTTGCCGCACGTTCACGTCCTGGAAAACGAGACCTTTATTTGGAATCAAACGCGGTTCCTTTGCACCACTGGCTGGACTGATTTTTCCTCGACTGAAAACGTGGCTGCGGCTACCCAAACAGCATGGGATTGGATGAATGATTTTCGTGTCATTCGCACTGGAGAAAACTATCGCCGGCTGCGCCCGTCCGACCTCATCAGCAGGAATCACGATTCCTTCGCTTGGCTGTCCAAGGAGCTCGGTGAGCCCTTCGATGGCAACACTGTCGTCGTGACGCACCACGCACCTATACCCGAAGTAATGGGAGATAAACATGAGGGGCATCTGATCGCTGCTTACTCAAACCGTTGGCACGCGCTTCTGGATAAAGCGGATCTATGGATTTTTGGGCATACACACCGCGCGGTTGATATCACGATGGGTAGATGTCGGGTGGTTTCGAATCCTCGAGGTTATCCAGGTGAGCGGACGGGTTTCAACCACGGCTTTGTAATTGATTTTCCGTGAGAAGCTTCACTCCACTGGAGAGTTATGGGGTTTTGGCGCAGCTTTGTGTTGATAGTTGAAGAGGGCTGGGAGATGTATGGAGCAGACAACGAAGCACGATCGTCAGCTGACAGTTCAAGCGAGCTACTTGATGACTGAGCGACAGCTCGTATCGTCTCTTCCGGCAGAGGTCGCGGCGGCGATGGAAAAGGAGTTTGGTGTGAGCATCACGGCGTTCCTCTTCGCAGCCGTCGACAGTCCACCCGTCATCATGGGAACAATTTATGGCGATACCACGGGCCGTTTCCGAGAGGGTGCGAGTATGCGAACGTCTCGCATAACGGGCGTCACCTTCATTGACGGTTATGCATTATTCCAAACCGTGGCAGGTAGCAGATACGTGATCGTCAGTTGGGCGTTTGGCGGCGGCAATCTCTACATGAATCGCATCTATCACTGAGCGAACTGCGGTACGGATACGCGGATCGAAAAGACTCTCGGGCTCTCCAGATGGCAACGGGTATAGGGAAAAAAATCCCTGTCTGGTACTCATGGGAAGAGCAGGTTAAAGCGAAATTATGAATACAAGCGTTACGGATATAGACCTGCTAGGCGATCTACTTTTTGGGCCTGCGCAGCCTCTTAGTGGATCAAATCTGAGCAACGATGAGTTGATCGAACTAGCCGCCGAGAGCTTCACAGAAAAGCCATTTTGCATCGTCAGACGATGGATGATTTTGGATGTGATGCTCCCAGAGTTTCAGGAGCGAGACATCAAAGCTCAGGGGCTTGAGGCAACGCGTTTGTACGCTCAATCATCTGAGTTCGACAGCGAAAACACTTACCTGCCTGGCGACAGCATTCTCAGTGATTTCCAATGTGAATTTGATGGCTTCATTTTTGAAAGCAAACACAGGATCTTCATCTTGACCGGCCGAGGCGCGCGCAAGCATGTGAGTTTGCCCACTGTCGAGGCATTGGCCGTTGACATAATGCGAGCAGAGAAAACCTATGGTTGAAGATCTATTGCCGATCCTGCGCGATCGCTATCCGGAGTTTTTCTCCCACGCACCCCTGCGCGAGATCGGATGTCTGCCAGGCTGGCGGGGTTTGCTAGATGAACTGTGTGGCGCGCTGACAACCTACCTGAAAGCTCACCCCGAGGTGCCTCAAGTGCGGGCGCGTCAGGTGAAGGAAAAGTTCGGGGGATTGCGGTTTTATTACTCGGGTGGTGATGCGACGTGCCGTGAGTTGATCGCTCGTGCAGAAGAAAGGTCGTTGGCTACCTGCGAGGTCTGTGGTCGGGCCGGGATGTTAGGAGGGGAGGACTGGCTCCGTGTCCGGTGCCTTGAGCACGTCAATTGGTTACCGCCAAGCGACTGCGCATGAACTTTCGGAAAGCTCCTTGTTGAATCCATGAAAACAGACCTTTGGGACACTGTGAATTCGCCTTCGCCAAGCATTGAACTTCACGACATCGTTCGGCCCAGTATGCCTTCTCACTCATTTCAATCTCTTGCCGAGATGTTGTGTATCGATGAAGAAAGGAAGGAATTTGATGTATAGGGAACGTGATTTAGCCATTTGGTGCTCAGTGTATGAGACATGCGGTGCCAATGAATTTGTGCGTTTGGTTGAAGAGGCGGTCGCCACCTACAGCCGTGTACCCATCTATGATTGGCCGACCCGAGTTGACGTATCCGAACTCGGGTTACCATGCGCTCAGGTATTGCAAAAGGTAGTGAGCGGTCGAGATTTATGTGCAAGCATTTCAGATAACTACATCGAGATCGGATCCCGCCTGACGAACCATCTTTCTCAGCACCTGCAACGGCATCTGGTGGACAATGAGATGGCTACCGACGACATGAAGGAGGATCAATTGTTCAGAGATTTAGGTCTATAGCAGAGCCGCTTGCTGACGCGTAGCCACACCTTCGATCCAATTTTGGTCATGCATGGCATGTACTTCAGTTCGCATCTGGAGGCTCAGCTAAAGCAGCCTTGCACTGCCAAGTCAGGTCGGCTTCCAAGACTCATTTTTTGGGTGCGACAGGCTGGCGGAGAGGAGGGGATGGTCACTCCAGAAAGCTAGCGGAAATTAGCAGAACCGGTGAGCCTCTAAACGCTTCATGTCTCGAACCCAGGTTCTCAGAAAACGACGCCAGTCATGGGCAAAGCTTCCTTCCGGAAAACGCTCAGCAATTGCATTGGCCGCTTCGAATCTGGTTCGCCAAACTTCCGGTATGTGCTGGTCTAAAACGATTACAAAGTGGTGCCCGTCGCTGCTTTCGTACGGCGTTTCCGGCACAAAGTCCCTCAACTCCTCGATTGTCATAAGCGCAGCAGCCCCATGAGATTGTTCGAGGTCTTGTCGATCAATTTCATCGAGAATGCTTAGGTGTAGTTTTGCGCGATCATCACCTGGTCGCAAGTCCTCCAGCCCCCACAAAGCGGCCCGCCTTGCACGCTCACGCTGCCACAGACTTTTCAAATCAATCGCCATCAAGTTTTCCTTAATACATCCACGTTCTGCACCGCGTCATCGGCAGGTGTGATTTCAACTGCTGCCACATCCTTCCTAGACGACCTGCGACGCTTCAACAGGGGGAGTAATTGTACGCTGTTAGATGTGTTGATCTGAACGCACACATTGCGCAATCTCCAAACAAAACGAGCGTGGAGGCCGTCGTGACTGCGTGAGGGTCGAGTCAAGAAAAATATATTTTCGAAGCGCCCCTTGAAAAATTTTTCGAGCGACGGATCTTTATATTTGAGGACAACAAAAAAGCAGCGATCTCAGCGCCCCACCTACCGGCGATCCTGCTGAGGGAACGGTGTGGGTTTTTTGCTTATTCAGTGCTTCTGCTTTTGGCCTTTTCTTGCCATTTATCCTGCTGACGCTGATGTGTGACTGCCCTGTGGGCGTAGCAAAGTCGGCACTTAGCGGCGTAAGCCGCTGCTATCCAGTTTGATTTCAAACAACGAGTCATTTTTTTAAAAAATACCCGTGTCGGACAAATTCGTGCGAGTCAGTCCGCAGATCAACTGGAGAGAGTAGATGGAAGACGAGATTGAGTTTAAGGTTTGGCTCTCGGCGCAGCAGGCATGTAGCAAGGTGTCGTTTGCGCGACTGCTTGAAGAGGCGGTCGCCAGCTTCAAGAGAGCCCCGGGGCTTGATCCTATCGTGCGGCTGCACGCGTCGGTGATCGGTGCTGAGAGCATCAGAATGCTACGTGATGTTCTGGAACGTTCTGATATCGATGCGGGCCCATTTGCGTCCCATGTTGAGCTTAGGTCTCGCCTGAGAATGCATTTACGCGATCATCTGCAATCGTACCTGATGAAGATCGGCCTTGCTTCTGACGCGATGAAAGCGGATCAGTTGGAACGGGATATGGGGCTGTAGGGCGGGGGCAGATACCATCAGCAGAGCATCAATCAGCCTCCGACAACTGGGATTCCGAAAATATGGTAAACGGCAAAGGGCTGTTAGTGCCTCAGTCTGATTGTTCGCAAAAAAAACCGTTAACTGATGTTTGAGTCGCTTAACGGTATCGATTTCGTGGCTCATCGCTGCGTGAATTAGTTGCCGGTGGCAGCGTCTAGAGGCAGCCAAAACTGGCTGTTTTCGGCCAGTAGGAGTCATTCGGTGATGACATCAAACCGTCGAGACGCGCCCACAAAGTCGGATGCGATTCCCTTTATCTTCATGAGGCGTTAAGGATGCACCATGACTCTCTGGAACTGAACACCTAGCTCAGCAACTTGAAGCCAAGACTAAAAAGGTTAATGACGTTCACTCCGTGGTTGCAGCGGCGAAACTGAGAGAGTCTGAATTAATACAGAAGCTCGCGAGCGCTGAAGTTGAACTTAAATTTTTTCACACAGAAAGCCAAGCGACTATCGCGGTTAGTAGCCTTAGTAGATTCAGCAGTTCGAGCAGTTTAATGGAGTGCATTTTCAAGTAGTCACTTAAGGACAGATTGTCATGACGAATTAGATAGCCACTGGGTTTGATTATTGAATTCTCGCTGCCGTCATGAGATGATTGCGAGCGCCCGAAGACAGTATATCGAGACCAGGCATGACGATAGTCGCATTCCATTATACCAGTGATGATTTATTTGCCATTTCAGATGGCTTGATCAGCAGAGGCGACGCCCGCGTCACAGAAGAAAACAAGAAAATTCTTTCATTTAAAACATGCTATAAAATTCCTAAAATCTCGCTAGGAAGGTTAAACTATTTTTCCGAGTATCTTGGTGGAGATTTCTATTTGGCTTATGCAGGGAACTATACATTAATATCAAATATTGTGAATGAGTTTACCGCCATAACCTCAAGGAAATTAGTGCTTTATCGCGATCAGGTTAGCGGTGCGCCCACGGTATACCAGCGCGAGGACGAAGGAGAGGGGCTTCGCAGCAGATCTTATTGGGATGACTTCAATTTTACCGATAGCGAGCTAGTTCCTGTCACGATCAATTTCCTGGCAAACATATTAGAGCGCGTAATGAGATCCTGTGCTCAGGATTTTGCTAGAAATGCAATGCAAAATCCCGACGTTGAGTTAATCCTTTTCGGCGAACAGATAGTACATTATCGTAGAAGCACTGGTGCACAAGTACTCAAGTGCAAGGGGCTTTCTGATGGAGCGCCGACCATAGAGCGTTTTTCCGTTATGCCCTGGAGTCTTGTGTGCATAGGGGATCCAGTAGTAATTCCGGAAGCTGTCTCTGCCATTGAAAGAGACTCAGAGTTTACCGTTCCAATTTCAGTGATAAATGAGTCTGGCATACAGTTCGAGAAAGAGCAGGCGGAGAGTCTTCACGTTTTTTTGAGGAAGCGCCTCAATGTCATCAAGAAAAACATCATTCCCTTAATCTTGAAAAATGCAGGATCTATAGGCGGCAGCTGTACAATTGCTCAGTCTGGTTGGGCTTCAAGAGTTGAAATGACCACTTTTAAGAATGAACAGCTTGAGTTTGAGCTCTCAAAGTTATTGGACTAATTCGACGTTAAAGATATATAAACTAATTTTTTGTTGTACTCGGCGTGAAGGTGTGAAAGTTTTGGTAATGAAGCGCAGGCTGCCATGGCTACGTGTTTATGAGCGTCCAAATGGCTCACCGGCCCAGTTGAGGGAGGGCATTTCCCGAGAGTCCCATGGTGACTTGGCTCGGGTGGGCGACTTCCAGCACAGCATCGAGAACCTCGACCTGGTCATCCTTGCTCATCGCCGCGGCTTCGCCAGTGGTACCGCATACGACCAGACCTCTCACACCTTCATTCAGGAGCCTCTTCGCTAAGCCTTGAAGGGCCTCGAAATCGACCTGATCCGAATGAAAGGGTGTAACCAGCGCAACCCAGATACCGTGGAAATTAGACATGCATTACTCCTCAGGAAGACCGATTAGGCGATGTCAGAGGAGGGGGGGATCAAGCGGGGAGGAGACCTAGCGCTGTCTGTCCTGTCAGCTCATCTGAAGGGGCAGCACCCCGGTCGAACAAGCGACTGTTTCTTGGATTTCTTGGCAATGGACACGCATGCCTGGGCGGGTAGGCCCCTGGCAGAAAGCATGCGGTCAGTAGTGAGAATCATGACTGATCCGTTGCGAAGATGTGTCATCGGATAATGCGCAGAGCTACAATACTTATTCAATGGGGGCGCTCTGAATCAGGGCGTGCCGTGCTGGAAGCCACTGCCCTGAGTCGAGCATACCCAGTATGTTGATACGGATACGCTCACGCCCTTGATCGAGAGGGGTAATGCCTTAGAAATGTTCATTTCTGAAGGGGGCTTTGATATGCGTGAGAATTTTCAATGCAGTGGCGTTCCCGTTACCGGCGTATCCCAATAGTATTTGGAAAGCCAATTTTGCAGGCTCATGGCTGAGGCCGACCTGGATTGAGTCCAGGTCATTCTCGAACGAGGTCTTTTGGGCGGCAAAAATTATTAGACAGCGGAGGCCATCCCTAATTATTTCTCTTAATGTTACCTCTATATCGCAGGATATCCCTGTCACCGATTCGGTTGAGCCGTGAGCAATCAAATTCCGAAGTTTCTTTCCCTTCTCTGCATCGTCTAAGAAGATTGCGATAGAAGCGGTGTTGGCGGTGCACGCGACCAAGGACGCAGCCTTACCTATACTAATCCTTGGTTTGGGCCTACTCTGCTTCCGATACTCGCCAAAAGTTGCTTCTAAGGCCGAAAACAAAAAAGCCAACTTCTCATCGTGCTCAAGGGAGTAGCCGTAGGAGCGGTCGAAGCTTCTGATGGCCAAACCAATAGTTGGATCATCAGTTACTTCATGCGCAGTCAAAGCTTCGATCATGACAGGCAGCAAAGACAGCGTCTTTGCGTCTAGCATATATTTATTTTTCAGATTGGCTTCAATCAGGCCTCTACCGTAGGTTCCGATGTGGCGCAGATTTCTGTCCTTCTTCCTGACGTACTGCACAGAAGAGGAAGGGTCTATGATCGTCCCTTCTTTGAGCAGTCTTAAGGCAGAAGTAAAGGCCTGAACGCTCTTCTTTTTTTGTAGAAGTATTGAATCAAGCTCGAATTTTAGCGGGATTTCCTTCGAAACTCGGCATGTAAGAAAGGTATGTAGGCCATGATCAAATTCAATTTTAAGCCGCGATGCCTCATCCGAACGCTCGAATAGCACCCATTGCATCCATGTAAATCTTTCAAGATGAATATCATTCAAAATAATCGGCATTTTAAATGGAATCTGCAAGCCTGGTATATGTATAGCGCAAAAAGCATCACTTGACTGCATTTCTCTATACCATTCTTCCTCCATGCTTCCGCTGGGAAAGATAGCAGGGGATATCGAATACTCAGCCATTTTGCAAATCCTTAGTCCAAGCTAGCACGGAGTTCGTCTAGAGCGATTTCAAAGTCTTGGCGCAATCTAAGGGAGGATAGGGCTGCCAAAGCTGACTTGCACAGTATTTGCCTTGCGTAATCGTACCACTGCGCATCAGTAAGCGACGTCTGCGACAAACTGACCTTCCAGTTCCGTCCATGAAGTGCATCGCTGCGCAGGCTGTACAGCTGCTCAATGTTGGATTTAAGGTGGGCGGAATTGCTCTCGGAGGCTGATAATAATTTGCATATACGGTTGGTGAACGTCGCGGTTATCCCGGATAAAACATTCTTTAACAAGAGACCCTCTAGTGCGATGACGCAGCTAACGATTCCGTCAATTGCGTGAAAGTCATCCGTTGCTGTCGATGTGAGTGTTCTCACCACTTGCTTGAATCCAGGGAATTCCAGCAGCCCCCTAGAGTCTTTGACAAGAGGGACTAGGGTAGCTGCCTCCTGTATCAAGGATGAGTCAACTAGTAATCTCTTAGGGCCATGAACAACGGCGGCCCGATCGAATATCCCTATGCACCGGCTAATGGATTTTCCAGATTTTGTATAACTTATCGACTTGCTCGGGGCCGGGATATTTGCACCAGTTGAAAGTACCATGGCAAGGTAAAGGTCCTGCATATCTCTGCGTGCATCTTCGCCAGAGTCTCGACTAGGTAAATTTTCCCAGACGAAAAATACAGGGGCAGTCCTCTCAAATGCGTAGCGAACATTGTGGGCCGCCTCGTTATCAAGCGACTCCCATTCCGAGTAGGTAAGGCTACGTATTACTCCTGTTAGGTACGGAATTTTAATCGCTGGCTCGACCAGGCCAATATAGGGGAGGTGCGCATAAAACCAGTTGAAATCGGATGACTTAATCCCTATGCCAAACATGCAATATGATTCCTCACAGGCCGCACTTCCATTCGCTTCTATACTCAATAGGTGGCGAAAAATAGGATTGTACCTTAGCACATCCGATATGAGCACCTAGGGTCGAACGCTTTCTAGGGAGTGGCAATCTATTTGAGCATGGTTGTTCTGGGCCAATAACCACCTCACATAATTAACTGACTGTCCTCTTCGGGGTGGAAACAGCCGGTCACCACTGACTGCTATCGATCCCAAGCGGACACCGATTCAAGGTTCTGTGGCTCGTACCGGCCTCGTCGCTGGCAAGGCGGCTCCCAAAGAAATACCATTTGACTCCAAAACTACGCTGCATCTTTGGGGGACGAGCTTGTTGGCGATGGCCGCGGAGCGGACCCGGCATCCTATTGTCCGCTTGGGGTCGATGCGCAGCGAGAAAGGCTTTGTATTCAAAATATTTAGATACCTCCCAATATCTCAGAAAAGATCAATGATGCTGTCAGCGCACCGACGTGCGTCATAGCTGATTTGACGATTGCCGCTGATATCCCCGATCTCATCTACAGTGGCCACCACGAACTCCTGGATAATTTTCTCTAGCGCTTCTTGCAGCGGTAATTCCTTGTTGAACGAAGCAAGCGTGCGCAGTTGTCTCATTTCGAGCTCATCGTCTGCTAGTTCGCCCTTCATGTTGCTCATCAAAACTCTAATGTAGAAGGCAAAGGTAAGTTGATCAGTGTTGTTTCCCATCGCTTCAGCGAGATGCAGCAGTTTGGCTAGTAGACTCCGGGAGCTAGTTGAGTTGTCCAGTGAGAGGAGCGCCTGGACACCTTCGCTCAGCGTGTAGGTTATCAGCCTCGGATCTACACGTCGGTTGGCTAGCTCAAGCCGGAGGTAGGTGATGCTGTAGATCAGAAACTCCATTGTGGCCACGTCGTTCATTAGGCCAATAACCTGGTTTCGATCGATGTAATCTTTCCTCAACCGCAGTACTGTCTTGGCCAAGAAGCCTTGGACCTCTCTTCGTAGCGCAGCAGATTTGCTGGACTTGTTATCGCTCAATACATCGCCGATGAAGTTGAACACGATGCTCACGTCTTTATCCGTCTGGATCGAGGTGATCAAATTGTCCTTTGGCCAGCGGCGAAATCGGGATGAGCTTTTCTCGTCGTCTACCGAAGCAGTGGCTGTCGGTTGTTCAGTCACGACTTCCACGCTTTCAAGCTCCACGATGGCTTCAGTCTGCTCGGGCGGGCGGGCGTGGAGCTGGGGGCTGGCTTCGATTAGTTCAGCGACGGCAGGTGTTCTTTGGGAGGCGGGTTTAGGGGAAGGCGAGATTTCAGCAGTCTGATCGGCAGGCACCGCAGCAGGCGTGATGATAGGCTCCGGTTTAACGGCATGTTTTGCTAGCTGCAAGTATTGTTCGACACTATCAAACAGGTGGACCAGCGTACCTCCCGAAGGCTGTGTTAGTTTAATCACCTGCCGCTCGTTAATGTAGAGCGTTGAGGTCATTAAGCTTTTCTTGACGAAGAGTGAGGATACCTTCGAAAGGGCATAGCGGAAGGGGTCACAGAAGTTTTCCTTCCCGCAGATCTCGTTCGCAGTGATGATGACGCCTACTTTTGCGTTACCAAAAACCGTCTCATCGATAAGCAATTGGATGTCGTCATATTTGACATCTGGGCAGTACGAAGCGATAGCGTTGTAAGCTTTGTCACGAGGTATGTGCGGCTTTTTGTGAATTTTTTCCGCGCGACCCAGTTCGCCAATAAACTCTAACATCGACATGTGCATGACTCCCTTCATATCCTGATTGCGCATAGACACTAGGCGCCGCGCATGAGTGGCCACATGCTACTATGCGCATTCACTGGATCCAAGCTAGAAGTATCCTTACTGAGAGCTTCATTCGTGAACGCCCGCCCAACTCAACAAGCGTGAATGAGGTCGGCATCCACTGATGCGGCAGCGACCGATCTCGCTCATCCGCTGTGTCGGCCAGCCGCGTCAGAACATTGAATCGCTCCTGATTTCGTCAACAATGAATGACCGCTATTGGCCGTTTGTAGCCCCTTACGACATGCAGGGATTCGACCCAAAGCTGACGGTGGCGACAGGCAACAATCGGCCAGTGATCTTCACACCCTCCGGGTGTTAAGCGGACACTAAAGCTCAGGCTAAGGGGCGCTATGCATACGTCGCGCAGCGTCCCTGGGAGCAAAAGGTTAGCAGCTATTACAGAAGTCCCCATTCAGTCCTGAACACCACATTCACACTGATGATCCTATCAGTGATCAGCGTTGCGAGCTTTGCCTCTAGCGCCGCAGTGAAGGTGGCAGTGAACGCGCTACCAGCAGCACTTCCGCCTGTTGCTATTGCCGCAGTAAGTGCGGCAATAGCACCTACGACAGCCGGGTCACGTAGAGCGATTTCTATCTGCTGCTCAATGTCGACTGGGTTTGCAATCGTGACGGTAAGCACTGGCTCGACACGTATCACCTCAGTACGGTATGCGTGTCCGCAGCACCATTTGTCCCAAGGTGTAATAGAGCACCACTTTACGCAATCAGCAGTAATTCTCGGTGGAGTTAAGGGATCGACCCAGCGACCGAGCGATCTCTCGTAGTAGGCGCGAGATTCAGCTGCGATCCGAACTTTATGTGCATAGAGGTTCAGCACGTCATCCTGACTCCCATGGACGTTAATTACGCCTTGAGATGAAGACTCTGTGACCTTTTCCAGGTCCAGGATAGCCGGCGATAGTTGACGAACTTGAACGGCATGGTCTCCATTCGAGTCAGAAACTACAACGGAGGCGAGCTCCTCGGTCGCGGGAAAGCTTGTATTGGCCACAAAGGGCGCAAGCGCTGGCAAGACGAAACCAGAGGGAGAATCGCTATAGAACGTATGAGTTGGAGGGTAAACTGCGAGGGGTGACCGTGCGAAGTAATTCCTGTAGCCATACGTTGGATTTTCACCTAAGCAATAAGGTGAGCAGTGTTGAAGATTTGGAGTGCGTCATAATTGGCGCTACCGAGGGATTTTGAACTCATGAACTCTCTCCTTCATTAGATAGCGCCGCATGCCGGGTTCATTGAGGTGGCGCAAAACTCAAGGTATCAAAGGCCAAAACTCAGCCGCCGTTTTGCCATCGCGAAACGAAGGCAAAACGGTTGATTGGAATAGCTGGTTAGGAATTTACAAAGTGAGATCTTTGGCTGTGCCCGCCATTGCCTCAACAGAGTTGTTAGCAGAGTGAATACGTACCCCTTGTACGTAAGACGGAGGGTCAGCCCAATTGACATACGCCGTAACAGGGGAGATAACTTGGTTGCTAATACCTGGCGGTGGGTCTGCAATAAAGTCAAAGTCTTGTATACCGTCAGTAGGGAAATCTATATAGAAACGGGGTTCTAGGCGAGGATTGCTCCATCCTGCTGTGGCCACTACGCCATCGGCTTTGATGTTCCACTGTGGCGGTGAAGACTTAAGAATGGCAATTCTCGCTGTTCCAGCTTTGAGGATAATTGACATGTTTTCTCTCCGATAACAGGCGCCGAAAATTGCCCCTCGGCGTGTGGGCTTTATGCCTTTCCATCAATAGACGATACCAGCCGCTTAATAGTTTTCGTTGTCTGCATCTGTTAGCGCTTCTTGCTCGCGCTTAACTCCCTGTTTGCGCATCGGTGTTGCGCCAGAAACACGACACAGGCGAGGAGTAAAGGTGGTATGACTTTTCGCTGCATTCGGCAGTCTAGCAGCGCGTACAAGTTCCGCTATTGACCGATTTCTGCCCGATACAAAGGGCCTCAAACAACTAAGAACGAAACGATGGATCTTCTCCTCGAAAAAACCAGTCATCCAGATAACAATAATCTGTAGGGTTTCGACAGTAACCATCCAAATACTTGATATCCTTCAATAGACCTATAATCGTAGCACAGTTTTCCGGGCAAACTTTCATCACGTTTTGATTTGGGAAAACAGCCGTTGCAACACGGTCGAATTTTTTATGCAGGATAAATTTTACAAATTCAGTTTTCGCACGCAAGCTTTGCATTATAAAAAAAGAGTGTTCTACACTTGCATCATCTAATATGTAACTATCGCCATTCGCCTCGCGTCGTACGTAACCACGTCCCACGACACCTAACCTTTTCGATATGTAATTAACAGCATGTAACGCTTGACGCTTATGGTTGCTAGTTTGCGTTAACATCACCCTTATTTCTCCTGGGTGAAAAAAATTCCGCCCCGAAATTGTTGATAAGGTGCTGGCCGCTCCCTCACTAAGGCGCACAAGGTGTGCATCGTTAGCGTGGAATGACTCCCAAAATGGTTGACCGTTAAAGGAACTGAGAACTTCACTGATATCAAAGACAGGAAGTGCCAACCCACGCCGGTCATAAACTAACAGATCATCAGTCTCGCGTAGATTATGTAACTCAACAAACTCTCGGCTGCCAATAAACTGGGATCGTTTTTCCCATTGATCAAATATTGTCGGGTTGTGAACCGATCCCTCGGCCCAAAATTCAGCATATCGGGAGGCAATAGAAAGACTCCACATTCCTTTGGGGGTCAAGCCAAGGTTGTCCATGCATATTGCTTGGCCACACTGAGGATTCAAGCCTCCCACACCATGGCGCACTAGCAGAAACTCATAGTATTGTGTGTATAGTACTCCCCATTTATGCAGGATTTCACAAAGAAACTCGGGGTTGATTTTTTCAAGAATTCGCACCCGGCTGTGCCTTATAGAATCGGTGGAGTGGTCATGAAACTTTAGAAACTCTCGTCTAACATCATCAATTCGGCTGATGTTCAACGAGAGCTTCAGCGCCTCCACATCTGCGAGAAATATCGCCCGCTCGTTTTTGAAATGGGGCTCTTGTTTGTTAAAAATACCATGAAACACATTCATTATCGGGTAGGCCAATGCCAGCCACACCAATCTCGGGTTGGCTTATATGTAAAGCCATCAAAGCCACCCTTTAATTCGATAGGCTGCGCAGGTTTTTGGTCAGCGATAAAGTTGCCGGCTAGTTCTTCGAAAACGCGTTCATAGACCTCCCCAATATCGCCTGTAAAGGTTATGTTGACAATTTCATGCGCTCGCCCTTCAAATTCGATATATTTACCTGTTGGGTTTACAGAGTCGATGGCCGTTTTAGGAATGCTGAGCTTGTGATTGGGTCGAATGGAATTTTCATTGCAAGGATATACGTCAACCTCAGCAGCTATCGCGCCTGTAGATACCACATAAGAAAAAGCGGTTTTACTTTGATCAGATAGAAAATCATCTAGTTTTTTTGGAGCGGTTGTCATGATGGTTGCCCTCAAAAATGTTGAGTAATTGCAAAGGCAACGCTAGATGTAATTCGTTAGATGTCAAGTCGACAGCATCCGCGCGATGTTCTCGCCTCCTAGCATGGTGGTGGAAGTGGCAGTCGCGGCGCAATTGTGGTTGCGTTATTTGTCAAGATGTCGCGTTAGAATCAATTGAAATATCATAATTCGCGTCTCTCTATAAAGCCCGCCCTCATGAATTGCATTTCATAAAGTTGTTTTAGGGGCGAGTCATATAGTTGAATTATCTACAGAAACGACAACAAGTATGTTGAAATTCAGCGTTACAATTGGCGCACTTGGGGAGCGAGCTATATCGATACCGGACATTCGTGAGCAGCGCCACTTGATCGGTAAGCGCATGGGTTGAACGGCTACCCATGGCATTGCGCAGGCAAAACGGTTGGCTAAACGTCTGTAAAAGGCTAGGGGTAGAGGACAGCTATCAGCCGAAAGCAGACCGGTCTTGAGCGTCTGCGTATGGCCGAAAGTTGTCTCAGAAATAGTCCGGCCTCGTGCAGAGTTTTTTAATGTGACAATCATGAATCCTCGCGGGCCGCACCACAGAGTCTTGCTCGTTTGGACATTTTGAAGCACTCTTCTGCCCCTGATGTTTTGAATGGACATTGATATGAATCAAACTTATTTGCACGGACACTGGGGGATATTCAAGAACCCCGCAGCGCAGGAGCCTATTGGGATTCTGATCGATGGAGCTGGGGTGCCTATCTCTCCAGGAGGGCCGATTTTCAGGTTGGCGGGCGATCACCTGGTAGACCCGCAAGGGGTGAGCGGAGCGCTCGCACCATTCCGGACAGTGGAATGGATAGTTAACCATGGTCAGAATGACCAGACCTATGTACTGAAACGGATTGGTTAGTTAGCCATACAAATCCAGCCCCGCGCTGGTTGTTTTGCCTCTGGAGCTAGCGGCTCTGTGTTCGGGCTGTTACGTTGATAGCTTGTCGGCAGTGGCCGGCAGACATAAGGAGTATCATCAATGAAGGTGAAGGATCTCATCAATCAGTTACAAAAGCTGGATCCGAATCTGCAGGTCCTTGCTGCTTGCGAAGATGAAGGCGTGGTAGTACAAGGCTATGTCGTGCGCCCCTTTGAAGTCACTGAAGTCTCTTCAGTCAGCGTTGAAATAGACTCGGACGACGAAGGTCGTCGCACCATGTGTTCAGTCCCAGTAGAGGATGGCCAGAAGTTTGCGGTCATCGAGATCACATCTGTTTTCTGATTCCGGATCTATGCAACGAAAACCCACTGATATGTTTTGTTGTTTCAGTTGGGCATGAAAAAACGTCGCCTGCGATTTGCTGTTTGCGCGTGCATGCCAAACGTGGGCGATTCCAAGCCCGCACCCATATTTATTAAGGCCAGGATTTGCATAGAGTTATAGGGGAGGGAGTCGCAGGCACGCTTTCCATGAGAGCCTTCACACTTTGGATGATTAGGCTGCCCAGTTGCCTGGTGTTGAATTGGTTGCCATTTGAATTAACAAGCGAGATGTTGAGACCTTTCGCCATTTCTCTCAGGGCTGGTTTTGTCGGTTGTATCGGTTGGCCGTCCCGGAATACAGCAATGGTGCCGGTCTCAAGCTCTCGTATGACATATCCGTAGTAGCTAACCTGGTTGACTGTCACCAGTTCGCTCTGAGGTTTCAATCTTTTCAAAAGGCGGCTCAATGGGATTGAGCGTTTTCCCTGGGTATCTGCGCTCATCATCAAAAGTGCATCCTGAAGAGATGCATCGAGCAGCGTTTCAACCTCCATGTCATCCGTATTGATTCGCAGAATAACCACCCTGTCCACCTCGGAAAGTGACCGAGGGTTGAAGGATATGTGACCTGTATGATCCATCTTTGCAGGATTAAGTAGCCTTGCCGACTAAGGCTTGGTCGGATCTGCCGAACGCCAGATCAGTTTGCTGGTGTCATACCCTTGTTGCTGAGCAATCTTTACCAGCTGTTCACGGTTGACGCCGTTAATTTCAGAGGCGCGTGAAAGCACCCACAGATATTCCCGGTTCGGGTGACCGACCAATGCGAACTGGTAGGCGGGGTCGTGGTAAAGCACCCAATACTCACCTTTGGTTATTCTCGGTGCGATTCGGCTGAACCAGTTATCAAATTGCACCCAGAGCTTGTCTGTCTTGCCTGGCTGCTGCGATTCGGCAATTCCGCTTACCTCTTTCCATTCGCCATCCTGTTCCCTGCAACGATTGGTGACGTCAATGCGGCCATCATCACGCAGACCGTACTGCGCTTCTGACTGTTGGCAATTGCGCTGAAAGAACATAGGTAATCTCGCCTGCTCGTACCAGGTGCCCTGGTATTTCTGCAGGTCGACTTGCATGGTGGTGGGAGGGGGCTCCTGGCGCGAGCCTGCGCACCCAGCCAGTGCCACACCCAAAAAGGAAAGCAGAACGATCTTGCGTATCGACATAGAGACCTCCAGGTTGTCAGAAGAAACGCACATGTCATTGGAGGTAGGGTGAGCGGGAAAAGTGCTATCGATTTGCAGTCGATACGATGGCCCGCTCATGTAAGTTGCCGTGCGCTTTCAACGACCTCTTACTTGGCCATTACCATCCACAGCTGATCAACCTTCGTCGTGTAGCTCTGACTCATCAACTCGCGGCGCATCGCCCAGTCAGGCGCCGCCGGCACGCTAGCTAACCGAACAACGCCCTTTCCCCAGCGGTCATTGATCACATCCAGTACGCTCACGACCTTAAGGTTTTTCCATGCGCGCCCATCTGAATGTAGAAGCAGTCAGATTAGTCATGGAATCCCCGTCGTCTATTTGTACTTTCCGGCCTCAATCGTTGATTCTCCCACCTCCATCCGGGACGTATTTCACCACTCTCTAGCCGGGTGAACTGCCGGCAGTTGGAACGACCCCCTGTACCCTGAAGTCTACCTGTAACTGTTTATAGGTAAGGTACAGAGCAATGGATAAGACAATCACAGTCGATCAACTGGCTACCACCGACCTAAGATCAATCAACGAGATATGGCTCGGCGAGACTCATACCCAGCTATGTCTTTGGCGTGGCGAACAAGTCTTCACCCACGAGATGATGAGCGAGGGCACCCACGATCAGAATGTCAGACGCTTGTGCTTGCAGTTGGTCAACCCTGACGATCAAGCCGCAGTTGCCAGCGTTGAGTTGATCGTGCGCGAACAGCTAAAAAATATGGGGAAGGAGGGCGAGTTTTATCCGGCAGAGGAGGCGGATACTCATCAATAAGAAAAGGAGCATCGGCCATTTACAAGTCATCAACCCAAGACCTGTTGTCGCTCGGAAACTGATATTTATATCGGTTGGCCGGGTGAAATACCTCAGGCGCAACTACCTGTAAGTGCGGGCCATGATTTATGGTGTAACCTTCTAGTCTCACTCCCATCGAGAATTGTTATGTCAAAACTCGCAGAATTCCGCCAGCTCGAAAAACACCTAGCTGAACAGCTGCAAGCACTCGAAGCCCTCAAGGGCGACGCAGGCCTTAAGAAAGAAATCGAATTCGAAACGAAGCTGCGCGATTTGCTCGCAAAATACAGCTACAGCCTTAAGGACGTGATCAATCTGCTTGATCCACAAGCCGGCCGTCGCGCTCCTGCCGTCGAGTCCAAAGTCGGCAGTCGCAAGCCTCGCCAGTTGAAGGTTTATAAAAATCCTCACACTGGTGAAGTCGTCGAAACCAAGGGTGGCAATCACAAAACGCTTAAAGATTGGAAAACGAAGCACGGCGCCGCGACTGTTGAGTCTTGGCTGACCAAGTGATTTTGGTTGAGTACAAAAGGGCCCGAGAGAGCCCTTTTTTATGGCGCAAATCACGGATGAGCGTGATACCACAACTTTTTCAAGGTAGTGAAACCGATGACTTAGGTGTGTACCAGACCCGTCTATCGAGCGTCTTTCTTAGACTACCTCCTCATGCTTAGTGCAACCCCACAGGTAGTTGCTCATGGCACATGAACCACAGCCGTCGAATCATTGATATTTGATGATGTTTTGCAGGATGAGTGGGCCGCCCAAGCCCAGCAGCTTTCCACCTTCATCAATCTCACCCAGTGATATCGGGGCAAAGCCCAACTGATCTACCAGTTGGGTAACGGTCGTGTTGGCTTCCTGATTTCGGCTCCAAACAAACATCACTTGCCGCCCTCCATCGTTCGCAGGATCCTTGGCTAACAGTGCCGCAGGGAGCTGATTGAAGGTTTTCACCACCCTCGCGCCAACAAAAGCGGTTGCGACGACGTCAGTGGAAGCGCGGTCGCCAAGTTCCTGAGGCGGCACGCCATAAGTGTTCATGGCATCGATGACGATCCTGTTCTTCCAGTTCGCGAATCGCTGGCCAATCTCTCGATGAGCGCCGAAAGGAATGGCGAGAATGACGATGTCTGCTTCCAGAGCCTGTTCAAGAGGCTGCGCCGTCACGGTGTTGCCCAATTCATTGATGAGCGGCGCGAGGCTTATTGGATCTCGGGTGTTAGCGATTGCGACGGGAATGCCGTTACGGGCGAATTGGCGGGCGAGGGCGGTGCCGACCTTGCCGGAACCGATGATGGAGTAAGTCATGCTCAAGTCCTCTATTGCGGGAAAAGGAAGTGCGGGTTGTGATCAGCCGGTGATGGCAGCGATATCTTCGAGAGCTTTAGCGATGGCGGCATCTTTGACCTGCGCATTGATAGCCAAGCCCTCAGCACGAATAACCTTCGTATCGCTGATACCCAGGAACCCCAGCAACCCGATCAGGTAGGTCTCTTGATGTTCCAAAGGCGCCGCAGGACTACCAGAGGAATACACGCCACCGCGAGAAGACGCGATGTAGGCCTGTTTGTTTTTCAACAGGCCTGCGGGGCCTTTGTCGGTGTATTGGAAGGTTTTGCCGACCAATGAGATTCGGTCAATCCACGCTTTAAGCGGAGTAGGGATCGTGAGGTTGTACATGGGCGTGCCGATGACAACGACGTCCGATTCGAGCAGTTCTTGCAGATACGCAGTGCCTTTGTAGAGATCTTCCGTGAGCATTGCATCGTCACTTCCCGCACCCTGCCAAGCGGCCAGATGCTTGCCGGAAAGGTGCAGGGCCGGGTCGAGCGCGAGATCTCGGTAGATCACATTGCTGTCAGGATGCAGGGCCTTCAACCGTCCAACAATGTTTGAGGACAACTGGCGACTCACTGAAGCGGCGCCGAGAATGCTGGAGTCGAGATGGAGAATTTGCATGGTTAAGTCACCTTTATCGTGTGGATTGAACGTCACGAGAACGATGAACTTTGAGGCTGCATCTGAATAGACGGTATATTGAGATGTAAAGTATCTGCCAATGAGATGGCTGGAGAATGAAATGCTCGATGGCGTATCGCTCGATCAACTGCGAACCTTTATCGCTGCGGTGGATGAAGGCAGTTTCTCGGCAGCAGCTAGAAAGCTAAACCGGGTTCAATCAGCCGTCAGTGGTTGGGTCGGAAGCCTGGAGGATCAGATTGGGGTCGTACTGTTCGACCGCTCTGGACGATTCCCCAAACTGACGCCTCAAGGCGCGCTATTACTCACGGATGCACGCAACATCGTCTCTGGAGTGGACACTTTGAAGGCACGGGCCAAACTCATGGCATCGGGCCTTGAGCCAGAGTTGTCGGTGGTGGTGGACGTATTTTTCCCCACCTCGGCAATTACCGCCGTGGTCAAAGAGTTCGCCGAACGTTTCCCGCTGACTCGATTGAAAATGTTTGTAGAAGGGCTAGGGGCAGGTTATCAACCGATATTGGATGGCCGTTGTAGCCTGGGTGTCCTGGCCACGCTGCCAATCAACTTTCCCTCCTTATCCAGCGAGCGAATTGGTGAGTTTTCACTGGTGATGGTGGCCGCCGCTAATCATCCGCTGTCCAGCCTGACGGGAAAATTATCCAAACGTGAATTGGCAAAGCACATCCAGCTGGTGCTGACAGACCGTTCGGAAATGCTGGGAGGGCAGGATTATGGCGTGATGTCGCCATTGACGTGGCGCTTGGCCGATCTATCGACCAAGTACGCGTTCCTGAAAGATGGTGTTGGCTGGGGCAGCATGCCGTTGCATATGATTGAACAAGACCTAGCGGCAGGCACATTAGTGATGCTGGATGTCGAGAGCATCCCCAGAGAAGGGGTAAAGATCGATTTTTCTGCAGTTCACTCGACCAATACATTGCCCGGGCCGGCAGGGCGCTGGCTGATTGATCGCATCAAGATCAGCCCGCTCAATTAGTATTGGCTGCCAACCTCGTTCGCAATCACAGACACCGGGTAGATCGCGGTGAATGCGCCGGCATCGACGCTCAGCGCCCTGCAATCAACCCCATACACCTGCGCGAGATTTTCTGGGGTTAATGTGGTTCTCGTTGGGCCGCAGCAATGCACGATGCCCTGATCAAGCATGAGCGTGTCGTCGGCGTATCGACTGGCCAGATTCATGTCATGGAAGATCGCCAGCGTGACGATTTTGTGCGTGCGTGTGTACTCGCTTACGGCATCAAGAATCTGCAATTGATTGGCCAGATCCAATGCCGATGTGGGCTCGTCCAGCAGGAGCAATTGCGGACTGCGAACGAGCGCAAGGGCAAGGGAAATCATCTGTCGTTCGCCCCCGGAAAGTCGCCCTGGCTGGCTCTCGGCGAAACGTTGCAATCCCATTAGCTCAAGCAGTTCGGCTGCCTTGTATCGCGCCTCTGCGCTGGTCTTCCAACTGCGCGCACTGCCTTGCTGAGCGAGTAGCAAGAGCTCGTAGGTGGACAGTCGTACGTCGAGATTTGCGAGATCCTGCGCGACGTAGCCAATCATCCTTGCGCGGGTGGCAGGAGACATCCCCAATAATGCCGTACCGTTGATGCTGGCAAAACCGAAAGCAGGCACCAGTCCGCACAATCCTTTCATGAAGGTCGACTTTCCCGCGCCGTTTGCACCCAGCAACGCCATTGTGTGGCCGGCGGCAACGTGCACGTTCAGTCCCTTGAGAATGGGCTTGCCGCGCAAAGTTACCCGGTAGTCGGAGGTAGAGAAACTCATCGGGACGTCAGCCTCCGGTCGCGCAGGATAAGAATGATGAAGAACGGCAGACCGATCAGTGAGGTGACCATGCCGATGGGTAACACGGCACCAGGGACGATCAATTTGCTTGCCAGAGAGGCCAGGGTCACGAAGATGATCCCGCAGGCAATGGTCACGCCGATGGTGAAGCGCTGATCCTCGCCCACCAGCAGTCTGGCCACATGCGGCGCGACAAGGCCCACAAAGCCGATCACACCCACCACCGATGTGACAGCGCCCGCCAGCAGCGCCGCCAGTACCAACATTTGAAAGTGCGCAACTTCTTGCGCACTTGCTCCTAAGATTTCGCTCGATAAACCGCTACAACCCAAGTAGATCGTAGTCTCCAGCCAAGTGCGCAACTTCTTGCACACCACTGCGCAACTTCTTGCGCACTTTTCGATTTTTTTCTGTGGATTTATCTCAGCACCTGCGAGGAAAACGCTCGCAAGCCCCGGTTTATAAGGCCCGAAAAAAGTTGGCATGTAATTTGATGGTAAATGGCCGCTTCTTAGGTGGTTTCACCTATGACTCACCCACTGATTCAGCAAGGAGAGCATCCCATGGCAACACCAGCGTACATGTCGGTTACCGGCGAAAAACAAGGCCTTATCACTGCCGGCGCCTTCACCGCCGACTCCGTTGGCAACACCTACCAGGAAGGCCACGAAGACCAGGTTATGGTTCAGGCTTTCAGCCACGACGTAATCATCCCGCGTGACCCACAATCCGGTCAGCCAACCGGTCAGCGCGTTCACAAGCCAGTTGTGATCACCAAGGTCTACGACAAGGCTTCGCCTCTGCTGCAAGCAGCTCTGACCTCCGGCGAGCGCATGAGCGAAATCGTTATCCAGTGGTTCCGTACTTCGGCTCAAGGTACTCAAGAGCACTACTACACCACCAAGCTGGAAGACGCGATCATCGTCGCCATCAACAACAAAATGCACAACTGCCAAGATCCAGGTAACTCGCACTTCACCCACCTTGAAGAAGTGCAGTTCACCTACCGCAAAATCACCTGGACTCACGAAGTATCCGGTACTTCGGGTTCCGATGACTGGCGTGCTCCAGTCGTTTAATCGCGGCTGATGGTTTTACTGCCTCGGCCGGTTTCGCCGGTCGAGGCACACTCACTACTTAAAGAATTTTTCGCCAATAGCCCTTCAACGGGCTGTTGCGCGTCGCAGCATTGCGCGAGGAACAAGGGATGTTCTCACCGGCCAACCAGCCTCATTTCAATCTGACCGTCGATGGCATCGACAGCGACTTTCAAGTGCTGTCGTTCACCGGTCGTGAGGCCCTCAACACCCCCTTCGAGTTCGAGCTGGAACTGGTCAGCGAAAAGGCTGCGATCAACCTCGAAAGCGTGCTGCACAAACTGGCGTTTCTTCAGCTGTCGCCGACCGGTACCGGCATTCACGGGCTGGTCTACAGCATCGCTCAGGGCGAGGCCGGCAAGCGTCTGACGCGCTACAAGATCTCCCTGCGCCCGCAACTGGCGTACCTCGTGCACCGGGTCAATCAGCGGATCTTCCAGCAGATGACCGTGCAGCAGATCATCAGCAAGGTGTTGGAAGAACACGGCATCCTCGCCAGCGATTATCACTTCCAGCTCAGCGCGATTTACCCCGAGCGCATCTACTGTGTGCAGTACGACGAGTCGGATCTCGACTTCATCCAGCGCCTGTGCGAGGAGGAGGGGATTCACTACCACTTTCAGCACACCGCCAGCGGCCACAAACTCATCTTCGGTGATGACCAGACGGTGTTCCCCAAACTGGCGCCCGTGGCCTATCAGCAAGACTCCGGGCTGGTCGCGGACAAACCGGTGGTCAAGCGTTTCGGCCTGCGTCTGGCCACCCGCACCAGCCGTACCACACGGCGCGATTACGACTTCGTCAAACCGAAGATCGAGCTGGAAAGCGATGCCAAAAGCAGCGCCCAACCAGATCTTGAGGACTACGACTACCCGGGCCGTTTCGTGGATCGCGACCGTGGCAAGCACCTGGCCAATCGGGCACTGGAACGTCATCGTAGCGATTATCGACTCGCCGAAGGCAACAGCGATCAGCCTATCCTGGTCAGCGGGCATTTCCTCGCCCTGACCGAACACGCCAATCCGACGTGGAATGACCTGTGGCTGCTCACCGAAATCTTCCACGAAGGCAAGCAGCCGCAGGTGCTGGAAGAGTCGGTGACCAGCGACACCACTGACCTGAAGGACGATTTCCACCAGGGCTATCGCAACCGCTTCAGCGCGATCCCGTGGGACGTCCCCTACCGTCCGCCGCTCGATCACCCGAAACCGAAAGTCCTCGGCACGCAAAGCGCCGTGGTCTGCGGCCCGGAAGGCGAGGAGATCTATTGCGATCAGTACGGCCGCGTAAAGGTGCAGTTCTTCTGGGATCGCGAGGGTAAGCACGACGACATGACCAGTTGCTGGATGCGCGTGGCATCCAACTGGGCGGCCGAGACCTTCGGCTCGATCAACATTCCACGGGTCGGCATGGAAGTGCTGATCACCTTTTTGGAAGGTGATCCCGATCAGCCGCTGATCACCGGTTGCCTTTACCACGGCGCGAATTTGCCGCCGTATAAGCTGCCGGACTTCAAGACCCTGGCCACGGTCAAGAGCAAGGAATACAAGGGCAGCCGCGCCAACGAACTGAGGATCGATGACACCACCAGCGAGATCAGCATCGCGTTGCGCAGTGATCACGGCGCGAGTGCGATCAACCTCGGCTACCTGACCCATCCGCGCCCGAGCGGCGGTCAGCCGCGCGGTGAAGGTTTTGAGTTAAGAACCGATCGCCATGGCGCGGTGCGTGCGGCGGCCGGTCTGCTGATCACCACCGAACCACGCCCGAACGAATCCAAGCACCACAAGGATCTGCCGGAAACCGCTGAACGCCTGGCCACGGCCAGCGATCAGCAGGACGGATTCGCCGTTCAAGCCAAAGAGCTTCAAGCACAAGAGGCCGGTGATCAGGACGACGTCGCCAAAGCGCTGCACGCCCAGCATCAAGGCGTGCTGGGCTCGGGCCCGGCGAACATGACAGCCAACGAATTCCCTGAATTCACCGAGCCGCATCTGGTGCTCGCCAGCCCGGCCGGCATCGCTCTGACCACGCCACGCTCCAGCCACATCGCCACTGGCGAACACTTGGCATTGAGCAGCACCGGCCACACCAGTCTCTCCATCGGCAAACGCCTGCTGGCCAGCGCCAGTCGCGGCATGCGCCTGTTCGTGCAGAGCATGGGCTGGCGTCTGGTCGCGGCCTCCGGCGACATCGATGTGCGCGCACTGAAGGACAGCATCAACCTGCTGGCCAAACTCAACATCACTGCCAATGCCGACCGCATCACCATCACCGCGAAAACCGAACTTGTGATCCAGGGCGGCGGCAGCGCCACGACCTACAACGCCGGCGGCATCACCCACGCCACCAGCGGCCCGTACACTGCGCACGCGGCGAACTTCGCCTACACCGGGGCGAAAAGTCTGGCCGGCGTGTTCCCGGAACCGCCGAAACCGGGCAAGGGCAATCTGGAATTATTTAACCAGTACGCCGGGCGTCAGGGCATCAAGGAGGGCGATTACGAAGTCATCGACGCTTTGGGCAAAAGCATAAAGGGCAAGCTCGACGCCAAGGGTTTTGCCAGCGTCTCTGGCGCCGCACCGGGGCCAGCGCGCGTGTTGTTCGGCAAGGATCCGGCGGACACCTGGAGCGATGGCAGTTATATCGGCAAGCCGGAATGGCCTTTGAATCCGCCGGGGGCCGAAGACGTGCCGAGTCAGGTGCAGGCGATGGTCGCGCAGGTATTGCCAACGAAGAACTGGGACATGCTGGAGAAGGGCAAGGACATGGCACAAACAGGGATGAGTGCGGTGCAGACCGCGCAGGGCGCAATGCAAACGGCGCAGCAGGTCAAAGGCGCAGTGCAGGGCGGAGTGGCCGGGTTGCCGAAACTGGCGAGTGCCGCCATGCCGAGTGCGTCGGGGATCCTCGGGGCGGCGAGCAAGGCAGGCAAGTTGCCGGGTTTGCCGGCGCCAACGTTGCCTAAACCTTCGCTTAAAACCACTGGGCTGATTGCAAGTGAGATGCTGTCATGACTACCGCAAGCGCAACTCAAAACCGCGAGTCACAGGTCGCGATCGTACCGTTGAATCAGATTCAAGTAGCGGATGTCGGACGCGATGCTGCCAAATTCGATGCATGGCTGCAGGAAGTCAGTGGTGGTTATGTAACGCTTGAGCGGATCAAGTATTTCGCCGGAGCCCTGCCGGTAGTCGGCAATATCATGGCGCTGATCGATGTCTTGAATGACATCGCCGTTTTATCTCGGAGTGAAAAGCGTGATCCACTGGATTGGGTCAGCCTTGGCATCGACCTAATCGGTGTAATTCCTGTACCCGCGAATATGGCTGCCGCTCGGATGAGCCTTCGACCGACGCTTTATCTGGTAAGGCAGGAAATGAAGGTCGCTGGCAAGGCCCTCTTGGGCGATGCGTTGATCAACGTGATTGCCGGTCACTTGAACGCGACCATTGTTGGTGAGATTGATCACTTCGTTAAGACGGCTCAATCCTCCTTGCCGGATCTGCTGGATAAAGCTGGACAAAAAGGCGAAGAGTTCCTGACGCAGATCGCCAAGGGACTGAACGCTGTTGTCGATTCTGATCTTGATTCGGGTGTTGACCTCAATCGAGCAGAGAAGCGAATGAGCGGTGTGGGAGGACAACTTCTACACGATCCCGGCAAGGCCATCAGCAATATTTTCGATGCAGCCTGGGACGTCTATAAGGCGGCGGGGAAAGGCGTAGTCAACAGCGCTACAAAGCATCTGTTGCCTAACGAAGCCAAGAAACTGGTTCACGATCAGACAACCAAACTGGTCGCCATGGGGCCGGAATTACGGGCTCAGCTGAAAAAACTAAGCAACCCGAATATGCCGTTTTCTATCGGTGCGCTTCTGATCGTGTTGGCCAAGGCTGTCGAAGCATGGAATCTGCGTAACAGGCGAGGTGTTGCTGGTCACGTGAAGGTCGGCGGTACGAGCCAAGCCAAGCACCGGGCCGGAGAGGGTAGAACTGAAGTCAGGAAGACCGAAGTACCGCCGAAGAAAAAGCCTAATGCCGAAAAAAATGGTACCTGTCCAGGTACTTGCGACAGCATCAGCTTTGCAGTTGGTTCTGAAAGTATTGCTCACACGGACTTCAATTTGGCCGGCCCGTTCCCGATCGAATGGACGCGTATCTACAGCTCCGATTTGGGTTCTTATGACCAAGGCGACTTGGGGGCACGATGGATCACTTCATTCACAACACGATTCGACCTTGTCGACGGTGCCTTGCAGTTCCATGATGCGGACGGCCGCAGCCACGACTTTCCGTTGCCCAAAGTCGATCTGTTTCATTATGACGCCATTGAAAATCTCACTGTTATCCGGGTAAGTGACGACAAACTGTTGCTCTGCCGTGGTTTTGAACGCAAGGAAACCTACGTACGTAGTGGTCAGCGGTTTTTGCTGGTCGGCGTAGAGTTGCGAAGCGGTGCCGGCATCATGCTGCATTACGAATACCGCCATGGTGATCGGACGGTTCTGTCCGATCTGATTACTTACGAGGGGGATCTAAGCAAAGTACATCTGCATCTTGGGACAATGATTGATGAGCAAGGACGTTTGACCGGACTGTGGGAGATTCGTGACGGAGAACCTCTGCGTCAGCTGTGTTCTTACGCTTACGATTCGATGAGCGATCTAGTACAGGCACAAGATGAGAATGGTGCGGTTTGGAGTTATCAGTATCAACATCACCTGATCACCCGTTACACCGACCGCACTGGCCGGGGTATGAATTTGCAATGGCAGGGCTACGGTGTCGACGCCAAGGCTGTTCGCGAATGGGCTGACGACGGCAGCTTCGATACGCGCTTGGAATGGGATGAAAACATTCGTCTGGTATACGTCACTGACGCGCTCGGTCACGAAACTTGGCACTATTTTGACAGCCTTGGTTATACCTACCGCATCCGGCATGCAGATGATCGCTCAGATTGGTTTTTCCGCGATGACGCCAAAAACGTGATCCGTCACGTCCGTGCCGATGGTCGCTCGGATCGTTACAGCTATGACGAACGAAGCAACCTTCTTGAGCATATCCGTACCGATGACACGGTAGTGCACTTTGCCTACGACGATCACGATCAACTGATCAAGATCAGCGATGCCGAGGGGGGCCAGTGGACAAGAGCCTATGACGACTCAGGCAATCTTGTTGAGAGCGTCGATCCACTGGGTAACAAGACTGAATACGCTTACAACCTGGCCGGGATGCCAACCGCAGTCAAAGATGCCAACGGCAATGAAAAGAAACTTTCCTATAACACTTCCGGGCAACTGGTGGAGTACGTCGACTGTTCAGGCAAGACCAGTGCCTGGGAGTACAACGATCGCGGGCAAATGGTTTGCTTCACAGATGCCGCCGGTCAGAGCACCGAGTACGAGTACAAAGCCGGGCAACTGATACTGATCAAGCATCCGGACAAGACCGAAGAGCGTTTTGAGCGCGATGCGGAAGGCCGTTTGCTGGCTCATGTCGATGGTCTAGATCGTTGCACGACATGGAAGTACAACGTGGCAGGATTGATTGCCGAACGGGTTGATGCGCTGGAGCATGCCGTTCGTTATCGCTGGGACAAACTCGGTCGTCTGGTTACGTTGGAAAACGAGAATGAGCGACGCGCCCACTTTAACTATGATCCGGTAGGCCGCTTACTGGAAGAAACAGCCTTTGATGGGCACTCAACCCGGTACTTGTATGAACCCGAAACCGGTCGACTTGCGAAAATCTACAACGGAGAGCATTGCGTTGAGGTTCGCTTTGACTCAATGAATCGTTTGGTTGAACGTCGAGCCATTTTGGGTGAACAGCAGCAGAGCGAGACTTTCAATTACGACGGCAATAGCAAGCTGATCATGGCTTGCAATGCCGACAGCCGCTTGCAGTGGTTTCATGATCCAGCGGGCAACATACTGCGCGAACACCAACATTATCTGGGCCTGGAAAGCCCGATGGTCGCCGTATGGCAGCACGAGTACGATGCGCTCAATCAACGGGTTGCAACCGTTCGCCCCGATGGACACCGTGTCAGCTGGCTGACTTACGGTAGCGGACACTTACTGGGCTTGCGTCTGGACGATCATGAGTTGGCCGGTTTCGAGCGCGATGACTTACATCGTGAAGTCGCCCGTCACCAGGGTAACCGCCTGCTGCAAACGCAGAAATGGGATCCCGCCGGACGACTGCAAGAGCAGGTGCTGGTACATAGCGATGACAAATCCGTGCTGCTCAAGCGCGACTTCAAATACGATGCTGCCGGTCAATTGACGGATATCAATGATAGTCGTCGAGGCCCATTGTCCTATCGCTATGATCCTGTAGGTCGTTTAATCAGTGCCGTTACGCGGCTTGGAGTCGAAACCTTTGCTTTCGATCCAGCCGGCAACCTTCTGGACGAAAAAGCCTTTGATATCCGCAGGCCCCTGGATCAGGAGCCCGTGCGCAGCAAACTTCTCGATAACTTGTTGCGTGAGTACGCAGGCACGCACTATGAGTACGACGAGCGCGGAAATCAGGTCAAGCGTTGGAGTAATGGCAGTGTGTGCGAGATGCGATGGGATCTGTTTGATCGCCTGGTGCATTTCGAGGATGACCGTCTGGCAGTTGATTATGCCTACGACCCACTCGGTCGTCGCTTACACAAAAACTCCCGAGCGCACTATAAGCATCGTCCAGAGGCCGGATCTCTGTGGAATCGTAATGAACATGCACGCAAACAACGTGAGTATGGTTGCGGCTTCACGATGTTCGGTTGGGACGGTGACAATCTGGCGTGGGAGAGCAGTCCCGCTCAGCTGGATGGTGATACCGGACGCACTGTTCATTATGTTTTTGAGCCCGGCACATTCAATCCAGTGGTACAGGCGCTAAGTCACCAGCCTATTCGTTTGGTGCCTCAACCCACTTACGGTGATGTTTACACTCCGGACGAGGATCCACTGTGGAATCACGCGCCTGTTCCTCAACCGTTTGATGCAGTTGCTTGGTACCAATGCGATCACCTCGGCACACCACAGGAACTGACCGACCAGCAGGGTGAAATGGCATGGAGCGCACAGTACAAGGTGTGGGGACAAGCAATTGAACAACGCTCATCCTCGGCCCAGCGACAAGGGTTGAATAACCCGATCCGCTTCCAAGGCCAGTATCACGATCATGAGACTGGGCTGCATTACAACCGCCATCGGTACTACGACCCTGGCGTCGGTCGCTTCGTGTCTCGCGATCCAATCGGATACGCTGGCGGTATCAACTTCTATCAGTATGCGATCAGCCCGACCCAGTGGGTCGATCCGAGTGGACTGTGCAGTAGCACGCTCAATCGGGCATTGGGTGGCAAAGCCCATGACAAAATGCAGGCACATCACCTCATCCCCGAGGAAGTATGGGGACGGCAAGCAAGCTTCTTCTCGGACATCGGGATGGGCGGAGAGCGGGATAAAAAGGAAAACGGCCTGTTGATGCCTGACAGTGCGGATCAGGCTAAGAAAACCAAGCGCGTTTTTTACCATTGCGGCTCGCATGGTAAGGTCTATAGCCCGATGGTTAACAACATGGTAACGACCGTCAGGAGCAAATATGAGGCTGGTGTCATCGACGAAGCACAGGCGCGAACTCAGATATCCGCGATACAGACAAGATTAAGAGCAAGCCTTTCGGTGCCTGGCACAAAACAACGCCGACTTAGATAAGCAAGGAGAAGGGTTTATGGAATATTACGTGCTTTCTCAAAAGGAAGAACCTGGTTGCCCGGCTGGCTTCTTACAGGCAGATCTCTACGATAAATTTTACTCAGATACCAAAGGTGTCGAGCATGGTTTTTTTCCTTGGTATGCGGAGAAAATCCATTACAAAACACACACGCCCTATCCAGAAGGTATGGTGCTTATTTCTAAAGATAAGTTCTATGATTTCGATATACGCAGTGTGGCGCGTTTCTACATAGTCAGTGATGATTTCATGTCTGTTTGTAGCGAGCTAGACGTAGGTGTTACTGACGCTGTGCCTATTCAAGTGGTTTCCAAAGGTGGGGAAACTATTTCATCAAAAAGCTACAATGCCGTACTTTTTGAAGAGTTGGATGCGCGCTCGGAGACTGATCCTGCTTCTACTTTCATAGAAGAGGATGGGTTGATTTTCAGGTTCAAAAAATTGGTATTACCTCCCGACTTAAAGCGTGATCTGTTCAAATTCAAGGGGTTGATTTCAGGAAGTAATACACTTATTTGCTCGCGCATATTCAAAGAGCTTGCAAAAGATATTAAAGGAGTAAATTTTACGCCTTTGGAAAGCGTGCTTTGGTCGGCCATCAAGCCAATTTGAGTGTGAAGGATGGATGCGTTTGCAATCATCAGTGAATTCCGGGCAGCTGGCTTACGGACTGCGGGCCTACATGAAGGTCAAGCAGCTCGTCATTACGATTAACCAGCGTGATTCTCAGGCACTGCAACGCGATTTTGGGATTTCTACCGCAGTGGCTGACGAAATTTACGAAGCCATTGACGATTACTTTGATAGAGGTACAAAGGTTTCAATTTGTCCGGAGATGGAGGCTTTTGAGTCGCGTGGAAAGCAACGGCCGTTTGTTGATATTTACGAAACAGACGATGGTGTGCTTGGGTTGGAATGTATCCTTTTTGCTGACGGAGAACCCAGCGAAGCGATACTCCATTTGGAGGTATCGGAAACAGATCCGCAGCTTTCTCTTTATTATAAGTACATCGGTTCTTAAGCTTTATGCTGATTGATGTATTTGCAGGCACCAGCGACGAAGATCCAGTATTCGAGGAACTTCCGGCTCGTCAGTTGGGTATTGCAACCCATGAGCTGCTGTCCTCACCAGGTCTGGCGCTCAATATGGCCCGAGGAGACGTCATCTTCATCGAGGACAGAAGCACTCATGCGGTAGTTCTTGAGCGAGGCGGCAATTTCTGCATCCACATCTACGCTGACCATATCCCTGTTGAGGATATCGCCGGGCTTGAAAGCGATGTCGGATGCGACCTGGGTGGCACGCTGGATGGGGTGTTTCAGAGAAATCTATCGTTGGCCGTACCTGCGGGCAACGGGATGGACAAGATCAATGAGTTTTTTGATCGGTTTCGCGATAGAACCGGGACTCAATGGTATTACGCGAACATCTATCAAAATCTGGATGACGATGATGACGAGACGCTTTTGAACTGGTGGCCTGAAGACTGACGATCCCAAGTCCGCAATCGAATGGCATCGGATCGACAAGAAGGAGTGGCTGTGAGCGAACATGAACGGGCATATCCCAACGCCGCGCAGAGCGCGATCTGCGAAAGTACGGGATGGCAGTATTTCCACCCGAAGAGATGGTTGCTATCGCCATCGAGTCGCTGGGAAAAACACCTGTCTACGGCACCAGAGTGGAGCTACCGGAAGGGGGGGATGTCAGTTGGTTCAGTCACTGCGGCACGCATTCGACAGCGATAGATTTTTACCAGCCTATTTGTATTGAGCATTTACCCGAAATGCTACCGCTGGTTATGAAGTATCTATGTTTGCCCACGGGCGCAAAATTCATCATCGATATCCAAGGGTACGAAGACGTTTGGATGGCTGAGTAACTTGGTCAAAGGAGTGACAACATGAAAGACGCAATCCGCTTGGGCGACTCCACTACACACGGTGGCAAGGTGCTCGAAGCTTTCTCCCGAACCGACCTCAACGGCAAGCCGATTGCCGGGGTCGGTCACAAGGTTAGCTGCCCGTTGTGCAAGGGGATTTTCCCGATTGCAGAGGGTAGTAGCACCTACACCGTCGATGGCACGCCCATCGCGCTCGACGGCATGAAAACCGCCTGTGGTGCCGCGCTGATTGCCAGCGGCCCAAAAGGTGCGGTTGTCAGCTGAGTCCACATTTTGTGAATGGATTGCCTATCTCCATGGCACGGACTCCCGTCGTCCGTTCTAAGGCAATTGAAGCGTGAATGAAGTCGTTCTTTTAGCATTATCTGAATGTACCTGCTAACTACCCAATCATGAGTTTTATATGCTGAATTCAAATTCTGTTTTTAAACGCCTGTGGATTGCATGTGTTACAGGTGTTTGCTTCTGTAGCACGAACGTAGCGCAAGCGAAGCCAGTTGACGCCTATAAGCAATTGGATACCGCTGTGCTTCAATACGCGTATTCAAAAGAACAGAAAGACCTGGATAGCGTAAACAAACTTCTTGCGGAAGGCGCGAAACCTGACGCTCTTATTCTATGGCATGCAGCTTATTACAGGAGTCCAGTGCTGGTAGACCGGCTTCTCGAGTTTTCTATCGATGTCAATCAACCAATCAGCGATAACGGTGAAACAATACTGTTATCCATATTGGGGCATATGGGTGATCCAGAAGACATGAAGGACTCAATACCCATTGTGCGGAGCCTAATCAAAGCAGGTGCCGACACCAATGTAATTGCTCAAGGCGGAACCAATACCCCACTTATTGCAGCCGTGGGCATAGAAAATCCGTCGTCGGTCGAAGTAACAAAGTTGCTGCTGCAGGCTGGTGCCGACGCCCGGATGCTGACGCCTCAGGGCTTTTCTCCATTGATCGGCAAAGGTGCGAACAATCTGGAATTGATCAAGCTGTTGATCGCTGCTGGTACTGATCCCTATGGCGTCAGCAAGGTGGGTTCTACACCGCTGCATTATGTTTGCGAGCGTGCCTATGCACTGAACGATCAGCCGGATCCACAAGCTGCGCAGCGGATTGCGCTGCTGCACAAGGCTGGCACTTCCGTTGATGCTTTTGCACCTCAACAGCAGGCATGGCCTGTTGGCACTCCATTGCTGGAAAGTGCAATTCGTAGCAACACGGATTGCACGAAGGCTTTGCTGGCTGCCGGCGCCGATAAAGATGCACCGGCTTTTCCTCCGGAATATGTGGCACAAGACCCGAGTGTTAAAGGTCAGACCGTCCGTCAAAACATACTCAAATCAGTAAAAGATGTACCGGATTTGTATTCCGAATCCATTATCACGTTGTTCCAGTAAAAACAATCAAGCCAAACAGAGCTCAATGCTCCCTGAAATTTAAAGGAATAAATATGAAGATCGCTTCTTTGATTCTCGTCATGGCAGCAGCTTTCGGTACCTGCTCTCTCGCCCACGCCGAAGGACAGGATGCCGCCACCCTGAAAGGGGTGTACGACAACGGTCGTAACATGTCAGGCCTGATCAAAAGCTGTGTCGATAAGGGGATCCTGAAAGCAGACAGCGGCGAGAACGCCAACAAGATGGTTGCATTCGTTGGCAACATGCCTGGTGATTTCGATAAGCGTGACGGCGACAGGAACGAAGAGTTTGGCCGTAAGGGGGAAGTGTTGGTGAACGGGGAATACAAGAGCCTGGAAAGCAATTTGCCACCGAACCTCACTCTCAAACAATGGTGTGAGCAGGCTGATCAAGGTATGCGCCAAGGACTGAAGCGTATGGGGCTCTAACCTAGACAGTTCAGCTTTGAATGACGCTCGCTGATCCCGAGCGTTTTTCGCTAGTCCAAAAACGTAGAGATTTTTGTCGCATGCCGCTTTACAAAATTGCGGCAGGGGAGATGGCATCGTTTCTACGGGCGGCGCCCGGCTGATTATGTGACGGTAGGATAGCTTCTGAAGTAAACGTCTGGGGTGCCCGAGGTATTACTGGCATAACGCTGAGGAATGTGGCGTTACTCCAGCTGGTTATAATCATAATATGAGCTTTTTGAGGGGTTATGGAAGCAACGTTAGCTGACATCGATAGAGATGGCTGGGAGTTGGACGACGCCGAAGCCATCCACAATTAATTCCCTACAAGCTTCTGGCTCCCACCGAGAGATGCTAGACATAGCCTCCAAGCACAACAGCTTGTTAAGCTGATTTTTAGAATCGTTGCCACCGATGAGCGCGGAGCAGAAGAAGTCTGCGTCGAGCGCATGTGGGTTATCGTCAAGGGTCGAGTCGGAAATCTGTATATAGGGCAGCTCGATAACGCCCCTTATTGCACTGATAGGATTCAGGCTGGTATGGAGGTCTGCTTTCTGCCAAATCACGTTATCTATATTTATAACAGCGGCAACCATAGGGAAGGTTCGTAGGGAGTGCGCGCACCTAGGTAGGCATACCCACTAGCACTCATTCGCCAGCGGTATCGGTAGGCGCATGAGCACGCCCTTCTAGTATGTGTCCAGAATCAAGCCCAAGCCCAAGCCCAAGCCCAAGCCCAAGCGCGATGCGACAGCCCGCTGCACCTGAGCCACGAAACCAAACATCCTCACAGAAGCTCCCAGTCTATAAGCCAATGGTTGAAAATGTGGTCGAAAAGTTCGTGATGATTATGATCTGGCGATATCGATAATGCACAGGCTCGCTCCCAGATTTCAGCAATCCCATCCAGACTAAGAGCGAGTTTGTCTGTGTCTGGAACAAAACAACGTAAAGTTCGATGAATAGGGAGTTGTGCGTCATGAATTATTATGTGCTTTCTCAAAAGGAAGAATCTGGCTGTCCTATAGGGATTATCTATGCGGATCTCTTCGATAAGTTTTACCCCGATACGAAGGGCGTTGAGTTTGGTTTTTTTCCCTGGTATGCAGAAAAGGGGAAGCCCGGGCCGCGTACGCCTTTTCCGGAGGGCATGGTACTTATTTCTAAAGATAAGAACTATGATTTCGATATTCGTAGCGTTTCGCGTTTTTTTTACATAGTAAGTGATGAGTTTTTGGCTGCATGTCATCGTCTGAATGTGAGTATTTTTGATAGCGTTAAAATCGATGTGCTTTCTGAGACGGGGGAATCGATATCTTCGAAAAGCTACAATGCTGTACTATTTGAGGAGTTGGATGTTCGGTCTAATTCTGATCCGGCGTCCACGTTTGTAGAGGAAAATGGCAGGCCTGTTAGGTTCAAGAAACTGATCCTTTCGGATGACTGGAAGCTAGATCTTTTCAAATATAGGAGACTCATTTCAGGCAGCGATAGCTTGATCTGCTCTCAGGCTTTCAAGGATCTGGCAGAAAACTTCAAAGGCATAGCATTTACTCCATTGGAGACTGTTCTCTGGTCGGGGATAAGACGAATCTGAAAAGGCCAGTTTCTACATCAGGAGGATTAAGTTGAAAGACGCGATCAGACTAGGTGACTCCACCACACATGGTGGCAAGGTGCTCGAAGCCTTCTCCCGAACCGACCTCAACGGCAAGCCAATTGCCGGGGTCGGTCACAAGGTCAGTTGCCCGTTATGCAAGGGGATTTTCCCGATTGCCGAGGGCAGTAGCACCTATACCGTCGATGGCACGCCCATCGCGCTGGACGGTATGAAAACCGCGTGTGGAGCGGCGCTGATTGCCAGTGGCCCTAAAGGCGCTGTGATCAGCTGAATCTCTAAGCTCCGTATGGGTTTCAGTGCTCCGAGCGCGGGTTCCTTTCGTACTCTGCAGGGCGCGCGCTCCGTAACCCATTTTCAATCTCACAAGCCTGTTGACTGGTACCTGCTATTACAGAAGCAATGGTTGGTCAGAACGAATCCAAATGACCAGCACGGTCGAATAAATGCCCAAGGGATCCTTTGTGCCTTCAACTTTAGTAAACATTATTATTCGCGACCGTGGCGCGGAGGCCTATTCCGAGTACGCAGAGTTCCAAATTACCGATCCCGATGTAATCGTTAGCGCCGCTCGGCAAACTCTCGATTCGATCCCTCCATCATTTGGTTCTTGCGTCATGATCAGTGCTGGTTTCACTGCCATTCTCAAATCTCAAGGGATACCCGCAGTTGTCGTTCTCGGAGACCTACTGATTAACGGCCAGTATGCTTTCGAATGCAGGGGGAACATTCCAGGGGCGACCTACGAGGGAGAGTTTATGGACGCCAAGTGGGACGGTCACGCTTGGGTAATGCTCGCAGGTGTGCTCTGCGATCTATCGATCTTCCGAAGCGCCTACGCCACAAAAACGCCAAGCAACCTCAAAACATTCATCAGCCAGGAGTTCGGTGAGGGCAAGGGAGCACTGATGTGTCCCCACGACCGTTTGCCGGTCGGCATGGAGTTTGTGCCCAAATTTGCTCTCAATGACGCTCAGATTCTGGGGATTCTGGATGGTTTGTCCAGGCAAGCACTTGAGAGCTAAGTGACGAAGCTCGAGGTGGAATTCACGGCTGAGCTGGGAGCTGAGTACGGCTAGAACCTAAAAGCGACGCTGACTTCACTGCGAGGCTAGCTACGCGATCAATAAGGGTGGGACACTAGATTCAGATCCCACCTAATCCGAAAAGTCAGGCCGTCATTGCCCGGTTGGTGGCAACAATTTGCTCGTGAGTAAACTGACTACCGGGAGTCATAAACTTGGCAATGAGTGCTTCGCGGTTTTGAGGCGCCCGTGACTTGTCTGCCGCTTTCAATGCCAATTTGAGTTCCGGCAAGGTCAGCTCAGTGCAGTAAGCAGGTGTACCTGGTTGCTGGCGCCATGAGTCTTCAAGGGGGCCTGAGGCGAGCGCGATAAAGCCCGTATCCTCAACAAGATCCTGCGCGATTGTTTCAGCTCTGGTATCTCCCCCAGCTACGGGTATGGCTATGCGCGATGAAGAACCGGCTGGTTGACCTTTATCGGCAAGGGTCGCAGCCAGTAGGGCGTTCCATGCCTTAACAACTGGGTGACCAATCTGTTCGCTTACCCAAACGCTCTCAGGCTTGCCGTCGTCAACTTCTTTGATTGCCCCGTCGCGTCCCGGATAATAATTGGACGTGTCAATGACGACGGTTGTCTCCGGCACATTGCTCAAGGTCTGTTTGAGATCAGGGTAGCTTGCGAAGGGGATCGAGAGGATAACGACGTCTACCTCAGACACCGCCTCTTCCTTAGTAACCGCATTTACGCCGATTTCATTGGCAAGATCCTGAATGCTCTGCGGGCCCTTCGAGTTTGCCAGTTTAACTTCGTGACCGCCCGCCGCGAGCTTACGGGCAAGGGTAGCCCCAATGTTACCTGCGCCGATAATTCCGATTTTCATTTAAATAACTCCTCGCATGTAAGCAAGATCAAAGTAATTACGTGAATGACTGCTGCTGGTTCGCCTTAGCGTTCAGTTGCCAAACAGTTGTTGTGAAAACGCTGGCCATGTGTGAGAGATTGAAAACCCATCAAGTCGCTTTAGACTTTTAATAGTCCGCGCTTCATATGTCTCTGTGTTCTGATAAAAGTTCGTCGAAGTGCTGTTATGACGACTACTTCATCCATATATCAACTTCGAAAGCTGAACAATGTAGTCGCGGCTTGGATTTGTTCCGATTGTGCCAAACCTTTCTTCATACACCGCGAAGAAAAGATCTTGACGCTTTCGAGCGCGCGCCAGATCCGCGTCTGTCAGTGCCTGCGGCAGGGACTCAAGCGTTACCTCAGTGCAATAGCAAGGAGTGCCGCACTGTTGTCTCCAAGATTCTGCTAACGAGCCAGCATGGTAGGCATCGAATCCGGAATCCTCGACCAGTGACATCGTCACGACACGGTCGTGATCACGATCCGCAGCGATAGGGACGGCAATGCGATCCGGGTCGCCAGCAGGCCTGCCCGCTTCATTTAGTGACGCTGAGTAAATTGTGTTCCAAGCCTTTGCGAGTGGGCGGCCAATTTGTTCCGATGCCCAGACACTGTCAGGCTGACCATTCTCGATGGCTTCCAATCGCTCGTCGCGCGCCGGTATATAGTTGGATGTGTCGATGATTACGCTTTCTTCAGGAAGCTCGGCAAGAAGCGTTTTAAGATCCGGAATTCGGATAAAAGGGATCGATAGAATCACGACGTCGGCGCCAACCAAAGCTTCTTCTTTCGTGACCGCCAGCGCGCCTGTGGAAAGCACGTCAGCATTAACAGTATTTGGCCCACGGGAATTAGCGACCCTTACTGTATGGCCGGCAGCGCTGAGCAGTTTTGCCAGTGTTCCCCCGATAAATCCGCTACCAATAATTCCGATGTTCATAGAGATTCCTCATCTTTGAAGCTTAGGTGTGCATGACATGTGGATCTGCGCGGGGAGCTTCTCGGCAAGGCATCCCCTTCGCTAACTCTTCTACAAGCGCATCGTGGCTCTGTGCGCTTGTGTCTAATCTGCAACTGCCAACCCGCTGCTTAAGCTCTGCCGTTGCTAGCCGCTTCTAGGGCAGGTACTAAGTGGTAGTCGGTCGCGCCAGACCCTCAAGTGTGCACCGAAGCTCCTCAAGATCTTCTGACGTGAGCTGGCAAGCAGTTCTGATCTTGTCGGTGATGCTGCGAAGCTCATCCTCCATGGCACGGCTAGGTTCTGTGAGATCAATAAGCACTCGACGTTCATCGGAGGAATCGCGTGTGCGTGTAATCACTCCAGCAGCTTCAAGCCTCTTTAGTAGCGGCGTAAGCGTGCCGGTCTCCATGTCCAGGCGATCACATAAATCGCTCACAGAAAGAGGCGACCCGTTCAAAAGCTCCAACGTGACCAGGTACTGCGAGAAGGTGAGGCCAAGCGGTTCGAGAAACGGTTTGTGTAATCGAACCATCCGGTTCGCAGCTGCGTTGAGCGCGAAGGAGAGTTCTGTGGCTACGCTGCGTGGTGCCGAATGCATATATATCGTCTACTATTGTGTAGTGTGCTACATAAATTATGCGTAGACCCACCGTGTGTCAACAGCTTCCGAGGTTGGCGGCTTTTTTTCAGATGAAGTACCACTGCGCGGCTACTTGATAATTCGTTCTAAGAGAAGACGAATCTGCGCGCGCGAGGACGTCGAGTAGCTTGGATCTGGTGCCATGCGCGCGGATGGTTGGGTGGGTATAAGGCGGTGATCAGCTTGACGCGATTGAGTGACCAACTCTTTCTTAATTTCTCAGTACGTGCGTCTGAGCATGCCAAGCGAGACGCGGTTGCACCGCCAGGGGCGCAGATATGATCTGCCCCCCTGGATGGAATCAGGTGTACCCACGAGGTAAACGTTACTCTGCCGGTGGCTTGTATCCCGCGAGCATTTTCAAGACATCACCATGTGATCCGCTCGCTTCTGCAAATCGTAATGGCTTCGCGCGTTCGACGACGAGTTCAGGCGGGGTCGGAGAAATCTTGAGCAGTTCGAAGACTTCATCCAAAAACTCCTCCAAGGGCATAGCGTTTTCGTCGTTTTCCTGTCCAAGCAATGTGGTACGTACCCCTGGTGGCGCAAGCTCGATCACTTCGACGGACGAATCCTCAAGTTGCACTCGAAGACTTTGAGTGAATGAGTGAACTGCCGCTTTGGTTGCGCTGTAGGTCGGTGTAGCTGGCAACGGTACAAAGGCCAACGCCGAGCTGACATTCACTATCGTTGCACTGGGTTGCTTGATCAGGTGGGGAGTAAATGCGTACACCATGCGAATCGTGCCAAGTAAGTTCGTCGTCACGATATCTTCGGCTGTGCTCACGCTTTCCGGATCAGTCAGATCCTCCCAGAGCATGATCCCCGCGTTGTTTATGAGAACGTTCAGATTCGGATGGCTAATCGCAAGCGCTTCGCTACTGCGCTGGATGGATTGTGGGTCGGAGACGTCCAGCACTACTGATTCAATACCTGGATGTTCCGACGCGATCTTGTCGAGCAGAGCTTTGCGACGTCCCGCTATGATGACCTTGTTGCCGGCAGTATGAAGCCTAAGTGCCAGACCAAGGCCGATGCCTGAGGTGCCGCCAGTAATCAGAATCGTGTTGCCAGTGCTGTTCATAGTAAACTCCAGAAACGATGAATAAGCGGACAGTTGTCCACTTTCAAACCGTACCGGACAACTGTCCGTTTAGCAATGCAGTGAAGGGAAATTTTGTTCATGACTCACGATTTGGTGATGCGTTCTGACGCCAAGAAAAACCGGGAACGGATTCTGGAGGTCGCAGTGGTAGAGCTGACTAGCGATCCTGCCGTTGCGCTGAGTACGATTGCGAAGAAGGCAGGGGTAGGGCAGGGCACGTTCTATCGTCACTTCCCTACCAGGGAGAAGTTGGTATTCGAGGTTTATCAGTTCGAAATGCAGCAGGTGGCCACGTTGGCAGAGGAGCTGCTGGCGACCAAACCACCTAAGGAAGCCCTCCGAGAGTGGATGGACTGCCTCGCTGAATATGCAATGACAAAGGCAGGACTCGCTGCTGCGATCCAACAAGCTGCTTCCGTTTACGAGTTCCCAGGGAAGTCGGGATACGCTCCTGTCCAAGGAGCTGCCGAATTGCTTTTGAGGGCAAATGAGAAGGCAGGAACGATTCGTAGCGGGATTACAAACGACGACTTTTTTCTAGCCATCGCTGGAATATGGCAAATGGATGCCCAGAGCGAATGGCGCTTACGTCTCGCCAGATTGATGAATTTGGTGATGGATGGTCTGTGCGCTGGCAGCCCCGAAAACCTGAAAAAGAATAACGCCTAGCATCAAAATCAGGACACGCGTCGGCGAAAACAGGAAACGGAGCGCAATCGGCAAATCGTCGATCTTTTTTAGAGCGCTTAAGCTTGAGTAGGTGCCACAAGGTATAAGCCGCGATCCATCCTGCGCGGAGTCCATACTGCCAGCGTCCTTGTCGTCACTGCGTCCATCTGTGCCCTAGCCCGTGAGTATTCACGAGGTCTCTCGGTTGTCGTCCTTCGAGACCCGTAAGCAAATTTTCCAGTGCACACAGTGCCATCGCATTGCGTGTATCGCTTGTTGCAGAGCCGATATGAGGCACAGTGACAACGTTCTTCAATTTGAAAAGACCTGAACTCACAAGCGGTTCTTTCACGTAAACATCTAAACCCGCTGCTCGTATCGTTTTCTCCTCAAGCGCTTGGAAGAGTGCGTCCTGATCAACCACAGGGCCGCGAGAAACGTTAATCAAAATACTCTCCGGGCCCATCAACGCTAGCTCCTTACGTCCGATGAGGTTTCTCGTGCCGTCCGTCAACGGCACGACCGGACAGACAAAATGAGACTCGCTTAAAAGCTTCTCTTGCGGGACGAACCGCGCACCGAGTTCTCTCTCAAGCTGCGGTTTACGATTGTTGCCGCTATAGAGGATGTTCATGCCAAAACCGAAACGCCCTCTGCGTGCGATGGCCTCTCCAATTTTGCCTAAACCGATAATGCCCAAGGTCTTTCCATGCACATCGCATCCGAAGTGGGATGCTTCGATGGTCTTTGTCCAATTGCCGGCTTTCGTCCAAGCATCAAGCTCAGGGATGCGTCTCGCTGTGGCCAGGATCAGGGCGAAAGCCAGATCAGCGGTGGTTTCGTTCAAGACATCTGGCGTATTGGTCAACATGACCCCTCGGCCATTGAGATAGCTGAGGTCATAGTTGTCGTAGCCAACCGAAATGCTGGAAATGATCTCAAGGTTTTTAGCCGATGCGAGCTCTGCTTCACCTAGGCGCCGATTGCCGCCGATCAATCCATGAGCGCTGGGAATGGCATCTTCGAACTGAGCATCCATGTCACCAAGCTCTGGACGCATGACGATGATGTTGTACGTATCTTTGTAAGGCTCAAGCAGCGTGGGTGAGACGCGGCTGAAGGCCAGGATTGTCTTTTTCATGACGTTTTATTTCACCTGTTTCAAACTCAATTCGAATCGTGTTCTGACTTCAAATAGGTCTTTGCGCACTCTCGGTAATTGTCCGAGAGCGTGTATTTAGAAAGCAGCTCAGGGAGGGATGACTCGCTCCCCTCTGTGCTGCTCTGTTCGCGCAGCGCCTCGTAAGTCGCTTTGATTGCGGACAGATAGGGTGCATGCCCATTGACCACAATCCGCACGTTGGCTGCACTCAGTTTCCCAACATCGCTCAGAGCAGGATTTCCATAATTGATCAGCATGATCGGCACGCTGAGGTGTGCTGTGAGTGCTTCCAAGTGTTGGAAGTCTTTCACTCCGACGAGGCAAATCGCGTCGGCCCCGGCTTTTTCATAAGCCGTAGTGCGTGCAATGGAATCTTCCAAGGTGGTAACGGCCACATTCGTTCGGGCGATGATGCTGAGCGCATCATCTGAACGGGCAAACCGCGCAGCGTAAATCTTGCTCGCGGCTTCTTCCCTCTCGATAAGCACATGCGACTGATCGTCGTACTTGGCCGGGAGGTGGGTGTCTTCTAGGGTTAGGGCAGCGACACCGGCTTTCTGCAGCTCGGTCACTGTTCGCATTACATTCAGCGCGTTTCCGAATCCATGGTCAGCGTCACCAATGATTGGGATTTGGCTGGCTCGTCCGACTCTGGAAACCTGCTCGACATACTCATCCAGGGTGAGCAGTGCAATGTCCGGTGCCCCGAGCACCTGAAGCGAGGCGACGGAACCACCTTGAATAGCGACCTCAAAGCCAAGGTCGGAAGCCATACGAACCGAGATCGGATCGAATACGGAAGCAGCCAATTTGCAGACGGTACCCTGGAGTAAATCACCAAACGCCTTGCGCAGTTCATGATGTGATCGCTCAATCATTTTTGGCTCCATCAAATTCTTACAAGTGAATCATTGGTCTCATTCGATTTGGGCGAGACGTGGAAGGCACTACCGGTCATAACCGTTTCTAAGGCCATATGACCGGCTCCATTTGCAGATTATTTTTGCGCCAGCAATGCCTTCCTGGCCGCTTTTTCGTGTTTCATGGCGGCGATTTCACGCTCGCAGGCCTCGACATCGAACGAGTTATCCCACTTGGCAATGGCGATGGTGCCAATGCCGTTACCGATCAGGTTGGTCACGGCCCGTGCTTCGTTCAGGAATCGGTCAATGCCCAGTAGCAAGACGAGGCCCACCAGAGGAATGGAGTGGATGGTTGTTAGCGTTGCCGCAAGGGTTATGAACCCGGCACCTGCGACGCCAGCGGAACCTTTTGAGGTCAGCAGGAAGACGCCCAACAGAATCATCTGATCCATAAACGTCAGTGGCGTATTGGTTGCCTGTGCGATAAAAATCGCCGCCATGGTGAGGTAAATGCAGGTGCCATCTGCATTGAAAGCATATCCAGTGGGTAGCACCATGCCTACCACTGACTTCTTGCAGCCCAGCTTTTCAAGTTTCACCATCATTCGCGGAAGCACGGCTTCGGTTGAGCAGGTGCCAAGCGTGATGAGAATTTCATCTTTGAAATAACGAAGAAATTGCATCAGCGGCATGCCCGACCATCTGGCAACCGTACCCAGCACTACCACGATGAAAATCAAGGTGGTGATGTAGAGCGCGACCAGCAACTGGCCGAGCGACAGCAAGGTACCAATGCCGTACTTGCCTATAGTGAAAGCCATCCCGGCGCCGGCACCAACGGGAGCAAGGCGCATCACCATTGCCACGATCTTGAAAAGCCCTTGCAGAAACAAGTCGATGGTATTGATCAGCGGTTTGCTGGTTTCGCCCATCTGAACGAGGGCTACGCCCATCAATACCGAAATCAGAATGACCTGAAGCATGACGCCATTGGAGAATGCGCCAATGAAAGTGCTTGGGATGATATTGAGAAAGAAATCGATGGTTCCGCCCTGTTCCGTGGCGGCTTGGCTGTACTTGGCGATAGCGCTGGCATCGAGCGTGGTAGCGTTGATATTCATCCCAGCGCCTGGCTTTGCGATGTTGGCCACAATAAGGCCGATAACTAGCGCAATGGTGGAAAGGATTTCAAAGTAGAGCAGCGCCTTGACGCCGATCCGTCCGACCTCCTTGATGCTGCCCATCTTGGCGATACCAACCACGACGGTACCGAAAATAATAGGCGCCAACAGCATTTTGATTAGTTTGATAAAGCCATCGGCAAAAGGTTGAAGCTTGGCTCCGAATTGCGGTTCAAAGTGACCAATCGCAGCGCCGATGACGATGCCGATCAGCACCTGCACATATAGCTGGCTGTACCAGCGGGACTTGGAAATTTCCACGGAAGCACCTCATTTTATTTTTGTGATGGGCATGTGGTTTGGCGTCAGCGGGTGACGCCTGAGTCTGCGGTCTCTTTAAAAGAAACCGCAGATCGAGGTTGATCAGCCTTCGCCTAGCTCGCGCATGACTGCGTACAAGGCGGACTTGGCTTCGAAGCCAACACCTGGAATATCTGGCAGGCCGACATAACCATTTTCCACCTTGATTCCGTCGGCGAAGCCGCCGAAAGGCTGGAACACGTCAGGGTAAGATTCGTTGCCGCCGAGGTGCAGACCGGCTGCGATGTTCAGGGACATCTGGTGACCGCCGTGCGGTACTACGCGGCGGGAAGACCAGCCCATCTCTTCCATCACTTTCAAGGTGCGCATGTACTCCACGAGCCCGTACGACAGCGCACAGTCGAACTGGAGGAAGTCGCGATCCGGACGCATGCCGCCGTGACGCAGCAAGTTACGAGCGTCCTGGTGGGAAAACAGGTTTTCCCCGGTCGCCATGGGCAGTTCATAGTGATTGGCAAGCTCAGCCTGAAGTGCGTAATCGAGCGGGTCGCCGATCTCCTCGTACCAGAAGAGGTTGTACTTCTTGATGGCTTCCGCGTAAGCAATACCGGTCTGAAGATCGAAGCGTCCGTTGGCATCGACCGCCAGTCGGCGACCGTCCCCAACTACTTCGAGTACTGCTTCGATGCGACGGATATCTTCGTCCAGTGGCACCGCACCGATCTTCATTTTGACGACGTCGTAGCCACCATCCAGATAGCTCTGCATTTCTGCTTTGAGTTTGGTCTGGTCTTTGCTTGGGTAGTAGTAGCCACCTGCTGCGTAGACCCAAACTTTGTCATCGGCCACGCCGTTACGGTAACGATCAGCCAGCAGACGATAGAGAGGTTTGCCTTCGATCTTGGCGACGGCATCCCATACAGCCATGTCGATGGTGCCAACTGCTACTGAGCGCTCACCGTGACCACCAGGCTTTTCGTTGGTCATCAGGGCTTTCCAGATGGCAAACGGATCCAGGTTGTTGTTTTCATGATCGACGAGCGTGTCTGGATCAGCTTCGGTAATACGCGCCAGGAAGCGATCACGCATCAAAGCGCCTTGGCCATAACGACCGTTGGAGTTGAAACCGTAGCCGATGACAGGTTTGCCATCGCGAATCACATCCGTGATAACAGCGACGACCGAGCAGGTCATTTTGGAGAAATCGATATAGGCGTTGGCAATTGGGGAGGCAATAGAAACAGTTTTTTCACGGATGTCTACGATACGCATGACGGGTTCCTCTTGTTGTTTGTGACCCCACGTTATGCGTTGCGATGACACCCGCCCAATGCTATTAATGCCGCGCCCTATGCACAGGAGGCATGGCCCTTGGAACTCGTTTGGCTAGAGGATTTTTCAGCACTCGCGGAATACGGAAGCTTTGTTCGGGCGGCTGAAGCGCGCCACGTAACTCAGCCTGCCTTCAGTCGTAGAGTCCGTTCTTTGGAGAACTGGATGGGCGTCGAATTGTTCGTACGCACTCCCCAAGGAGCGACCTTAACCGAGGCTGGAAGACAGATTTTGCCTAGCGCTCAAGAGGCCGCCAGACGTTTGTACCGGATGCGGTCTGAGGCTCAGGAAGTGGCAGGGATGGCCGCAAAAACACTGCAATTTGCAGCCACTCATTCCTTGTCATTCACCTTCTTCCCAAGATGGTTGAGAAGTGCGGAAAATGGCGCACCGATAGATGCAGTACGCCTGCATTCAGACAGCATGGCTGTTTGCGAACAGATGCTAATTCACGGTCAAGTTGAGTTTCTGCTTTGCCACCGCCACCCAGATGTGCCGCCTTTGCTAGCCCCTGACCAGTTCACTGGAAAGAAGATTGGGGAGGATGTACTCGTTCCACTGGCGAGCCCCTCTGCCAATTTCGGCACCTCCCCTGAAACACTGCCTTACTTGGCCTACACGCACGAATCGGGCCTTGGCCGAATCGTCGCTCACCGACTCCATGGCAAAGAAGACTATCTTCATCTCAAGCCTCTTTTCAGCAGCCATCTTGCTGCCGTTCTGATGTCAATGGCATTGGAGAGCAAAGGGGTCGCCTGGTTGCCTAAAAGCCTGACGGAACAGGAAATGACAGATGGACGTCTTGTTAGGGCTCTCGACGAGAGCTGGGATATTCCTCTGGAAATCCATCTCACGCGTCCGACTGCCCCCATTAGCCCCGCAGCAGAGGAATTCTGGGCCAGAGTAGGCAACGATAAGGCGCGTTCTGTATGACACGTGGCGCTGCTCAATAGGAATATACGCGGCAAGGCAAATAAGTGGCTGCAGTTAGTTCAGCCCTGTAAATTCAAGATATGATTTTGGTATAACCTTCTCACACAACACATATCGAGAACTTTCATGTCCAAACTTGCCGAATTCCGCCAGCTCGAAAAACACCTCGCCGAACAGCTCCAAGCGCTCGAAGCCTTAAAGGGCGATGCCGGCCTCAAGAAAGAAATCGAATTCGAAACCAAATTGCGCGATTTGCTCGCAAAATACGGCTACAGCCTCAAGGATGTGATCAACCTGCTAGATCCACAAGCTGGCCGTCGCGCTCCAGCTGTCGAGTCCAAGGCAGGAAGCCGCAAGCCTCGTCAATTGAAGGTTTATAAAAATCCGAACACTGGTGAAGTCGTCGAAACCAAGGGCGGTAACCACAAAACGCTTAAAGATTGGAAAACGAAGCACGGCGCCGCGACTGTTGAGTCTTGGCTGACCAAGTGATCTTTGTTTGAGTAGAAGAAGGCCCTTCGACGCAAGGTTAAAGGGCCTGCAATAAGATGCTCGCATCTATGACGCGTGGACTGCTATTGATAATGGATCAGGCAAACGCTCCTTCCGAATCATTGGCTTTCTTGTCATCGAAAGAATCATCAGCGCACCTGCCACGAGTAACCCATTCTGCAATGCCGAATGCCCAATTTTAGCTACCTGTCGTCTTGATCACGTATCTGCTATAGCCGTCTTCCTTGAGAACGATGCGCAGAGCCTGGTTCATCTCAGCGCCGGCTCAACCTGCGTGGCTAGCTGTTTTGCAGAGGAATACCTACGTCTTGCGGCGTTGGCAGCAAGCGAAATGCCTCAATCACCACCGTCCGAGCGATGGCTATAAAACAAAAATGTGATGGATACCCTTGACCTCCACACCGCCGAGGTGCACGTCCCGACAGGAGCGGAACATTTTTCGTGGCGACTAGCGCGAAGCGAATTGCCGAACTCACGCGGATTTCTCCGCCGGCAGCACGGTGATGAAGGGCCTACGCCGAATATTGAGCTGCATGTTAAACCCGGCCCCCTGAGCTCGACCTGTGCCGAGTGCTTCTTTAGTCTCGCTGTAATAGCGTCTTGTCGTATCACGGGCAACATGCGCACGATCGTTGCGCCTAAACCAAAGCGCAATTCCAGTATTTTCGATTTAAAAATTGAATAGTTTAAGAGTGCACTGATTTGGAAAGTGCGCACCATTTCGAACCGTCCAGAAAATTTTCTGAATAGATCTGGGGCCGGCCCCTCAAAAAATAAGAGCTAAATTGGTGCGGAAAAAAATACTTTGACAGGGTGATCGGCGTTGTTACAAATTGCGCCGGGAACACATCGGGCTGAGCGATGTGTTTCGATTAGAATTACTCCCGATACCTAAGGAAGGGTAGATATGGCTGAAGCGCCTTTTGAATTAATTGCTGAAGTTAAAAGTTCTCCTAGATTGCCACTAGGTCAACTGATATTGGCAATGGGGCTGATTTTAGTTGGTGCAGGGCAGACACTTCTCTATGCATTACTGGGGCCGGCTGCTCGTCAGATTGGGCTGTCCGATGTCCAAACGGGATCTATCGTCGCCATCTCCGCCTTTATACTTACTTTCGCTTCGCCCATTTGGGGGAGGGTGATCGATCGTTCAGGAAGTCGTCTCGTTTATTTGCTCGGTATGTTCAGTTACGCTGTGGGCTCATTGTGCTTTGCATTGGTTTTAAATGCTGGGATGAATTTAGCTTTCTCCGCACTAAGTGTGTTGGGTCTTTTGATTTTTGTTCGTGTTATTTACGCATCGATGACTGCCGGAATTCATCCAGCAGCGATGGCAAGCATTGCGATGGTCACTCCGAAAGAAAAGCGTCCGGCGAAGATGGGCCTAATGTCCGCTTGTTTTGGGTTGGGGTCGACACTGGGGCCGCTTTTGGGCGCCGGCCTTGGAGGATACGGATTGCTGTGCCCGCTGTACGTTGTTGCAGCTCTCGCCTTTTTGAACGTCCTGTTAGGTATGTTTTTGCTAGACAGGCCAAATAGAAATTTTTCACCTGAAGTTGTTCATGAAACCAATGCATTGAACCTTTTCGATTCTAGAGTCATGGGAGGGTTACTGGCTACTGTTCTGGTTTATGTAGGCTTTTCAGCCCTGCAACAGTCTATCGCCTTTCATGTCCAAGACACATTGCACTTGAATGCAGCTGAAACTGTAAAACAAACAGGAGTTGTGGTGTTTGGGCTTGCCGTAGCAATGGTTGCAACTCAGTTATTTATAATCCAGTATTTTAAACCGGGCCCCCTCAAAGCAATTTCTATCGGTGGTGCACTTGCATTTACTGGTCTTGCATCAATCGCGCTTGGCGCTGTCACGATTGAGCAGATTACGGTGGGAGCGTCTCTCGCAGGGGCTGGATTTGCGTTCTTATTTCCCGGTCTTCAAGGAAGCCTTTCGAGCTCTGTAAAAGAGTCGGAGCAAGGAAGTGTTGCTGGACTTTCATTTGGGGCAGCGGCGCTGGGATACGTGATCGGCCCATTAATCGGGACGTCGCTTCTTGCCGTGGGTTATGGAGCCACATACTGGTGTGCCGCCATACTTGTATTGATTGGCGTGCTGATCGCTATGGTTAAAGTTCGTAGCTACTGAGGTTTATTCTAGATCGCTGTCTACCTAGGTCGCGCCATTATAGGTTGCGATAAAGCGTCACGTTGTTCTTGAGAATTATAATAAGAGGATGTGTGTCCAAATACTTGGGTGCCAAATCTGTAGCATAGGTGAAGTTGTAAGGATGTGACCGTAATAGCAAGCGTGCTCTTTACTTAATAAGGATATCTAAACTCATGCAATCTATTAGTTCGATTCAGAATGGCGGTTCCCTCGCAAGAAATTTTGAAGTTGTGATGCGAGCGGCGGAAACCAAGCCAGCCAAGACAGCGGCGGAAACTAAGCCAGCCAAGGCAGCGGCGGAAACCAAGCCAGCCAAGGCAGCGGCGGAGACCAAGCCAGCTAAGGCAGCGGCAGAGACCAAGCCAGCCAAGGCAGCGGCAGAGACCAAGCCAGCCAAGGCAGCGGCGGAAACCAAGCCGGCTAAGGCAGCGGCAGAGACCAAGCCGGCCAAGGCAGCGGCGGAGACAAAGCCAGCCAAGGCAGCGGCGGAGACCAAGCCCGCTAAGGCTGCGGCGGAGACCAAGCCAGCTAAGGCAGCGGCAGAGACCAAGCCAGCCAAGGCAGCGGCGGAAACCAAGCCCGCTAAGGCAGCGGCAGAGACCAAGCCGGCCAAGGCAGCGGCGGAGACAAAGCCAGCCAAGGCAGCGGCGGAGACCAAGCCGGCTAAAGCAGCGGCGGAAACCAAGCCAGCCAAGGCAGCGGCAGAAACCAAGCCGGCCAAGGCAGCGGCGGAGACCAAGCCTGCTAAGGCAGCGGCGGAAACCAAACCAGCAAAAGCTGCTGCTGAACTTATGTCGGCTCGCGTAGCCGCATAAGTAAGCTCTTACGAATATCCGAGTAAACCAATTGTCTTGAACTTGCGACACCGCGCAAGTTTTCTTGCGCGGGTTTTATTTCTGAGGTGGTGAATGTCCAAGAAGGCCCAGTTTTTGAGTGAGCGAGTAACTAAACTTAAGTTTTCATATGAGGCGCTTGAGCCTATTCGTGCCTTGTATAAGGATTTTCTAAATGATTGTCTACCAGATGATATTGATATCGGGATTAAGGCTCATGAGGATTATAGCAAGGAGTTTGAGGGTGTAAGCATGCGGTGGTATTTTGCAAAGTCTGAACGAGCTATAGCTCTATTTCGGGAGGTGCTAGATGGCTGCGAGCTCCACGTAGTGCGAAATATAGTGGGCGATAAGGCTGAAAAAATGAGAGTGCTTCAGGCAAACATTATTGAAATAACAGGAAGCTATCCTACAGGCAGATGGCACTCCGACTTCACAGATGAAGGCTTGAAATTAAATCAAAGTGCAACCGTGCTCACGCCGCTGTTAGATTTTAAACCTCATTTCGGGGGATTAGAAACAACCGCTGTGCTTCGAGGCGAGTCGCTGGATTTTGATGAGCGCTCGACAGTTCATACGTACTCTGAGGGCGAAGCTATATTATTTGATGGCACCGGAACAATCCATCGCACTCAGTCTTACAAGGCTAGTTCAGAGGACAGGAGGGTACTTGTATGCTGGCAACTCGGTGAGATTGACGAGACAATGATTCCTGTGTTTGAGCGTATTGGCGAAAAAAATGGTGACCCAATGTTTATGCATGAACATTCTGTCTAATATCCATAGGGTGGCGATAGGAAAACTTTTGATTTCGGTGTGTTCAGCTCGGAAATACTCCATATCGATGACTGCACCTTTGAAGCTCGGGAGCTATCCCTGCTCACCATCCCTTCGGGCAAAGCCTGGCTTAAGAGGATTTTTTAAGCCGGGCTAAACCCTGTTTGATGTGCCCGGCGTTCTCACCGATGCCCCACAAAGCGCCGCGAACATTGTCTCCAACCTCAGAGCTCCCCTGGGCTTCGACATGAAGCGTTAACTCCATCAACGCCGCCTCTAAGGCGAGCTGATTCTGATACATCCTTTCCAGCACGTCGGACAACGAGTATTCGCCTGCCATTTTCCTTCTCCTTTCCTTGGAATCTTCTGAGAAAACCTGTTCTGAAACGACCTAGGGTATCAAGCGCATTTCGCGTAGTTTGTCGAACACGTCGAAAAATGCCTGATCGCTCGCCTGGTAGGCAGTGAAGCCCATGGTGCGACTTTTCGACATATCCGTCACCACTTCGATTGGTCGACCGAGATCAGCATCGGTGTGCCATGGGGATATCAAGCGCCCGATATCCGACTCTTTCAAACCGTGTTCCGCAACCATTTGCCTCCACACGGTTTGGTCGTCAGCCATCTGCTTCTCAAGAGGGGAGAGTGAAGCGGGATAATCGGCGGCAGGTAAGTCGAAGTATTCGGCAATTCGGCTCCACATCCATTTCCAACGAAATACATCGCCATTGGTGACGTTGAATGCCTGGTTAGCTGCAGCCGGCGTGGTGGCCGCCCACAGTTGTTGTTTCGCCAACTGCCGGGCATCCGTCATATCGGTAAGGCTGTCCCACTGCACTCTTGATCCTGGAAACACAAAAGGGCGATTGGTTTGTTTGCAAATCGAGGCATAGACGGCGAGGGTGGTTGCCATGTTCATCGCGTTGCCTACGGCTACCCCGGTGACGGTATGCGGACGATGAACACTCCAGGTGAAGCCGTCTTTTTCAGCAGCGGCGAAGAGCTCATCCTCTTGGGCATAATAGAAATTCTCGACATCCAGGCGACCCTGCTCTTCGCGGAACGGTGTTTGCGGAAGGCTGCCTTTTCCGTACGCTTCGAACGGGCCGAGGTAGTGTTTCAGGCCAGTGACCAACGCTACATGCTCAACGCTCTTGGCCGGGCGAATAGCCGCGAGCACATTACGTACCATGGCGGCATTAACGCGAATGTTCTCGGCCTCCGTTGCTCGCCGTGACCATGTGGTAATGAACACGTGAGTGGGTTTCAAATCCGCCAGCGCCTGTTCCAGCGAAGCAGGATCTTGGAGGTCTGCCGCGACAGGTATTACGCCTTGCACTTGCGCCGGATGCCTCGATAGCGCGGCGACCTGCCACTTGTTGTCGATGAGTAACTGAGTGATGGCGCTGCCGACGATGCCGCTGGCGCCCACGACCAAAGCTGTCTGGGTCATACGTTTCTCCTGGATTTAGGTTTGGGAGTCCACCTAAGCAACAGAGGTTCAACCTGAACCGGATCCGCATTGGCAACGCTCTCTCCCAAGCAGGTCATCCGAATCGAATCGTCGCTTGGGCAACAGTGACGAAGTGAGCGTTTAGGTGGAGGGGGAGGATCTCTCCAGCCTGATGACCAGAGCACCTTTGAAATCTAGGTAGGCATAGCCTCGACGAACAGAAGAGGCGACGCCGCTCTGTGTCACTGCCGAGCGGAGCCGCGCATGCGCCGGCTGGCGTGGTATGAAGAAGTGAGGTTGTATCTCTGATCTCACACTGGCAGGAGGCCGACATGAGGTTGCAGAGCGATATTGATGCGCTAGCCGCGATCGAGGAGGACGCGAAAGCAATGCTAAAACGGGTAGGGCTGCCCGACGACGAACAGAAACTTGAGGTCGTCGTTTTCCTTCGACAAATAATCGACCTGGCGACCTACATGGAGTCGGCTGACCGATTCATTGAGACGCCAAGTATCGCTTGAGTGGCTCTGTTTGAATCAGGAATGGTTTGTCTCGTGTGTCCGCTTCTGTAGATGCGATAAAAGGGCGTCTCTCAGATCGAACAGTGCCTCGCGCAGTCGCCGATCTTCACGAGCATCGCCCGAATCCGGTTCGAATGTTTGCGCATGCCGAAGCAAAGCCTCGGCGTCGTTTGTGTTGAGATCAAACGTGATCATGTCGATCCTCGACGAAGGAGTGCATTAACTGGCGAACCCATGACTGAGCCTATCGAGTTCTGCTTTCACAACTCCATATCCCAATTGACTGTGAGCCAGTTGCAACCGAGAGCATTCACCTGTTTGTGCTGTCGGCTGGCTCAGCCAATGATCGGCTTTTTCTTTGTTGCCAAAGACAAGCTCGGCTTGGTGTTGAATCTGCTCGACGTTGTTCACTTTTGCTCCTGGCACTCTATTGCGACTCGTTCATCTCATTTGGCGGTAGAGGCGGAAGCAGGGGTCTTGGCGCAATATTCACGGAACGCCTTGATGCCGCGCGTGATGACCAATATTGGCTTAAACATATAGCGATAGCTGAGGAACAAATTCAGCGCGATCCAGGCTAGCTGGTAGGACGAACCGTGAAAGCTTCGGTGGTTGGCGCTGTTTGTCCAGAAACCGTAGGCAACAAAAATCGTAAATATGGCGACCGTTAAAGGAAAGATGCCGAGCCTCCCTAGGGATACGCCAATGAAGGGAATAGTAACCACCGAGCGAACAGGCTCTCCTGCCACTTGCATTGCCCAGATTCTGTAGACCTTATCCTTACCCAGCTGTGCTGTCACTCGAACGCGATCACCCGCCTTGACGTGAGCGTCCAGCACATCTGGGATTTCGATCGGTTCGAGTTTTTTGCCGTCGATTTTCCAGAAATGGTAGCTCACCATGTCGCCGCCGAAGCCGCGCGATTTCTCATCGAGCCGGCCGTCTACGATCTGCATTTCCTTCATCTTGAGTTCCTGTCCTTGCGTCGCTGAGTGATGGCAAAAGGATATTTCTTCCAAATACTAAGGAATACTTAGTATGCGGTCAAAGCAAATCTAAGAATCTCTTAGCCTTTCGGCGATGAGAAAATGGGTACGTTCGGCAAGCGTTTGAAAGAGGCGCGCAAGCTTAGGGGCTTTTCACAGGAGCGTTTGGGGATCGAGGCGGGCATTGAGCCGGCCACGGCGTCAGCGCGGATGTCTCAGTACGAAAAGGGCGTTCACCAGCCTGGGGAAAGCATCGTGAAGCAGATCGCTGCAGTCATGAATCTGCCGGTGCCGTATTTTTACTGCGAGGACGATGAGACGGCGCATCTGCTGCAGTGTTTTCATTGCTTGAAAAAAGGTGAGCGAAGGCAGGTGGTCGATTTGGTTGAAAGTCTTGCTCTGCGGAACTGATGTTCACGATCAGAAATTATTTGATGAGTAGCTTCTAGGCACTGTGTTGCGGCCATAAGTTTCTTGGATATCGATCACTCACATAGGCTATATGCGCGACTTGAGTTACGCTAAATCGTAATCAGCCAGGTTTCTCTCGCATTAACCGCAACCAGAATCCCCTTAAGCCTAGGCACCATTGAAATACCGATGGACTTGGGGAGTCGTGTGCTCTTGTCCGCTACATTCCGACTCCAGCAACTTTAGCGATTCTGAAGTTGAAGTGATGCAGGATGCGATCGCTGAGATTTGATCTCATTGTTAGCGATGAAAACGCTGAATCAGGGCTGATAAAGGATTGTTTTCCTGAAGCGTGAATCCTCCGCATGGGCTGCTCCTGCTCTGAGTGAAAAAAAACATATCAACGTAGCCGGGCCAGCTACGCTTTAGCGTGAAATTGAATTCGCAAGACAGGGATTGTCATCACGTGAAGCGACTACTTCTTTTGAGCGGCCCGATGGCCAGTGGCAAGACGTCAGTTTCTGTCTCGCTACAAGAACACCATGGGTTTGTTCCGATCAGTAGTGGCTCCTTTCTGCGGGCTCAGTTGGCTTCCCGGAATGAGCCACTTGATCGTCATAGCCTGCAAGAACTCGGTGACTCTCTCGACAGGGCAACTGACTTTTCTTGGCTCATAGAGTCTGTCGCAAGTCCGGCCATCGAAGCCCGGCCAGATGTTGATAACTGGCTCCTGGATGCAGTCCGAAAACCACGGCAAGTGGAGTTGTTGAAGCTCCGTTTCGGGGATGTGGTGAGGCACGTGCACATCGTCGCGCCAGAGTCTGTTCTGGAGCAGAGATACGCTGCGCGGGGCACAAGTCTTCTCGAAGAGTATCGGGTGAGCGTACTGCACCCTAACGAGCAGAGTGCTCGTTCGCTTGCAAATTTTGCGGACAAAGTTCTAGACACTCAACAGCACACCTCATCGGAAATTGCGGATCAGATAATGGGCATCTGGGAGAAGTAGCGCATGGAAACTCGGCAGATTGTAGTGATCAGTGGCAAGACCTGTAGCGGCAAGAGTGGATTAGCCAGTTTGTTGGAAAAGCAGTTTGGCTTCGCCGTGGTTTGTGATCGTCGAGCCATTGAAGATGCCGAGTGGCGCCTTCGAATGGATCAGCCGGACATTCTTGATCGGCGACGTGATTTGGATACGGCAGCGCACGAGCAGTGGATGCTTCTGAAAACTCAGGCGATGTGCGCGAGTGAGAACGATGACCGACCATTAGTCGTCGATCACTTGGATACGCTGGCACAGGTGCTGCAGTTTCGACAGGCTTTCGGTGCCAACCTGGTACATGTGCACCTCTATGCCAGCGATCCCACGCTTCAGGGGCGTTACGCGAAGCGTGTTGAAGGGCAAACAAGCCCTCCAGCCTATGAGGACGTGAATCAGCTCAAGGATCCGGTTGAGATCGAAGCGCTCAAGCAGGATGCAGACGTTCGCATCTACACCGAACGCTCAGATTCCGAAGACACATTGGTGCGGGTCGCCGCTCGCTTGCACCTCTTCACACCGCCTGAAATTCGATGCGTGGATGTTCTGATTGGCGGGCAGTACGGAAGCGAGGGCAAAGGCAATATCGTCGCTTACCTAGCTCGTGAGTACGATGTCATGGTTCGCGTCGGTGGCCCCAACGCTGGACACACCGTGGCGAGTGCCGTCGGTACGTTTACCTATCATCATCTTCCCTCAGGGTCGCGTGAAGTGACTGCACGGCTACTCCTTGGCCCAGGCATGACTATCAGGTTGCCGGGACTTTTGAAGGAGATTGAAGCCTGCGGTATCGGCGAAGACCGGTTGTTCATCGATCCTCAAGCCACCATTATTGAAGATGAAGACATCGAGACGGAGAAGGAGGGGCATCTGGTGTCAACCATCGCCTCTACTGGAAGCGGAAGTGGGGCAGCGGCTGCGCGGCGTATTATGAGCAGAGGTAAAGCGATAAGGCTCGCGCGGGATGTTGATGAGCTTCGCCCTTACGTGGGGATTCCAGGAAAATATCACGGATGCACATCAGACAGACTGGAGGAAGCCTACCGCAACGGTAACTCCATTCTTCTTGAAGGAACCCAGGGGAGCGGGCTGAGTATTTTCCACGGTGACTATCCCCATGTGACGTCCAGGGACACGAATGTTGCAGGATGCCTCGCTGAAGCGGGGATATCACCCAGCAGGATCCGCAAGATCCTTATGGTGATTCGACCTATGCCTATCCGCGTTGGCGATCCGGATGGGGATCAGGGACATACTTCCGGGCTGCTCAAGCATCCGACGACTTTCGATGAGATTGCAAAGTTTGCAGATCTCGAAGCGGACGCTTTGAATGCTGCCGAGAAAACCTCCACCACTCACCGTGACCGTAAAGTTGGTTGGTTTGAATGGGATCAGTTTCGCAAAGCCTGCGCGCTGAATGCCCCGACCGACATAGTTCTGACTTTTGCGGATTACCTCAAGTCGACGAATCGTAATGCTCGTCGGTTCGAGCAGCTTGATTCTGACACGATCAAATTCGTGGAGGAGCTTGAGCGAGTGTCTCAAGCGCCTGTCTCGCTGATCAACACTCGCTTTACCAGAGACCCGGATCCCAGCGATTTACGTTCGCTGATCGATCGGCGCAACTGGACGGCGCGCTCTGGCAGGAGATAACAGATGGATCTTAATAAGCTGATCGAGCTTTACCCTCGGGTTTACCATATGGCTGAGCGCGGAGCTTGGGACAGTATTCGTACCCATGGGCTGATGAGCGCCACGGCAGTCCTTGATCATCTCGCCATCGAAGGGGGCGACCGCGCCCGGTTCGAGAGCGAGCACCGCAATCAGAAAATGGACGTGAGGGCAGGGCACCCTTCCAACATTGTGCTTCGTGATCAGAAGCCCATGCCTGAGGGCAGATTGATACAAGCCCTCACGGATGGCACAACACCACGGCAGTGGTATGAGTTGATCAACCACAAGGTCTTCTTTTGGGCCGAGGAACAAAGGCTGCATCGTCTGCTCGGCGCTCGCGATTACCGCAGGCTCGAACACGATGTTCTGACGCTGGATTCGGCGACTTTCATTCCGGCGTATGCCGAAGCCATTTGGCTGTGCCATATGAACTCGGGCAATACCTGGCCTATGCCGCATCGTCGCGGTATAGATAGCTTCCGTAGAATTCCAGATTATCCTGCGAAGCGTTCAGGCAAACCGATCAAACCCGTGGTCGAGCTGGTTGTTGATTACGCCGTCCCCAACATTGCTGAGTATGTAGTGGAGGTTCGGCGGATGCAGGGCAGTGAGGTCTTGAAGGTCATTGGTTAGTGCTCATCCATCGGGGGATTCATGCCGCGACGCCGTTTAGCCGCTCGCATATTGTTGATCAGCCCGGCTCATCGATTGCTACTTTTCAAGATCAATTACAAGACCGGCGCTTTGGCAGGGATGAGCTACTGGGCGACACCTGGCGGACAACTCAGACGCGATGAGTCTTTTGAGGAGGCGGCAGTGCGCGAGCTCCGGGAAGAGACCGGTGTTGGTGTCCAATCCGTTGGCCCATGCATCGCACGCAGAGAGTTCTTATGGCAAATGCCCGATGGGGAGTCTGTGCTCGCGGTCGAGAACTACTACGTGGTGCATGCCGGCGCCGAGAAGTGCTCCTCTGCCGCATGGAGTGATCAGGAGCGCAGGGTCGTGTGTGAGGTGAGGTGGTGGTCGCAAACCGAACTGTCGAGGTGTGACGAGGATATTTACCCGCCGGATCTGACAAGTCTGTTCGCCGAGGCATTGCTCACCGGCGGCGGGTGAACCCAGCGAATCACCTCGGTCAGTCGATTTGCCTCAGGTTACCGGCCTGCGCTCGTAAAGCGTTGCAGCAGATCGCGGCATCCTCAACCTACCGCTAGCCTACTTTTATTGTGAGGATGACGAGACGGCTCATCTGCTCCAGTGTTTTCACTGCCTGAAAAAAGATGATCGAAAACAGGTGGTCGATTTGGCTGAGAGTCTTGCTTTCAATCACTGATGTCTGGATCGGATAGAAGTTTTGTAGTCACTTTACCCCCACGCTGGTGGGGCAAGCAGATCACCCTGCTTTCGGTCTGCCATTGTAGGAAATAACGCTGCCGCCGGCCTGATCTATGATCTGCACCTAACCGCTGACTGGAGTAACCCTGTTGAGTCGCAAAAAGGCGGTGTCACTGGGAGCGTGAGGGGCTTCAATCGGTGGTTGATAACGCAAGAAAGCATGCCGAAGCAGGTTGTCCAGACTTTACGGAGAGTGATCCTGCTACCTTCGACGCGGACTTTGTTATCAATAAAAAGCGAGAGGGACTGAGTGTCGCGCAGGCGCTTGAGGCACTGGTCGCATTCAAGCGCAGTCCCAGGTCATAAGCTCACTCGCTACTAGCTGTAGGCGCAGGTTGCCATGACATCCATTCTGAAGCCCAACGTGAACATTTACGAGCAACACACCATTCAATAACGCCCATGCGCGCAATGTGTCCAGCAACTGAGTCAAGTTATCTGTCGGCAGAATAGCTCCTTTGAACTTGGTCGAAATTTGACAGGGTAACGGAAGCGTTTTAGAGGTGGGATCCAATATTTTCTGGTTTTTCTGGAGCGCTGTGCTGACTGTCGATAGAATGATGGCTGTTTGATCTCAAAAAGACAGCTCCCTGGCTAACCATACAGCCATTTTTCGCGTACGCAGCAATCCCATGTACGCGCACCTTAAAATGCGTTAGCAAAAGGTAATCTCGTTCAAAATGGTTGATAAAAACGAAGTGCAACACAGCATCAAGGAAATTTTTCTGGTTATGCAGGGTGGCGGCGCCAAAGGTGTTGCCCATGCAGGTGGGCTCATCGCAATCGAAGAAGAGATGCTGAGTATTAAGGGGATCGCTGGCACATCTGCAGGCTCCATTGCAGCAGCGCTAGTGGCAGCAGGGTACACAGGAAAGGAACTCGCAGATCCGAAGGCTCAGAAGCACCTGTTTCTGCGTCCGCCCTTTGGAACAGAGGAGGGGAGTTTGCCCTACAGCAAGCCTACCCAGCTTTTCACTCCACTAGGATGGTTCGTCCTCAGAATTCTCAAAACTATTCCTGGTGTGCCCAATCGGATTTTATCTCCGTTTTCGAACAGGTGGGCGTTGTACTGCTGGTGGATTTTAATATTCGTGGTGTCTGCTGGTGCATTAGGTTGGATGACGCTTTACGAACCAAAAGCCCTACGAGCTCTTCCGGCAATCATCTGGCAAAGTCTAAAGTTCGCCGCACCTTGGCTTTTGCTCGGGCTGGTTTTTCTTTTCGTGTGGGGGTTATGGGGCATCACGTCGGTTAGAAATGTCCGCAAGATAATCGATCGGGTGATTGCAAAAAAGCTGTCGGATCGGCTTAAGCTCGCCGGAATCAATAAAGACTGCAACATTACCTTTGCAGACATGGATCTAGTTGGATGTCCGCCACTCAAAATCATTGCCACCAACACCGCTACGGAGAGTTTGGAGCTATTTTGTGCTGAGCGCACGCCTGATGTGGCGGTTGCGGATGCCGTGGCAGCGTCTATATGTCTTCCGATCATCTTCAAGCCCAAGAGACTAATTTTTACTCGTAGAACACCGTTTGCTGACTTGAAGATGAAGGGCAAATTTCTTGATGGTGGGCTTGTTTCGAATCTTCCCGCGTGGGCGCTGGATGAGGAACGGTTGCTGCATCCTGGTGTTCCGACGATCGCTTTGAGTCTGTCGCCGCCTGCGCCGGTCAATAACAAATTCTGGTTCGCAGCGCTTACGGGCACTGTGGTCAATGGTTCGAGCGAGGTACATACTCGCACGCCAAACAAAATTCTTACCGTTGCGCTGGAAACCAATGCGACCTTGCTGGATTTCGACATGCCGGCGACTTCAGTTTACGCAGAGGTGGCTGCAGCTCAAGCGAGGGTCACGAAAGAGCTTTCCGTAGCTCTTCGTGGCCCGGTGGTGTTGCAGCAGGCTGTCAGTGAGCTGCATAAAGAGCTCCAAGCTATTCTCGACGCTTTCAGAAATCATTTGTACTACCCCAATCCTGGGAAAGATCGAATCCGCATTGGTATTAGTGTTCAGCGGGGGAACTCGATGAAGACGCTTTCTACGGCATTCACGGCTGGCTATCGTAAGGCTGATCCTGATGGGGAGCTAACTGTGTTACTAAAGGATAGTCATGCAGGAGCGGCGTGGGCAGATGGCGCGGTTATCGTGGATGACTTTGGCAGCGGCACGGCTCCACGCTTCCCTGTCTCACCGCGAGCATGGTCTGCAAAAACCTGGTTGCTTTGTTTACCAGTGACTGGCGCGACGAAACCTGAGCAGAAGGCGCGCCCCATTGTCATCACGATAGATAGCAATGTTGCGTTCAATCGCGCTTCTCCTAATTTCAATCAGCACTATCGTGAATTTTGTACTTTCATTACGGCATTGGTAGAGGGCTATACTGAAAGCATGGATCTGGCGCAATACGCCCAGGGGGCAAACACATGGCTTTGAAAATAAGTTTTTCGGACGGGGTTATCAAAGAGGTCTCCGATGCGGAACTCGCTCGCATCGGTGAACAACTCAAAGGAGTTGTGTCAGAGAATTTTGGTAAAAGTCGGGTTCGAGACATGATCAGTGATGGGCTTGAGCTCCGTCGCTTAGGCGATGTGCTTGAATCGGATATTGGGGGGGATGAACGTAGAAGGCTTGAGGTAACGTTCTACTCCTTAGCCGATAAGATCCGGCGAGAAAGCCAAGAACTCGCTGACAGACAAGAACGCGAGAGTCGGCCTCAGTGGGTCATCAATGGCTCATACAAGGGGGCTGAGGTTATGAAGCCAGAGCAGCACAGAACTGCTGATGGCTCTGTTTGTTGGGTCATTGATAGCCCTAAATCGACTCGATTCCAAGGCGCGACCGCTTATAGAGACGAGTCGGGTAGGCTATTGGGCGGTGGCCATGTGAAGGTCAAGCAGGGACGTTTGAAGCCCGACCCTGATTCATTGGCCATGGATCGTTAACTCCAGATCGAGCACAGCGTCCAGTTAGACTCCAACATCTTCTGAATAAGGGCCTTAGGTTATACCTGAGGCTCTTTTTTTCTGATGGAGCATCAGGTCGTGACCAGTTGCTCGAAAATATTCAAGGCCAGGAAATCATCACATCCATCACGGATGCAATTGGGCAGGATTTTTTCATTCCATCCTTCGGCATCGATTACATCTATCGACGTGCCTCGGCGGAGGCTGCTGGGCACGTGCAGGGCCGCCTAGGATTGCTGGTGATCATTTCAATAAACTCCAGTATCTCCCTCACTACTGGTGAGGTGCTGCGCCCCGGCATTCTCTGTTTCAATTCGATTCGAAGACCGTCGTGGTTTTTGAGGTTAAACGAGCTAGTGAGACTGAGCGACAGACCTTTACCGAGCTTGTAGGTTGCACTCTTTCAACCTCCCAGCCTGTCATTTCGTCTGGTGTCAATCACCGCGCCACCTACGCACAAGCGTCTGCCGAAGACTGCTACCGTTCGACCAAGTCACCCTCAAGATTGCCAGAGCAAGATAGATGGTCTACCCATATACCGGTGGAAACCACGGTTCCTATGGTTTTTATTGGGCGATATTTTGCTTGGACGCATACCGTCATGGGGCTAACTACCGAGACGTCTGCCGTCAGTAAACACCTTCTGCCAGATCGAGCAGCTTGCTCAATGGGGCGGTTTTTACACTCTGCATGACATCGAAGCTGTCCATGACCCCGCCACCCAGCAATTCGAGCAGGTGCTCAAACAGCTTGTAGTGGTGGTGCTTCTGATCAAGGTTTTGCCAATCGCTAAGGGCGTCTTGGGGAAGTACAGCACTTGCAGATACAGATTGGGGGATGAAGAAGGGGCAGAACATGTCTGAGGTTACGTCAAAGCCATCAGCGCGCGCCGTACTGGCGAAATCCATGCTCATGAAGGATGGGCGGTGCAGAAGCTGCACCGGGGCATGGAATACATTGCTGTCGATGAAAGCCTTGAGAGACCAGTTATCCATGCTGCTGCTGAACTCGCCAGGTACTACGTAGATCGCGGGCCGGAACTGTCCCAGAAAACCTGTAGGATTCACCTGAAGCCGGTCTTCAGATTTTTCCGGGGTAAAGAATGAATCACGAGCGACGCCGTTGCTCACGTCCACGATTACTATTTCGCCAGCAACTGGCTTGTAGGCCAAAATCTCATCCAGACTGAGTTCAGGGCAATTAATGCGGAGTGCTTCCAGTCGATTTTTGGTCGTTCTACCGGCTCGAACAGATAGAGGGTAATCCGCATAGATGTAAGTGCTTTTCAAGCGTAGGGATTTCGCGATGACGGCGAGGTTCCTTGACACTGTGGTCTTGCCTACTCCGCCTTTCAAATTGCTCACCGCAATGACTAGCCCTTCGCTGGGGAGCCGCACCCTGACATCATCCTGAGTCATCAGCTTTGAGCGCACCAGCTCGGCGAGCCATCCCATCAAGAAAGGGTCAACCGGCCTCGTTCCACTGAGCCAACGACTGATCGTTTCGGGGGCCGTTCGTTTGCCGTCTTCCCGAAGCCCGCTGACCTTCTCGGCTAACGCAACGCCGCTGAGATCGAGATATTTCATGGCTCGCTTGAGCAACACCGCATTCATCATGAATGATCCTTGGTCATTTTTATGATTTAAAAGAATGACCATAGGTCAACATTTCAAATGCTGCCAGTCGATGATGGCTCCGTGCGGAATTAAGAGGATGCCGGCGAGGGGGGGGAGTGTGATTGCGGATTTTATGGCGGATTTGGGGGAAGCTTGGAGTCCATCAATGAATACCATCAGAGAGCACCACGTCGGCAAATTCGGTTAGGCTCCTGTAGCTGTTCAGCTTTACCGGCGATGCTGTGGGTGTTAACCCTCTCCGGGATTTCACGGATCAGAGATTCATCGGCGTATGAATGCCCTGTGAGGATGTGGCCGTTGCGGAAAGCCCATCAGGGCTTAGAAGGCGGGAAGCGGACTGGTGGCCTCTTGCGCAGGTTGGACAGGGTGACATCCACTTTCAGCGACGTGGTACGCGTGGACTTTACTTGGACTTTGCCTCCAATGATGGGCTTATGAAGTGTAATCAGGGTAAGCGTGCCGGTTTCCTGTTCGACCTCGACGAAGACGTCCCAACCATGCTTATCAGCACTGCTTTTATTGGCGGTCACTCCATCGACGGAGCAGAAGCCCATAAAAAATCTGATCACCCGCTCCTATATCACCGATAAAATCCTCTGGCTTTCCGTCTTTACCAATCTGCTTTCCTCATCTGAATCGCTGGCTGAGGGCTTCCTGCTATCCCAATCGCGTAATCCCATCGGAGCTATACAGTTCCTTTCGCTCTTGATCCTGTTTTCTGCGTAGTTGCGGATGAAAGACATAGTCCGATGGCAAGGGTTTAAGAATCGTGAAGGTCAGAAGGGGGACAGAAATGAGGGCTAAACACAGGTAAAATGGCTCTTGATATCCCTTGGTGAGCCACAGGATCAGCGTCTCAGTGCCAGACACATAGCCTGTCAAAATATTCGTTGTGGTCAACAGCAGCAATCCGATGATGAGAGTCGAAGCTTGTCGTTGATCGTTCAGTCTGCGGATCCAGAGGGCCTTCTTTTCACGATAGATCGCCATCAAGAAGTCATCGCTTGTGCGTAATGCTTCCGTGTGCAAATAGCCGATTGATACTTGGCTGGGCCCGGCGTCGGGTTCGCTAAAAGCGCTCAAAAGGAAATCAGGCGAAAATTCGAATATAAATTTCCTCAGAAGCTCATAAAACAGTGGGATGACGAACGACACGGTGAGGCCGAATCCTGCCACTGCCAAGAGGAGGGCGCCTATCGATTCCCATATTTGTGTGCTGCCCGTCGTAACCGACAGCAAATTCTTGTGAAGAATCCAAGCTAGCACCGCATCGGCATACAGGGCGATGTAGATCAACTGGATACCCCATTTGAACTCCCAGGCCTTTTCTATCAAGCCAATGGAGAAAGCTTGACCGGCATCGACCTTGCTTTTGCCTTGAGCTTCTTCTGTCATTCCAATCTCCTTTAGATATATACATGTTGATGGGTGGTTCATCAGGAACCCGCTGTGAGCGACGTGCTCGCTGGCGTTGGCGTCGTTTAGGGGCGAAGTGTAATCACTCCAAGCAATGGGGATTTCTCTGAAAGTAGGTGGTTGGGCGCTTCAATCGACCCATTTTATTATGCGGACAGAGGCGCGCAGGAAGAACGGTGTGAGCGCCAAAATCCCCACATGTTCTTCTTCGCTGCTGCGACGTTGATCTCTACAGCGTCTACGATCGCTGCAGTTGGATGGCAGCTGTCGGCCTCTAGCTGCGACAGAGTCCGCTTTAAAATTTTTCAGGCCATCGCAAACCTCTCTTAACTTGAGCCCAAAGCATTTTCACGAAGTCGTTTAGCGGCGCTACCGAGCGATAGCTTAGCGCATCGTAATTTGCTGCTCGAAAGCACATCATCTTGCCAGTGTTTGTAAAAATGAATGGCTGCCAGCATGCGACTCACTTCTAAGTTGCTATAACGTTAGCCCTTACTGCCATCGTGATCAGAGTTAATCGGTGCTCTTACAATCCACCAGCTCCTAGTCGGTGTCGAGCCGACACGAGTAGGATTTTCTCACTGACATTGAGAAATCGTGCACTCCACAATGGCCGCCCCGCAGATTTCAGTTTTGAACTCAACCGGAACTCTCCTTCGGAAAAATAGCCGGATGATGGGTCGTACCCGATAAATGTCCGGAATTATCTACGCATTCCTTCTCACCCAATTCTTCGTTAGGCTCGTTTGCGCTGCTTGACCTTAAGGCGAATGCCTAGATGGTTTTTGTCAATAGGAGGGCGCTTCATCTGTTCGCATGGCCATTGCAAGTATAGGCTTGGTAGAAATCTAGAGGGGCAAAGCAATGAGTGATGTGATTAAGCCAGAAGAATTAAAGGCACTGAGATTGTCGAGAGGTTTATCGATCAAAGATGCAGCAGATTCAGTGGGACGAGACTATCGAACTTGGCAGGGATATGAGGCGTCGAGTGATTCAGAATCTAGGATAAAAATAAAACCTGAAGTCCTTGGTAAGTTTTTCCGGGCTCACAAAATATTTTGGCCCTGCGCGAAAGTTATCAGTGTTACGGCATATAAGGGAGGTGTGGGGAAAACGCCGATTACGGTTGTTGTGGCTGCAGCATTTGCATCAAAGGGCTTTAAGGTAGCTGTCGTCACCAATGATCCAGTATTCCGTAGCTCCAGCGAGAGCGAAAAGGCACACATGAAGGCTTCTGGTAAAGTCGCAGGTTCAGTCGACTTCTACGATGAGGCTGATATCGTCATGTATCAAGGTGAAACGCAATCAATCAGAGCGGTGGTGGAAAAAAATCAGCAAGACCAATATCGCTCGGTTTTCAGCGATGATATTGAAAGGCTGGCTCGCAAGGAAGTTTCTGATATCGAGTTTGATAATCTGAAGAAAAACTATGATCTTGTTTTTCTGGATATTAATCATAGTCTTCCTCAGACTCTGATAAATTCCGACATAATCGCTTTGTTAGTCGATGCTGCCTGTCCTTTTTCTTGCGCGAGCTCAAAAAGATACTGCAACAAAATTAGAGAGTTGAATAACGGGTCGTTAGGGGGCGTGCATGTCTTGCTGACAAATTTCACCCCTATACCTAAGCTGTGCGGTCTAACCGATAAAGAAACTCCAGAGCTAGAAGAGATGTTGGGATTGCTGGTGTGGCGTTCAGAGTTTGCCGTGAAAAACTATAAAAGACTGAAGGGGTTGGAAGTACCATTTTTGCGTTCAAAATTCTCTTCTGAACATGAATACCATATCGATCAGTATGACGAAGGCCGATCTTTCGATGATTCGTTTGGTTATTTTGATACCGTTTTGGATATTGCTCCTGACTCACTCGCTGCGATCGAAGTTCATGATGTCGCTGAAGAGCTTGAGGGGCTTTTATGGTTGCAAGGCTGAATGTTTTTTTGCGCCAAACAGAAGTGAAAGTAGCAAGCCAGGTTTAAGTTTCCAAGGTGCGGTGCTGAATCACATCGACCCTGTGATGATTTGAATGTTCTGTCTTGAAGGGAAATGCAAATTTAGTTGCCTGCTGCGCGAGTGACCTAATCAAAAAATTAAGTCTTCAATCCCGCCTGCTCGGTTAGGACATTTTAGTCAGGTGAATCCCAATGCTGGCATTTCTTGTAAAAAGCTCAAATCCTTCAATGTGATCTGGAAGCCTGACGGTTTGCCGCTTGGCCCCCCCAACAGGATATGCGCAGGAAGATCATGAAGGCATGACTTGATTAGTAGTAAAAAATCGCTCATCTTGTGTCCGTCGAGCGATTTACCCCTATATATGGGGCTTGGCACCGTTCCCCATTAGGGTAGGTAAAATTCAGCGAGTGATCACGCAACGTCGCCAAACATACTGTTACCACTCGCTCTCGAAGCCAAACGGTTGAACAACCTGACTTCAGTGCGCGCATTACATCGAACTGCGTGCTGTCGCGTCAAATTAATGTGACACGCGGTTCGATGCGCGTATTTGGTCAGGCCATTAATCTCAAATATAAAGGTATGACCATGAGCATCAACGCTAAACAAACAAGCTCGTCTATTGCTTCCCTGGCCTCCGCCGTTCTGCGCGAGCCTACAGCTTCCGAGGCGGCTCTTGAGCTAGCTGGTTCGGCGCTCTCTCAAGCATCTCCTGATAAACAAACTGGTGAGCGTATGCAGGAACTCGCTGGTCAGATCCTGAGTGAGGAGGGTCACAGTGAAACCGTCTTGAGCTTGGCAGGTTCTGTTCTTTCTCAATCGTAATCCTGCGTGGTTTTAATCGCCCCGTCTTGTGCGGGGCGTTTTGTTTTCATTTTCTTCAATCGACCACGGGTGAAAGAGCGACTTAGATCTCTGACCCTAAAGCACCAAAGCGCGGCTGAGACCTCTGATCCCGAAACAGCAAGGCCCGGATGCAGAGTTCCGAGGAAAACCAAGAGACAAGAGGCAACACCTTTTCACAAGAGCACCATCCGGCAGAATTCGAATCCAAGTTTTTAGGATTTGCCAAAACCCTCTTCATCATCAATTTCGCCGCAGACTTTGGCTTCAGGGCGCCTGACAGGTTATCTCCGCTCTCAAGGGCGTTGCCGTCAACATCAGTACCTCCTTCTATTCGCCTACATGTTCAGTGCTCGCACGCCTGCGATTTCGAAGGGGTAATTTCTTCACGAAGTCGCGAAACATCATGTTGAACGAATCGAAACCAGGCCAATAATTTTTATTTTCCTCGTCGTCATAGTCATAACCGAGTGCAAGTGCTTGGTCTTGATAGCCCAATAGCGGCCAAATAAGGTTGAAACGCTCCCGCCAAGTTTCAGCTCGCACAAGAGCACAGGCAGTCTTCCAGTCCAATGACGCCAGATTTATCAACGCATCGGAAACGTTGCTTTCATGGATAATTTCGTCCCACTCATCTACGAGCGCTCGCATTTTGTCGAACACACATAATATCCATCCGATCGTTTGGAATTTACACTCGCGCACTGACTGCGGAACCTCACCTAAGTCATTAAAAACCACAAAAGCCATTTTGATATTTTCTGAATGTTCAACGTGAATGGAATAAGACTCCATTGCACAACTCCTTTTTTATTGTTGTATGAACAAACTAACAGGGTAGATTTTTACTTTGCAAGATACTTTCGCTTGACAAGCATCAAATGTTATATATAAAAGTAAATACTTGAATCCTGCGCGTTAGCGATAGGCTGCTTGAATGACACAGATTGACTTAACCCTGATAAACCTGTTTTTTAGTTGAGTGATAAGAATGCCCTATGACCTGGAAAACCGTTTGGTAATAGGCGTGGCTTCCAGCGCCGTTTTCGACTTGGTGGCATCGGATGCCGTGTTTCAGAGTCAAGGAGAGGAGGAGTACCGCAAATTTCAGCAAGAAAACCTTCACATCCCCCTTCCAAAAGGGATAGCTTTTCCCTTCATTAAGCGTTTGCTGTCGGTGAATGACTTGAGCGTTGATCCAGAGGATCCGCTAGTAGAGGTCATTCTTCTTTCGCGAAATGATCCTGACACCGGGCTGCGCGTACTGAAGACAATCGAGCACTACGGGCTTGGGATGACTAGGGCGATTTTCATGCAAGGAAAATCCCCTTACGAGTACATACCGGCACTGAATATCGCTCTGTTTTTGTCTGGTGACAAAAAAGACGTGGAGGCTGCTATTAAGGCGGGTTATCCCGCAGGGCAGGTGCTCGACTCAAAGTTCGAAGACGACGACGCTGACAAAACCCTGCGTATCGCATTCGACTTTGACGGCGTACTAGCCGGCGATGAATCCGAAACGATCATGCAGGCCTCTGGCCTGTCAGTGTTTCATGCCCATGAAGTGAAGAACGTCATGGAGCCGCATAACCCTGGGCCGTTGAAGGAGTTCATGGTGCGGATTTCCAAGATCCAATCGGTCGAGGAGAGGCATAAAAAGCAAAACCCGAAGTACGAAAACCGTATTCGCGTTTCGATCGTCACGGCGCGAAATGCGCCGTCTCATGAGCGTGCGATGAATACCCTCAAGAGTTGGGGCGTCATGGCCAACGACGCTTTCTTTCTGGGTGGCATCGAGAAAGGCAAAATTCTGGCCGTGTTGAAACCGCACATTTTCTTCGATGACCAATCCGGGCATCTTAAATCGACCAGCGCGGTTGCTCCGTCTGTACACGTTCCTTTCGGCATTACCAACAATGTTACAACAGAGGATGTGATCGCGACTGAGGCTGATCAGGCAGTGGTGTAAGGCAACGACCTGAGGTTTATTGCGACTCCTCTGACGGGGGCTGCCCGCAGCGTCTGTGATTGCGACTCGGATTTACCGATGAGGTAGGGAGACTTCTGAATGTTCTGGTTGGGGCCGTTTGAGTACAAATCCAAAAAAGAGCTGCTGGATCGACTCAAAGACTACCTGCATAGCGCACCAACAGGCGTAATCACCAACAAGCTCGCAGTCAAAAAAATGCACCTACTCATAGCAATGCATTCTGAGGCGAACAGAAAAATTGGTGTCGGCATTGACCACTTCAAGATCGTGAGAAGTGTTTTGGGAGCGGGTAGGGGGATCAAACTCGTTCGCACCGATGGCAGTGAAGAAGGCTTCTCCTATAAACGCTGCATTACCGGTGTCGTCCAATCGCCACATGGCAAGGTGTGTGAGGCATTGAGGTTTGTTGTGCGCTCTCAATTGATCGCGTTTCGTGACGCGCTCGGAATTCCGGTGATGTGCTCGGTGAAAGGGGCGATCATCACAGATCGAAAGAATTTACACATCGATCACAAGGAACCGTTCTGGATTCTGCTGGAGCGATTTTGTCACGATCGCCAGGTCGATCTGACCACTCTTGAAACGTACGCAAATGGAGAGAATTTGGCGTTGGTCAATCAGAAGGTGTCTTCAGAGTTTGAGGAGTACCATCGTCTGCATGCTGCGCTTCAGCCATTTTTGAAGGCAGCCAATGTAGGAGGGCGGAGTGGGGGCAATATGGGAGCAAGGGTGTAGCTGATACAGAAGCCAAGTTTAGATCTACACTCAAGAGCGACAAACTCCCAAATTATCTGTCAGCTCACGGCAAGCGAAGTAGATCCTTGGAGAAAAACATATGAAACTTTATTCAATGGTAATTGATCACTCACCTATCGACATCGTGCCTGCTGACCAGAACTCTGGATCCCAGCCATACTTGACGGTCATAACTGATCAATTAAGCGGGACTATTGTTTACGTAAGTATTACTTCACCCAAGACTCCGGCAGAGGGAAACGATAGCGATCCCGACCTATAGTATTTGCTACACCCGCGACAAGGACGGGGATCTCCAGCGCCCGCGCGCCACTGTACTCAGGCTTTTCAGCGCTCCTGGGTTAGATGAGCAGACAACTCTAAAGCCGGGTTACCTGGCCCCTGCCAAGCTGACATGGAACTGCCCAGGGTAGGTGTGTCGCGCGGGGCATGATTTGGTAGTCTCGATCTTCTCTAGAGATATCACGTGAAGCAACCGCGCGGCCGAAACTGGTGGCCAGCTGCTGCGCGTCAGATATCACGCCGCTCAAGCGATAGAACGACACCCTCGATCAATTACTCGACCATCGAAGTGTTCGCGCCTTCACTGACCAGCCGCTGCCTGAAGGCACGATCGAGACGCTCGTCGCATCCGCGCAGTCGGCTTCTACCTCCTCGAATCTGCAAGTTTTGGGTGTCGTGGGCTGTTCAGGCTGGCGAGCGCAAGAATCGGTTATCGGCCCTTGCAGGTAATCAGGCCTGCATTCGCCACGCGCCGCTGTTCGTCGTGTGGCTTGCTGACCTCTCCACGGTTTCAAGAATTGCCTTCCTTACCTGGAAAGCCTGTTGATGGAGACGATTGCCGCAGCCCTGGCCGCCCAGAATGCCGTGGTAGCACTTGAATCGCTCGGCCTCGGTAGTGTGTACATCGGTGTAATCCGCAGCGACATCGAGGGCATGCCAAAGAGCTGGAATTGCTCCCCAGGCCTATCCAGTTTTCGGGCTATGCGCTTGGTAACCGACCGAATAAACGGCCGGCAAAGGTGAAGTCGAGATTGCCACAGAGCGCTGTTCTTCATCACGAAACCTACTCGGCCGCCGGCGAGGAGGGCGCGCTCGCTGAATGCGATGAGCGCCTGAGTGCGTTCTATCAGCGTGATGGCAGGGGTCGAGGAGGGGACTTATCCGGTCATCCACTACCGATGGACGTCTTGCACGACTCTTTTAGCTATCCTGCAGACCTAGTCCATCAGACCAGAAAAAATATTAAGCTTGACCGATTCAATCACCAATAACGAATTATAAACGTTATAGCACCAGTCCATGATTCGGCCTGCCCGAATACCACTTTCTTTATCGCCGCCAGAGATTCGGAACGGAGTCCAATCCGGATTTGGCAGTACGCCCGGATCTCCGACGCCCAGCCTTGTCTGCGGATAGTTACCAGTCCAGCTCGAAGGCGGTGCGAGACAAAACTCGTAAAACTCCCGAGCATCAAGCGGGGTCAACGAGTAGAAGCTTTTGTGTTTGACACACACTGACCACAGTAGCAGTTTCTCAAGCGCTATCAGTTTTAACCGATCCGCACTACATGATCGGTATGCCCGAAGTATCTCTAAAGATTCCAGTGCTATCTTGCAGCAATTAGCTGGAAAACACCTTGATACATACGCTTGCCCCTGAGTCGTTGAAAAAAGGAGCACTTCTCTTTGTTGCATACCAAATAATGGAGGCGGGCGCTCCTGAGTATGATAACCCGTGTCCAGATCCGCAGAATCTTGGTGATGGACGGCCCTACGTGATTTCGAAACCTGCTTACGCTCCCAACTCAATCGGTACTGGCGCGAGCTTTCGCTTCCGGAGGGAGCGGGGGCAGGTGCAGGTGCAGGTGTATCAAGCTGACTGATACGAAAACCCACTGCTCGATCAAGTAGTTCGCTAGGAGAGCGTCCCACTCCCGGCATTTTGGGCAGTCTCCACATTAGTTTGTCGAGTAAGGCTTCCGTGAGTATTGGATCGCCATCGTCCAAGGAAGGTATGGAGCTCAAGCCCAGACCATTCCTGTATCTGATTATCGAGTCTATGAGGGCCTGGGGTATCGCGATGTTGTAGTCTCGCATATCACCTCGCATGGTGAAGTGCGGATCGCTAGAACCCATCGATGAAAAGCACGCCATTGAAAAGTGACTGCGCTCTGAGCGCCACTCTTTAAAGCTGAGGCGAAGGTGATAGCAGACCGAAAACACGAACAAACTACGCTCAGAAACCTTGCTGGCTGGCGTCAGGTTTGCGAGGTATTGAAGGTACTGTTGGGCTTGGGAGTCATCCTGGCCACTGAACGGCGCTCGCGGTGCTTTATAAAACTCGGAGCTCGATAGCCTGGGCTGTACACCCAAGTCCGAGCTTAAATACTTGAAGAATCGGTTAGTCACGTATCCACGTGCCGGATCTGCTATCGACTGTAAGAATGGCTTCCAGTCCTCGTTATGGCGTTCGGTACCTTTATCGATGACAAACCTTTCATTCCGGCCGCCAATCCAAGCCACCGGTGGCCGCGCGCAGAAGGCGCTGAATGCCCTTAGATCCGGTGCGGAAAATTCGCTCAGTGGCTTCCTTGCGATGCAAATCGCCCAGAGGACGAATTTTTCTAGGAAAACCACGATGCGAGATTTACTGCGTATAGAGGAAGGAAGGCTATCGGCATAGCGGCAAAAATGCTCGTAGGTTTCGACTGCGCCTGTTTCGGCTGGGAACAAGGCCAGGTACCCCAAGATCAGGGTCGCTTGGGATGTGGAGCGCTCATCGGCTTCGGCACGATGTGCGGTTTCACCACGGTTTGTGAGGATTGATCTCGGGAACACCTTTACGTCCTTGAAGGGGGGCCGTTTGGAACGATGCACCGGCACCAATGTAGCTAAGTCAGCAGATTTGGCAATCCGGGAGGACGAACGCATCGCGAGGCGCAATATTTTTCCGTTTTGGCTCCGACAGAGACGCCCAGACGCAGAAAATGCGCTTTTAAGAAAAGTAGGAATTTTAGTGGGTTAGGTGTGACAGAGATTGGAGTCGGAATATTTTTCCGTTTTAGTTTCGACATTTCAGAACGGGAAAAAACGAGGGATTTCGTCGGCCGAGCCTCTAAACGTTCCGTTTTGATACCGACAGTGGCCAGCCCGCATCTCTGGTATCAGATGAGCTGTCGGGAGCAACACGTTGAAGAGGGAGCGTTTCCGGTGATGCGACAGAACTCCGCTTTTGTTTCAACGTTTACAGTAGGCTCCTGTGTAAAAGCAGAGCCATAATCCAGCATTGGGCGTCGGACCGTAAATACCAGCTCTCAATGCATCCTCATTTAAAGCTGTTTATTGAGGGGCGTGCAGTAATTAACCGGAAAAAACGCCCAAACCATCGTCATTTTTTTAACGAATATTTCACCCTATGAAATTGGCTGCAAAGCCCTCCACGTAAGGGCTAGAGAGAAATTGGTGTTCATATATGAGCATCTAGATAACCGGAAAAAACCATTAATCAACCGGAAAAATCGACCGGAACTGATCGGAGTTACGTTGACAGCGTTGTGAATCTCACCATTTTCAGCCGTTGGTTCCGGCTAATAAACGACAACGTAGGCTGTGCTTCATGCGAAAAAATATTTTTATTAACAATTTCAATAACATAGGTGACGGTAGGCCTTTCCGATTAATTAGCGACACTGACAACCGAGGGGAAAGCGGACGCTAGGGATACGGACATAATCTACGATTTAACATAATATACATTACACGTAACAACGTATTTCAGGATTAGCCTCGTTGCCCACAGATTTTGCAGCGCCAATTCACCTCCAGCCATTCATCCGTGCGTGAGCCTTTCTATCAACATCGAATGCTCGGCAAACTGTTCGCTGAGCTTTTGCCGATCACCCATTTCCATATCCGCAAAATCAAACCCTGGCGACACCGCTTCGCTGATCAGACCAAATCCCGCCAATCCGTCCGTAAGCCGCGAAGCTTTCCAAACGCCGCCCGGTACAGTCAATTGCAAACATTCTCCCGCGATGACATCGCTGCCCATCGTGACGGTTGTCAGAGTGCCGTCCGGAAAAATGAGCGTGTACTCAATGGCATCGCCCAGATGGTAGTAATGAACAATGTCGGACTGGTTCAGGTGGAAATGGCCAACCGGGGAATCTCTCGTTAACAGGTAATAAATGGACGTCATCCGGTAACGCTGGCCACCGGTTGTTGTGACGAGACTCTGATCATCGGATTGATAGGTTCTGCGGTAGTAGCCTCCTTCTACATGAGGCTCCAGATCGAGCGCCGTGATGACCTCATTGATGCGGGGTGATTTTCGAGTCATGCTGGTAACTCTCCTCACTACATTTCGATAGATAACAACATAATCGCGTACGTTAGCTACATAACTCGACTAAATAGCTCTTTGGTTGAGCTAACAGAAAATCTCTGTCATCCCGGTTTCAGTCGTGGCGCTTATCCAGGCTCGAAAATGCGCAAACCCACTAGACTATCGCCATAGCTCACCTGATGGGCAACCTGAGAACGGAGTAACGGATGCTTTATTTTCAGCAAATGTTGGGCACCGCCGTGTTCGCCATTACCGGGTTGCTGGCTATCCAAAGAGTCGGTGTCGATCTGTTCGGAGCCGTGGTTTTGGGGATCATCACCGCTATTGGTGGTGGCACCCTTCGCGACCTGTTGCTCGATCAACCGATTTTCTGGTTTGCAGACTTCAACTACATCTGGGTCGCATTGGTTACCTCACTGGTGGCTTTTTTTCTCACCAATAGATTGCATAAACGCTATCAGCTGCTGCTGTATCTCGATGGTTTTGCGGCCGCGCTGTTCGCAATAGTTGCCACTGAAAAAGTGCTGTCTTTGCAGCTCGCGGCACCTTTGGCAGTAATGATGGGCTTGCTGACCAGCATTGGCGGCGGCATCGCCCGTGATGTGCTGGCTGGCAGGGCTTCGTTGTTAATGTCACGCGAGATATACGCCACGCCAATCCTGCTGGGGTGCATCCTGTACGTCTTGCTGCGCGATACATTCCCCACGATTCAAATCGCCGGCTGGATCGCCTTGATATTCACCTCAGGGTTCAGGTTTCTCGTCATTTACTACGGGCTCCAGATGCCTGCTTTTTTCTCTACCAAACAGGGATAAGCCGGGCCGATAGCGGTGTAGACACCCGGTTGCAGCCCCCTGCCCCACGCGTCTGCCCCACCCATCGCTAACCGGGACAACGCCAAACGACCCGCTACACTTGCCTGTCGACGCCGCGCCTCCCGAGCGGCCTCCTGATTTGGAGGTATCCCATGAGCGACAGCACCGAACTCACGACATTCACCGGCTGGGCCGCAACGACAGCAGGCGCTCCACTGGAACGCTATAGCTATGATCCCGGCCCACTGGGAAGCGATGAGGTAGAAGTCGCCGTGGAGTATTGCGGCGTCTGCCATTCCGACCAGTCGATGATCGACAACGAATGGGGTATCAGCCACTACCCGTTTATCCCCGGTCACGAGGTGGTCGGCCGTATTGTTCGCATGGGCCCACAGGTACGCGGCCTCGAAATGGGACAACGGGTGGGCATTGGCTGGTTCAAGGGCAGTTGCATGCATTGTTCTTCGTGTATCGAAGGCTCTCACCAGCTCTGCAACACGGCCAAACCGACCATCATCGGCAGCAACGGAGGCTTCGCCGACCGCCTGCGGTCACACTGGGCCTGGGCTCTGCCGATTCCGGACGCGCTCGACCCGGCCAAGGCCGGTCCATTGTTCTGCGCCGGCTCGACGGTGTTCAACCCGCTGGTGGAGTTTGGCGTCAAGCCCACTGACCGGGTCGGTGTGGTCGGGATCGGGGGCCTTGGTCACCTGGCATTGCGCTTTCTTAATGCCTGGGGCTGCGAGGTCACGGCTTTTACCTCATCGCTGAGCAAGCAGGATGAAGCCAAGCGCCTTGGTGCGCACAACGTCATTGCCTCTACCGACAGTAATGCCCTGAAATCCATTGCCGGGACCCTGGATTTTCTCCTGGTCAGTGCCAGCGCAGACCTCGATTGGGCGGCCATGCTCGCCACCTTGCGGGGTAAAGGTCGCCTGCATTTTGTGGGCATAGTGCCCAGCGCCATTCCAGTGCATGTGTTCGACCTGATTCCCAGGCAAAAGAGCCTGTCTGGCTCGCCGGTCGGTTCGCCCAGCAACACCGCGACCATGCTGGAATTCTGCGCGCGTCATCAGATCCTGCCGCAGGTCGAGGTGTTTGCGATGAGCCAGGTCAACGAGGCCATCGACCATCTGCGCAGTGGCAAGGCGCGTTACCGCGTCGTGCTGGATGCCAGTAAATGACAATTACTATCGGTCGCATAAAACGACCTAGAACACCGCAACAATTAAGAAGATCCTTTCAATAGCTCGCCTGCAGGCTCTGTCATTGGCCATGTGCCAAGGCAAGCCTGCATTCGCGGACAATTGAATTGCCGGAGTTGTTATGGTTTTTTTTGAACTGATTCCTTTTACGGTGCGTGTGCGTGTGCGTGTGCGTGCCGTCGCAGATGCATTGCGGCGCATCGACAAGTCCATCCAACCGCGCGCCAAACAATACGTGCCGGTGCACGCAGCGCTTCTTTATTTACTTTCAGCTTTCAGGACTGCCCGCACTCATAAAATCCGTGACTACACTGAGCCCAATACATTGCTCGTGCCCGGAGGCGTCCGTCATGCTTGATTATTTCGCATTAGGCCTGTTGTTTTTTGTCGGGTTTGTCCTGTTTTACGGGGTCATCGCACTGCACGACATTCCTTACGAAATCGCCGTGCACCGAAATCACCCGCACCAGGATGCGATCCATGCAACCGGTTGGGTCAGCCTGTTCACCCTGCATGCCCTTTGGCCATTTCTGTGGATCTGGGCGATGGCGTACCGGGACGATCGGGGCTGGGGATTTGGTGATGGCAAGTCGACGCAGGTCCATGTCGTTCGTCTGGAGGAACAGGTTGCTGCCCTGAACAATCGGATTGAGCAACTGGAAGCGGCGACACGTACTGCGGGGCACATCCCGGCGTCGGACAATCGCGGTGAGGGAATCTAAGCCATGGATCTATTGCTCGTTTTGACCTATGCGGCCATCTGCGTGGCCATTTTCAAGATTTTCCGCATACCGCTGAACAAATGGACGGTCCCTACCGCAGTGCTTGGCGGGATCCTGCTGGTTGGCGCATTGATTTTCACGATGAACTACAACCACCCCTACTCCGAGGTGGCGCGCTCGTACTTCGTTTCGGTTCCAGTGATTCCGGTAGTCACTGGCCAGGTGATCGAGGTACCCGTCAAAGGTAATGAACCTCTGGAAAAAGGTGATGTGCTGTTTCGAATCGACCCCGCCCCGTTCGAATACCGGGTCAAGTCCATCAAAGCACAGTTGCTCGCGGCAAAAGCTGATCGTGCTCGAATCACTGAGTTGATCAAGCGTAACTTCGCCACTCAACGTGAACTGGACATCGTTGTTGCTCGCTCCGACGATTTAGACGCACAGCTGTCTATTGCGCAGTATGAACTGGACAACACTGTCGTTCGGGCCCCCAGCAAAGGCTTCGTGACCCATGTTTCCTTGCGCACGGGCATGATGGCCACCAAGCTCCCCTTGCGCCCTTCAATGATATTCATCCCGGAAGAAGGGCATTACTTTTCAGCATGGATGCGTCAGAACAGCCTGTTGCGCTTGTCAGTCGGCGATGAAGCGGAAGTAGCCTTCGACGGCATTCCCGGCAAAGTGTTCGAGGGGCGGGTTCAGAGTGTTATCTCCGTCATTGCAGAAGGACAAGTACAACCCTCTGGAACGCTGGTCAGCTTTACCGGCTCACCGCCAGCAGGCCGGGTACCGGTCATTATCGAAATAACCGACCCCGACTATGCTCAATACAGCAAACAAGTACCTGGCGGTGCCTATGGGCAGGCGGCGCTTTACAGCACGCACTTTCACCATGTCGCGGTGATGCGCAAAATTTTGCTGCGCATGGCTGCCTGGATGAACTACATCTTCCCATTCCATTGAGGAATTGGTGACGCCCTCTTTCAACAGGGGGCGTCACCCTCCTCCGTCTAGCCCGCACCGACTATCTTTTTAGTTTCAGTGACTGCACGCCACTGTTTGGCCGGCGCGTGGGCAACTGAATCCGGATTTACCACTGCTTGAATTGAATGACCGTTGGAGCACTTCATGATTCAGCAACGTAGCGATCAGGATGATCGGCTTTCAGGATCCCCCTTTCGGCGGGCCGCGAGCGCCCTGTTGCCGGAATGGGTTGGCCACTATCGGCCGGCCTGGTTCAAGGGTGATGTCATCGCCGGGCTGACCGCCGCGGCCGTGGTTATTCCCAAGGCCCTGGCGTACGCCACCATTGCAGGCCTGCCCGTGCAGGTCGGCCTCTATACCGTGCTGGTACCGATGGCGATCTATGCCGTACTCGGCAGTTCGCGACCGCTCAGCGTCAGTACCACCACAACCCTGGCCATCCTGGTTGCCTCCGCACTAGGGCATATCAGCCCTTCCGGCGATACCGCCACGCTGGTGGTTGCCTCCGCCACCCTGGCCCTGATGGTCGGCGCCATATTGGTCCTGGCGGGGATGTTGCGCCTGGGTTTTGTAGCCAATTTCATTTCCGACCCGGTGCTGGTGGGTTTCAAGGCGGGCATCGGGATTGTCATCGTGCTCGACCAGTTGCCCAAGCTGCTGGGCATCCACATCGAAAAAGCCGGTTTTTTGCACAACGTACTCGCCACCTTTCAGGGGCTGGGGCACGCCTCTTTGCCGACAGCGGCAGTCGGTGTGTTCATGGTGCTGATCCTGATAGGCATGAAGCACTTTACCCCACGATTGCCAGCGCCCCTGATTGCGGTCGCGCTCGGAATCGCCGGCATGAGCCTGCTGAACCTGGAGCATTTTGGTGTGTCGGCAGTCGGTGTGGTGCCGATCGGGTTACCGGCATTGACACTGCCCGATTGGTCGATGGTGTCCGACCTCTGGCCTTCGGCGATGGGGATTGCACTCATGAGCTTTACCGAGACCATCGCGGCAGGCCGCGCATTTGCGCGCAGTGACGAGCCCGCCTTGCAACCCAATCGAGAACTGGTAGCGACAGGTTTTGCCAACGTCGGTGGCGCGTTTCTCGGAGCGATGGCCGCCGGCGGAGGAACCACCCAAACAGCCGTCAACCGCCTCGCCGGTGCGCAATCACAACTGGCGGGCCTGATCACTGCCGGGCTCGCATTGGGGACGTGCCTGCTGCTCGCACCCTTCATTGGTTTGATGCCCAATGCCACGCTCGCCGCCGTTGTGATTGTGTATTCGATAGGCCTGATCCAGCCTTCGGAATTTCGCGACATTCTTTCGATACGCCGCACAGAATTCATCTGGGCGATTGTGGCAATGGTCGGGGTCATGTTACTCGGCACGCTGCAGGGTATCGTCGTGGCGATCATCGTTTCGTTGCTGGCGCTGGCCTATCAGCTCTCGGACCCGCCCGTACACATACTGGGGCGTAAACCCGGCACCAACATCTATCGCCCGTCATCCGCCGAGACCGAAGACGATGAACATTTTGAGGGGTTGCTGCTGCTGCGGCCTGAAGGTCGCCTCTTCTTTGCCAACGCCGAACGTCTCGGTTCGAAAATTCGCTCGTTGATCGCAGAGGCAGCGCCCAGCGTCGTGATTCTCGATCTGCGCAGCGTTTTCGACCTGGAATACACCGCCTTGAAAATGCTCACGTCAGCCGAACAGCGCTTGCGAGAAAGAGGCATCTCGTTGTGGCTGGTGGGCATGAGCCCAAGCGTATCCACGATGGTTGTCCATGCTCCGCTGGGCCAGGCATTGGGCGACTCACGGGTGTTCCTGAATCTGGAGCAGGCCGTTGCGCATTATCAGAAACAGTAATTGCACGCCTGCCCGCAGGCGTGCCTTGCATCAACGGTGTCCTTGAGAAATTGAACTACCCTTTATCCCAAACCGTACCGGTTTAGCCGTGTATTGGCCGCCGGTGCCTAGCCGTATTCATGTGCATAAAGAGGTTGAAGTATTGCGATGAAAAAACAAAATCTTAAAGTAACCGACTCCGCAGATAAAGAAGCCGCCGGGCTGAGCCGCAAAGACTACGAGGCACAGCTGAAGACTCTGCATGTCGAACTGGTCAAATTGCAGCAGTGGGTCGTCGCCACCGGGGCCAAGGTCGTGGTGGTTTTCGAAGGTCGTGACGGCGCCGGCAAGGGCGGCACGATCAAGGCGCTGACCGAACGTGTCAGCCCTCGGGTGTTTCGTGTCGTGGCGTTGCCAGCACCGAACGAACGAGAAAAAAGCCAGATGTACCTGCAGCGCTACATGCCGCACTTCCCGGCGGCAGGTGAAGTCGTGATCTTCGACCGCAGTTGGTACAACCGTGCGGGCGTGGAGCGGGTCATGGGTTTTTGCGACAAAAAGCAGGTGTCTGACTTTTTTGTGCTCGCGCCCATGTTCGAACGCCTGCTGGTCAATTCCGGCGTCCTGCTCTTCAAGTATTGGCTGGAAGTCAGCCCTGATGAGCAGTCCCGTCGACTCAAGGAGCGCATCACCGACGGCCGCAAAATCTGGAAGCTATCGCCGATGGACATCAAGTCCTACAACCGCTGGGACGACTACACCCGGGCACGTGACGAGATGTTCGAGGCCACCGACACCGAGTGGGCGCCTTGGCATGTTGCTCGTTCGGAAGACAAAAAATCGGTACGGCTGAACCTGCTGACCCACTTGCTGAAAAACATCCCGTACAAAAAAATCAAGCAAGAGAAAGTCACGCTGCCGAAACGCAAAATCGGCAGCTACAAGCCGATCAATTATCAATTCAAGTACATCGCAGAACCGTTCTGACGGTTCTGCGCGATGTGGCAGCCTACTCCCTGGATTGAGGTTCGGATTGGGCTGCCTCAGCCGTTGCTTCAATGGCCCGGATACTCACCGCCGCAAATATCGCCGTCATCAAAACGCCGTGGAAACCCAGCACGATGGCAAGGACACGCGAGCTCGCGAGTTTGGGGGCCAGGTCACCGTAGCCGATGGTCAGGCCGGTCACGAAGGCAAAGTAGATGCCGTCAAACGCCCCCCATCCTTCCAGGTGGCTGATGACCAGACCGAGCACTATGATCATCGTCAGCAGTATGGAAAAAATCGGCCAGACAACACGGAAGTAAAACCACACAGCTTTGTAGAACTCTCGACGAACATGCTTGGCATGACTGATGTTCATGTAATGGCTCCAGAGGTTTAACGGATTTAAAAGCGTGGCGTACCGACACCCAACAGCTTGGCACAAGCGCCAGACTTCGGGGCATTGCGTGGTGTGAAGAAAGGAGTTTTCGATGGCCGACTCAAGCAAAAAAATGAGCCTTGTGGGGCTCACCACGTTGGTGATGGTCAACATGATGGGTTCGGGCATCATCATGCTGCCCACGAGCATGGCGCAACTGGGGGCCATTTCATTGCTGTCATGGATCGTCACGGCAGTCGGGTCCATGGCCATTGCTTACTGCTTTTCCCAATGCGGCATTTACTGTCAGCGCCCGGGCGGGTTGTCCGCGTACACCGAAGAAGCGCATGGCAAGTCTGGGTTCTTCCTCTGTTCGTATCTGTATTTTCTTTCATTGGCCATTGCCAACGTCGCCGTCGCCATTTCCGCCGTGGGTTACATGACCTCATTCTTGCCTTGGCTGGGCAGCGGCGCGATTCCCCTGTTCATCGGCACCGTGGGCTTGCTGTGGCTGACCACTTTCGCCAATTTCGGTGGCCCCGGCATCACCGGCAAGATCGGTGCGATTACCGTATGGGGGGTGATCATTCCAGTGGCGGGCTTGAGCATCATCGGCTGGTTCTGGTTCAAGCCAGAGGTACTGATTGCCGCCTGGAACCCGAACAATCTGTCCAACGCCGAGGCGATCAGCAGTGCGATTCCGTTGACCCTGTGGGCGTTTCTGGGCATGGAGTCCGCCGCGCAGGCCTCCGATGCGGTGGAAAATCCCAAGCGTAACGTGCCGCTGGCCTGCCTGTTTGGCACGCTGGGCGCTGCGGTGGTCTACGTGCTGTCGACGACCGTCATCCAGGGCATCATCCCCAACGCCGAACTCGCCAACTCTTCGGCGCCCTTCGCGCTGGTCTACGCGCAGATGTTCAATCCAACGGTCGGCAACATCATCATGGCGCTGGCGGTGATGGCGTGTGTTGGCTCGCTGCTGGGCTGGCAGTTCACCCTGGCCCAAACGGCGAAAATGACCGCCGACCAAGGAATGTTCCCGAAACTGTTCAGCAAGCTCAACGCCCACAATGCGCCCCTCCTGGGCATGCTGGCGTGTGGTGTGTTGCAGACGCTGATGGCCTTGTCGACCATTTCACCCAATGCCGCCGCGCAGTTCGGCAAACTGGTCAATCTTGCCGCCGTGACCAACCTGATTCCCTACGTGACGGCGCTGACCGGATTGCTGGTCATGATGTACAAGGCGCGGGTTTCGCCTGCGGTCTATATGCGCAATACGCCCGTGCTGCTGATCGCGGTCGCCTATTCGTTGTACGCCCTGCACTCATGTGGCAAGGACGCCGTGTTCGGCGGCGCGCTGGTCCTGGTGTTTGGATATCCGCTTTATGGCGTGCTTGCCAAGCGCTTTGCCAGGCTGTCCGCATCCGCTCAAACCGGGGTCGATAATCCTTAGTCCTGATTTTCTGCACGGAACTGACATCTGAACACGGGGAATCGGGACATGAACGTACAACGAATCAAAACCACAGCACTGCGGTTCGCCTGCCTGCTGATCCTCGTGCCGCCACTGGCCGGTGCCAACACCCTGGAGCGCGTACGTTCAAGCAATACGTTAACCCTCGGCTATCTGCCCGACTTCGCCCCTTTCAGCGTTAAGGTGGGCGACAAGGCCCAGGGGTATGCCATCGAGCTTTGCGACAAGATCGCCAACAAGGTCAAGGCTGAACTGGGTTTGCCCGAATTGCAGGTGCGCTACCTACCCGTCACCGTCGCCGACGAGACCAGTGCCGTCAGCTCGGGCAATGTCGATATCCTCTGCACGCCCACACCACCCACACTTGAGCGCCGCAAAACGGTCAGTTATTCGGTGCCGATCTACACAGCAGGCCTCTCGGCGGTGGTGCATCAGGATGCACCGGCGACGCTGCTGGAGGTGCTCGACGGTCGGGTCGCGCATACCGGGCCGACCTGGCGAGCCACCGTCAACCGTGGCCTGGCCAACCAGACCTACGTCACCCTGGCGGGAGGCGTCACCGAGGCGTGGATTCGTCAGCAGATGCGCATGCTCGGCGTGGTCGCCAAATTGATCACGGTCGACTCCGCCGCTGCGGGCCTCGAATTGATTGCCGAAGGCAAGGCCGATGCGATGTTCTCCGAGCGGATGATGCTCAAGAACCTCATCGACAACCAATACCCCACGGGTAATCTGGTCCTGCTGGAACGCATTTTCGAGTACGCCCCGACGGCCATGACCGTGGAGCGTGGCGATGAGGATTTCCGCCTGCTGGTCGATACCACGCTGAGCGAAATGTACCGATCCGGGGAGATTGAACAGGCGTACGATAAGCACTTGGGAGGCGCCAGCGACACGCACAGAAAGTTGTTCAAGATCTATGCCCTGCCCTAGCGCCCGGCAATACATACGGTCTCATGTTATTGGAGAACGGCTGTGATCAAGCACTTCATCCCTCCTGTCATGGTCGCCCTCCTCATCGCGATCAGTGGCGCCTCCTGCCATGACCATGAAAAAGACGACACCGTAAACGCGGAGCAACATCCGCCGTTTACCGATGGCAACGGCAAGTACATCCCGCGCGAGCAACTCCAGCCCTCGACGATGCCTCGGCCTCGAATGTAAAAGGGCTACCGCCCATCCAAATTAATGCCAACTGGCCATCAGGGGCAACTCTTCGTCGCGCTCAATAATCCGCCCCGCTCGCACCACGCGTTTCACGCTCAGTGATTCATGTGATCGTTTAACGTCCACGATGCGCAGACCATTGGCCGGGGTGTTCGCCGCCACTTGATGGGCCCGCACGACAATCCTGCCAACTCTCTTTCAGACGGTATCAAGGTTCCTTCGGTTCTTGCGCGGGCGCCGTAAACCACTTGTCTCTGGGCACCCATTTTTCATCTTTTGGATCGCCCAGATAATGCGGCGACATGATCTGTACGCCGTGTTCGTTGAACACATCCTGAATATTGGCGTGCAGCATGCTGAGCAACACCGCGCGAGGTCGAGACTGACTGGGAATGGCCTGTGCCACCAGGCGATACTCGGGATAAAAGTCCGACAGCGCGGTTTGAAACACCTGCGCCGGCGGCACTTCAAGGACACCGGGGGTGCGTCTGGCGGCTTCCAGCAACATGGCCTCGACTTGCCGCCATGGCGTGTCGTACCCAATGGTGACGACGGTATCGACCACATAACCCGGACCTTGCACGGTGCGCGAATAGTTCTTGGTGACCGTGCCGGTGATCATCGAATTGGGCACGGTCAGCACTTCGCCCAGGCCGGTGCGAATGCGTGTGGTGAACATACCCAGCTCGGTCACCGTGCCTTCATATTCGCCGATGCGCACGAACTCACCGGGGCGCAGCGTGCGCGTGTAGGTCAGGATCAACCCCGCCGCCGCCTGGCCAACCACGCTGGAAGCCCCCAGCGAAATCATCAGGCCGATCAGCACGGACAAGCCTTTGAAGGCATCGGTGCCAGCGCCCGGCAGATAGGGATAGGCCATGGCCAGGGCGAACAGCCAGATTGCCAGTGATGTGAGGCGCTGGGTCGGTTGCAGGGTCTCGGCGTTCAACCAACTGAGGGTGCCGGGGGCGGCCATGCGACGCAGAACCCGGCGACTGAATGCGGTTGCACCCCGAGCGATAAAGTAGATGGCCAGCGCCACACCCAGACCGGGTATGGCACCGACGATCCCTTGCAGCAGGTACTCGGCGACTTCCAGCAGATAGTTGTTGAGGCTTTCGCCCCATGGCCGGGTGTAGGGGAAACGCGACAGGACAAACCCCAGCCACTCATACGTGAGCAGCAACACGACTGCCCAGCGCAACACCTCCAGCAAACGGGTGACCAGCGGATACAGGTAATTGGCGTCGACCAGTTGGACGCGCCCTACTTTCAATGCCTGGGTATGCCGGTCCATCAGCTCGGGCAGTTTCATCATCATGCGACGGCGCAGAGATGCCATGCCCCAGAGCAGCACAACATAGATGACCGTGGCCAAAGCCCCCACGGCCGCGGACCGGAGTATCAACTGCAAGCTGCGTGCTTCCTGGGTTTCGGCCACCACCAGACGCAGCTTTGCCGCCGCACTGTCGGCAGCCTCCTGGACCGAGGTGAATTCCACGTTGTCGACATCGTGAGGAGCAACGATAAACGCCCGCCGGGCCCCTAATAACACCAGGTAACTGTTCTGTATCGGGCTGACGGTAACGCTCAGATCATCGGTCTCGCCCAGCGCGTCGCTGATCACGACTTTGGCGCGTTTGACCCGTGCGGCCGGGGCCTCACCCAGGATCGTCGCGCGAAACACCATGATGCTGCGGTTGGCCACTTTAAGTTCAGCGGGGGGATCTACCACGTTGGGCGCGTCTTCAGCCCACAAGAGCACCGACCAGAACATCCCGAATACAGCCATCAAAATCGCGAGCGAACTGCTGCGCATGTGTCACTTCCTTACGTCACAAATTCAGGACTGAGGTTCGTGTGGCAGCGTAGTTCAGCGATGAACGGTTGTCAGATTTGGGCTCAGGGCGGTTGTTGTGCTTGCCAGTTGCGCGGCAAGAGCCCGGTCCATTGTTTGAAATGACGGCTGAACACCGAAACATCGGCGTAACCCGGATTCAGCGTGAACGGTGCAATGGATGTTTATCCGCGACCATTAAAAAACCCGGCCTCATCGGCCGGGTTTTTTATGTACTCACGTCGCTATCAACAGCAGCGCGTCTGTCCGTTCCCTCCCCCGTAACGGGCTTCCTGGCGTTCCCTGAAGAACACTTCGTAGCTCATCACCGGTTTATCCGGGTGTTTGTTCTGCATGTGCTCGACGTAGGTGTCGTAATCCGGCATGCCGACCATCAGGCGTGCGGCCTGACCAAGGTACTTACCGAGGCGACTCAGGTCATTGAACATGCGGAATGGCCTGGAATGGCGCTTCTTTATCCGTGCGTTCCTTGGTGCCCCAGGCGGCAATACCCACCTTGAGTGCAAAGAACAGAATGCTGAAGACCACGAACAGGAACAGCGCCGTCAGCGTTGCGTTGGTGTAGGCGTTGTAGATCACATGTTGCATCTGATCAATGCTCTTGGCCGGGGCCAGTACCTGACCGTTGGCCAGTGCATCGCTGTACTTCTTGGCCAGCGCCAGGAAACCGATGGCCGGGTTGGCATCGAACAGCTTGATGAAGCCCGCCGTCACCGTACAGATCAACAGCCAGACCGCCGGCAACATGGTGACCCAGACATAACGCTGACGCTTCATTTTGATTAGCACAACGGTGGCCAACATCAGCGCAATACCGGCCAGCATCTGGTTGGAGATACCGAACAACGGCCACAACGTGTTGATGCCGCCCAGTGGATCGATCACGCCTTGGTAGAGCAAGTAACCCCACATCGCCACACAACCGGCGGTGGCGATCAGGTTGGCGGTCCAGGAATCCGTGCGTTTGAGCGCCGGAACGAAGGAGCCGAGCAAGTCCTGGAGCATGAAGCGACCGGCACGAGTCCCGGCGTCTACCGCGGTCAGGATGAACAGCGCTTCAAACAGGATCGCGAAGTGGTACCAGAACGCCATGGTGTTTTCACCCGGCAGAACATGGTGCAGGATCTGCGCAATACCGACCGCCAGGGTCGGCGCACCACCGGCACGGGCCAGGATGGTGGTTTCGCCGATGTCCTTGGCCACCGCTTGCAGCGCATCAGGGGTAATGGCAAAACCCCAGCTGCTGACGGTTTGAGCGACCGAGACAACATCTGCGCCGACCAATGCCGCCGGGCTGTTCATCGCAAAGTACACACCCGGCTCGATCACCGAAGCCGCAACCATGGCCATGATCGCCACGAAGGACTCCATCAACATGCCGCCGTAACCGATGTAACGGGCATGCCCTTCACTGGCCAACAACTTCGGCGTGGTGCCGGAAGCAATCAGCGCATGGAATCCCGAGACCGCGCCACAAGCGATGGTGATGAACAGGAACGGGAACAGACCGCCCTTCCATACCGGGCCGGTGCCGTCGATGAACTGGGTCAGCGCGGGCATTTTCAGCTCGGGCATGGTCACCAGAATGCCGATCGCGAGGGCGACGATGGTGCCGATTTTCAGGAAGGTCGACAGGTAGTCACGTGGGGCCAGAATCAGCCACACCGGCAACACCGCGGCCACAAAACCGTAGCCGATCAACATCCAGGTGATCTGGATGCCAGTAAAGGTAAAGGCCTTGGCCCAGACCGGGTCGGCGGCAATCTGCCCGCCCAGCCAGATCGAGCCCAGCAGCAGCAACACGCCGACCACGGAGATTTCACCGATGCGACCCGGGCGGATGTAGCGCATGTAGATGCCCATGAACATCGCGATCGGGATGGTCGCCATCACCGTGAAAATGCCCCACGGGCTCTCGGCCAGGGCCTTCACGACGATCAGCGCCAGCACCGCGAGGATGATGATCATGATCAGGAAGCAGCCAAACAGCGCGATGGTGCCGGGGATGCGACCCATTTCTTCACGGACCATATCGCCCAGGGACCGACCGTTGCGGCGGGTCGACATGAACAACACCATGAAGTCCTGAACGGCACCGGCAAACACCACGCCGGCGATCAGCCAGAGTGTACCGGGCAGGTAACCCATCTGTGCCGCCAGTACCGGCCCGACCAGAGGCCCCGCGCCGGCAATGGCCGCGAAGTGGTGACCGAACAACACGTGTTTATTGGTCGGCACGTAATCCAGGCCATCATTATTGATGACCGCGGGCGTGGCACGATTGGGGTCCAGTTGCATCACTTTGGTCGCGATGAACAAGCTGTAGTAGCGGTAGGCAACAAGGTAGATAGCGACGGCTGCGACTACGATCCAGAGGGCGTTGATCGCTTCGCCGCGGCGCAGGGCCACGACACTTAGCGCAATCGCTCCCAGAACAGCCACGGCAAACCAGGCGAGGTGTTTAGCCAGACGGGGCATAGCGTGTCTCCTGCCGACAGTCAGTGGACTGCGGCGGTAATTTTTATAATTGTGTCCGCGGTGCAGAGCTGGCCCAATATCCCCGCATGCCGTCTACAAATAAATCCGCGTTACTACGTATGTGGTTTCTACGTAGTTCTACGTAGATACCACTGATCCTCTGTAGGCGTGAGACCGGCTTGCCGGCGATAGCGGTGTATCAGGCGACATTGATGTTGGAGGGTAGATCGCTATCGCCGGCAAGCCGGTCTCACTCCTACAAGGGTTTGTATTTCAGCTGACACACCCAGGCCGTCAGTCATTCCGTCCAGCAGCGCTACTGGCCCAGCGTATCTTTGGCCTATGATGCCGGGCCTTCGCCTTCCCTCGGTCCGGTCAGGAGCCAAGATGCAGCTCAAACACAAAATCGTCGCGCTCGGGATTCTGCCGCTGGTATTGGCCATCGCGGTGATCTGCGCGCTGCTGATTTCGATGAACCGCCAACTTGGCGATCAACAGGCGCAGTTGATCGAAGACAGCATTCTGGCCAGCAAACGGGCCGAACTTAAAAACTACGTGGAAATGGCGCAAAGCCTGATCGCGCCGCTGTACGACGACGGCCACGGTGACGCGAACGCCCAGCAACAAGTGCTGGCAGAACTGCGCAAGCTCAGCTTCGGCATCAATGGCTATTTTTTCGTCTACGACCGCGAAGGTCGCAGCCTGATGCACGCGCGCCAGACCGAACTGGTGGGCAAATACCTGTGGGACATGAAAGACCCGCACGGTTTGCCGGTGATTCAGGCGCTGCTGAAAAGTGCACAATCGGGCGAAGGTTTTCAGCGCTACGCCTGGAACAAACCGTCCTCCGGCCAAGTGACCGACAAGCTCGCTTACGTGGTGATGCTGGACCGTTGGGGCTGGATGATCGGCACCGGTATTTACCTTGAAGACGTTGAGCGCGCCACGCAGCAGGCCCGCGACGAAGTGGCCATGGGTATTCGCAAAACCATGCTGGCGATTGCCGTCGTGGCACTGGTGGCGGTGCTGTTTGTGTTCGCCAGCGGCATGACACTGAACGTCAGCGAGCATCGCCTGGCGGATAAAAAGTTGCAGCGCCTGACCCAGCGTATCGTCAGCCTGCAGGAAGAAGAGCGGTCTCGGGTGTCCCGTGAGCTGCACGACGGTATCAGCCAGTTGCTGGTTTCAATCAAGTTTCGTTTCGAGCTGGCCAGCCATCTGCTGGAAAATGAACAGGGACATGACAAGGGTTTGAGCACGTTAAAGGACGCCACCGAACGCCTGGGCGAAGCCATCGGTGAGGTCCGCAGCCTCTCGCACGACTTGCGCTCTTCCTTGCTCGACACCTTGGGCCTGCGCGCGGCCATCGGCCAGCTCGCCGCCGAATTCGAGCAACGCAGCGGTCTCAAAGTGACTTACGACGACAATGAGTTCGATTGTCACCTGGTCGATGGCGCGGCGGTTGCGCTGTTCCGGATCGTGCAAGAAGGCCTGACCAATATCGAACGCCACGCCCAGGCGAAAAACGTGTCCATTACCCTGCTCGGCGCGGGAGAATCGGTACGACTGAGCGTGGTGGATGACGGCATCGGTTTCAACGTCGCCCGGGTCGAACGTCGCCACGCGGGCATCGGCTTGCGTAACATCCGTGAACGTGTCGAGCATTTTGGCGGTCGTTTCGAACTGATATCGATGCCCGGAAGAAGTGAGCTGGACGTGCTGCTGCCAATGAAAGCGCCCGCAACGAAACGCTGACTCACCCCCAGACAACAAGAGTGAATACCCGCGATGAACCTGCCCTACCCGATCCGCGTTGCCCTGGTCGACGATCACGCCCTGGTCCGAGACGGAATCAAAGCGCTGCTGGCGGTCATGGCGCCCCTGGAAGTGGTCGGCGAAGCCGAGAGTGGCGCGCAGGCCATCGAGATGGTCGGGCGCTGCCAGCCGGACTTGTTGCTGGTCGACATCAGCTTGCGCGACATGAACGGGCTGGAGCTGACGCGTGTGTTGCGCAGCCAATACCCGTCACTGAAGGTGCTGGTGCTGAGCATGTACGACAATAACGAATACGTGAGCGAATCCGTTCGTGCCGGTGCCAGCGGCTACGTCCTGAAAAACTCACCGTCGCGGGAAATCATTGCGGCCATCGAAGCCATTGCCAGCGGCGGCACGTTCTACAGCGCCGAAATCGCGCAGCGGCTGATCGCCGATAAAAGCTCGGACAACGAGCTGACGCCGCGCGAAAGCCAGGTGTTGTACAAAATGGCTCAGGGGCTTAACAACAAGGAAATGGCCCGCGAACTGGACATCAGCGTGCGCACGGTCGAAACCCATCGTTTGAGCATCCGCCGCAAACTCAACATCGACAAACCTGCGGCGCTGGTCAAGTACGCGATCGATCACGGGATTATTTCCCGGTAAGAAAAAGCCAACGCCGGCCTCGACAATGCGCTCGGGCGTCTATGCTCCAGAGAACTTTCTTGGCTGGACTCTGGACAATGCCTCCAAGCCGATCCCCTTCGACACGCCCGGCCCACCTCATCCTCCTGGCAGCTCTGGGCCTGAGCGGCTGCATTCGTCTGGGACCGGACTTCCAGCCGCCGGCTGAGGAGTGGAGCAAAACATGGGACTCCCCTGCCCTTGAGCAATCCAGCCAACGCGGCACCAATCCGGATCTGCGACAGTGGTGGCACATTTTCCGCGACCCGGTGCTCGATAAACTGATTACGCAAGCGGATGCCTACAACTCCAGCCTTAGAATCGCCGGGTTGAACGTCATGGAGTCCCGCGCCCAACTGGGCATTGCGCAAAGCGGGCTGTACCCGCAACTGCAGCAAGCCAGCGCCGACAGCTTGTACGTCAAGCGTCACCAATACGGTGGCAACAACCCCAAGGACAATAATTTCTGGCAACACAGTGCCGCGTTTGACATCGGCTGGGAGCTCGACTTCTGGGGGCGTTTCAGTCGCGCCATCGAGTCGGCCGATGCCAGTTATTTTGCCGCCCAGGCCAACTACGAAGACGTTCTGGTATTGGTGCGCGCCCAGGTGGCGGATGCCTACTTTTCATTGCGCACCACGGACGCCCGTTTGCGCGTCGCGCGTGAAAACGCCAAGCAGCAAAAACGCAATTTCGAGATCACCGAAAAACTGTTCAACAGCGGCCAGGATGCTGAACTCGATCTGCAACAGGCCAAAACCCAGTACTTGGGCACGCTGGCCACTATTCCCGGCCTGCTGGACCAATTGCAACGTACGCGCAACGCCTTGGCGGTGCTGATCGGGCAACCGCCGGGCACGTTGCCACAGGTGGTCGACAACGAAAGCCTGATCCCGCTGGTTGATCGCGCCGTGCTGCAAGATGTGCCCGCCACCCTGCTGCTGCGTCGACCTGATGTACGAGCGGCTGAACTGAACGTCGCGGCGCAAGGGGCGCTGATTGGCGTGGCCGAAAGCGATTTCTATCCGTCGCTGACGCTGCTCGGCAGCATTGTCTGGTCGACCGATACGCTCCATGGCACGTCCAGCAGCCTGGACCTGGTTGGTGGCCCCAGTCTGCGCTGGAATGTGTTCGATCACGGGCAGATCGCCAACAACGTGCGCGTCCAGGACGCGCGGTTGCAGCAGTTGATCGAAGCCTACCGCGACAAGGTACGCCAAGCCGCACGCGAGGCCGATGATGCGGCCAACGGCCTGATCCAGTCACTGGAGAGCGAACGCATCCTGCGCGACGCCGGAGGGGCTGCCGAACGTTCGCTGGTGCTGGCCAGCGTCCAATTCCGCGAAGGTTACGCTGACTTTCAGCGGGTGCTGGACGCTCAACGCGCGTTGCTCCAACAACAGGACAATTACCTGCTCGCACGCGGTAATGCAGTCAGCAATGTCATCGCCCTGTACAAGGCCTTGGGCGGCGGTTGGTACTCCGCCCTGCCCCGTGTGGACCCGGCCACCCGCCAGCTGATGGAAAAACGCACTGATTGGGGCAACATGCTGGATGAGCCCAACGCCGCGCTGCCCGCTTACCCGCTGCCTGACAAGGAAACTAGCCATGAGTGAAGCCTCGCAGCCCTCCCCCGTCACCGCCGAACCGGTGGCGGCCGACCCGGTTAAAAAAGGCATCAAGTGGGTGTTGATACTGATCATCCTGAGCCTGGTCTGGTACTTGCTGGCCGACCGTTTCACGCCGTATACGCAACAAGCGCGCGTGGGCGCGCTGGTGATCCCGGTGGCATCGGAGGTCGCGGGTCGGGTGATCCGCGTGAACGTCCACAACAATCAGACCGTCAAGGCCGGCGACGTACTCTTCGAAGTGGACCCGGCCCCCTTCAAGATTGCCGTCGACCGTGCCCGCGCCGACCTTGAAACAACACGCCGGCAATTAGGCGCCAGCACCGCGGGGATTGCCTCGGCGCAAGCGACTCTGCGCACCGCACAGGCCAATGAAACCAAGGCACGTCAGGAGAATCAGCGCCTTGAAGGGTTGTACCGTGAAGACCCGGGGACCATCTCCGTACGCGTGCTCGAAATGTCACGCACCACCCGCGACGCGGCAATCAGTCAAACCGCCGCTGCCCGCGCCGAAGTAGAACGTGCCAAAGAAACGGAAGGCGGCGGCGAAGACGTCAACGCAAAATTGCGCAGCGCCGCTACGACCCTGTCAAAAGCCGAACTGGACCTGTCCAACACGCAGACACGCGCGCGTTCGGCAGGGTTGATCACCGACCTGCGTACCGATGTCGGGCAATTCGCCTCGGCGGGCGGCCCGGTCATGACCCTGATCACCATTCAGGACATCTGGATCACGGCCGACATGACCGAGAACAACCTTGGTCATGTCGGGCCCGACACGCCGGTGTCCATTGTGCTCGATTCGATGCCAGGCGAAGTTTACTCGGGCCACGTACGTAGCGTCGGTTATGGCATCAGCGTCGGACAGCCGACCCCGCCCGGCACCTTGCCCGGCATTCAAAACAGCCGGGACTGGCTACGCCCCGCACAACGGTTCCCAGTGATTATCGAGTTTTCCCAGGAGTCTATGAGCGCGCTGCTTGGCAGCGGTGGCATTCGTGCCGGTGGGCAGGCTGAAGTCATGGCCTTTACCAGCGAAGGCAGTCTGCTCAACCCGCTTGGCCGGGTCTATTTACGCCTGATGAGCTGGCTGTCTTATGCCTACTAAGCGTACCCCACGGGAGCAGCGTGCCTTACGGCTGGCCACTGGCACGGCATTGTGCCTGGCGGTCAGTTTCGGCCTGGCGTTGCCCATTCCGTTTCTTGCGCCTGTGCTGTGCCTGTTGCTCCTGGCCTCGGTCAATCGACCGTTACCCTTCAAGGCCGCGATCGTTCTGGCACTGGTCGCGATGCTGACCACCGGCATCGGCCTGCTGCTCATCCCGATCCTGCGCTATTACCCGCTAAGCGGCGTACTGCTGGTCGCGGTCAGCCTGTTTTTGGTGTTCCGCTGGGGACTCAGTGGCGGCAATAACCTGATCGTGACGTTGCTGGTGATGGGCCTGACCATGATCTCGTCGGCAGGCGTCGCCGAGTTCGACGCGGCGGCAATGGTCATTGGCGCGCTGGTCAAGGGTTTGTTAATGGCGGTGATGGTGATTGCGATCAGTCATTGGATGTTCCCCGAACCTGCCAATGCGCCATCGCCCCCGGCCGCCCCACCACCGGTAGGTGAAGAAGCCAGTCGGATTGCGTTGCGAGCAACCTTGATTGTCTTGCCAACATTTCTACTGGCAATGATCGACCCGGCGAGCTACCTGCCGATCATTTTGAAAGCGGTCGGCCTGGGTCAGCAATGCAACACGACCAGCGCCCGCAATGCCGGTCGCGAACTGGTCGGCGCGACCTTGCTCGGCGGTTTGTTGGCCATCCTGTTTTGGTGCGCACTGAGCCTGTTTGTGCACCTGTGGATGTTCTTCCTGTGGACCCTGCTGTTCGGCCTGATACTGGCGCGCAAGCTGTATGCCCTGAGCCCGAGCCGGTTTGGCCCGGGATTGTGGCTCAACACCTTTATCACGTTGATTATCCTGCTGGGCCAGTCAGTGCAGGACAGCGCCTTGGGCAAAGACGTCTACACCGCCTTCGCCGTGCGCATGGGGCTGTTCATGGCCGTCACGTTGTACGCGTACCTGATGGTTCGGTTGCTTGACCGTCCAGTACAAACACAAGCTCAAGCTCAAGGGTTGACCTGATAGCCCTTGCCTTGCAGGCAACTGGTATAGGCCGTCGAGGTGGTGGAGGCACTGGTTTTCTCATTTTCCCGACGTTCCTGACGCTGACGCGAACCACCCACCACGACGCCCGCCGCTGCCGCACCTTTGGCCTGGTTTTGGCGATATTCCTGCTTCACCTCGCTGTTGGCGTTGTCATAAAACTCATCATGCTGACGTCCACGTACATCAGCCGCGGCGGCCCCGGCTGTGGCCCCCACTGCCGCCCCTTTGACCCTGCCACCGGAAGAGGACGTGCTAGTGGACGCCGTCTGACTGGCAGCCACGCTATGGCACTCGTTAATGTCCAACTGGGTTTGTTGCGAACTCTGGCCTTTGGTCGGCACTACGGTTTCAGCCCAGCCCTGGGCTGACGAAACCGACAATGCGACACACAGGCTGATGGAAGACAACGTATGCATGATCACCTCCTGTGCGGCACCGAGCAGACCGTTGACCACGGGCCCCGCACTTTATTGAGCATCTTGAAGTGTAGATCAGCCATCACACCCGCCTGCGGGTGATTGAGGTCGGTTGCGGCCGGCCAACATGAAACTTTTCGATCGTTTTGGCCTGATGACCTAACCTCAAGGGTTGAGTGAGCCACAACGGGGCCGGGCACGCCTATGCGTCATGCATTGATGTCAGCGATTTTCGTCGCGCTTACGCTGCTGCTGCAAAGTGGCGCCGCGCTGTCCGCCACCGATCCTCCGGCGTCTGCAGTCATTACACCAGACCCTGCGGCGTCAGAGGTGTCACCCTCCGCATTGCAAGACCTGCAACTGCGCCTGGACCAGATTAAACAGCAAGTTTCCTTGGCCAATAACGTCATCATGATGTTCGGCCTGCAGGATTCCGTTCAGTTGTTTATCAATGACGTGGACAGGCTGCAATCAGCGCTGCTTCCCGAACAAAAGCAATTGCAAGCCCAGCTGGATGTATTGAGCGGCCCCGTCTCGCTCGGCGGTGTCGCAGTAGAGAAATCGGATATCACCACGCAAAGAACCGATCTGACCGAGCAGAAGAAAAAAGTCGATTTCAGCCTGCAAACCCTGGCAGCACTCAGAGCCAGCGCCCTCGATCTGATGACTCAAATTGCCGGCATTCGGCGCAGTCTGCTGGAAAGCGAAGTCACCCTTCGCAGCGGCAGCATCCTGGGGCTGGAGTTCTGGCAGCCGTTGATTCACCCCAACAGGGAAGATCGCCTGCGACTCAGGGGATTCATTCAACAGGTCAGCGACACCCTCGCGGCCGCCTGGCAACCCGGCGAACGCCTGTCGGCTGTCCTGCTGATCATGCTCGCCCTGGCCATCTGGTCCTGGGGGCGCAAAGTGGCTGATCGCGGGCTGACCTGGATTTGCATCCATCGCATACCGGCCGGGCGATTGCGTCGAAGCACGCTGGCACTGGCTTCAGTCGTGGCGACATTGTTGACCGCCATCTGTGCAGTGCAATTGTTATTTTATGCGCTCACGCGACAACTGCCACTGTCACCGATGATCCAGAGCTTTGCCGAGGAGCTCGAAAGGCTCATTTACACCTGCGTCCTGATCACTGGTTTAAGCCGGGCATTGCTGGCGAACCAGCATCCCTCCTGGCGACTGCCCTCTATCTCCGACTCCGTTGCAAAGGCCATCAAACCCTATCCCAGGGTGTTGGCCGCAGCCTTGCTCGGACTGGTATCGGCGGCCCAGATCACCAACGTAACCGGCATGAGCTCCTCCGCAATACTCTTTGGGCGGGGCCTGATCGCGTTGGTGGTCACGTTGATTCTTGTCCTCTTGTTCCGTCGTGCCAGCCATGCGCGCCGGCTCGCGGTGGCCTCAGGAGACACCACTGAAACGGGCACCGCCGTTGCCGGTCTGATTTATACCTGCACCATTGTTGCGTTGGTTGTTTCGATGTTCGCCCTGCTGATCGGCTATGTCTCGCTGGCACGGTTCATCACCTACGAGCTGGTCTGGGGGTTCGTCATCTTGTCAGGCTTTTACATGTTGATTCAGTTGCTCAGGGACAGCTGTGAGTACCTGTTTTCGCCCAAGACGCCCAGTGGGAAGTCGATCAAGCAATTGCTCGGAATTGGCGATGTTCGCCTTGAGCAAATGTCGATTATCTTGTCCGGGGCCGGTCGCGCAGGCTTGCTGCTGTTGGCGGTCATTTCGCTGTTTGTCGGCGGGGTTGGCACCACACTCGAGCAACTGGTGACCCAAATGCTGTCCATTCTTGGCGGCGATGGTTTGCGCAAGCTGAACATCATTCCCGGCCATTTGCTCAATGCAATCCTGGCGCTGATGGTCGGTGTGTACCTGATTCGAGCCTTTCGCCGCTGGCTGGATGACGAGTTCCTGCCCAAAACCGCCATGGACCCCGGCATGTGCGCCTCGTTGAGCACACTGTTCGCCAACATCGGTTATGCGTTGGTGATTCTGCTGACGTTGTCGTCACTGGGCATCAAGTGGACCAACCTGGCCTGGATTGTCAGTGCCCTGTCGGTGGGGATCGGTTTTGGCTTGCAGGAAATCGTCAAGAATTTCGTCTCCGGCCTGATCCTGTTGACCGAGCGTCCGGTCAAGGTCGGCGATCTGATCAGCATCAGCGGCGTCGAAGGTGACATCCGCCGAATCAACGTCAGGGCCACCGAAATCCAACTCAGCGACCGCTCGATTGTCATCGTGCCCAATTCCCAATTGATCTCGCAAAACCTGCGCAACGTCACCCTGGGCGGCAGTGCGCAAGGGGTGGCGAGCCTCGAGTTGATGTTCCCGCTGGATATCGACCCGGAGCAGGTACAAAACCTGCTGTACGACTGTTATCGCGAGAACGAAACCATCCTCGAAAAACCGGCGGTCTATGTGCGATTCAGCAAACTGTCGCCCGACGGCATCACCTTGACCGTGACCGGTTACGTCGCCAGCCCGAGAATTGTCGGCATCACCAAAAGCGACTTGCTGTTCGAGATTCTGAAACGTTTGGGTGCGGCGGGCATTGAACTGGCCAAACCGTCGTCCCCGGCTTGATCAGCGCTGGCTGCCGCGCTTGAGTGTTTCGCTCGGAAGCTCTTTGAACAGCGCCCGGTAACTGCTGGAAAAACGCCCCAGATGCCAGAACGACCAATTCATCGCGACTTCGGCGACGGTGGTGTCGTTGGGTGTGCTGACCAGCAATTCACGGTGTGCGCTGTTGAGCCGGCGCAGGCGCAACCAGTGGGTCGGCGTCATCCCGGTGAAGGCCTTGAAGGCATGTTGCAATTGGCGCAACGGAACCCCGGCGACCTGGGATAGCTCGAGCAGGTTGAGGGTTTCTTCCGGGGTATCGGCCGCCCACTCGCCGATGCGTTTCATGATCGTGCGTTCTTCGGTGCGACGCTGCAAGCCACCCCGGTCAAGACAAACACAGGCGTTGTCGAGGATGTACAAACAGTCCTCCAGCAACTGCTGCGTCAGGGCTTCCTTGCTCGGCGGGTCGAGGGTTTCTGCCAGTCGGGTCAGCGTGCCGCTCAACCAGCGGCTGAACAACGCGTTCTGTCCCGAGTTCAGCGGCGACATGAACAACCCTTCCAGCCGCGCCACGTTCAAACCGTGTCGCTGAACGAAGTCGGGACCGAACACCACGGCGATTTCCTGGTAGTTCTCCGGGGTGATCCAGATGTTGCGGCTTTCGCCATTGAGCACGTACAGCGCGTTGTCACTGCGATCGAAACAGAACGCCAGTGAACCTTCGGGCGCGCTGAAATTCTGCTCGACCCGGGTGTTCATCTGCTCTTCGTAAATCTCCACCCCGTGCAAGTCGAGATAGCGCACTCGCCCGGCGAAATGCCCGGGGGACATCTGCTGATAGTGCTGGACCCAACCCGGTGTAGCGCGGATTTGCTCGGCGACATCTTCGGTGTTGAACGCTTGAACCTGTATCGGACTGGACGCTGACATGGGTGACCTTACGCACTCGTTTGGTGCGTTTTGGTGCTGCTTAAAGTGGATAGATGGAACTGCAAGGCTCGCCCAAGATAGTCGTCAACGCGTCACAGGGGAAGAGTCCGGTGGATGAAACCGCTCTCCCCGACGTTAATAAAACCAATAATGAGGTCTTTATGAATGCCCCTTTCGATCAGCTGTTCACTTGGCTGAAAGATCACAAGATTACCGAAGTCGAATGTGTGGTCAGCGACTTGACCGGCATTGCACGCGGCAAAATTGCACCCACCAACAAGTTCCTGCATGAGCGAGGCATGCGCCTGCCGGAAAGTGTGCTTTTGCAAACGGTAACCGGGGACTTTGTCGACGACGACATTTACTACGACCTGCTCGACCCGGCCGACATCGACATGGTTTGCAAGCCGGTGGCCGACGCGGTTTACGTGATCCCATGGGCCATCGAGCCCACCGCGATCGTGATCCATGACACTTTCGACAAGTTCGGCAACCCGATCGAACTGTCGCCGCGCAACGTGCTGAAGAAAGTGTTGCAGCTATACACCGACAAAGGCTGGAAGCCAATTGTCGCGCCGGAAATGGAGTTCTACCTGACCCAGCGCTGCGAAGACCCGGACTTGCCGCTCAAAGCACCGATGGGCCGTTCGGGCCGAGCTGAAAGTGGTCGTCAGTCTTTCTCCATCGACGCCGCCAACGAATTCGACCCGCTGTTCGAAGACGTCTACGACTGGTGTGAACTGCAAGGCCTGGACCTCGACACGCTGATCCACGAAGACGGCCCGGCGCAGATGGAAATCAACTTCCGTCACGGCGACGCGCTGGACCTGGCCGACCAGATCACCGTGTTCAAGCGCACCATGCGTGAGGCCGCACTCAAGCACAACGTCGCGGCGACTTTCATGGCCAAGCCGATTGGCGACGAGCCCGGCAGCGCCATGCACATTCACCAAAGCGTGGTCGACATCGCCACCGGCAAACCGATCTTCGCCGATGCCGACGGCACCATGAGCGAGCTGTTCCTGCACCACATCGGCGGCTTGCAAAAGTACATCCCTAAAGTGCTGCCGATGTTCGCGCCCAACGTGAACTCGTTCCGCCGCTTCCTGCCAGACACCTCGGCACCGGTCAACGTCGAGTGGGGCGAAGAAAACCGCACTGTCGGCCTGCGTGTGCCGACTTCGTCACCCGATGCCATGCGCGTGGAAAACCGCTTGCCGGGCGCCGACGCCAACCCTTATCTGGCGATTGCCGCCAGCCTGTTGTGCGGTTATTTGGGAATGGTCGAGCGCATCGAACCAAGTGCTGCGGTGCAAGGGCGCGCCTATGAACGTCGCAACCTGCGCCTGCCGATCACCATTGAAGACGCCCTGACCCAGATGGAAGAGTGCGAAACCATCGAACGTTACCTGGGCAACAAGTTTGTCCGCGGATACGTCGCGGTGAAGCGTGCGGAACACGAGAACTTCAAGCGGGTGATCAGTTCCTGGGAACGCGAGTTCCTGCTGCTTAGCGTTTAAAACAACAAAAATCCAACCACTGATCGTTCCCACGCTCTGCGTGGGAATGCCTCTAGGGACGCTCCGCGTTCCAATGGGACGCAGAGCGTCCCGGGCTGCATTCCCACGCAGAGCGAGGGAACGATCACTCCAAGAGGTGTCGATATGCGTCTATTGAAATCCGTGGTCCCGGTCGCGCTGGCCGTCCTGTTCAGCGCCGTTGCGCAGGCTCAGCCACAGGTCAGCGTCTATAACTGGACCGATTACATCGGCGAAACCACCCTCGCCGACTTCCAGGCCAAAACCGGAATCAAGGTGATCTACGACGTCTTCGACTCCAACGAAACCCTGGAAGGCAAATTGCTCGCAGGCCGCACTGGCTACGACGTGGTGGTGCCGTCCAACCACTTTCTGGCACGCCAGGTCAAAGCCGGCGCGTTCCTGAAGCTGGACCGAGAACAACTGCCGAATTTCAAGAACCTCGACCCGAAACTGTTGGCGTTGCTTGAGAAAAACGACCCTGGAAACGCGCACTCTGTGCCGTACCTGTGGGGCACCAACGGCATCGGCTACAACGTCGACAAGGTCAAGCAAGTGCTGGGCATCGATCACATCGATTCCTGGGAGGTCCTGTTCGAACCGGAAAACATCAAGAAACTCAGCCAGTGCGGCGTGTCGATGATGGACTCGGCCGATGAAGTGTTCCCGGCCGTCCTCAATTACATGGGCATGGACCCGCGCAGCGAAAACCCTGAAGACTTCAAAAAGGCCGAAGCCAAGCTGCTGAGCATCCGCCCTTACATCACCTACTTCCATTCTTCCAAGTACGTATCGGACCTGGCCAACGGTGATATTTGCGTGGCCTTCGGCTACTCCGGTGATGTGTTCCAGGCGGCCAACCGGGCCAAGGAAGCCAAGAATGGCGTGAACATCGCGTACGCCATTCCCAAGGAAGGCAGCAACCTGTGGTTCGACTTGCTGGCCGTTCCTGCCGACGCGAGCAATCCAAAAGAAGCCCATGCGTTCATCAACAACCTGCTGGACCCGCAAGTGATTGCCAAGGTCAGCGCTTCGGTCGGTTACGCCAACCCGAACCCGGCCGCCAAGCCGTTCATGGACCCGGAGCTGGTGAACAATCCTGAGGTGTACCCGCCACAGGAAGTCCTCGACAAGCTCTATATTTCCACCACTCCACCCCAGTCGATCATGCGTCTGATGACCCGTTCGTGGAGCAAAGTGAAGTCCAACAAATGAATCAGTACACCAACGAACACGCCCATTCCTACTACGCTGCATCGGCTAATAGCCTGACGCCGCGCCCGGCGCTGGCCGAGGCGCTGACCGCCGATGTCTGCGTGATCGGCGGCGGTTTTACCGGCGTCAATACTGCCATCGAACTGGCCCAGCGAGGGCTCTCGGTGATCCTGCTGGAGGCCCGTCGAATTGGCTGGGGCGCCAGTGGACGCAATGGCGGCCAGTTGATTCGCGGCATCGGCCACGACGTCAGCGGGTTCGCCCGGCATGTCGGCGCCGAAGGTGTACGTTATCTGGAACGCGCCGGAGTTGAATCGGTACAGGTCGTGGGCAATCGGATTCGCGAACACGGCATCGATTGCGACCTGCGCTGGGGCTTCTGCGAACTGGCCAACACCCCGGCGCAGTTCGCCGGGCTGAAGGCCGAACACGCGCAACTGATCGAATCGGGTTACGCCCATGAAACCCGCCTGGTCGAACCCGGGCAGATCCGCGAGCACGTCGTCAATTCCGGCGTATATGCCGGCGGCCTGGTGGACATGGGGTCGGGGCACTTGCACCCGTTGAACCTGGTCCTGGGCGAAGCGAAACTGGCGGAGTCGCTTGGTGTACGGATCTTTGAACAGAGCCCGGTGCTGGAGTTGATCCATGGCAGCACCGTGCAGGTTCGGTGTGCCGGCGGCACGGTACGCGCCGCCAGCCTGGTGCTGGCCTGCAACGCGCACCTGGAGGAACTCGAACCCAAGCTCAGCGGCAAGGTGCTTCCTGCGGGCAGTTACATCATCGCCACCGAGCCCCTGTCGAAGGACGCTGCCGCCCAACTGATCCCGCATAACGTCGCCCTGTGCGATCAGAAGGTCGGCCTGGATTATTACCGGCTCTCGGCGGACCGGCGCTTGCTGTTCGGCGGTGCCTGCCACTATTCCGGGCGCGATCCGGCAGACATTGCCGCCTACATGCGCCCGCAAATGCTGAAGGTATTTCCGCAATTGGCCAATGTGCGGATCGACTACCAATGGGGCGGCATGATCGGCATCTCGGCCAATCGCTTCCCCCAGGTCGGACGCTTGAGCCAGCATCCGAACGTGTTCTACGCCCAGGGCTACTCCGGCCATGGCCTGAACGTCACGCACTGGTGCGCCAAGCTCTTGGGCGAAGCCATCCACGCAGGCCACAGCCAAGGCTTCGACGTATTCAGCGCCGTGCCGCACATGACTTTCCCCGGTGGCCGCGCCCTGCGTTCGCCACTGCTGGCGCTGGGCATGCTGTGGTACCGGATGCGCGAAATGTTGGGTTGACGGCGTATGGCGAGGGGCCTGCCCCCTCCGTCAGTCCACCGGGGCGTATTGCATCTCGCCATTGCCGAACGACCAGTCCTCGCGCTTCACATCCACCACACTGATCCAGATATCTTCCTTGCGCAGCCCTGTCCTTGCATGAATGCCCTGGGCAATCGCCTGGTAAAACGCTTTCTTGACCGCAACGGTTCGTCCCGCATTCCAGGTCACTTGAATGAACACGATCCCCGGGGTGTAAGAAAGGCCCAGGTACCCGGCCGACGGATAAACCAGCTCATCCTTGCGGTGGCGATTGATGATCTGGAACTTGTCATGTTCGGGAACATTGGCCGTCTGGACCATGGCCTCGTAAACCACATCGCTGATGGCGGCGACGGTTTCTTCGGAGGTATCAGCGGCGACATCGATTCTGGCTAAAGGCATGGTGGTTTCCTGCTGGGTTGAGATTGGATTGGGCGAGGTTTTTAAAGCGGTTTTAAAGAAGACGCGGTGGCTATCGGGCGCGGCGCAGACTTCCCGACTTGCAGTACATAGACCCCGACGATGATGCACACCAGTGCCAGCACATCATGGGCCTGCAACGGCTCATGGATCAGCAATGCACCAATGCCCAGCGCCACGACGGGCGGAATGTAGGTGACACCCGCCGCTTTGAGCGCGCCGAGGTGCTGCACCAGAAAGTAATACAACAGGAACGCCACGCCGGTGCCGATGACCCCGAGCCCGAACACCAGCCCACTCAAGGCGACAGGCTCGTGCGCAATGCGCTCGATCCCGTGAAGGTCAGTGGTCAACAAAAGCACCAGGAGCGCCAGGCCGATCTGGTACGTGGACAACGCCAGCGGCGACAGATCCTTGTCCATCAGGAACCGTCTGGCGTAGACGAATGAACAGCCCAGGCTCAGCGAGCCGCCGACCATGTAAAGCACGCCACGGATATCAACGCCGTTGCCGGCGCTGTTCCAAGGCTGGGCGATGAGCAGCACACCGACAAAACCGATCATCAGGCCCGTCACCGTCAAGCGGTTGATCGGTTCCTGGCGCAAAAAAACAAATGCCGTCAAAAAGGCGAAGAGCGGAATCGCACCGCTGAGCATGCCGGCGATGCCGGAAGGAAGCAGCGCCGCGCCCTTGGCAAACGCCAGGTAATACACGGTGGTGGCGAGCAATGACATGACGAAGAAATGGTGCAAGTGGCGCCAATGAAACCAGCGCAACGCACGGCGTGACAGTGCCAGGACAAGGATCGGAAGAAAGCCGAAGAGCACCCGTAACAGTACAATCTGCATCGGCGTAATCACCTCGGCAGCCCACTTCATGAAAATGAAATTGGTGCCCCAGATCAACCCGAGCAAAGCAAAGGCAGGATAGACAAATTTGTTCATGATGAACCTCTGCACGGGGAGTTGTTGTGCGAAGGTAAGGGCTAGGACCGAACTGAACAACCGATTAAAAAACCCATATGGAGTAGAAAAACTTCAGTATGAACGATATGCCTCCCCTCAAGGCCCTGGTCGCGTTCGATGCCGCGATGAAACACGCCAGCTTTACCGAAGCGGCGGCGGAGCTGCATGTCACCCCGGGCGCCGTGGGGCAGCAGATCCAGAAGCTCGAAGAATGGCTGGGCACGCCGCTGTTCATCCGGTCTGTGCGGCAAGTCCAGCCGACTCAAGCCGCATTGAACTACTGGGCCGCCGTGCAACCCGCGTTGCTGCGGCTCCAGCAAGCCAGCAACGAGCTGCGCCTGAGCAATGTGAATGAAGTGTGGTTGTCCATGCCGCCGACGCTGGCAGCGAAATGGTTCGCGCCAAGAATGGCCGACTTCTTGAGTTTCAGGCCCGACATTTCCCTGCACCTGAGTGCATCGACGGCCTTGATCGACTTTGAGCGGGATCGGGTTGATCTGGCGATTCGCTACTTTGACGGCAACGATCCGTCGCTGGACTCAACCTTGCTGTATCGGGATGAAGCCCGGCTCTATTGTTCGCCCGACTATGCCCGGAAACTCAAGCTGAAAGGCCCCGAAGACCTGATGCGCGCCACACTCCTGCAAACCACCCTGCTCCCGCACTGGACGCCATGGTTCAAACGGTTCAGCCAATTGACCGACGCGCAGGTGGCTGGCATCCCCAGTCAACATTTCGACCAGTCCATTCTGGCCATTGAAACGGCACGGCATGGACAGGGGGTCGTACTGAGCAGTGCGGTCCTGACAGAGTTGGAAATGCGCAACGGCTCGCTGTGCGAACCCTTTGAAATGCGCCTGCCGGTGTCCAGAGGCTATTACCTGGTTCACCACCGTCAGGCTGTATTACGTCCAGCCGCTGCGGTATTGAAGAAGTGGTTGATTGATCGGGCCAGCGCAGAGCAATCAACCACGTTAACGTAACCCGTTAACGCCCCACCGCCGCTTCAATCGCCGCGATATCGATCTTGCCCATCTGCATCATGGCCTCGAACGCTCGCTTGGCCACCGCTTGATCAGGATGGGTGATCGCAGCCGTCAAGACACGCGGGGTGATCTGCCACGACAACCCCCACTTATCCTGGCACCACCCGCAGACATTTTCCGTGCCGCCGTTGCCGACAATCGCGTTCCACAGGCGATCCGTTTCGGCTTGGTCATCGGTGGCGACCTGAAACGAAAAGGCCTGGTTATGCCGGATCCCCGATCCGCCGTTCAGGCCGAGACAAGGGATACCCATCACCGTGAATTCAACCGTCAAGACATCGCCCTGCTTACCCGCCGGATAGTCGCCCGGCGCGCGGTGGACGGCCCCCACTGAACTGTCGGGAAACGTCCGGGCATAGAAGGTCGCAGCGTCCAGCGCGGTGCCGTCGTACCAGAGACAAATCGTGTTTTTGCTGATCATCTTGGTTCTCCTGGATTGGAACTCGAAGGTACATTTTAGCGCCGCAGAAGATTGCGACCGAGTGCGCGCCTCCCCGACAGCCTGCGTCCCGGCGCGAGATTCCCCTTCGTGTCGCTGACGCTTAAACAACGAAGTTCCCGCCTGTTTAAACGAAGCCTCCTGTTACCACCCGAAGGCTACAACGCCTTGCGTCATCGCCTACGGGTAAGACAGAATCCGCCGGCTTGTGCGTCTAGGGCACGGGTTCTATCGTGGCTGGGTCACTGAAAAACAGTGATCGGGTTTGGTAGCCCGGTATGTCCAGGCGCATAGCGCCACCTTTTACAGAGATCGTTTTTATCTCTGTTTTTTATGGTGGCCATGCGTAGGGCTCCCTCGGGAGCGCCGGGTTCCTGGACCGGTCTACCAACCTGTGCATGGCCACCACCTTTCGTTTGGTAGCAAAGGGTGATGGCTCCTCAATAGTTCTTCCAGGAGTTTCATCTATGTTCAAACCAACACCCAACCCACCGGACACCGATCCGGCATCGCCCTACGAATCCCTCGATTCGAAAAAACTCCACGAAGCGGCCGAACGCGCCCTCGACCACTACCTCAACCCGGCTGCCCAGATCATGGCCAGCACCCACGAACCCGAACCGATGTTCCTCGCCAACCCCAAGTACGACACCGAATCCCTGCTGGTCAACGCCAGCGAATCACTGGGTTCGGCCACCACCATGCTCAGCAATCTTGCGGCGCTACTGGACAACTCAAACCGCAAGACCCTGCTGGGGATCACCCAAGTGGTGATGTTGGGGGAATTGGCGGTGAATCAGGCGCTGGATAAGGTTGAACTGAAGGAATAAGCACGATCCTCTGTGGCGAAGAACGGGTTCGTCGCCACAGAGAGAGATGTAGCCTGTTCTGGCGGCTATCGGCCAGAAGTGGTTACCCAGCGGGAGGAACAAAAGACCGCGAACCCGCAAGCATGGCCAATCTATTCACCTTCATCGAACGTTCCAGTGCGTACCTCCCCGTCTCGCACATACCGCGTGATCAGCACACCGCTGGACGTAATTATCGAGTTCACCAATGTGAAGGCCTCAGGTTGCGCCGTGTCGTCGAACAAGCGCTTGCCGCGTCCCAGAACCACGGGAAACGTCATCAGCCGAAGTTCGTCGACCAACCCGGCGGCGAGCAGTTGATGCACCAGATTGCCGCTGCCCTGCGTCAACAGGTCAGCGCCGTCGCGGTGCTTGAGCGTGCGGATCGCGTCGACAAGGTTTCCTTGCAATGCATGACTGTTGTGCCAATCCAGCGTCTCGGGGCGATGCGTGGCTACATGCTTGGGGACGCTGTTGAACAGGCTGGCGATGTCATGACTGTTGGAGTCGGCAGGTCTGTGGGGCCAGTACGCCGCGAATATGTCGTAAGTGCGCCGCCCCAGCAGCAACTCGAACGGCTGCGAAAACAGATCCTGTATCGCCTGGCCGGAGACTTTGTCGGCGTAAGGCACGATCCAGCCACCGAAGCGGAATTCGCCACTGGTGTCTTCTTCCGGCCCGCCCGGCGCTTGCATAACGCCATCCAGACTCATGAATGCGGCAACGGTGAGCTTGCGCATGGTCTTCTCCCGGTGAGTTCTCGTACAGGGAATGCCTGAGATCGGTGCGATGCGACAGATTCATTCCCTGTTTGTTAGTCGAACAAGGCGCGGTGAAATCGACATCGTAATAGCGGTAAATATGGAGTTCGACGAATTCGCTGTCTCGCGTGGGCAGCTGTTTCATGGCCATTAAGCTCCATCGTATCGACTTTCGATTTGCTCAATTGCGAGTCACTTCTATATTGAGGAGGTGCTCTGAACTTCCTGCCCTTTGTTGAGCCTTGGCCCATGGCAACTACTGATCAGCTGATCATCTGCGAGCACTGCGACTGTGTGTATGAAAAAGTCACGCTCGCCAAACACCAGAAAACCCTGTGTACGTGCTGCGGCGGCGTGCTCCAGCGCTATAACGGACTGACAGTGGAGCAACGCCTGGCGTTGACCTTCGCCGCGTTGATGCTGTGGGTTTTCGCCAATTTTTATCCGGTCATGAGCATCAGCCTCAAAGGCTTGAAAAACAGTGCAACGCTCTGGGATTCAGTCCTGGCCCTGAGCATGGGACCGATCACCTTCATTGCGATGGTCGCGGCGATTGCGATGATCATCGCACCGATTTTCCAGCTGTTGTTGCTCATCTGGGTCCTGGGTTTTGCCCTCTCACACCGTCGTTCACCCGGTTTTAAATTCTGCATGCGCTGGCTGGAGGCCCTCAGGCCCTGGAGCATGCTGGAAGTCTGCCTGCTGGGTGCAATGGTGGCGGTCATCAAACTCGCCGGATTGCTGGACGTACTGCCCGGCATCGGCCTGTTTGCGCTTGCCGTGCTGAGCCTGATGATGATCCGCATCGCCGGGCGCGATATCCGTGAATTATGGGACATTCTATGAATACCCCTCCGGTCGCCAGCGAACTCAACCTGTGCCTGTGTCACAGCTGCGGCCTGGCCTGCGACATGACCGGCGAGCCGCATGAATGTGAGCGCTGCGGTGCGCCCCTGCATCGGCGCAAAACCAACTCGCTGAACCGCACGTGGGCCTACATGTTCACCGCCCTGGCGTTTTACGTCCCGGCCAATCTGTTGCCGGTGATGAACACCAAGATGGTCGGTAACGGTGCCGACAGCACGATCATGAGCGGCGTACTTGAGTTCTGGGAGGCCGGCGCGTGGGACATCGCCCTGATCATTTTCATCGCCAGCATCGCGGTGCCGGGCATCAAGTTTTTGGCCCTGACGTTCCTGCTGTTGTCCGTACACCGCGACAGCCAGTGGGCACTCAAGGAACGGTCGCAGCTGTACCGCTTTGTGGAGGTCATCGGTTACTGGTCAATGCTCGATGTGATCGTCGTGGCACTGGTGGCCTCCCTGGTGAAGTTTCAGGCCCTGGCCGACATCGAACCGCGCCCGGGCATCCTGTTTTTTGGTTTGGTGGTGGTGTTCACCATGCTGTCGGCGATGAGTTTCGACCCGCGCCTGATCTGGGATTCAACGCGGGAAAACCCACAAAACGAGGAGGTCATGGATGAAGTCGCAAGCCACTGAAGGGCCACAGGCCCCCGGACAGGCCCCAATCAAGACTGGCCGCAGCGTTTCACTGGTCTGGATCGTTCCGATTGTCGCGGTATTGGTGGGTATTTCCCTGGTCGTCCACAGCATCTTGCAGGAAGGCCCGACTATCACGGTTACGTTCAAGACCGGTGATGGCCTGACGGCCAACAAGACCGAGGTCAAATACCGCAACGTGATCATCGGCCAAGTCTCGGACGTAGAACTGAGCAACGACCAGAAGAGTGTCAACGCCACGATCAAACTGGCCAAGCAGGCCGAAAGCTTCACCCGTGAAGACTCGCAATTCTGGGTCGTGCGTCCGCGCATCGGTGCCGGCGGTGTCTCAGGGATCGATACATTGCTGTCCGGTGATTACATCGGCGCCGACATCGGCCAGGCCAATGGCCGCGCGAAAAACTTCAAGGGCCTGGAAAACCCGCCGGCGATCACCTATGGCGAACCCGGCAAGCGTTTCACCTTGCACACCCAGGACCTGGGCTCGCTGGACATTGGCTCGCCGGTTTACTACCGCAAGATTCCGGTTGGCCAAGTGGTGGCCTATGGATTGGACCCGGATGGCAAAGGGGTGAACATCGACTTGTTCATCCATGCACCCAATGACCAGTACGTCACCGAAAACACCCGTTTCTGGAACGCCAGCGGTATCGACGTAAGCGTGGGTGCCAACGGTTTTGCGGTCAAGACCGAATCCTTGTCCTCGATGTTGGTAGGCGGTATTGCCTTTCGCGCGCCGGAGTACAGCCCTAACGATAAACCTGCCGCCGAAGAATATGCCTACGAACTGTTCGAGGACCAGCAAAGCGCCCTCGCGCCACCGAATGGCAAGCCGCAATTCCTGGCCCTGCGTTTCGATCAGGCCATGCGCGGGCTCAAGGTCGATGCGCCGGTGGAATTCCTGGGCATGGAGATCGGCAAGGTGGTATCGGTCAATCTGGATTTCGACGCGCAAAAGCGCACGTTCCCGGTCAATGTCGGCATCGTGATCTACCCGCAGCGTTTGGGGCAGGCCCACACCAAAATGATCAAGGCGCTCAATCATGACCCCAATGACGAAGCGGCCAGCGTTCGGATGATTGGCTCGTTTATCGAAAACGGCCTGCGCGCCCAGGCCCGTACCGGCAATCTGTTGACCGGTCAGTTGTACATTTCCCTGGACTTCTACCCTAAAACCGAAAAAGTGGCCTTCGATCCAAACGCACGCCCGGTCATGATTCCGACGTTGCCGGGTAGCCTTGAGCAATTGCAGGAAAAACTGGAGGCCATGGTCGACAAACTCAACAAACTGCCAATCGATCGTATTGCCGGCAACCTCGACAGCAACCTCGTGGAACTGCGCAAAGGCTTGGCGCAATTCAATACCAAGACCCTGCCCGGTGTGAGCACCACCCTGTCGGACGTCAGCACGACCCTGCAATCGGCCAATACGACGATAAAGTCGGCCGGTTCCACCATCGCCGAAGACTCGCCGCAACGGGTACAACTGGGAGAAACACTGGATGAACTGGGGCGCGCGGCAAGAGCGTTGCGTCAGCTGGCGGATTATTTGAGCAGGCATCCAGAATCGCTGATTCGTGGACGACCCGAAAATGCCTCGGCTAAGGACCTGAAACAATGACCGCGCCGCAGAACAAAGGAGCACGACGTATGGGTTTTTCGCCGAAGATCACCTTGATCACTGCGCTGATGCTGCTGGCGGCCTGCCGCAGTGAACCGGTTCATTACCACACGCTGATGCCGCAGCAAACCGGGGGCGCGGCGCACAGTAACGGGATGTACATCGAGTTTGATGCTGTCAGTGTGCCGGCTCAGGTCGACCGGACGCAGATAGTCATTCGCCAGGGAAACAGTGGCCTGGTCCTGCTGGAAACCGACTGGTGGGGCGCATCACTGTCTGAGGAATTACAAAGCGCACTGGCGGCTCAACTGATCAACGCCAACCCCCCACGCAAATTGTCGTTGCGGGTGGAGGTGCAGCGCTTTGATTCTGTTCCCGGCCAGTACGGGCTGATCGAGGCGACCTGGCGCTTGCGGGGCATCGGTGAAGGCAATGTTTCATCACTCACCTGCCATAGCACTTTGCAAACGCCTTCGGCGACAAGTATCGAAGACCTGGTTGCCGCCCAGCAGAACAATGTCAAACGCCTGGCGGCCGTGATCGGCCAGGCGGCCAGGGGGTCGCAACAGAGTTGCCCGTCCTCCGGTTGAAACCGATTACGCCGGCTTAAGCTCAACGGTGAAACAGCAGCCGTTGGGCTCAAGGCTGCCGAGCGTCACTTGCCATTGCTGTCGGCTACAGATCCGCTGCACCTGCGAAAGCCCTGATCCCAAGCCCGCTCCCCGACTTTCATCGTCGGGTATGAAAGGCTGGAACATCGCATGACGTTTTTCTTCCTCGGCAAAGCAACTGCGGCACTTCTGTAACAAGTTTCACACCGTACTTGATATTGACTTTCAAATACTCCGCGCAACTAGTTAGTTTGTAATAATGTTGTAGATCATCACACTAGAAGCATTTGCCCTTCGATCATCTGCGCAAAATTTTCACATCCGTTTCACCACGTTCACACGCCTCAGCCTTTAACGTACCGCTCATCATCCAGGTTTAGTAAAACTTGATTTGAAATTCGTCAGTTTTTTCTGCGGCCAAAGCAGCCTTATGTCCGGTGTTGCGAACAGTCAAGGGTAAGAACATGCTCAAAACGGTATCACCTGCCACCTCAGCGCCACGCCAGGGTTCGCGCCTCACCCGAGTGGTTGCGATCTCGGGCTCACTGTTGGTGGCTGCTCTCGTGACAGGTTTTGTCATGTGGCACACCTCGCCGACAAATCTGGGAAGCGCCGACGCCCAGGCCCATGCCGAACTGCTCAAGCATTGGCAGGCCGGAGAAGTGGTGGTGTTGGTGCGACACGCCGAGCGCTGTGACCGGTCGAGCAACCCGTGCCTGGGTCCTGCCGACGGCATTACCCGCCATGGCAGCGAAACAGCTACGGCGGTAGGTAAAGGCTTTATGGGCCTGGGCATGGCGCAGACCGATGTACTTGCAAGCCCGGTGACCCGCACCCAACAAACAGCGCACGCCATGTTCGGCAAAGATGCTGTCGCCCAAGAATGGCTGGCCAGTTGTGGCACCGCACTGCGTAACGATGTGGTTGCGCACAAGGTTGCCCATCGCAACAGCGTGCTGGTGACGCACAGTGGCTGTATCAGCGACTTTGAAAAAGAGACAGGTTTCAAACACGCTGCCGACAGTGAATACACCAGTTCATTGTTCGTCAGCATCGATGCACAAGGGCAACTCAAGGTGTTGGGCATCCTGCAACCTGAAGACTGGCCCTCGCTGGCGACTGCAGCAGCACGCAAGTAACGACTCGCCAGCCGGCAGTAACAATGGAAGGTGAACGGTGCATTTTAAGTGCACCCATGGAACCTTCCTTAGTTAAGTGCCCGACAGTGAAAGTTAATCTTTCTCAATGGACAGCTGAACGCTAGTTCACCTTTATTTTCGATTTTGTCAGGAACCATTCAACCAAGGAGGCTGATAGTTCCAGATCAAAGAAATCACTTACTCCGGCTGTATTTGTGCCTTCGGGCAATTTATTCCAGTGCTGTGCTTTCGCAGGATTGCGCCGAGCCCTGCACTGAATTCGGTAACGTCTCTAAGTCAGGTCGAGTCATGACGTCCCAAAACAATCCGTTGCGACACCCGGTCGGGGCACAGTCCTACCGTTATACCGGCACTTCAAACGCCGCCAATCGCTGGATTGTGCCCGGTCTGGTTCTCGCCTTTGTGGTGTTCTACCTGCTGCCCTTGATGACCCACGGCCTGTGGATCCCCGACGAGCCCCGTTATGCCCAGATCAGCCAGGAAATGCTCCTGAGCGGCAACTGGGTCGCGCCGCACTTCATGGGCATTCGCTACTTCGAAAAGCCCATCGCCGGGTACTGGATGATTGCCATCGGCCAGGCGGTTTTTGGTGACAACCTGTTTGGTGTGCGCATTGCTTCGGCGCTCAGTACCGGGCTAAGTGTCTGGTTGACGTACCTGATCGCCCGCAGGCTTTGGAGCGACCCGCGCAAAAGCGCGGCCTGCGCGTTGCTGTACATGAGTTTCGGGCTGATTGCCGGCCAGGCCGGTTACGCCAACCTCGATCCGCAATTCACCTTCTGGGTCAACCTGAGCCTGGTTGCGCTGTGGTTTGCCCTCGACGGTCAAACCCCACGAAGCAAGGTGGGTGCCTGGGCGATGCTGGGGTTCGCCTGTGGCATGGGCTTCATGACCAAGGGCTTTCTGGCCTGGTTGTTACCCGTGTTGATCGCCCTGCCCTACATGCTTTGGCAACGGCGCATGGGTGAACTGGTGCGTTACGGTTCGTTGGCCGTGCTGGTGGCGGTGGTGGTGTGCTTGCCTTGGGTGCTCGCCATTCACCACCGGGAGCCGGACTTCTGGCGCTTTTTCTTCTGGAACGAACACGTGCGCCGGTTCGCCGCCGATGATGCACAGCATGCGCGGCCATGGTGGTTCTATCTGCCCTTGCTGGTGGTGTCGAGCCTGCCATGGGCGGCGTTGCTACCGACCACGTTCATCAACGCCTGGAAGCACAAACGCCAGCCTGTCGTCGGTTTCCTGCTGCTTTGGCTGCTGTTGCCACTGGCTTTCTTCAGTTTGAGCAGCGGCAAACTGCCGACCTACATCATGCCGTGCCTATTGCCGCTGGCCCTGCTGATGGGGCACACGGTCATGGAGCTCCTGAACCAAGGGCGAGCGCGGTCGCTTCGCATCAATGCGGCGATCAACATCACCGTGGGCACTGTTGCCCTGATCGCCCTGCTCTATCTTCAGGTTTCCAAAGAGATCTACGAAAACACCGAGATGTTCAGCCTGTCGCTGGCGTTCATCGTGTTGCTCGGCTGGATCATCAGCAATTCATTACAAGCCCTGCGTCCACTGACTTTTTGGGCGATGCCGGCGATCGGCATCTGGATATTGATTGCGTTGTTGCCAGCCGCCATGCCGGCACAGGTCGTCAACAGCAAGATGCCGGACCAGTTCATTGCCGAACACCTCGATGCATTGGGCAAAACCAGTTCTTTGCTCAGTAACGATCTCGGTGCGGCCTCCGCGTTGTCCTGGCGTTTGAAGCGCCCGCAAGTCGATCTGTTCAATACCATCGGCGAGCTGAAGTACGGTCTCGGCGACCCGGCCATGGCTTCGCGCAAAGTGCCCCTGGACAACGTCGATGAGTGGATGACCGAGGCGCGCAAAAAAGGCTCGGTCGGTGTGGTGATGCGGGTCAACAGTGTCGCGGAAATCGAAGAAGTCGAGCGGTTGCCTATCGATGGCAAACGCTATCAGCGTGGCAATCTGCAGATCCTGATTTTTCCGCAAACCAGCCCTGACAAAGTTTCGCCACCAGCACCGACTGGAAACCCGTCATGAAGTTCTTGGCCAGTGACAGGGGCCGGTTAACGCTCCTGCTGGGTGCAACCGCGTTGATGCTGTTGCTGGGGCTGGGGACCCGGGAGTTGTGGGGCGCGGAAACACGCTGGGCCAACATCGCCTTACAGATGCTGCAAAGCGGTGACTATATTGATCCCTACCTCAAGGGCGGGGCCTACTACGACAAACCCCTGCCCTCCTATTGGTTGATCACCGCCTCCGCCTGGTTGACGGGTGGCCTGGACCCTTGGTCGTTGCGCCTCTCGTCAGTGATTGCGGCGTGGCTGAGCGTGTGGCTGGTGTACCTGATCGGCGAACGGCTGTATCGCAAAGGTACCGGTTTGATTGCCGGCTGGATGCTGGCGACCACCTTCTATTTTATCTTCTGGGCACGGGTTGCCACGGCTGACATTCTCACGGTGTGCGGCGTACTGGCGGCGGTGTGGTGGTACTGGCGGGGGCCCGACGACACACGGTTCAGCCGCTACCTGGTGTTTTGCCTGCTGCTGTCCTTGACCTCACTGTTCAAAGGTTTGATCGGCTTCATCCTGCCAGGGTTGTTGTTATTGCCTCATCTGTTGCAGGAGGGTCGCTGGAAACGCCACCTCAATTGGCGGCTGTGTGCAGCCCTGTCGGTTGCCGGCGTTTTCTACATGACACCGTTCATGTTGTCGCATGTGTATGGCACACCGACCTATGGCGAAAGTGGCTTGGGCTTGGTGTTGCGCGAAAATGTCGTCCGGTTCTTCCAGCCGTTCGATAACATCGGGCCGATTTACACCTACCTGCTTTACCTTCCCGTCTACACCTTGCCATGGGCGCCGTTCTGGTTGTTGGCGCTGTGGGTCTCTGCACGCAACTGGCGCAGTGTCGAACCCAATACACGTTGGCTGATCTGGGGGCTGGGGCTGCTGATGCTGTTTTTCACCGCCAGCGGAAGTCGACGCAGCTACTACGTATTGCCCCTCGTGCCCTTCGCCCAGTTACTGGGGGCTTGGTGGATCACCCGGCGCATGGCCGAACGCAACGCCGACAGTGCGTTTGGCAGTCGCGGGTTGAAGATCGGTTTCGGGGTGAGCGCAGTCGTATTGATGACTGTGCTCGGCGTGCTGTACCCCTGGACTAACAGCGGTGGCGGCGTGGTGGATTTCGGTGAGACGGTCAAGTTTGAAGCCAGCAAGCGGGCGCCGTTGGAGCACTGGCGCATGGTGATGATCGACGTCGACAACAAAGTGCCGATGTACCTGCAAACCGGTGGCGCACCGTTCTATTACGTGCAGGAAACCGAGGACTTCCCTCGCTCCGGCAACACCGCGACACTGATGGCCTGGCTGGATAACGCCAGCGGCCAACACTGGAATCCGCAGCGCACCATTGTGGTCGCGCAGTACCACAAGGGTGATGCGCTGCCGCTGAACTACCTGAGTGCCGACCACCAGGTCATCACCACCACGCCCACCAACGGCGAGCGGATGTTCCACGCCCGAGAGGAACAGAGCGTGGCGTTTATTCCCGAGTCGTCCACGACGAAAACTGAAACGACCGGCCCCTAGGCGTCCGCCGGGCCACTGAGCTATCCTTTCGCCACCTTCTGGTGTGGAGCGGCCGCCCGTCACAATCGGGGCGATTGCTCAAATCCCGATACGGCTGGTGCCCCCCCCCCCAACATCGCGCTTGATCTGCCTGACCTTGATCGATGACATCGTTTGACATCGATCAAGGGCAAGGGGCCAAAGGAATGCTAACCTGAATGGAAATGACATGTATTAACGGTTTCTTTGACGTTTTTTTCTCATTTAGCGCTCTACATTCCCTGCCGACTCAAAGCATGCAAATGATTCGCATTGATTGACAGGTGAATCGGCGTGCATGACTTCTAAAAAAGAACAGGAGCAGCCCCCCAGAATGACGCCCTCGATCCCTTCGTTCCTCAAATCCGCACTGCTAAGCACTGCACTGCTGGCCGCCGGGCACGTGTATGCCGCTGATACCGCCGGTATCGTGGTCTACAACGCCCAACACGAAAGCCTGACCAAGGCCTGGGTCGAGGGTTTCACTCAGGAAACAGGGATCCCGGTCACCTTGCGCAACGGCGACGACACCGAGATGGGCAACCAGATCGTACAGGAAGGCGCCGCCTCCCCGGCCGATGTGTTCCTGACCGAAAACTCCCCGGCCATGGTGCTGGTCGACAAGGCCGGGCTCCTTGCTCCGGTAGCGCCGACCACGCTGGAACAAGTCGAATCAGCTTATCGTCCGGCGCATGGCAAATGGATCGGGATCGCCGCGCGCTCCACGGTGTTCGTGTACAACCCGAGCATGCTGCCTGAAGCCGATTTGCCCAAGTCGCTGATGGACCTCGCCGGGCCAAACTGGAAAGGCCGTTGGGGCGCGTCGCCGGCCGGCGCCGACTTCCAGGCCATCGTCGCCGCCGTGCTCGAACTCAAGGGCGAAGCAGCTACCCTCGAATGGCTTAAAGGGTTGAAAGCCAACGCCACGATTTATCGCGGCAACAGCGCCGTACTCAAGGCAGTCAATGCCGGCCAGGTCGACAGCGGCGTGATTTACCACTATTACAGCTACGGCGATCAGGCCAAGACCGGCGAAAACAGCAAGAACACCGCCCTGTACTACTTCAAACATAAAGACCCGGGTGCCTTTGTCAGTGTTTCCGGTGGCGGCGTTCTGGCCTCCAGCAAACACAAGGAAGAAGCACAGGCGTTCCTGAAATGGATCACCGGTAAAGAAGGCCAGAAAGTCCTCGAAACCGGTAAGTCGTTCGAGTACGCCGTGGGTAAAAACGCACCCTCCAACCCTAAACTGGTGCCTTTGCAGCAGCTGGACGCGCCAGCAGTCGATGCCTCAAAACTCGACAGCAAAAAAGCCGTGGAGCTGATGACTCAGGCGGGATTGCTCTAATTGATGCCAGAAACCCTGCCAGGGGGTGTCGCCACGGCGATGCCCTCGAACTTGCGACGACGCGCCCGTGGTGTCTTCGCAGGTCGCGGCGGCGCGTGGGTGATCAGTTTGTCCATACTGGTCTCGCTCCTGTCGCTGTTACCGATTGCCTTCGTACTCGGTGTGTCGATCCAGACAGGCTGGGCGGCCATCGTGCCGCTGGTCTTTCGACCTCGGGTCGCTGAATTACTGTTCAACACCGTGCTGCTGGTGCTGATCACTATTCCTTTATGCATCATGCTGGGCCTGGCGCTGGCCTGGCTGACAGAACGCACCAACCTGCCGGGTCGACGCGGGTGGTCGCTGCTGGCGACGGCGCCGCTGGCCGTACCGGCGTTCGTACACAGCTATGCGTGGGTGAGCCTGGTGCCACCGATACATGGGCTGTTTGCCGGCGTCCTGGTCTCGGTCATCGCCTACTTCCCGTTCCTGTACCTGCCAATCGCCGCCACCTTGCGCCGGCTCGACCCGGCCATCGAAGACGTCGCCGAATCGCTGGGGCTCAAGCCCTGGGCGGTGTTCTTTCGTGTGGTGCTGCCGCAACTGCGTCTGGCCATTTGTGGCGGAGCGTTGTTGGTGGGCCTGCACTTGCTGGCCGAATATGGCCTGTACGCGATGATTCGCTTCGACACCTTCACCACCGCGATCTTCGACCAGTTCAAATCCACCTTCAACGGCCCGGCCGCCAACATGCTGGCCAGTGTGCTGGCCCTGTGTTGCCTGGCGATGCTGACCGCCGAATCCGCCGCTCGCGGAACGGCGCGTTATGCCCGGGTGGGGTCGGGAAGCGCGCGCGCACAGCGGGTTGTGCGCTTGGGTTCGCTAGCCAAAACACTTGGCCTGCTGCTGCAAATCATCACCTGCACGCTGGCACTGGGTGTGCCGTTGATCACGCTGGGCAAGTGGCTGATGGCGGGCGGCACACAGGTCTGGGAACTGGACGAATTGATGCCGGCACTGCAACAGACATTGCAGCTTGGCGCGGCGGGCGCGGTTCTGACGACCTGCGCTGCGATTCCGATTGCCTGGCTGTCAATTCGCTCGCCGGGACGGTTGCAACGGGTACTGGAAAGCTGCAACTACATCACCAGTTCGTTGCCGGGGATTGTCGTCGCGCTGGCCCTGGTGACCGTCACAATCCACTTTGCGCGGCCGATTTACCAGACTACGATCACCGTGCTGCTGGCGTATTTGCTGATGTTCTTGCCTCGGGCGCTGGTGAGTTTGCGCGCGGGTATTGCCCAGGCGCCGGTAGAGCTGGAAAACATCGCGCGCAGCCTCGGCCGCTCGCCCGGTCGGGCCTTGTGGCTGATCACCTTGCGCCTGGCCGCACCGGGTGCCGCCGCTGGAGCAGCGCTGGTGTTTCTGGCGATTACCAATGAACTCACCGCCACCCTGTTGCTCGCGCCCAATGGGACGCGCACCCTGGCCACCGGTTTCTGGGCCATGACCAGCGAAATCGACTATGCCGCGGCTGCGCCCTATGCGCTGTTGATGATCCTGCTGTCACTTCCGTTGACCGGGCTTCTTTATCACCAATCCAAACGAACGGCTGGCCGATGAACGCACTTGAACTGCATGCCATTTCCAAGTCCTATGGCGACCAAAAGGCGCTGGAGAGCATCAACCTGTCGGTGCCCAACGGCAGCCGAACGGTGATTGTCGGCCCGTCCGGTTCAGGCAAAACCACCCTGTTGCGGATGATTGCCGGCTTCGAGTTCCCGGACACGGGCCGTCTTTCAATCAATGGCCAGACACTCGTCGACGACACCCACGAGGTGCCGGCCCATCAGCGCCTGATCGGCTACGTCCCCCAGGACGGTGCCCTGTTCCCGCACATGACCGTGGCCGCCAATATCGGTTTCGGCCTGTCGAAAAAGGGCCACGAAAAAAACGAACGCATCGCTGAACTGATGGACAGTGTGGCGCTGGACAAGAGCATGGCCAACCGTTGGCCCCACGAACTCTCCGGCGGCCAGCAGCAACGTGTGGCCCTGGCGCGGGCGTTAGCCCAGCAGCCACGCTTGATGCTGCTCGATGAGCCTTTTTCCGCCCTCGATACCGGTCTTCGAAGCGCCATGCGCAAGATGGTCGCCCGACTGTTGTCCGATGCCGGTGTCACCACCATCCTGGTCACTCATGACCAAAGCGAAGCGTTGTCATTTGCCGATCAACTGGCCGTGATGCGTGATGGCCGGCTCGTGCAGTCAGGCCACCCGCTGGATCTCTATCGCTACCCCGACGATGAGCAAACCGCGCTGTTTCTCGGGGATGCCGTGGTCATGCCTGCCAGAATCGAAGCCGGCTGGGCCCATTGCGACCTCGGCCGGATACCGGTGAACAACCACCGCAACAACAAATCGGCGCAAATCATGCTGCGCCCCGAGCAACTGCAACTCGTCAGCATCCATCCCAGCCCCGACGAAGTGGCCGGGTGCCGCGCCGTGGTCACCGACCGGGACTTCAGTGGCAATACCTGCACATTAACCGTGGAATTGCAGACCCCGGTCTTGGGGGAACAGTCGGGTCGGTCATTAACGGTACGCAGTTCAGGTATGTACGCGCCGCCTGCCGGCAGCGCGGTGCATGTCTCGACCATCGGCCATGCCCACGTGTTCAGCGAGTCGTAACCGGCCTGTTTTAAAGATCAAAGCGATCCACTGCGCGTCGCCGCTCGTTGTCGTCGCGCACATCGTAATTGGCGGTCGTCTGGATATTGCTGTGATGCGCCAGTTTCTGGGCAATGGACAAATCGTGCTCCTCGATCACGCGAGTGATGAATGAGCGCCGAAAATCATGCGGCATGATCTTCACACCCACCTCGGCACCGCGCTGGCGCGCAATGTAATAGATCGCATGCTTGGTCACGCGCTCGCGGGTGATATGGCTGCCACGCCGGATCCGATTGAACAGAAACGGGTCGTCCACTTCGCCCTCCTTGAGCTGTGAACGACGAAACGCCAGCCAGGCCTCCAGTTTGGTGAAGGCCCAGGCGGGTGCGTACTTGATCAATTGCTTGTTGCCCTTGGCGGTGACCCGCAGGCTGCGCTCGGCAAAATCGACCTGTGACAGGTCCAGGTTCACCGACTCCGACTTGCGCATGCCCGAACCGTACAAAATCCCGATGATCGCTGCGTCCCGCAACCCTTGTGGCCGGGGATCGGCGGCACACACCGCCATCAACTCCTGGATCAGCGTGCGCCGCAAGTTACGCCCCTGGGACAACCGGGTGCCGGCAATCCCTTTGACCGAGCGCATTTTCAGCAGATGCTCCTGACTGATCAGGCTCATACGCCACGCCTCGTTCATCACCCCGCGCACCGCGTTAACGTACAGCGATGATGTATTGGGGGCGTAGCCGTCTTCGCGCAACGCAGCCACTAGCGCAATGACATTTTCCGGCTGCAGCTGATGCCAGGGGATCTCCTCGATGTTCACGTCTTCGAAACCCAGGCGATCCGCGGCATCCTGCAAAACATATCGCATGGTCAACTGACTGGAGGGCGCGAGCCGGGCCAGGTACAGGGTCAACGGATTGGTCTTTGTAGCAACAGGATGGGTAACAGGTAAGTCAATCAAACGAAACGGCCTTGTGAAAACGATGCAGTAAAGCAACTAAGGGTTGAAATATCCTTCATCTAAAATGGAGACTTCCGTAGGACTTTCCCTCTAAAAACCGCGATGAACGGCACGAGTCTGAACAGTGCCTGTATGACGCTCAGATAAACGAATTGCCAACCGGGTTTTCATGTTCCTTTCACGAAAATGCGCATACCCTCAACGAGTCGCGACTGTCCCTCACAGGGCTCCAACGTGCCGACCGGAACAAAAAAAGTCAATTGATGCGGTTTATCACGCAGTTTCGGTAACTGATTGAAGCAGCTAATTTTTTATCGTCTACGCTTGCCTTGGATCCAACACATCCGGTATTTATGTCCGTTCATTTCAGCCCGAGGTGCCCATGAGTCAGGCGTTTCTCCCCTTCTCCCGCCCGAGTATCGGCGATGAAGAAATTGCAGCCGTAGAGCAAGTATTGCGCTCCGGCTGGATCACTACCGGGCCGAAAAACCAGCAATTGGAAGAGCAATTCGCCAACTATGTTGGCTGCCGGCATGCCGTTGCACTTTCTTCGGCCACCGGTGGCATGCACATCACCTTGCTGGCACTGGGCATTGGTCCGGGCGACGAAGTCATTACCCCGTCCCAGACATGGGTGTCCACCGCCAACATGATCTGCCTGCTGGGCGCCACGCCAGTGTTCGTCGACGTTGACCGCGACACACTGATGAGTGATGCCACCAGCATCGAGGCGGCCATCACCCCGCGCACCAAGGCCATCATTCCGGTGCACTACGCCGGCGCTGCCTTCGATCTCGACCCGCTCTATGCGTTGGCCGACAAACACGGTATCGCCGTCATCGAAGACGCCGCCCACGCCGCCGGCACCTTCTACAAAGGTCGACACGTCGGTTCGACAGGCACGGCCATCTTCTCGTTCCATGCTATCAAGAATATGACCTGCGCCGAGGGTGCGATGTTCGTCACCGACGACGAAGCGCTGGCCAGCCGGGTGCGCATGCTCAAGTTTCATGGCCTCGGCGTCGATGCTTACGACCGCATGACTCACGGCCGCAAACCTCAGGCACAGGTGATGGAGCCGGGTTTCAAATACAACCTGGCCGACATCAATGCCGCCATCGCACTGGTACAGCTGGAGCGCCTGGACGACATCAACGCCAAACGCACCGAACTGGCACGCACGTACCTGCAACGCCTGGAAGGCAGCGCCGTGCAGCCGCTCGCGGTGCCGACCTACCCGCAACAACACGCCTGGCACCTGTTCATCCTGCGCATCGATCCCGAGCGCTGCGGGCTGGACCGTGAAGCGTTCATGAAGGGTTTGCAGGAGCAAAACATCGGCACCGGCATCCACTTTATAGCCACACACCTGCACACGTATTATCGTCAGCGTTTCCCGAACATTTATTTGCCCAACACCGAATGGAACTCGGCGCGGCTATGTTCGATTCCCTTGTTCCCGGACATGACCAACGATGATGTCAATCGTGTGGTCGATGCCATTGAAAACGTTATGGACAGAGCTCAGTGAAACCTTACCCAATCAATTGCGTATCGGTTGTTATCCCGGTCTACAACGAGCAAGACAGCCTGCCCGAGTTGCTTCGACGTACTGAAGCGGCGTGTGAGCAGTTGCACCATGAATACGAAATCGTGTTGGTGGATGACGGCAGCCGCGACGATTCGGCGCAAATCCTCGAGGACGCTGCCAATCGCGAAGGCAGCAAAGTGGTCGCGGTCATTCTCAACCGCAACTATGGCCAACACGCGGCGATCATGGCGGGCTTCGAGCATTGCAAAGGTGATGTCGTCATCACCCTCGATGCCGACCTGCAAAACCCGCCTGAAGAAATTCCGCGACTGGTGGCCCAGGCCGAACTCGGTTATGACGTGGTCGCCACGGTGCGCAACAACCGTCAGGACTCGGCCCTGCGCCGCTGGCCTTCGAAGCTGATCAACCTCGCCGTTCAGCGCTCGACCGGCGTTGCCATGAGCGATTACGGCTGCATGCTGCGTGCTTACCGCCGCACCATCGTCGACGCGATGCTGGCCTGCCGCGAACGCAGCACCTTCATCCCGATCCTGGCCAACAGTTTTGCCCGGCACACCACGGAAATCCTGGTGATGCATGCCGAACGTGAACACGGCGAATCCAAGTACAGCCCCATGCGCCTGGTCAACCTGATGTTCGACCTGATTACCTGCATGACCACCACGCCATTGCGCCTGCTGAGCATCATCGGCTTCGCCATGGCCGGTCTGGGTGTGCTGTTTGCCATGACATTGATTTTCTTGCGCCTGGTGTTTGGCGCTGAATGGGCCGGCGACGGTTCGTTTGTACTGTTTGCCGTGCTGTTCGTGTTCACCGGTGGGCAATTCATCGGTATGGGACTGTTGGGCGAGTACCTGGGACGCATGTACAGCGATGTCCGTGCCCGCCCTCGTTTCTTTGTCGAAAAAGTCTTGCGCAGCCAACCCGCCGCGCCCGCCCCCGTTGTCACCGTTGACGGTCTCACTTCCACTTCTTCAGATCAGGTTCTCTCATGAGTGCAAAAGCTGTTGTCTTCGCCTACCACGATATTGGCTGTGCCGGTATCGAATCCCTGCTTGCGTCCGGCATTGAAATTGCCGCCGTGTTTACTCATGCCGATGATCCCAAAGAAAACGCCTTCTACGGTTCCGTTGCCCAGTTGTGTGCGCGAAAAGGCATCCCGGTTCATGCCCCTGAAGACGCCAACCATCCGCTGTGGATCGAGCGCATCGCCAAACTCGACCCGGATTACCTGTTCTCGTTCTACTACCGCAACCTGCTGACCGAACCGCTGCTGGCCACCGCCCGCAAAGGCGCATTCAACCTGCACGGTTCGTTGCTGCCAAGCTACCGTGGCCGCGCGCCGGCCAACTGGGTACTGGTGAACGGTGAGACCGAAACCGGCGTGACCTTGCACCGTATGGTCAAGCGCGCCGACGCAGGCGCGATCATCGCCCAGCAAAAAGTTGCCATCGAGCGCAGCGATACCGCCCTGACCCTGCACGGCAAGTTGCGCCTGGCCGCCACCGACTTGCTGCGCGACACCCTGCCCGCCTTGCTGCAAGGCAAAGTCACCGAAACGGCCCAGGACGAATCCAAAGCCACGGTGTTTGGTCGCCGCACACCTGCCGATGGCAAGCTGTTCTGGAAAAAGCCGGCAGAAGAACTGTTCAACCTGGTCCGCGCCGTGACCCAACCTTACCCGGGCGCTTTCTGCGACGTGGGCGAGCACAAGCTGATCGTCTGGAATGCTGAAGTAGCCAAGGGCAATGAAGGCCTGGCGCCGGGTCGCGTCATCAGCGTCGACCCTCTGCGCATCGCTTGCGGCGAAGACTCGCTGGTGATCACCGCCGGTCAGCGCAATGACAACGGTCTTTACCTGAGCGGCCCGCAACTGGCCAACGAATTGGGCCTGGTCGACGGCTCCGTACTGCGCGGTGCCGAATCCGGTCGTGCACCACGCCGTACCCGCGTGCTGATCCTGGGCGTCAACGGCTTCATCGGCAATCACTTGTCCGAGCGCCTGCTGCGTGACGACCGCTATGAGGTTTATGGCCTGGACATCGGCTCGGACGCTATCGAGCGCCTGCGCAGCCACCCGAACTTCCACTTCGTCGAAGGCGATATCAGCATTCACTCCGAGTGGATCGAGTATCACATCAAGAAGTGCGACGTGGTCCTGCCGCTGGTGGCGATTGCCACGCCAATCGAATACACCCGCAACCCGCTGCGCGTATTCGAACTGGACTTCGAAGAAAACCTGAAACTGGTTCGCTACTGCGTCAAATACAACAAGCGCGTGATCTTCCCGTCGACCTCGGAAGTCTATGGCATGTGCCAGGACCCGAACTTCGACGAAGACACCTCCAACCTCGTCGTCGGCCCGATCAACAAGCAACGCTGGATCTACTCGGTCTCCAAGCAACTGCTTGACCGCGTGATCTGGGCCTACGGCCAGAAAGGCCTGAACTTCACCCTGTTCCGTCCATTCAACTGGATGGGTCCACGTCTGGACCGTCTGGATTCGGCTCGTATCGGCAGCTCCCGCGCCATTACCCAGCTGATCCTGAACCTGGTGGAAGGCACGCCGATTCGCCTGTTCGACGGCGGCGAGCAAAAACGCTGCTTCACCGACATTGCTGACGGTGTTGAAGCGCTGGCACGCATCATCGACAACGACAACGATGTCTGCAACGGCCAGATCATCAACATCGGCAACCCGGAAAACGAGGCCAGCATCCGTCAACTGGGCGAAGAGCTGCTGCGTCAGTTCGAAGCTCACCCGCTGCGCAGCAACTTCCCTCCGTTCGCCGGTTTCCGCGACATCGAGAGCAAGGCGTTCTACGGCACCGGTTACCAGGACGTGTCCCACCGCAAACCGAGCATCGCCAACGCCAAGCGCCTGCTGGACTGGACGCCAACGGTGGAAATGAGCGAGACCATTGGCAACACGCTGGACTTCTTCCTGCGTGAAGCCATGCTCGAAATCGCGGACAAGCGTTAATGCAGGCAGGCCTTCGAATCGATGTCGACACCTACCGAGGCACCCGTGAGGGGGTGCCCCGGCTGCTGGAACTCCTCGATGAAGCGCAAGTCAAGGCGACGTTTTTCTTCAGTGTCGGACCGGACAACATGGGGCGCCACTTGTGGCGCCTGATCCGTCCGCAATTCCTCTGGAAAATGCTCCGTTCCAATGCTGCCGGGCTGTACGGCTGGGATATTTTGCTGGCCGGCACCGCCTGGCCAGGCAAACCGATCGGCCGTGACCTGGGGCATTTGATGCGCCAGGCCCAGGCTGCCGGGCATGAAGTCGGCCTGCACGCTTGGGATCACCATGGCTGGCAGGCCAACGCCGGACGCTGGAGCGACGCACAGTTGATCGAACAGATCCGCCGGGGCGTCGACACGCTCAGCGACATCCTTGGGCAAAAGGTCGACTGTTCAGCCGCTGCCGGTTGGCGCGCGGACGAGCGTGTGATCGAAGCCAAAGAGACGTTCGGCTTTCGCTACAACAGCGATTGTCGCGGACAGAGTCTGTTTCAGCCGATCCTGGCCGGTGGTGGTTTAGGTGCACCTCAGATACCGGTGGACTTGCCGACCTTCGACGAGGTGGTCGGCCCGACGGTCGCCGCCAATGACTTCAACGCCTTCATTCTTGATCGCTTTACCCCTGAACAACTCAATGTCTACACCATTCATGCAGAAGTAGAAGGGATTCTGATGGCCAACGATTTCCGTCAGCTGCTGGCCGATGCACGCCAGCGTGACATTCATTTCCAGCCCTTGGGCGATCTGCTCCCGGACGCTCTCAACACCTTGCCCACAGGACGTGTGCTACGTGGTGCCCTTGACGGCCGCGAAGGCTGGCTGGGAGTGCAAGGCGCATGAGCAAACGCTGGGCTCTTCCCCTATTGCTGGTCCTTTTCGCCTTGGCGTATCTGCTGCCACTGGGTACCCATGGCTTGTGGATTCCAGACGAAACCCGCTACGCGCAGATCAGTCAGGACATGCTCCTGAGCGGCAATTGGGTATCGCCGCATTTCATGAGCGTGCGCTATTTCGAAAAACCGGCGGCTGGTTACTGGATGATCGCTGCCAGCCAGGCGCTGTTTGGTCAGAACCTGTTTGGCGTTCGGTTTGCCTCGGCGCTGAGCATGGGCCTGAGCGTGTTGCTGTGTTTCCTGATCGCCCGCCGACTGTGGAACGATCCGCGCAAGAGTTTTGCCTGCGCACTGCTGTACATGAGTTTCAGCGTCATCGCCGGTCATGCCGGGTATGCCAACCTGGATCCGCAATTCACCTTTTGGGTCAACCTGAGCGTGGTCGGCCTGTGGTTTGCCCTGGACAGCGTCGGCCGTCAGCGGCTGTTCGGCTGGGCAGTTCTGGGACTGGCCTGCGGCATGGGCTTCATGACCAAGGGGTTCCTCGCCTGGTTGCTGCCGGTGCTGGTGGCCCTGCCCTACATGATTTGGCAAAAACGCTGGAAAGAACTGCTGATCTACGGCCCGGTTGCGATTGTCGTGGCCATTGTGGTGAGCCTGCCGTGGGTGTTGGCCGTTCACTCGCAGGAGCCCGATTACTGGCGGTTCTTCTTCTGGCACGAGCACATTCGCCGCTTTGCCGGCGACGACGCTCAACATAGCGAGCCGTGGTGGTACTACCTGCCGCTGTTGGTCGCCTTCAGCTTGCCGTGGGTGGCGCTGTTGCCATCGGCGTTGAAACAGGCGTGGCAAACCCGCCGCCAGGCCAGCATCGGTTTCCTGTTGCTGTGGATGGTCATTCCGCTGGTGTTTTTCAGCATCAGCAAAGGCAAATTGCCGAGTTACATACTGCCGTGCCTGCTGCCCTTGGCCCTGCTGCTGGGGAACGCACTGGCCGACCGATTGAAGCTGGAACAGGGTCGCCTGCTGGGCATCAACGGCTTGCTGAACCTGGTGCTGGGCCTGGTCACCCTGATTGCCCTGGTCTACCTGCAACTGAAAAAGCCGCTGTATGACCATGAACTGCACAACCTGGTGTTGGTGTTCATCGGTTTGATTGGCTGGATCATGGCCAACCTGCTGCAAGCCTTTAGACCGTTGCAATGCTGGGCCGCACCGGCATTTGGCAGTCTGCTGCTGATCGGTTTGATTCCGGCCGGCTTGCCCAATTCGGTGGTCGCCAACAAGACGCCCGACCAATTCATCCTCCATCACATGGATGAGCTGGCACAGACCGACAAACTGTTGAGCAACGATCTCGGCGCCGCTTCCGCGCTGGCCTGGCGCATGAAGCACCCGGACGTGGCGCTGTACAACACGATAGGCGAATTGAAATACGGTCTTGCCTACCCTGACTCGGCACAGAAGCTGGTCACTGTCGGCCAGGTTCAGCAGTGGATGAGCGACGCCCGCCGAAGCGGCTCGGTCGGTGTGGTCATGCGGGTGAAGGGTGACGAGGAATTGCAGGAAATCGATCTGTTGCCCAAGGACGGTAAACGCTATGAACAAGGCAACCTCGTCATTCTGATTTTCCCTAAGGAGGCACCGTGAGCCTGCTGTTGGTACTGGTTGCGTGCCTACTGACATGCCTGGGACAGATTGCTCAGAAATACGCCGTAGAGAGCTGGCGTGGCCAGACCTCGGGATGGGCCGACAAGCTGCGCTCGCCGTGGTTGTGGCTGGCGCTTGTCTCGTTGGGGTTGGGCTTGCTGGTTTGGCTGCTGGTGTTGCAGCGCCTTGAAGTCGGCATTGCCTACCCGATGCTCAGCCTCAACTTTGTGTTGGTCACGCTGGTCGCCCGTTTTGTTTTCCATGAAACGATCGACCGCCAGCACTGGTTCGGGGTGGCACTGGTGATCGGTGGCGTGGTTCTGCTGGGGCAACACGCATGAGCCTGCGTCGCGGAATCACCTTCGCCATGGGCAGCGTGCTGCTGGTCAGCGCCGCGCAATTGGGCATGCGCTGGAGCATGACGCGCCTGCCGTCTCCGGAAAACGTGTTGTCTTCCAGCATCGATCTGGTCGCGGTGGCGGTCGTGCTGAGCGCGATTGTGGCCTACGCCCTCTCGATGCTCTGCTGGCTGGCCGCCCTGCGTGACGTGCCGCTGGGCCGGGCCTATTCGCTGCTGAGCATCAGCTACGCGCTGGTGTACTTGCTGGCCGCCAGCCTGCCAGTGTTCAACGAATCATTCAGTCTTTCAAAGACCGTCGGGGTGGCTTTGGTCATGCTCGGGGTCATCGTCATTAACTCTCGTTCAGTTCGCGCGCCCGAAATCAGGAGTGCTTCATGAAAATCAGTGTATTTGGTAGTGGTTACGTTGGTCTGGTGCAAGCGGCCGTCCTGGCTGAAGTCGGCCACGACGTGGTCTGCATGGACATTGACGAGAAAAAAGTCGAATTGCTGCAACAAGGCCATGTCAGCATTTTCGAACCGGGGCTGGCCAGCCTGGTGCGCGAAAGCCTGGACGCCAAACGCCTACAATTCACCAGCGATGAAAAATTCGCCGTGCAACATGGCCAGGTCCTGTTCATTGCGGTGGGTACACCGTCCCAGGACGATGGCTCGGCGGACCTGAGCTACGTGATGTCGGTGGGCGATGCGGTAGCACGCCATCGCGAACAGCCGGCGATTCTGGTGGAGAAATCCACGGTACCGGTAGGCACCGGCGACGCATTGCGCGCGCATATCGACAAATGTCTTGCGAAGATCGGCCGCGATTTGCAGTTCGATATCGTCTCCAACCCCGAATTTCTCAAAGAAGGCTCGGCCGTGGCCGACTGCCGGCGCCCGGACCGGATCATCATTGGCTGTGAACGTGACGAAGTCCGCGAAGTCATGCGCGACCTCTATGCACCGTTCAACCGCAACCACGACCGTGTCATGTTCATGGACCTGCGCAGCGCCGAGCTGACCAAGTACGCCGCCAACTGCATGCTGGCGACCAAGATCAGCTTCATCAACCAGATCGCCGAACTGGCCGAGCACCTGGGCGCCGACATCGAATCGGTGCGCCTGGGCATCGGCGCCGACTCGCGTATCGGTTACCACTTCATCTACCCCGGCTGCGGTTATGGCGGTTCGTGTTTCCCCAAAGACATGCGCGCGCTGATTCACAGCGCCCAGGAAGCGCACTGTTCCAGCGACCTGCTGCAAGCGGTGGAAGCCATCAACGAGCGCCAGAAGCACAAGCTGTTCGAACGGGTCAAGGCGTTCTATCGCGGTGATCTGCGGGGCAAGACCTTTGCCGTATGGGGCCTGGCGTTCAAACCCAACACCGATGACATGCGCGATGCGCCGAGCCGGGTACTGCTGGAATCGCTATGGGCTGCGGGCGCCAATGTGCGTGCTTTCGACCCGGAAGCCATGCAGGAAACTCAAAAGCTCTATCCGAATGAATCGAAGCTGATGCTCATGGGCACGCCGGAATCGGTATTGACCGGTGCCGACGCACTGATCGTCTGCACCGAATGGCAACAGTTCAAGGCGCCAGACTTCGACCTGATCCAGCAGCGCCTGAACGCACCAGTGATTTTCGACGGCCGTAACCTGTACGACGCAGACCGTATGGCACGCAACGGCTTCAAGTACTTCCCGATGGGCCGTGGCGAATCGCGCAACCTGCCGATTCCGTATCAGCAATGGTCCAGCAACGCCGTGGACGCGTAATCGCCATGTACCCACGCATCCGCCAACAGTCCCTGGCGTTCGGGCTGTTGGCGCTGTTGTTGTTCTGTGCCGGGATGTCTCACCAGGCGGCCATCGGTTTCGATTCGCGCTTTGTGCTGTTCGCCCAGGAGATGCTGCGCAACGGGCCGTCGTTTTTTCCGACGACCTATGGCCAGCCCTATGCCGATTACTCGGGGCTGTCGACCGTGTTTATCTGGCTGCTTTCCTTGCCTTTCGGGCAGGTCAACAGCCTGAGCGCATGGCTCCCGAGCGCTATCGCCGCAGCGGTCATCGTGACATTGATGTACCGCCTGCTGGCGCCCTATTCCACGCGTTGGGCGGTGTTGAGCATCGCCATGATGCTGCTGACCTTCACCTTCATTACCGAAGCCCGGGCCGTGTCCCTGGACTTGATGCTCGCAGCGGTAGCGTTTGCGGTGTTTTATCTGGGCTACGCCGCCGATCATTTTGGCGCGCCGCGTCGATGGGTGCTGATCTTTGCCTTGCTGGCGCTGGGTTTCTGGATTCGCGGGCCTATCGGCCTGGTGATTCCCACCGGCGTGCTCTGCAGCTATTTCCTGCTCGATCGCCAATGGCGCAGACTGTTTGTCTTCGGTCTGTTGGCATCGGTCCTGCTGGTGGCCTGCATTGGCGTGTTGCTATGGCTGGCGGATGTCAGTGGTGGCCCGGCGTTTTTGCAGGAAGTGATTCGCATGCAGTTCACGGGACGCATGGACGGCACCGAAGGCTCCAACGACGCGCTGTATTACTTCACCAGCTCGGTAGGCAACTATGCCCTGGCGTGGCCCTTGGCCGTACTTGTGCTGATTGCCGTCGTGCTGTCACGCCCGAGGGAGGCTGGCCCGGCATTGCGCCTGGTGCAGTACTGCGTCGCGGCCGGGTTGATCGTGATGATCGGCCTTTCCGTGCCTCAGGCAAAAAAGGCCCGCTACCTGCTGCCGATGCTGCCCATGGCGGCGATTGTGGCGGCGTACCCGTTTCAGGTTGCTCATGGGCGCTTGTTCCATTGGTTGCGGGGGTTGATCCAGAGTCTTTGGTTGCTGATGCCTGGCCTTCTGATTATTGGCTTGGTTGTCTTGCAGCGAAAATTTCCTGACCAGGTTGCGCATCACCCTTCGCTGTTTGTCGTTCTTGGCTTGCTGCAAGTGGTTGCCCTGGTGGCACTCAAGCGCCCGCAATGGCGAGCGCAGACATTGGCGCTTTGTGCGGTTCTGGCACTGTGGTCGTTTTATATCCTGCAATTCGAGCCTGTCCAGCGACAGCTCTACGACACCCGGACGTTCAGTCGCGAGGTGTTTGAACAGGTGCAGAAGGATCCGGCGCCGCTGGTTATGCACGGCATGGGTAAAGACGCCAAGGCCATCAAGTTCATGGTCAACATCAAACAGGACCTGCATCCGGTTTTCACTGAGTCGCCTCAGGAACTGGAAAGCCTCAAGGGACCTGCGTGGTTGATGATGGACCTGAACGTCTATAAATCGCTGCAAGGCACTGCATTCGGTGCGTTGCCACCGGTGCTGAGCGGTCGATTCGACAAGAATGATTTTGTGCTGCTGCATTTACAGTGAGGATTTCAGGCAGTCGCGCAATCGCGAGACTGCTAAAGTAGCGCCGACGATCGAGCTGAAACCGGCTTGATCGAATAGGGATATTCATCACCGTGGTCGCTTACTCTCCGCTTGTTCGCCGTCTTTTGATCTGCTCGCTGACCATCGTTGTCAGCCGCGCCATCACCAGCCCCTTGCTCACGCTGTTTGTGAGCGACAAGCTTGGCCTCAACCAACAAGACGTTGGTTTGCTGCTGGGTATCGCCGTGTTCGTCGCCACCCTGCTCTCTCTTTACGGCGGCTACATCATCGATCGCTTCGAGAAGCGTCGATTGCTGATCCTCGCCATGCTCTCCAGCGCTGTCGGCCTGGTGCTGCTGACCTTTGCTGAAAACCTGTACCTGACCACCCTCACATTAATTGTCACCGAAACTGCATCATCGTTATTCCTGATCGGCTCGAAGGCGATCCTCAGCGACAACCTGCCCGTGGGCCAGCGCGCCAAGGCATTTTCCTTGAGCTATACGTTGACCAACATGGGTTACGCGGTCGGGCCGATGCTCGGTGTGTTGATCGCCAGCGTTTGTGCCAGCGCGCCATTCCTGATTGCGGCGGCCATCGCTTTTTTCAGCATGTTCTTGATGACCGGCATTGCGAAAGACCCGGGCACGGCTCCCCTCATCGGTCAGGCCCAGAGTTTCCTCAAGACGCTGGTCACCCTGAAAAACGATCGCACCCTGATCATGTTCACCGGGGGCTGCTTGCTCAGCACGGTAGTGCATGGCCGCTTTACCTTTTATCTGTCGCAGTACCTTCTGGCGACCAGCAACCCAAAGCACACCATGGAAATCATGGCCGCCCTGCTCGCCTGCAATGCCATCAGCGTGATCCTGCTGCAATACCAGATCGGCCGGTTCCTCAAGCGCGAGCAATTGCGCTACTGGATTGTCGGTGGCACTGGCCTGTTCATTGTCGGGTTGATTGGCTTCAGCCTGGCTGACAGTCTGGTGTCGTGGTGCGTGGCGATGTTCATCTTCACCCTCGGCGAAATAATCATTTACCCCGCCGAATTCCTCTTCGTCGACACCCTCGCCCCGGAAGAACTGCGCGGCAGCTATTACGGCGCGCAGAACCTCGCAGCGCTCGGCGGCGCGTTGAGCCCGGTGATCTGCGGTTTCCTGCTGATGCACACGCCCGCACCCACGATGTTCTATGCCCTGGGCGCATTGGCCGCGATGGGCGGCGGCCTGTGTTTCATGAGTGGGCGACGCGGCTCCATACTGCAAAATTAGTGCACTGAAAGCTCATTAATATGAATTTGTCAGTGCCGGGAATGCGCGGCAAACTGTGTCCCGTTCCTCCCCCAATAGTGGGAACAACTTCAAGGGCTTTCTGGGTATCCCAGCCAAGCCTTTTTTTTTGCTCACGTTTTTGTCTTCGGATTGATTTCATCATGTTCGCTCGCTGGTTGCCCGCCGCCATCAACACCCGCCCCTCCGAATGGAGCCGCGCCGCCATCGGCATGGCCCTTGGGACGATGCTCAGCGTCTGGTTGTGCGGTCAGGTATTCGGCATGGAGGTAGCACTGCATTTGATCGGACCACTGGGCGCATCGGCGGTGTTGTTGTTCGCCGTCTCCTCCGGCGCCCTCGCCCAGCCATGGTCGATTCTGGGCGGCTACTTGAGCGCCGGTGTCGTTTCGTTATTGGTTGCGCACGTGCTCGGTCGCACGCTGGGCAGTGCTTGCCTTGCGGCCGGCATGGCGCTGGTGTTGATGTGCTGGCTGCGTTGCCTGCACCCACCAGCCGGCGCATTGGCCTTGCTCCTGGTGTTGGCCGACCCGGCCACCATTACCATGGACTGGAAAGCCCTCGGCCCGGTGATGCTCGGCGCCTGCGCCATGCTGTTCTGCGCCCTGGCCTACAACAACCTGACGCGCATTCGCTACCCAAAACGCGCCGCCGAACCGGTAGCCGTATTACCCGCCGGCCCTCCGTCCATCGACAGCCAGGCCATCACCGCCCAGGATCTGAAACTGGCCTTGGCGGACATGGACGCGTTCATCGACGTCACGCCTGAAGACCTCGAACAGCTTATCCATGCCAGCGAGTTGCACGCCAAACGACGCAGTATCAGTGAAGTGTTTTCCAGTCGGCCTTAGATGCCTCCCATGCATTAATGCAAAGACGACCTGCATTATTCCGGGTTGTACAGGGCAAATTTGCACTGGTACGATCCGGGATCGCTCGCGTGCGAGCATCCTATAAAGAACAATAAAAGCAGGGAGTTAGTGATGACTGCTCAGGTTTCTTCTCCGGGGACTGGCTCCATGGACCCCACGCAAAATGAAGTGCTGGCCGAGGTTCGCAACCACATTGGCCACCTGACCCTCAATCGCCCCGCCGGCCTCAACGCCCTGACCCTGGACATGGTGCGCAACCTGCAACGTCAGCTCGACGCCTGGGCGCTGGATTCACAGGTGCACGCGGTGGTTTTGCGCGGTGCTGGTGAAAAGGCTTTCTGTGCCGGCGGCGATATTCGCTCGCTGTATGACAGCTTCAAAAGCGGCGACACGTTGCATCAGGATTTTTTCGTCGAGGAATACGCTCTCGACCTCGCCATCCACCATTACAGCAAACCCGTACTGGCCTTGATGGACGGCTTTGTCCTCGGTGGCGGCATGGGTCTGGTGCAAGGCGCCGATCTGCGAGTGGTCACCGAGAAAAGTCGCCTGGCGATGCCGGAAGTGGGCATCGGTTATTTCCCGGATGTCGGCGGCAGCTACTTCCTGCCACGCATTCCGGGCGAGCTGGGGATATACCTCGGTGTCAGCGGTGTGCAGATTCGCGCCGCCGACGCGCTCTATTGCGGTCTGGCCGACTGGTATCTGGACAGCGCCAAACTGGCGTTGCTGGACGAAAAGCTCGATCAACTGAAGTGGCACGACACGCCACTCAAAGACCTCCAAAACCTGCTGGCCACACTCGCCGTGCAGCAATTACCCGACGCGCCGCTAAAAGCTTTGCGTCCGGCCATCGACCATTTCTTCGCCCTGCCCGATGTGCCGAGTATTGTTGAGCAACTGCGTACAGTGACGTTTGCCGACAGCCATGAGTGGGCACTCACCACCACCGACCTGCTGGACAGCCGTTCGCCGCTGGCCATGGGCGTGACGCTGGAAATGCTGCGCCGTGGTCGGCACTTGAGTCTGGAAAACTGCTTCGCCCTTGAGCTGCACCTGGACCGTCAATGGTTCGAGCGCGGCGACCTGATCGAAGGCGTGCGCGCGTTGCTGATCGACAAAGACAAGAGCCCGCGCTGGAACCCGCCGACCTTGCAGGCGCTGGACGCCGAGCACGTCGCGAGTTTTTTCAGCGGGTTTGATGAGAGCGGGAACTGAGCCATGCACGATATCGAATTGAGTGAAGAGCAAGTCATGATCCGCGACATGGCCCGGGACTTTGCCCGTGGCGAAATCGCGCCCCACGCCCAGGCCTGGGAAAAGGCTGGCTGGATTGACGATGGCCTGGTGGCGAAGATGGGTGAACTGGGCCTGCTGGGCATGGTGGTGCCCGAAGAATGGGGCGGCACCTACGTCGACTACGTCGCCTACGCCTTGGCGGTGGAAGAGATTTCCGCTGGCGACGGCGCGACCGGTGCGCTGATGAGCATCCACAACTCGGTAGGCTGCGGGCCGGTCTTCAATTACGGCACTGAAGAACAGAAACAGACGTGGTTGCCGGATCTGGCCAGCGGCCAGGCCATTGGCTGCTTCTGCCTGACCGAACCGCAAGCCGGTTCCGAAGCGCACAACCTGCGCACCCGCGCCGAACTGCGCGACGGTCAGTGGGTGATCAACGGCGCCAAGCAATTTGTCAGCAACGGCAAGCGGGCGAAACTGGCGATTGTGTTTGCCGTAACTGACCCGGACCTGGGCAAACGCGGCATTTCGGCCTTTCTGGTGCCGACCGACACCGCCGGTTTCATCGTCGATCGCACCGAACACAAGATGGGCATTCGTGCCTCGGACACCTGCGCGGTCACCCTGAATAACTGCACCATCCCCGAAGCGAACCTGCTGGGCGAACGCGGCAAAGGCCTGGCCATTGCCCTGTCCAACCTCGAAGGCGGCCGCATCGGAATTGCCGCGCAAGCGTTGGGCATTGCTCGTGCGGCGTTTGAAGCGGCGCTGGCGTATTCGCGGGATCGGGTGCAGTTCGGCAAAACGATCAATGAACACCAGAGCATCGCCAACATGCTCGCCGACATGCACATGCAATTGAACGCCGCCCGGTTGATGATCCTGCACGCCGCACGCCTGCGCACGGCCGGCAAACCCTGCCTGTCGGAGGCGTCACAAGCCAAGCTGTTTGCGTCGGAAATAGCGGAAAAGGTCTGCTCGTCCGCCATTCAGATTCATGGCGGTTATGGCTACCTGGAAGACTATCCGGTGGAGAAGTACTACCGGGATGCGCGAATTACGCAGATCTACGAAGGGTCGAGCGAGATTCAGCGGATGGTGATCGCCCGCGAGCTCAAAAACTATCTAGTGTGAAGATGATCGTTCCCACGCTCTGCGTGGGAACGATCAAACCTGTGGGAGCCGGGCTTGCCCGCGATGGCGTCAGCGAAAACGCCGCATTACTTACCGACGAACTGCGCCTCACGCTTGGCAATAAACGCCGCCATCCCTTCTTTCTGATCCTGCGTCGCAAACGCTGCATGGAACACGCGACGCTCAAAGCGCACGCCTTCGGACAGGCTCACTTCAAACGCGCGGTTCACGCTTTCCTTGACCATCATTGCAATCGGCAGCGACTTCTTCGCGATCAGCGCCGCGACTTTCAGGGCTTCTTCCAACAGTTCATCCGCCGGAACGATCCGTGCGACGATCCCGCAACGCTCCGCTTCCACGGCATCGATCAAACGCCCGCTCAGGCACATTTCCATGGCCTTGGCCTTGCCCACTGCGCGAGTCAGGCGTTGAGTGCCGCCCATGCCTGGCAGCACGCCGAGGTTGATTTCCGGCTGACCAAATTTGGCGTTGTCGCCGGCCAGGATGAAGTCGCACATCAGCGCCAATTCACAGCCACCACCCAAGGCAAAACCATTGACCGCCGCGATGATCGGCTTGCGGCGGTTGGCCACGCGGTCGCTGTCGCTGAACAGGTCGTCGATGTAAATCTGCGGGTAGGTCAGCTCGGCCATTTCCTTGATGTCGGCACCGGCGGCGAAGGCTTTTTTCGAGCCGGTCAGCACGATGCAGCCGATGTTCGAATCGGCTTCCAGGCCATCGAGAGCGTGGTTCAGTTCACTGACGATCTGCGCATTCAACGCGTTCAGCGCTTGCGGACGGTTCAGGGTAATCAGGCCAACGCGACCGTGGGTTTCCAGCAAAATCGTTTCGTAGCTCACAGGGGACTCCTTCTCAAAGATTGCGCGAAATAACCATGCGCTGAATATCGCTGGTGCCTTCGTAGATCTGGCACACCCGCACGTCGCGGTAGATCCGCTCCAGCGGGAAGTCATTCAAGTAACCGTAACCGCCGAGGGTTTGCAACGCCGAAGAGCAGACTTTTTCAGCCATTTCCGAGGCAAACAGTTTGGCCATGGAGGCTTCGACCAGTGCCGGTTTGCCGCTGTCCCTCAAAGCCGCTGCGTAATGCACCATCTGCCGGGCCACGGCAATTTGCGTGGCCATGTCGGCAAGGCGGAACGCGACAGCCTGATGTTCGATGATCGGTTTGCCGAAACTCTCGCGCTCACGGGCGTAGTCGCGGGCCGCTTCGAACGCTGCACGGGCCATGCCCACCGATTGCGAGGCGATGCCGACACGGCCGCCTTCAAGGTTGGCCAGGGCGATTCGGTAACCTTCACCCTCCTCACCCAAGCGGTTGGCCACCGGCACTTTGACGTCTTCAAACAGAATCTGGCACGTGTCGGACGCGTGCTGGCCGAGTTTGTCTTCGACCCGGGCGACTTTATAGCCTGGCGAATCGGTCGGCACGATCAATGCGGTAATACCGCGCTTGCCGGCACTTGGATCAGTCACGGCAAACACAATCACCACCCCGGCGTTCTGCCCGGAGGTGATGAACTGTTTGCAGCCGTTGAGCACGTAGTGATCGCCTTCCAGGCGCGCACGGGTTTTCAGGCCGCTGGCGTCGGAACCGGCCTGCGGTTCGGTCAGGGCAAAGGCACCCAGCATCGCTCCGCTGGCCAGGGGCTTGAGGAAGCGCTCTTTCTGGTCGTCGTTGCCGTAGTGCAGGATCGGCACGCAACCGACCGAGTTGTGCACGCTCATGATGGTCGAGCAGGCGCCGTCGCCGGCCGCGATTTCTTCCAGGGCCATGGCGTAGGCCAGGTAACCGGTGTCGCAACCGCCCCACTGCTCAGGCACCAGCATGCCAAAGAAGCCCAGGTCGGCCATCTCAGCGATGGCCTCCTTGGGGAAGCGGTGTTCGCGGTCCCACTCGGCGGCGAACGGTTTCAGCCGTTCCTCGGCGAATTGCCGGGCCATGTCGCGAATTTGTTGTTGGTCGTCATTGGGAATCATGGCAAATCCTTAATATAAGCCCTGTAGGAGCAGAGCTTGCTCGCGATGGCGATTTCAAGGCCCCCATCGCCGGCAAGCCGCGCTCCTACGTTACTTCTATGCCACCTGCCCCGTAGGAGCTGAGCTTGCTCGCGATGGCGGCCTCAAAGTCCCCATCGCCGGCAAGCCGTGCTCCTACAACAGGCACTCAACAGCCATGGCCGTGGCTTCACCGCCGCCGATGCAGATCGCAGCAACGCCACGCTTCAGACCTTTCTGGCGCAGGGCCGAGAGCAAGGTCACCAGGATCCGTGCGCCGGATGCGCCGATCGGGTGGCCCAAGGCGCACGCGCCGCCGTGAACGTTGACCTTCTCGTGCGGGATTTCCAGTTTGGCCATCGTCACCAGACTGACCACGGCGAAGGCTTCGTTGACTTCGAACAGCTCAACTTCATCCAGCGACCAGCCGGTTTTCTTCATCAGTTTTTTGATCGCGCCCACCGGCGCCACCGGGAACAGGCCCGGCGTATCGGCAAACGCGGCATGGCCGTGAATCACTGCCAGCGGTTTCAGCCCTTGTTTCTCGGCATCGGAACGGCGCATCAGCACCAATGCCGCCGCGCCGTCGGAAATGGAACTGGAGTTCGCTGCCGTCACCGTACCGCCATCGCGGAACGCCGGTTTCAATGATGCGATTTTGTCCAGCTTGGCTTTCGGTGGCTGCTCATCGTTGCTGATCAGCACCTGTTCTTTACCGACCATCACCGACACCGGGACGATCTCGGCGTTGAAGCTGCCGTCCTTGATTGCCTGTTGCGCACGGGTGGTCGACGCGACCGCAAACGCGTCCTGCGCCTCGCGGGTGAAGCCGTTGGTTTCGGCGCAATCCTCGGCGAAGGTGCCCATCAAGCGGCCCTTGTCGTAGGCATCTTCCAGGCCGTCGAGGAACATGTGATCAAGCACCCGACCGTGGCCCATGCGGTAACCGCTACGTGCGCGGTCCAGCAGGTACGGCGCGTTGGACATGCTTTCCATGCCGCCCGCCACCACCACGTCGGCGCTACCGGCCACCAACATGTCGTGGGCCAGAATCGCCGCTTCCATGCCCGAACCGCACATTTTGTTCAGCGTGGTGCAACGGGTCGATTTATCCAGCCCGGCGCCCAGCGCGGCTTGACGCGCTGGCGCCTGACCGAGGCCTGCGGACAGAACGCAGCCGAACAGCACTTCTTCTACCGATTCGGCGTTGATGCCGGCGCGCTCGACCGCCGCGCGGATCGCGACAGCGCCGAGTTGCGGTGCGCTCAGGCTTTTCAGTTCGCCCTGAAAACCGCCCATCGGGGTGCGGACGGCGCTGACGATAACGATGGGATCGTTGGCAATAGTCATGACAAATCTCCTTACTTGGCGGCCATGCGCAAGGCGCCGTCGAGACGGATCACCTCGCCGTTGAGCATGCTGTTTTCAATGATATGCCGGACCAGCGCGGCGTACTCGCCAGGCTTGCCCAGACGCGGCGGGAATGGCACGCCAGCGGCCAGCGAATCGCGGACTTCCTGGGTCATGCCGGCCATCATCGGTGTTTCGAAAATGCCTGGGGCGATGGTCATCACGCGGATACCAAAGCGCGCCAGTTCACGGGCGGCTGGCAGAGTCAGGCTGACAATGGCGCCCTTGGACGCGGCATAAGCGGCCTGGCCAATCTGGCCGTCATACGCCGCTGCCGACGCGGTATTGATGATCACACCGCGCTCGCCATCGGCATCCGCCTCGGTTTCGGCGATAGCGGCAGATGCCAGGCGCAGCATGTTGAAGCTGCCGATCAGGTTGACGTTGATCACTTGGCTGAAACTGGCGAGCCCATGCGGGCCGTTCTTGCCAAGGATCTTCTCGCCGCGCACGATGCCAGCGCAATTGACCAGGCCGTTGAGACCGCCAAAGGCTTTGACCGTCGCCTGCACTGCGGCTTCGGCGGCGGCTTCGTTGCTGATGTCGGCCACCACACTTTGCGCACCAAGACGTTGAGCCTGAGCCGCTACAGCCTCGGCATTCATGTCCACCAGCATCACTTTGGCGCCAGCCGCGACCAGCATTTCAGCTGTTGCCGCACCCAGGCCGGAAGCACCGCCGGTGACGAGAAAAACCTTGTTTTCGATCTGCATCATTGTTTCCTTGGATTCAAGCTGAAACGTTCTTCGCGGCGGCCTCTTGAGCCTTGGCGATTTCCTGGTTGCGCAAGATAAAGCGCTGCAATTTGCCGCTTGGGGTTTTCGGCAACTCGCTGACAAATTCGATTTCACGGGGGTAAGAATGCGCCGCCAGACGCTTGCGCACGTGTTGGCGCAGTTCTTCGGCCAGCTCCGGCGTGGCGCGGTATTGCGAGCAAATCACCACGAAGGCTTTGACCAGCTCGGTACGCTCCGGATCGGGTTTGCCGACCACGGCGGCCTCGACCACAGCCGGGTGTTCGATCAACGCGCTTTCCACGTCGAACGGGCCGACGCGGTAGCCGGACGTGGTGATCACGTCATCGCTGCGACCGACGAAACTGATGCTGCCGTCAGGGTTCCATTCCACGGTATCGCCGCTCAGGTAATAGTCGCCGACGAACGCTTTGGTCGGCGCGCCTTCGTAACCGTTGAACCAGCACATCGGCGACTGGCTGCGGTCGATGGCCAAAATGCCCGGCTGACCCACACCCAGCTCTTTGTACGCTTCGTCCAGCACCACGATGCGGTGGCCGGGTGAAGCAAAACCGGCGGCGCCGACGTGCACGGGATGTTCCAGTGCGTGGTGGTTGCACAGGACCATACCCAGTTCGGTCTGGCCGTAATGGTCGTGAATCACCACGCCAAGGTTATCGGCGAACCAACGGATGACTTCCGGGTTCAGCGGCTCTCCGGCGCTGCTGACGATGCGCAGCTTGCCCTTGATCGACTTGGCAAACTCGTCGCCGCCCGCGATCAGCAGACGGTACGCGGTCGGTGATCCGGTGAGGTTGGTGATGCCGTACTTGTTGATCACCCGGCAGGTGCTTTCGAGGGTAAACGGGCCATCGTAGAAGGTGATCGGATGCCCCATCGCCATCGGCCCGGTGACCCCGAAATAGATGCCATAGGCCCAACCCGGGTCGGCGACGTTCCAGAACGCGTCTTCAGGGCGCAAATCCACGGCGTCGCGGGTGTAGCTCTGGAACGCGACGATGGCCTTGAGCGGCACCGACAGCGCTTTCGAGGGACCGGTGGTGCCCGAGGTGAACATCAGCAGGAACGGGTCTTCGCCGGTCAGCAGCACCGGTTCGCAGTCTGCGGAAAAATTGGCCAGTTCGGCCCAGAAACTGAAATCGCCCTGCACGATGCCCGTGCCTTTAGGGCCACCGACCGTGACGATGGTCGGGCAGTCGGCGACTTCCGCGAGTTTCGAGCGATTGACCGCGTCGGTCACCACCACTTTGGCACCCGAGCTGCCGAGACGGTGTTCAATGGCTTTGGGGCCGAAAGCGGTAAACAGTGGCTGATACACCGCGCCGATGCGCCAGGTGGCGAAGACGGTGATCAATAGTTCGATATTACGTGGCAGGAGGCCGGCGACCTTGTCGCCCTTTTTCACCCCTTGGGCCAGCAGGAAATTGGCAAACCGTGCCGCTTTGTCCTGCAAGTCAGTGAAGGTGTACGAAGCGCTGGCGCCATCGCGCCCTTCCCAGAACAGCGCAATGCGCCCCGGCAAGGCGTGCCGGTCGCAACACTCGACGCAGGCGTTGAGCGCTTGCAAGGAACCACTGAGTGCGGCATCGACGGTGTGCTGATAATTGAACTGTGATGTGGCAAACAAGTAATCGCGCATTGCCAGAATCCCTCGGTATTTTTATTAGGTTGGGGGAACCGTATAAACCAGAGAAATACTCGCTCCGTGCGTAGAACGGGGCAATGGTCAAAGCCTTCAGATTGCGTGACTGGTTTGGCCAAAACTCAAGAGGTGTGCCGCCTGGGCGCACGCTTTCGCGGGCAAGCCACGCTCCCACATTTGCAATGCACTCCCCTGTGGGAGCGTGGCTTGCCCGCGATGGCGTCAGTCGATCCAATATGGGGACCGGATCAGTGCGCCTCGTTAAGGATCAAACTCCGGTAATGCCCCGGATTGGACCCCGACCACTTGCGAAACGCCTTGTAGAACGAACTCGTATCGGCAAACCCCAGCCGGGCCGCAATCTCGGCGAAGCTGATGTTCGGCTCTGCCAGCCAAACGATCGCCAGTTCCTTGCGCACGCTGTCCTTGAGCCCTTGGTAGGTCTGCCCTTCTTCCGCCAGACGTCGGCGCAAGGTCGAGGCGGACATGTGCAGTTGCTGCGCCAACGGTTCGGTTTCCGGCCAATGTTCTGCGGGCAAGTGCCGCAAATTCTGTTTGATGCGGCTCGCCAGGCTCTCAGGATCACGGTACTTGACCAGAATATTGGCCGGCGCGTGCGCCAGGAAACGCTTGAGTTCTTCCGGGCTGCGCTTGATCGGCAAGTCCAGGCACTCAGCCGAGAAAATCATCCGCGTGCGCGGCCGGTCGAAGCGCAGGTTTTCGGAGAACATCACCTGATAGTCGCCGCAAAAATCCGGCGCCGGGCAGCGCAATTCGATGGCCAGGATTGGAATCCGCCGCCCCGCGAGCCAACAGGCAACGCCGTGAACGATCATCCAGTAGGTGAAATAAGTGAAGGCACGACGCGGATCCTGATCGTCTTCCGCCAGCACGATTTCGGCCAGGCTTTGCTGGCGAACCAGCTGCGCGGGCATGTTTTCAAGCATCAGCGACAGAAAACCCAGGCCCGAGGTCAGCCCAGCGGCCAGGCTCGGCTGGACCATCGAGCAACGACACAGAAACTCAAGACTGCCGGATTTGAGCTTGCGCGGGTCCATGCCAAAAAACTCATCGTCACCGCGTCGCGCCAGCAGGCGCCAGAGTCGCGCATAGGCCGTCGCCGGAACTCGCGCGTCAGGGGTTTGCAACCATGCCGGATCGATGCCGACCTTGTTCAACACCTCATCGGTGGCCTGGCCCGGGGCGCAGCTTTGCAACAGCGCTTCGCGCACCAGTTGAATGGAGATGGTGTCTTTTTCCGACATTGAGCGCGGTGAGCCCTGTTGTTTTTTGAGTGCGGGCATCTTACCGCAGCACGCTTGAGCAAAGGAGATCCTGTGGGAGCGGGCTTGCCCGCGAAAGCGGTGGATATGCCGACATATGTATCGAAGGTGACGGCGTCATCGCGGGCAAGCCCGCTCCCACAGTGATGTTCAGGGCTGTTCAGCTTAGGTTCAGGTAAATGTCAATTATTGGCATATGGGAATGAATGTCATTATGTTACAAATTAGCACCCTAACTAATTGTGTCCCGGTGCTGAATGCTCGTCCCTTTCCTGATCATGCTGCGCGAAGGCATCGAAGCCGCGTTGATCGTTGGCATCATCGCCAGCTACCTCAAGCAAACCGGCCGGGGTCAGTGGATGCCCGCGGTGTGGATCGGTGTGTTCCTCGCTGCGGCGTTGGCCCTGCTGGTGGGGGGTGGTCTGGAGCTGGTCAGCGCCGAATTCCCGCAGAAACAACAAGAGCTGTTTGAAGGCGTGATCGGTCTGCTGGCCGTCGGCATTCTCAGTTCGATGGTGTTCTGGATGCGCAAAGTGGCGCGCTCGATCAAACATTCGCTGCAGGCGTCCCTCGATCACGCGCTGGCCGGCTCCAGACACCAGGTCATCGCCCTGATCGCCATGGTGTTTTTCGCCGTGGCCCGGGAAGGCCTGGAGACGGTGTTCTTCCTGCTGGCGGTGTTCCAACAGAGCGAGGGCCCGGCCGCGCCCATTGGCGCCCTGCTCGGCCTGATCCTGGCCATCGCCGTCGGTTTCCTCATCTACAGCGGCAGCATGCGCCTGAACCTTGGTGCATTTTTCCGCTGGACCGGGTTGTTCATCCTGTTCGTGGCCGCCGGCATTCTCTCCAATTCGGTGCAGGCGCTGCATGAAGCCGGGCTATGGAATCACCTGCAAACCGTGCTGTTCGACTTCAGCGCAACGCTGCCGATGGACGGCCCGTTGGGCTCGGTGCTGGCGGGCATGTTCGGCTATCAGGACGCCCCAACGGTCAGCACCCTCGGTGCCTACCTGATTTATCTGGTAGTGGCGTTGGTGATGTTTTTCGTCCCGGCCCCCACGCCCGCCAAACAGCCTTCTTCCGTTTCCAGTCAGTAAGGGCCTTCATGTCAAAGCCTATTCCCACAGCCGGCCCGTCCCGGGCCTTGCGTTGGGCAGTGGCCGGTTCGGTGATCGTGATGATCGCCGCCGGTGGCCTGTTCTATTACGCCTCGAAAATGGCCGCCGCCAAGCGCCAGGCCAACCATGACGACGTGGTGGTCAACATTCACCCGCACAGCTGCGAGCCCAATGCGCTGACGGTCCCGGCCGGCCGCACCCGTTTTCGCATCGTCAATCGTTCCGACCGGGCCGTTGAATGGGAAATCCTCGACGGTGTGCTGGTGCTCGAAGAGCGCGAAAACATCGCGCCGGGCCTGAGCCAGGTGATCAACGCCAACCTGTTGCCCGGCGACTACACCATCACTTGCGGTTTGCTCAGCAACCCGCGCGGCACCTTGCACGTGACCCCGACCGAGGCGTCCGAGGCCGCCGCAAAAGCCAAACCGTCGATGGTCGCGTTCGTTGGTCCGTTGTCAGAGTTTCGCGTGTACCTGAGCACGCAAGGCACGGCGTTGATCAAAGCCGTTACCGCGCTTGAGCAAGCCATCGAGGTCGGCGACCTAAGCCAGGCGCAATCCTTGTATGCGCCGGCCCGCGCTGCGTATCAACGCATCGCCCCGGCCGCCCAGCGCTTGGCCGAGCTGGATAACGCGATCAATGCCCGCGCCGACTATTTCCAAAAACGCGAGCAGGACCCGGCCTTCGTCGGCTTCCATCGCCTGGAATATGCGCTGTTCCAGCAACGTAGCCTCGATGGTTTGGCCCCGGTTGCCCAACGTCTGACCGCTGACGTCACCACGCTCAAGCAGCAACTGCTGGCCGAACCGCTGCCGCCGGAGCAACTGGTGAGCATTGTGGTGCGCAACCTCAATACCCTCGCTGATGTACGTGCCAGCAGCGGTGAAGAAGAACGCTACAGCCACACCGACCTGAACGGTTTTGCCGCCAACCTCGACGTCGCCCGCAAAGTTGTCGACTTGCTGCGCCCGATGCTGAGCATATCCGCCGCCGATTTACTGCCCACGCTCGACAGCGCCATCGTCGCCTTCGACACCGAACTTAACGGCCTCAAGGTCAACGATGGTTACGCCCGCTACGACAGCGTCAGCGCCGAACAGCGCAAAAAAATCGCCGAAAAGGCTCAGGCACTGGCCGACGCCCTCGATGCCATCGATCCCGCGCTTGGCCTCTCCGGCCTGTAAGCAGAAGACTTGAACCCATGAATGACTCAGAGCAATTCAACCTCCAGCGTCGACGGATATTGATGGGCATGGGCGCGGCCGGCGTGGCGTTGAGCTGTCCGGTCATGGCCGCCAGCCCCGCGCAGGTCACTGAAGCGCCGAGCAGCGACAAGACTGAAGACCGCCACGAATTCCACGGCAAACACCAGGCTGGCATCGTCACCCCACGTCCGGCATCCGGCATGCTGGTGTCGTTTGATGTGCTGGCCACTGACCGAGCCGACCTCGAACGGCTGTTTCGCACCCTCAACGAGCGCATCGCGTTCTTGATGAAGGGCGGCCCGGTAACCCAGGTCGATCCGAAACTGCCGCCAGTGGATTCCGGGATTCTTGGCCCGGTGGTCACACCGGACAACCTGACCATCACTGTGTCGGTGGGCGAGTCGTTGTTCGACGAGCGTTTCGGTCTGGCCAGCGTCAAACCCAAGCGACTGGCGCGCATGGTCGGTTTCCCCAACGATGCACTGGAGGCTGACTGCTGCCACGGCGACCTGAGCCTGCAGTTCTGCTCCAACACTACCGACACCAACATCCACGCCCTGCGCGACATCGTTAAAAACCTGCCGGACTTGCTCCTGGTGCGCTGGAAACAGGAAGGCAGCGTGCCGCCGCAAGCTCCGGCGAAACCGGGTGTTCCGGCGCAGAGCGCGCGCAATTTCCTGGGTTTTCGCGACGGCTCGGCCAACCCTGACTCCAACGATGCCAACGTCATGGACCGCACCGTCTGGGTCCGGCCCGGCAGCGATGAACCAGGCTGGGCAACCCATGGCAGCTATCAAGCGGTGCGGATCATCCGCAATTTCGTTGAGCGCTGGGACCGTACGCCGTTGCAAGAACAGGAAAGCATCCTCGGACGGGTCAAAAGCACCGGTGCGCCCATGGGTGGCGCCCATGAAACCGAAGTCCCGGACTACGCCAAGGACCCGCAAGGCAAGCTGACCAGACTCGACGCGCACATCCGGCTGGCCAACCCGCGCACCGCCGCCACCCAAGCCAATCTGATCCTGCGCCGGCCGTTCAACTACTCCAATGGCGTGAACAAAAACGGCCAGCTCGACATGGGCTTGTTGTTCATCTGCTACCAGGCCGATCTGGAAAAAGGCTTTATCACCGTGCAAACCCGTCTGAACGGCGAGCCGCTGGAGGAATACCTGAAACCCGTCGGCGGCGGCTACTTCTTCACCCTGCCAGGTGTCACCAGCGACCAGGACTTCATCGGTCGCTCGCTGCTTCATGCCACATCCTCAACAACAACCGCCTGACAACTCCCAACACGGAACCGCCCATGAAAAAGTTGCCACTCGCTTTACTGCTGACCCTTGGCTTGCTCAACACTCCGCTTTCGGCGTTCGCGACCACAGCGCCGATGGACCTGGTGGGGCCGGTTTCGGACTATAAGATTTACGTCACAGAGCAACTGGACGAATTGGCCAGCCACACCCAACAGTTCACCGACGCGGTGAAAAAAGGTGATCTGGCCACCGCGCAAAAGCTCTACGCCCCGACCCGCGTTTACTACGAGTCGATCGAGCCGATTGCCGAGCTGTTCAGTGACCTGGACGCGTCCATCGATTCGCGCGTAGACGACCACGAAAAAGGCGTGAAAGCCGACGACTTCACTGGCTTCCACCGCATCGAGTACTCGCTGTTCTCGGAAAAAAGCACCCAAGGCCTGGGCGATTTGGCCGACGGCCTGAACAAAGACGTCAAGGACCTGCAAACCCGCGTGGCCGGCCTGACCTTCCCGCCTGAGAAAGTCGTCGGTGGCGCGGCGGCGCTGCTCGAAGAAGTCGCGGCCACCAAGATCTCCGGTGAAGAAGACCGTTACAGCCACACCGACCTCTATGACTTCCAGGGCAACGTCGACGGCGCGAAGAAAATCGTCGACCTGTTCCGTCCGCAGATCGAGAAGCAAGACGCGGCATTCATCGCCAAAGTCGACAAGAACTTCGCGACCGTGGACATGATTCTGGCCAAGTACAAGACCCAGGATGGCGGTTTCGAAACTTACGACCAGGTGAAAGAGAATGACCGTAAAGCGTTGGTTGGGCCGGTGAATACCTTGGCTGAAGACCTGTCGACGTTGCGCGGTAAACTGGGTTTGAACTGATCGTTTTCTAGCGTCTGAGCGGGCCCCATCGCGGGCAAGCCCGCTCCCACAGAGGATCTTCGGTGTTCACAAGATCTGTGGGAGCGGCGGTGCGACGATTCGACTTGCCCGCGATGGCATTATCACTGCCACCGATACTCCTCCTGCCTTGCACATAACCCGCGCTACTATCCCCGCACACTCTAAAAGCTCACGGACGACTCCCCCATGACCACCCCTGCCTTCGATCTGCGCCCATTGATGGTCGCGAACATGGCCTGTTCCATGTCGATGATGGCGTTCGTCTCGCTGATCGGCCCGATTGCCCGCGTGCTGGGCCTGGCCACCTGGCAGGCTGGTGCGGCGGTGACGGTGTCCGGGGTGATCTGGATGCTGCTCGCCCGCCCTTGGGGCCAGGCCAGTGACCGCTATGGTCGACGACGAATATTGCTGATCGCCACCGCTGGCTTCACCCTCGCCTATTGGGCCTTGTGCCTGTTCATCGATGCTTCGTTGCGATTTCTACCCTCGGCGCTGCTGGGGTTCATCGGCGTGATGATCGGGCGCGGTTTGATCGGTGTGTTCTATGCGGCGATTCCGGTGGGTGGCAACGCGCTGATCGCCGACAACATCGAACCGCAACACCGCGCTAAAGCCATGGCCGCCTTGGGTGCCGCCAATGCGTGCGGCCTTGTAATCGGCCCGGCCATCGCCGCATTGCTGTCACGCTTCAGTTTGAGCCTGCCGTTCTACGCCATGGCCGTCCTGCCGCTGCTGGCTTTTCTGGTGTTGCACTTCAAGCTCAAAGGGCAAGAACTGCACCTGCGCCAGGCGCCGCGCAAGGTACACCTGAACGATCCACGCCTGCGCCGTCCCATGGCTGTCGCGTTTGTCGCGATGCTGTGTGTGTCGATTGCGCAGATCACCGTCGGTTTTTTCGCCCTCGACCGCCTCGGCATGAGCCCGGCCGACGCCGCGCAAACAGCAGGCATCGCCCTGACCATGGTCGGTTTCGCGTTGATCTGTGCGCAATTGGTGGTGCGCAGACTCGATTGGCCGCCATTGCGGTTGATCCGCGCCGGGGCGCTGGTGGCATCAGCAGGATTTGCCGGCAGCATCCTCGCGAATACGGCGTGGGGGTTGTGGCTGTGCTTTTTCGTGTCGGCGGGCGGGATGGGCTTGATCTTCCCGTCTTTTGCCGCGTTGGCCGCCAATGCGGTCGAGGCCTCGGAGCAAGGCGCGACGGCGGGCACCATCGGCGCGGCACAAGGGTTCGGCGTGGTGATCGGGCCGTTGGCGGCCACTCTGATTTACGACCTCGAACCCCGCCTGCCCTATCTGGTGGCCGCGGCGTTACTGCTGTTGGTGGCTTTGTGGCCAAAGCCCCGCGAACTGGAGCTTACAAAATGCGATACAGCAGACGCTCGATCCGCACCCGACTGACGCGGGTGAGAAACTTGGCCACCGCCGGCGGGTAATCCAGCAGCGTTTCAAGGTCCTGGTATCGCTCGATTCGCTGGGTATTCTGGAAAATCTGCACCAGTTCGCCAGCGCGCGACTCAAGCAATTCGCCTTTCGGGTCATCGATCAGCAGTGCGTTTTCCAGGTCAAGACGGAACGCCCGCGGGTTGAGGTTGTTGCCGGTCAGCAAGGTGTAGCGCTGGTCGATCCACATGCCTTTGAGGTGATAGGTGTTGTCGCCATCACGCCACAAATGCAAGTTCAATTTGCCGCTGTCGATACTGTGCTGATGCTTTTTGGCAAAGCGTCGCAGGCTGATCTCGTAGAGATACGGCAACGCGGCGATCACCTTGAACGGCTCACTCGGCGGAATGTAGAAGTCGTTGGCGGTCTTGTCACCGACCACAATATCGATCTTCACGCCCCGGCCCAGCGCCCGGTTTATTTCCCGAGTCACCGCCAGTGGCAGGTTGAAGTACGGCGTGCAGATGGTCAGTTGGTGCTGGGCGCTGGCGATCAACTCGCAAATCACCCGATTCAATGGATTGTTCTTGCCTACACCGAGTAACGGACTGACGGATAAACCACCTTTTTCCGTGGTGCCCGCCGTGGTGTCGTACGCGGCATGCTTGAGGCGGCTGCGCAAGTCACCGATATCGTGGCGCAGGCTGCGAGTGGTCGGCAGGTTCGGCAAATCGAGGCGATGCACGGCCTTGGAAGCGATGAAACCGTGCTGGACAAGGTGTTGCATCGAATTGGCCAGCGCCTGGTTTTCCAGTACGTGATAACGGTCAAAGCGGTATTTGTCGAACTTGTGCAGGTACACGTTGTTCAGGCTCGCACCGCTATAAATCACACAGTCATCGATCACAAAGCCCTTCAAATGCAGCACGCCGAACAGCTCACGCGTCTGCACCGGCACGCCATACACCGGCACTTCACTTGCGTGGGTACGCGTCGCTTCCTGATACCAGGCCGAGTTGCCCGGTTGCTTGCCGGCACCAATCAAACCGCGTTGGGCGCGCAACCAGTCAACCACCACGACCACGTCCAGTTCCGGACGCGCCAGTTTGGCGGCGTGCAAGGCATCGAGGATTTCCTGGCCCGCTTCATCTTGTTGCAGATACAGCGCAACGATATAGATGCGCCGGGTCGCTTGGGCGATTTTCTCCAGCAGGCAGCGACGAAACCCGGCAGCGCCAGACAGGATGGTGACGGCATCGGCGGTCAGCGGAAAACTGCGCAGTTTGGGCAGCAGAGAGCGTTTGAAAAGCGACGGCATAGGGCTCGCAATGGGTCAATTCCGAATAGTCACAGAGCTTACACCATGGATCAGTTTGGGTCTTGTTACGGTCTGTAATGCCGCCTCAGTTCGCTCCCGCGCTCTGGGTGGGAATGGCTCCGCGTTCGCTTCTAAATGCGACGCGGAGCGTCACCGGATGCATTCTCACGCAGAGCGTGGGAACGATCTTTAAACAGGCGTAAAATTTTTTGTTGACCATGAAGAATGATCGTTCTACTGTTCAGCACATGAACAAAATAACCAGCAACGACACACGCGACATCATTCTGGATGTCACCGAAAAGTTGATCTACAAAAGTGGTATCGCTGCCACTGGCATGGATCTTCTGGTGAAAACCGCCGGCGTCTCCAGAAAAAGTATTTACCGCTACTTCACCAACAAGGAGGAGCTGACCGTTGCGGCCCTGCAACGGCGCGACGTGCGCTGGATGCACTGGTACCGGACGGAAGTCGGCATGGCCGAGACCCCGGCAGACCGGTTGCTGAACCTGTTTACCGTGCTCAAGGCCTGGTTCGCCTCGGAAGGCTTCCGTGGCTGCGCTTTCATTAACACCAGTGGTGAAACCGGCGACCCGCAAGACCCGGTTCGCCTGGTTGCCAAAGAACATAAACAGAAGCTGCTCGACTACGTGCGCGAGCTCTGTACCGAACATGGCGCTGCCGACGCGGAAACACTGGCCAAACAGCTGCTGATCCTGATCGACGGTGCCATTACCGTAGCGCTTGTGATGGGTGATCACAGTGCCGCCGATAATGCGCAATGCATGGCGCGAAAGTTATTGGACCTGTAACCACTTTATATAAGCCTGACAACTTGGTTTAACTTTACTTTTACTGGGAGACATTAAATGTCTAACGCAGAAGTTCGTCCGCCATTGCCGCCCTTTACCCGTGAATCAGCCATCGAAAAAGTTCGCCTGGCCGAAGACGGCTGGAACTCACGCGATCCGGAACGGGTGTCGCTGGCCTATACGCTGGACACCAAATGGCGTAACCGCGCCGAGTTCGCCTACAACCGTGAAGAAGCCAAGGGTTTCCTGACCCGCAAATGGGCCAAGGAACTGGATTATCGCCTGATCAAGGAACTCTGGGCCTTCACCGGCAACCGCATCGCCGTCCGTTACGCCTATGAATGGCACGACGACTCGGGCAACTGGTTCCGTTCCTACGGCAACGAAAACTGGGAGTTCGATGAGAACGGTTTGATGGCTAACCGGTTCGCCTGCATCAACGACCTGCCGATAAAGGAAAGCGACCGCAAATTCCACTGGCCGCTGGGGCGTCGGCCGGATGATCACCCGGGGTTGTCGGACCTCGGCCTTTAAGTTCACCTAAATCCAACTGTAGGAGCCGGGCTTGCCCGCGATGGCGATGTCACAAGCAACTGAAGTGTTGAATGTGATGCCGCCATCGCGGGCAAGCCCGGCTCCTACAGGGGGAATTATGCGGCTGCGGTGGCTGGCCTGGATTGGGCCTTGGCTTCTAGCTCGCGCACCAACGGCAACACGCGCTGGCCGAAATATTCCACCTCTTCCTGAAAATGTAGAAACGCCGCCAGCACAAGATCCACCCCGACCGCCTTCAATGCCACAATCCGCTCGGCAATCTGCTGCGGTGTGCCGATCAGATTGGTCTTGAAGCCATCGTTGTACTGCACCAGATCCTCGAACGTCGACTTCGCCCAATTGCCCTCGCCTTCCGGCGATGCCCTGCCCGCTTGTTTCGCCGCATCGCCAAAGGCGTTCACCGCGTCTGGATCAGCCTGATCGATGATCTGCGCCAGCACTGCTCGCGCTTCTTCTTCCGTGTCCCGGGCGATGACAAACGCATTGACTCCGATTTTTACCGAATGGTGGTTGGCGGTGGCTTTGGCCCGGATATCGTCTACTTGGGCCTTGATGCCTTCCGGCGTATTACCGTTGGTGAAGTACCAGTCCGAGACCCGCGCAGCCATGTCTCGCGCCGCGCGAGAACTGCCGCCCTGGAAGATTTCCGGTTGGCCCAAGGGCTTGGGTTTGAGGCTGTAGTTGTCGAAACGGTAGAAATCCCCGCGAAAGGTGAAATTGTCCTGGCTCCAGATGCCCTTGAGCGAGCGGATGAACTCTTCGGAACGGCGATAACGCTCATCGTGCTCCAGCCAGTGTTCGCCTATCGCTTGAAACTCACCTTTGAACCAACCGCTGACGATGTTCACCGCGACTCGCCCATGGGTCAGTTGATCGATTGTGGCCAACTGCTTGGCCGCCAGCGCCGGTTGCCAGGGACCTGGCAGGATTGCAGCGATCACTTTCAATGTGGTGGTGGCCGCGAGCAGCGCATGGCTGAAGGCGACCGACTCATGCTGGTATTCGGCGCCGTAACCGGCAGTAAAGCGAATCTGGGTGAGCGCGTATTCGAACCCGGCTGACTCGGCCAATTGCGCGAGTTTGCGGTTGTAGTCGATGCCCCAGTGGGTGCGTTGTTCGATTTTACTGACCACCAGCCCGCCGCTGACGTTCGGTACCCAGTAGGCAAATTTGACGGCTTGCTGACTCATTGGCGTGTCCTCGGGATTCAGGGATGTCCCATGGACAGAGCAGCAAGCGTGCCAGGGCTGAAATCGCGGGTTTGTCGGGATATTCGGGGGGATTTTACTGTTAGTCCACATCCTGTTTGTCGGCGGGCTGTTGGCTGAGCAACAGTTTTAGTGGCTGTAGCGCCTGCTAACGAAGCGGCCTGACGGCTCGCCGCTAAGTCCGGATATGGGTAAGATACCGGCCCTTCCCCGCAGCCCTTTCCTGCACCCCGCCGAATAAGCCGACTCCATGCCTTTCGAACTCAGCGTTGACCTCACTACCCTGGCCATTCTGGCCGTCGTTGCCTTCATTGCCGGCTTCATCGACGCGATTGCCGGCGGTGGCGGCCTGCTGACCACGCCGGCACTGCTGACCGCCGGCCTGCCACCGCACCTGGTGCTGGGCACCAACAAGTTGAGTTCGACGTTCGGCTCGGCCACCGCCAGTTTCACCTTCTACCGGCGCAAGCTGTTCCATCCCCGGCAGTGGGTGCATGCCATCGTCGGCACCCTGGTCGGCGCATTGACCGGCGCCATCGTCGCGCATTACTTGCCCGCCGAATGGCTGAACAAAATGCTGCCGGTGATCGTGTTCGCTTGCGGCCTGTACCTGTTGTTTGGCGGCACACCGAAAGCACCGTTGGACAGCGATGCACCGATCAAGAAAAAGTGGCAATCGACCCAAGGCTTCAGCCTCGGTTTCTACGACGGCGTGGCGGGTCCAGGCACAGGTGCATTCTGGACCGTCAGCAGTCTGCTGATGTACCCCATCGACCTGGTAAAGGCCAGCGGCGTGGCGCGCAGCATGAACTTCGTCAGCAACATTGCGGCGCTGTCGGTGTTTGTGTTTTCCGGGCAGGTGGACTGGATCATCGGCCTGAGCATGGGCCTGTCGGTGATGGTCGGCGCATTCTTTGGTGCTCGCACCGCCATCAGCGGCGGCGCGAAATTCATTCGGCCGGTGTTCATCACCGTGGTACTGGGCTTGACCGTGCGGTTAGCCTGGCAGCACTGGTTCAGCGAGGCCTAAGCGCCGCGCCACATAGACATCGATCAGGTAACGGGCAATCGAGCGCGACGCCGGCAACGGCGGCAGCGCGTGGACATTGAACCACTGGGCGTCTTCGATTTCGTCCTCCTGACAGACAATCTCGCCACCGGCGTACTCGGCATGGAAGCCGAGCATCATCGAGTGCGGGAACGGCCAGCACTGGCTGCCCAGGTACTGGATGTTCTTGACCTCGATGCGCACTTCTTCGCGCACCTCGCGAATCAGGCAGTCTTCTGCCGACTCCCCCGGCTCGGCAAACCCCGCCAACGTGCTGTAGACCCCGCTGACAAAGCGTGGCGAACGGGCCAGCAAGACTTCATCGCCACGGGTGACCAGCACGATCATGCTCGGCGAGATCCGTGGGTAATAGCGCAAATCACAGGGCTCGCAATACATCGCCCGCTCACGCGGAACCTGCGTTGCCGCCTGCCCACAGTTGCCGCAGAAGCGATGCTCGCGATACCAGGTGCCAATTTGCGCGGCATAGCCGAGCACCTTGTACACCGTGTGATCGCCTTCCAGCATGAACGCCCGCAGGCCTTTCCAGTTGCAACCCGGCACGTCGCTGTGACTGCGCAATTCCAGCAGATAGACCGGCTCGCCGTCGAGATGGCCAATGCCGTGCTCGGCGAGAATCGACAAGTCCTGACGCTTGAGCCACTCACGCGGGAACAGCGCGCCATTGTCATCGAACAGAAAACCTTCGGGGCTACGGGCCACAGCCCAGCCGCCGGGTAGATCGGTGTCCAGTACTGCGGTGGTCCAGCGTGAAGTCATTTTTAATCAATCCAGAAATTCGGGTTTCTGTTTGCTCATATGGGCGGCCATCGCCACGCGCAAGTCGGTGGATTGCAGCATGGCGGCGTTCCAGGTGGCGACATATTCGAGGCCGTCGTCAATACGATGGTCGCGCATGTAGCTGATCATTTCCTTGGTGCCGGTGACGGCAATCGGCGACTTTGCGGCGATCTCGCGGGCAATGCCCATCACGCCATCCAACAGGCTGGCGTTGTCGCTGTAGACGCGATTGACCAGGCCTATGTTACGCGCTTCGTCGGCGCCAAAAGTGCGACCAGTGTAAGCCAGTTCACGCAGCATGCCGTCACCGATGATGCGCGGCAAGCGTTGCAAGGTGCCAACGTCGGCGGCCATGCCGATGTCGATTTCCTTGATCGAGAATTGTGCGTCTTCGGCGGCGTAACGCATGTCACACGCGGCAATCAGATCAATTGCGCCGCCCAGGCAATAACCCTGGATAGCCGCCAGTACCGGCTTGCGGCAATTATCGACGGCATTGAAAGAGGCTTGCAGGGCGAGAATCTTGCGGCGCAGCAGGCGCGCGTTGCGGCCGACGTCCTTGCCCAGTTCATTGGCCACGCCGGCCAGCATCATCAGGTCGATACCGGAGGAAAAATGCTTGCCGGCGCCGCTAAGGACCACGACGCGCGCTTCATCGGTGTCGTCGATCCACTGGAAAATCTCGATGATTTCGCTCCAGAACGCGGCGTTCATCGAATTGATTTTTTCCGGGCGGTTGATCTGCACATGGGCGATGTTGTCGGCGAGTTCGACGGTGAACGCGGTGTACTGAGTCATGGCAGGGATCCTTTACCGGGCAAAAAAAAGAGGCCCGGACTATAACAAGGCATCAGGGTGGACAGTAAGGCAGTGGTTCGGCCAAAAGCGGGACTGGCTTCTGGATCGCCAGTGACTGGGTGGGCTTCATCGCGGGCAAGCCGAATCGTCGCACCGCCCGCTTAACTGGCCTTCACCACCACAAACGCCGCCGTCTCATACGGAACCGTCACCACCTCTCGTCCACGCAATTGCGGCTCTGAAGCAATCAACGCACGAATCTGCTCATCCACTTTCGCCCGCTGGGCCTGCGGCAACGCCGCAATAAAACTGGTGGAGCGCACCCGATTGAAGATCACATCCTCAGGCGACCCCGTGTGTCCATGGTTGAAGTGCTGCACCTGCAATGGCCCGAACGCGGGATGTGGAAACGCCCGGCGCCAGGCGCCGGTGTAATAACGCGGCGTATCGCCTTCCAGCGCGTTGACGATCGCATCCAGTTTCGGCACCCAACTGACCTTGGTATCGCGCAGGTTCCACACCAGCCCCAGCTTGCCGCCCGACTTCAGGACCCGGGCTATTTCGGTCAGCGCCCGGGCGTTGGCGAACCAGTGAAAGGCCTGGGCGCAGACCACCACGTCCACACACGCATCCGGTAGCGGCAAATCCGTAGCGGTGCCGTTGACCGCCAGCACTTCGGGATAGGCCTGGGACAGCTTCTCCAGCATCTGCGCCACCGGTTCCACGGCAATCACCTGCGCTCCGGTCGCCAGCAACCGGCCGGTGAACTTGCCGGTGCCGGCGCCCAGGTCCACCACGCTTTTGTCGGCGCTCAAGCCCAACGTACCCGCCAGCCAGTCAGCGACCGCTGGCGGGTAGTCCGGGCGGCCGCGCACATAGGTTTCGGCGCTGGTTTTATAGCCCGCCGTCGCGTGATGAACGTGGTCTGTCATGGCAGTTCTCCCGGTGGACAACGAATGCTGTCGAGCATAGCGCCAAGGTTTGAGCTTTCGTTGCAATGTTCTCCAGAAAGAAATGAATAATTGTTCACGCTGCGGTGTTTTCAATTCATCACCCCACATTATCGTGATTCAAACCCTGGAGCCTTGCCCATGAACGTGCGTTTTGCTGTTTTCACCGCCCCGCTGCTGCTTGCCGGTTGCCTGACGGCAGCATTGACCAGTTCGCTCGCCCAGGCCCATGGCGAAGAAGACGCACCCGCCAGGCCCAACTGCCCGAAAGGCCAGGTGTTCGACTCCAGATCGCAAAAATGCCTCAAGCAAACCAGCAACCTCGTGCCGGACGCCGACCGAACCAGCTACGCTTATCGTCTGGCCAAGGACGGACGCTACGAGGAAGCCTTGGCCCTGCTCGACACCCTGAAAGAGCCGAACACCGCCATCGCCTTGAACTATCGGGGCTACGCCACGCGTAAACTGGGGCGCACCGACGAAGGCATCGGTTACTACCTGCAATCGGTCAAACTTGACCCGCAGTATGCGAAAGTGCGCGAGTACCTCGGCGAAGCGTACGTGATCAAGGGTCGACTGGACCTGGCCCAGGAACAGTTGCAGCACATCAAATCGATTTGCGGCAACACCTGTGAGGAGTATCAGGACCTGGCCGAAGCCATCAACGACTCATCGAAAACCTGACAACCGAGATAGACGGAGTTCGTCATCGCCAACGATCAAGCAATCAGGGCCGAACTGGGCCAGCACTTGGCGCGTTTGTGGCGCTATGGCTTGTTGCTGTCCCGGCAACGGCATGTGGCCGAAGACCTGGTGCAGGCGACTTGCGTGCGGGCGCTTGAGCGTGCCGGGCAGTTTATCCCGGGTACGCGTATGGACCGCTGGTTGTTGAGCATTCTTCACTCGATCTGGCTCAACGAAGTGCGCAACCGGCGCGTGCGTCAGGGCCAGGGATTGGTGGATGCCGACAGTCACTTGTCGTTTGACGGCGAACACGCGGCGCAAACCCATGTGCTCGCCGCTCAAGTGATCCGGCGTGTCGACGCGTTGCCAGAAGCACAACGCGAAACGGTGTACCTGGCGTATGTCGAAGGTTTGGCGTATCGCGAAGTCGCCGAGGTGCTGCAAGTGCCCATCGGCACGGTCATGAGCCGGCTGGCCGCGGCACGGGTGAAACTGGCCGAGTATCCGCCGCTGCACGCGGTACCGAACCCTTCCACGGGAGAACGTCGATGAACGAGCGTGGCATACCGTCGGATGAGCAACTGGTGGCGTACCTCGACGATCAACTCGATATCGAGCAACGCAGTCGCATTGACGCGGCCATCGCCGAGGATTCGACGCTCAACCTGCGCCTGCAATGGCTGGCCCGCAGCTGCCTGCCGTTCAAGGAAGCCTATGCCGAACTGGGCCAACAGGCGCCCCTGGATCGCTTACAGTCGATGCTCGACACCTTGCCTTCCCCTGAACGCCCGTCGATGAATCGTCGCTGGTTTCTCGCGGCAGCTGCCGGGTTGGTGCTCAGCAGCGTGGTGGCGGACCGTTTGTTCCTGGGCTGGCAATTGAGTCAGGAAAAAACCAATTGGCGCGGCCTGGTGGCGGACTACATGTCGCTTTACGTGCCGCAAACGCTGGAGCACCTGCCCAGCGATGAAGCCAGCCAAAGTGCGCAACTGCGCATCATCGACACGCGCCTGGGCCTGAACCTGACGCCGGCCCAACTGGTCCTGCCAAGGTCCGAGTTCAAGCGCGCGCAAATCCTCGAATATGACGGCGTGCCCATTGCGCAGATTACGTACCTGGATCCGGTGCACGGCCCGATTGCCTTGTGCGCCACCCGCTCCAACAGCGGCAGTCGCCACCTCGCCCATGAGCGCCGGCACGACATGAACGTGGTTTATTGGGCGGACATGGAGCATGCCTGGATGCTGATCGGACACAACCCGGCAGCCGAGCTGGAGGGCATGGCCACCGTGTTGCGAACCCGGCTTGGCGCATAGTTTTGTAGCCGCTGCCGAGCCCGCGAGGCTGCATTCGCCGTAGCAGCTGTCGAGCCTGCGAGGCTGCGTCCGACTGCGAAGCAGTCGTAAATCAGACGGTGCGGTGCTTCATAAAGAATGCTTGTGCAGGTTTTACGACCGCTACGCGGCCGGACGCAGCCTCGCAGGCTCGACAGCTGCTACGGCAGACGCAACTTTGCGGGCTCGACAGCTGCTAAATTCAGGATTGGGTCGGCAACCACAAACGAAAGCGCGCGCCACCCAGCGGCGACAGTTCGACGGTCAGTGTGCCGCCCTGCGCTTCCAGTGCCCGACGGCTGATCGCCAGCCCCAGGCCGAACCCGCCCGTCGCCCGGTCCCGACTTCGGTCCAGTCGATAAAACGGCTCAAAGACCCGCTCGCGCTCGTCATCAGGAATGCCGATGCCGTCGTCATCGACCCAGATTTCACAGCCCTTGGTACAGACCTGAACGCCAATTTGAATGCGTTTTTCGCAATAGCGCATGGCATTGCGCAGCAGGTTCTGAATTGCGCGAGCGGTCAGGCGCGGGTCGAGCGTGAAGCGTTCGAGCTGGCCTTGAAGCAGGACGTCTATCACGATGTGCGGCGACTCCAGTTCTTCATCGACGCTCCCCAGGATGCTGTCGATAAACTCGTCCAGCGACACTTCAACCCGCTCTGGCAGGCGAGCCGGGTTTTGCAGGCGGCTGTAGGAAAGTAACTCCAACACCAATTCATCGAGTTCGCGGATGTGTGCCACCAGGCCTTGCAAGCGCTCGCGGCTGGCGGCGGGCAAGTCGTCGGACAGCGCCAGCGCCAGGCCAAAATCCAGGCGGGTCAGCGGCGTGCGCAGTTCGTGGGAGACCGCGTTGAGCAAGTCGCGCTGCTGGTTGAGCAGGCTTTCGATGTCGCCGGCCATGGTGTCGAAGACATTGGCCAGGCTGCCGATGTTGGAGTGTCGGGAAATCAGTGTGCGTTCGCTCAGGTGGCCTTTGCCGAAACGTTCGGCGGTGCCTTTGAGGCGTTCCAGATCGCGCCAGTGCGGACGCAACCATAGCAACAGGCACGCCAGCATGGTTGCCCCGATCAGAACGTTGATGCTCCAGTACAGCAAGCTGACGTCCATCGGGTCCGGCGGCACGATCATTTGCACCACTGTCTGCTCGTTCAGGGGGGCCACGGCGAGCGTGCGCCAGCCCCAGTCGCCGATGCGCACCACGTTCTCGCCGCGCTGCAGGCGTTCGCGCTCAAACAGGGTAAATTCGGGATCATCATTGCGTGTCAGAACGATGTGCAGCGGGGCAAACTCCTTGTCCATCTCGACCGCCAAGGCCGGCCACTGCGCGTCGGGCACCGCATGGAACTGTTTGACGATGAGGGTCTGCAAACCTCGCGAATAGTCGAGGTTGTAGGTGATAAAGCGTTCATGGAAGACCTTGACCACGATATCTGGCACCAGATAGATCGCCGCGCTGAAGGAGACGATGGTTACCAGGTACAGGCGAAACAGAATTCTGAACATCGTTTCAGCATTCCCACTCGGAACGGCTGAACAGATAACCCTTGCCCCAGACAGTCTTGATCTTGCGCGCCTCGCCGGCGTGGTCGTCGAATTTGCGCCGCAACTTGGAAATCGCCACGTCCACCGAACGGTCTGTGCCGTTGAATTCGATACCGCGCAAACGCTGCAGGATCTGGTCGCGGCTCAGCACTTCGCCAGCATGCCGGGCCAGCACCACCAGCAGGTTGTACTCGCCGCTGGACAGTTCAACCAATTGCTCGCGCCAGGTCACGGTGCGCTCGGACAGGTCAATGCACAGGTTGCCCATGAGGATGCGGTCGTTGGCGGTTTGTGGATCGGCAAGGCTGCTGCGGCGCAGCAATGTACGCACCCGGGCCAGCAAAACCCGGGGCTCGCAGGGCTTGGTGACGTAGTCGTCGGCGCCCATTTCCAGGCCCAGCACCTGATCGTGACTGTCGTCGCGGGCGGTGAGCATGAGGATCGGCAGCGTGGCCGAATCCGCCCGCAGCAAGCGGCAGACTTGCAGGCCATCGAGGCCCGGCAACATCAAGTCGAGGATCACCAGGTCCGGCGGATTGACCCGCGCGCGCTCACGTACGTGGTCGCCACGACTGATCACACTGACCGAGTAGCCGTTGCGTTCCAGGTAGCTGGCAATCAGTTCGGAGAGGGCGGTGTCGTCTTCGACCAGGAGGATGTTGGGCATGGGTGTTTCCAGAAAGTGCAGTGGCTACTGTTAAGGCCTCATCGCGGGCAAGCCCGCGATGACGGCGTAACAGTCGCAAAAAATATCAAGTCGCCAAGGATATACGCCCTCACGCCCGCCCGAGCAAAACCCTTACACAATTTCACACAGCACCAACAAAGCTTCACCGCTACCCTCGTCGGCGCCCCGTAGGATGCGGGTGGTCATTATTGGGGTATTTCCATGTCAAAGAATCTGTTTGCCACGCTCGGCGTGTTTGCGCTGGCGCTGACGCTGAGCGCCTGCGACAAGTCCTCCAACGCCGAAGAACAGGCGCCGCTGGCCACCGTGCGGATCGAAACCATCGAAGCCCGGCCGTTGTCGATCACCAGCGAATTGAGCGGGCGGATTGCCGCGCCACGGATTGCCGAAGTCCGTGCCCGAGTCGCCGGCGTCGTGTTGCAACGCACCTTCAATGAAGGCAGCGATGTGAAAAAAGGCGACGTGTTGTTTCGCATTGATCCCGCACCGTTCAAGGCCGACCTGGACAGCGCCGAAGCGGCATTGCGCAAGGCCGAGGCCAACGCCTTCCAGGCCCGGCTGCAAGAGCAGCGGTATGCACAATTGATCGAAGGCAACGCCATCAGCGGCCAGGACTACGACAACGCCCGCGCCAGCGTCCGGCAAACCGCGGCCGACGTGGCCGCCAACAAAGCCGCCGTGGAACGGGCGAAACTGAACCTCGGCTACGCCACCGTCACCGCGCCGATTTCCGGGCGGGTCGGCCGCGCACTGGTGACCGAGGGCGCCCTGGTCGGCCAGAACGAAACCACGCCAATGGCGCTGATTCAGCAGCTAAACCCTATTCATGCCGACCTGACCCAGTCGACCCGCGAACTCAACGACCTGCGCCGGGCCTTCCGCTCCGGCCAGTTGCAGCAAGTCGGACAGGGCCAGGCCAGAGCGACATTGATCCAGGACGACGGCAGTCTCTATCCGCTGCCGGGCAAGCTGTTGTTCACCGACATTACCGTGGACCCGGGCACGGGCCAGATCATCTTGCGCAGCGAGTTTCCCAACCCGGACCTCGATTTGCTGCCGGGCAGTTTTGTGCGTGTGCGCCTGGAGCAGGCGGTGAACCAACAAGGCATCAGCGTGCCGCAACGGGCGATCCAGCGTGACAGCGCCGGTATTGCTCAAGTGTGGCTACTCGACGCCGAGCAACGCGTGGGTCTGCAACCGGTTGAACTGGGCGCGGTGCAGAACGATCGCTGGATCGTCACCGGAGGTCTCAAGCCCGGCGACCGCATCGTCATCGAAGGCCTGCAACACGCGCGCCCCGGCGAGCAAGTCCAGATCGACAACACCCCTCTTCCACTTGCCCAGGTTTCTGGTCAGTAAGCAGGACGCTTTTTTATGCCGCAGTTCTTTATCGATCGCCCGGTGTTCGCCTGGGTGGTTGCCCTGTTCATCCTGTTGGCCGGTGCGCTGGCCATTCCGCAGTTGCCGGTGGCGCAGTACCCCGACGTCGCGCCACCGCAAATCGAAATCTATGCCACGTACCCGGGTGCCTCGGCGCAAACCGTGGACGAAAGCGTGGTCAGCCTGATCGAGGAGGAGCTCAACGGCGCTGATCACCTGCTGTATTTCGAATCCCAGAGCAGTCTCGGCAGCGCCACGATCAAGGCGACCTTTCAACCGGGCACCGATCCGGAAATGGCTCAGGTCGATGTGCAAAACCGCCTGAAAGTCGTGGAATCACGTCTGCCGCAAGCGGTAAACCAGCAAGGTTTGCAGGTGGAGAAAGTCTCCGCCGGTTTCCTGTTGCTGATCACCCTTACTTCCAGCGACGGCAAGCTCGACGACGTGGCGCTCAGCGATTACCTGGCGCGTAACGTGATGAACGAGATCAAGCGTCTGGACGGTGTCGGCAAGGCTCAGTTGTATGGTGCCGAACGGGCGATGCGCATCTGGATCGATCCGCAGAAACTGATCGGCTTCAACTTGACTCCAGCCGATGTCAACGCTGCCATCGTGGCGCAGAACGCTCAGGTATCGGCCGGCAGTATCGGCGACTTGCCGACCCGCGCCACCCAGGAAATCACCGCGACCATTCTGGTCAAAGGCCAATTGTCGACACCGCAAGAGTTCGCCGACATCGTCCTCAAGGCCAATCCCGACGGCTCCACCGTGCGCATCGGCGATGTGGCACGGGTCGAGATCGGCAGCCAGGACTACAACTTCTCCACCCGCCTGAACGGCAAACCGTCGACCGCCGTCAGCGTGCAATTGGCACCGGGGGCCAATGCCCTGAGCACGGCAACGCTGGTGCGGGCGAAGATGGATGAACTGTCGCGCTATTTCCCGGCCGGGGTGGAATACAAGATCCCGTACGACACTTCGCCTTTCGTCAAAGTCTCGATCACCAAAGTGGTCTACACCCTCGGCGAAGCGATGTTGCTGGTGTTTGCGGTGATGTTCCTGTTCCTGCAAAACATCCGCTACACACTGATCCCGACCCTGGTGGTGCCGGTCGCGTTGATGGGCACGTTTGCGACCATGCTGGCGCTGGGTTTCTCGATCAACGTGCTGACTATGTTCGGCATGGTGCTGGCCATCGGCATTCTGGTGGACGATGCCATTGTGGTGGTGGAAAACGTCGAGCGGATCATGGCCACCGAGGGCCTGTCACCCAAGGAAGCGACGCGCAAGGCAATGACACAGATCACCGGCGCAATTATCGGCATTACGCTGGTGCTGGTGGCGGTGTTTATTCCGATGGCGTTCATGCAAGGCTCGGTCGGGGTGATTTACCAGCAGTTCTCGTTGTCGATGGCCACGTCGATTTTGTTCTCCGCGTTCCTTGCGCTGACGTTGACCCCGGCGCTGTGTGCGACGTTGCTCAAGCCGATTGCCAAGGGTGAGCATCACGAAAAGACCGGCTTCTTCGGTGGGTTCAATCGTGGCTTCGAACGGTTGACCGAACGTTATCAAGGCTGGGTCGCCTATGCGTTGAAACGCACCGGTCGATACCTGCTGATCTATGGCGTGTTGCTGATCGGTCTGGGCGTTTGTTTCAGTCGTTTGCCCTCCTCGTTCCTGCCGGTTGAAGACCAGGGGTACACCATCACCGACATTCAATTGCCGCCGGGCGCGAGCAAGAACCGGACGGTGCAGGTTGTTGAGCAGATTGAAGCGCATAACGCCACGGAACCGGGCATTGGCGACAGCACGATCATTCTCGGCTTCAGTTTTTCTGGTAGCGGGCAGAACGCGGCGCTGGCGTTTTCCACGCTCAAGGATTGGTCTGAACGCAGCAGTGACGACTCGGCGACTTCGATTGCCGACCGGGCCAATATCGCGTTGAGCCAGATCAAGGACGCCGTGGCTTTTTCGGTGCTGCCACCACCGGTTGACGGCCTGGGCACCTCCAGCGGTTTCGAGTTCCGCTTGCAGGACCGTGGCGGTCTCGGCCACACCACACTGATGCAGGCGCGCAGTGAATTGCTCGCCGCCGCCGAGAAAAGTCCGATCCTGATGAACGTGCGTGAAAGCGCTCTGGCTGAAGCGCCGCAGGTGCAACTGGAAGTCGACCGCAAACAGGCCAACGCACTGGGCGTGTCCTTTGCTGACATCGGCAACCTGCTGTCCACCGCCGTCGGCTCGGCCTACATCAATGACTTCCCCAACCAGGGCCGAATGCAACGGGTGGTGGTTCAGGCTGAAGGCGATCAGCGCAGCCAAGTGGCTGATCTGCTGAAAATGCACGTGCGCAACGACGCCGGAAAAATGGTGCCGCTGTCGGCCTTCGTCCAGGCCAAATGGACCCAGGGCCCGGCGCAACTGACTCGCTACAACGGTTACCCGGCGGTGGCCATTTCCGGCGAACCGGCGCCGGGCCACAGTACCGGCGAAGCCATGGCTGAAATCGAGCGGCTGGTGGCACAAGGGCCGGCGGGATTGGGTCAGGAATGGACAGGGTTGTCATTGCAGGAACGTTTGTCCGGCAGCCAGGCGCCCATTCTGCTTGGGCTGTCGCTGCTGATCGTGTTCCTGTGCCTGGCGGCGCTATACGAGAGCTGGTCAATTCCGACGTCGGTATTGTTGGTGGTGCCGCTGGGCGTGCTCGGCGCGGTATTGGCGGTGACCTTTCGCGGCATGCCCAACGATGTGTTCTTCAAGGTGGGGTTGATTACCATCATCGGCCTGTCGGCGAAAAACGCGATTCTGATCATCGAGTTCGCCAAGAGCCTGTACGACGAAGGCCATGACCTGGTCGACGCCACGTTGCAAGCGGCGCGGTTGCGTCTGCGGCCGATCGTCATGACGTCGCTGGCGTTTATTCTCGGTGTGGTGCCGCTGGCGATTGCCACGGGAGCCAGCTCGGCAAGCCAGCAAGCGATCGGTACCGGGGTGATTGGCGGGATGATCACGGCGACGCTGGCGGTGGTGTTCGTGCCGGTGTTTTTTGTGGTGGTGATGAAGTTAGTGAAAGGACGTACATGACACGCCTGTAATGGATATTACGACATTAAAAAAACGATTTAATATCTGCCATATTTGACAGTATCGAACAAAACCAATCTTTAATCTGGCTCCTGTCTCGCACGAAGACACCCCCGTCTTATCGAATCGGGAGTCAGTCATGAAAAGACAGTCCAATTGCCAGGGCGACGTGCATCGTCAATGATGGCTCGACCATCACGATTGAAAACGGCCGGTTCTCGATCACCAACTGAATACCCACCTGACTCGTGCCAGCCCTTTTGATCCCCCCAAAAGACCGGGTGCCTGTAAAAGCGCATTGACCTGGGCTATGGTGCTGAAAAGCCCTGAAGCATCGAGCCTCCATGCCCTTCCTCACCCACACCCACCCTCGCCTGTCCGCCGCTACTACGCTCGGCATCGCTGTTGGCATTCTGGTGCCGGCCGATTCGATCATCAGCAAAATCCTCATTGGCTGGAATGTCGCGGTCTGGACCTACCTGATCCTGATGGTTTGGCTCGCCGCCCGCACCCAGTCGCCAGACGTCAAGCGCATTGCCGAGATCGAAGACGAGAACGCCGGGTTGGTGCTGTTCGTGGTGTGCATCGCCGCCATTGCCAGCCTGGCTGCCATTACTTTCGAACTGTCCGGCAACAAGGAAACCACTCACAAGCTGCTGCATTATGCTTTCACCGCAATGACCGTGATCGGTTCATGGCTGCTGATCGGGGTGATTTTCTGCCTGCATTACGCCCGCCTGTTCTACACCTGGAGCGGCAAAGGCCTGGCGCTGCGCTTCGCTGAAGGCCTGGAAAACCCCAATTACTGGGACTTCCTGTATTTCTCGTTCACCATCAGCGCGGCGGTGCAGACCTCCGATGTCGGCGTGGCCACGCGAGAGCTGCGCAAGATCGTGTTGGCGCAGTCGCTGATCGGTTTTCTGTTCAACACGGCGATTCTCGGGTTCTCGATCAACATTGCCGCGGGACTGTTCAACTGATCCGCGCACAAACGTTCTAGTCAGCCTCCTTGGTGCGGGCGTTAAATACGTCGGCAATCCGCCCCACAGGTGCCGCATGAATTCTCACAACTGGATCGACCTGGCCCAGGATGCCGACACCGGCATCGAGACCTTGCGTGCGCATTTCGAGGGCCATGCCTACGATCCGCATTGGCATGACAGCTATCTGGTGGGTGTCACCGAGCAAGGGGTTCAGCAATTCAACTGCCGGCGGGCGAAGCATCAGAGCACGCCGGGCAAGGTGTTTTTGCTTGAACCGGGTGATATCCACGACGGTGAAGCACCGACCGAGGAAGGTTTCACCTATCGCATGCTCTACCTCGACCCGCAGTGGCTTGAGCGCGAACTCAGTGCGGTCTTCGAAAATGCCCCCGACAACAGTCAATTGAGTTTCGCCAATACCCTGGCCAGTGATCCGCGACTGGCCCGCGCCACTAGCCTGGCCTTCCAGACCCTGCATGGCGGCGAACTGAAGATCGTGCGCCAGACTGCCCTCGACGGTTTGCTCGAACGCCTGACCAGCCACCTGCACTGGCGCACCCGCTATGGCGAGGATCCACGCCTGCCGCTGGTCGCGCAAAAAGCCCGGGAGTACTTGCACGCCAATGCCCAAGATGACATTGGTCTCGATCAACTGGCCGCCAGCACTGGCGTTGATCGTTTTCGTCTGACTCGCGCGTTCAAGGCTGCTTATGGCTTGGCACCCCACGCCTATCTGGTGCAATTGCGCCTGTCAAAGGCCCGGCGGATGCTTGCTAGCGGCTTGCAACCGGTGGCGGTGGCAATGGCATTGGGATTTGCCGACCAGAGTCATCTGGGCCGCTGGTTTGTTCGGGCGTATGGATTGACGCCCGCAATGTACCGCAAGCGCTGCTCAAATCTTCCAGACGCGTGACCTAATGCTTGTGAAGATCGACGCATCGATCATTCACGGGAGTTCAAAGTCATGTTTTCCACCTTCCCCACCCTGGTGCCGTTTTTACTGTTTGCGTTTGTCGCGTCTATTACACCGGGACCGACCAACATTTTAGTGCTGAGCAATAGTGTCCGTTATGGATTCAAGGCGTCGTTGCCAATCATCTTTGGTGCATGCTCTAGCGCAGCGCTCATCGTTCTACTGATGGGGTGTGGGTTTGGCGAGTCCTTGAGCCGGGTTCCACTTTTGCAAATGGCTATGCAGTGGATTGGCGTTGCATGGCTCAGTTATCTGGCCTGGCAGATTTTTCACTCACCGTCCGAAACATTCGATACTAGCGTCCACAGCAACCACCCGCGAACAAGTTTTTGGTCCGCAGTGGGCCTGCAATGGATTAATGCGAAAGCCTGGACAATGGCCATGGCGGTCGTCAGCGTATTTGCCGGCAGCGGTCCTGACCGTTTTAATCACGTCATATGTTTGAGTCTGGTGTTTTTTTTGGTGGCCCTGCCTTGCCTGAGCACTTGGGCGCTCCTGGGCTCGGGAATGGCGCAACTAGCTCATTCTACAAAAACGACACGCAGCTTCTATCGAATCATGGGTTTGTTGTTATTTGGTTCAACATGCTTGAGCGCATGGGTCGTCTAATTCAATTTACTGCCTTATAGCGTTAATATTTAAAATGCAGTGGCGATATACAAAAACACGAAAAATCAATATCAACCACATCAAAGCCCACTTTGTAAACTGTCAGAGTTGACAGTTTACAAAGCCACTTCGATAGAGGTTTCATAGAGTATCCCGACAGTCTTCCTCAGATAACGGGATACCCTCTTGCCATGACAGTGGAGATCGCATTGATGAGTATCTTGAAAAATAGTATTAAACAATCCGTGGCTGCCGGCTCCTGCATCGGAACAATTGGTTCGGGTGTACCATTTAACGCAGGTTTGGTGGAGTTATCGGAAGGAACCTTCCCATTACCACATGGCGAAGCTCACGTTATGTTTGCCAGGCAGCGAGCCCCTTCGCCGGATTATTCGACAAAAGAAATTAAATTATCATTTTCCAAGGGCCTTGCAGCCGGGCGTTACAATCTGACGCGAGGTGCGTCTGAGGCACGCATTACCTATTTAGACAACACTAATCCGGACAATCCGGTCATTTACACCCAAAACGCCGGTACCGCGCAATTGGAGTATGAAAACGGAGTTTTTTCCGGAGAAGTAAGTGTGCTTGTTGAAAATAACGACGATGACCAACCGAGAACGCTAAATATTTTGATCACGTTCTCGGCCAGCCGAAATACAGTTCGATCCAACCGTCGCCGTGCAGCGTTAGTAGCGGCTTGATAAAGGAAATCCATCATACCGGGTGCAAACAAACCGACGATGTCCCAACAAACGCTCCGACGTGTTCGGGGCGGTTGTTTTTTACTGAAAATAGCCGGTTTTTTTATCCAGACCGGAAACAGACGGGCCAGGCTGCGTGATTATCATAGACGTAAGTCATAACGAAAAATGCTCCGCATTTTTCAATACGGAGCATTTTTTAATTGTCAAACAGACAGCCAGGTTTTTACACAGTCCATACAGTTTGATTTTTATTAATCGTCTATCTGGCTTTATTTACCACGCATAACGGAATCCGATGTTGATCCCGAAAGGCTGCTCAAAGTTTCGTCCGGTGCTGTAATCGAAATCCGCATGCATATTTAACTGCTTGGTCATGGCGACCGCCACACCGGCCCCCAACTCAAGTCGATTGCCAGAAAGATCATTGTTAAAGACATTATTGTTCACTTGGACTTCATTATTTTTTGCGAATTCGTGGGCCCACGCAGCACGAAGATAAGGTTGCACCACACTTCCTTGTTCCATTGCAATATTTTTACCCGCAGTCAGCCCCACTTTGCCCAGCAAGGAACGGGTGGGATCCCCTTCAGCTTGCAAATCGTTGTCCAGAGAATAATCCTTTCCTTCAATGACTACGGCCGACCATTGAGTAAATGGCTCAAGGAAATTACCGTTGGCGAATTCAATATGTCGGCCGAACTCGACGGAACCGCCAAAGCCTGTATTGTCATAATTGCCCTGTGCCCGGGCCCCATCGCTCAAGCCGACTTTCGCGTCGTTTCGAAACCTGTTGGCCTTCAGGACGCCATCGAAGTAGTAACCGCTTTTTGCGTCCAGCCAAGTGGTGTAAGTACCGAGGTAGTAACTGCTCACAGTTCCCGATGTGCCAGCGTCCAGATTCAGGTCGGATTTGCTATGACCTGCCATCACACCCACTAACCATTGACCATCGCCCACCGGCAGCGGCGCATCGGCGCCCAAGGTGAAACCTTGTTGGGTTTGTTGGTAGCCAACCCCGGAGCCATCGGCAATGTTGTACTTGTTGCCATAGGCACGAATCCAGCCTCCCGATTGACCGCCATTGAAGCGCAACTCACCCATTCGAGTCCGTAACGAGGTCAGTTCACCATACCAAGAGGGCAACGCGGTGTTGAACAACGCAAGCACCGAACGGGCGCCAGGACTGACGGTGCGGTTGGTCGGGTCCAGAATCCAGTCGTCACCATTTTTCGCCAGGCTGTAGGAAAACGCCCCAAGGTCTACGGCCTTGTCGATGAAGAACTGCGCATCCCCTCCTGCTGTATGGACAACTCGAATGGGTTCACCTGCCGCCGGATCGACCCCACTGCTGGAAATCAACAGTTCATGCGTGCCCGTCGCGTTCCCCGTTACATTCAGCAGATCGGTCTGACCGGTGCTGAAATCTGTACCCATCACAAACCGGCCATTGCCCGAAAGGTTGGTGACATTCAATTGAAAGAAAGAATCGGCAGGCCCCATCACTACCGTACCGCCGTTGAGGGTCAAGTTGTTGACCTGACTGTCACCCACCAACACCCACTGGGAGCTGTCATTGATGGTTGTATTGGCGACATTTTCCAGACGCCCAGTCAATACCGAGTTGTTCTGCAAGGTCAGTTGAGTCGTGCTGCCCTGTTCCGTCACGATATTGCCATTCAATGTGCTGCCGTTCACCGTCATGGACGTATTGGCGCCGCCTCTGACATCGAGCAGTGTGTCGTTCCCCGCTAACAGCTGCGAATTACTCACCGTGATAGTTGCAGTTGTCGCACCAGCGTTGGCGAAATTCACCAGGATCGCCGAACCGGTTTTACCCTGGACAAGGGTGTTTTCGAGTTGCAGCGCAGCAGGTTGCACGACGTTAGGGTCGAGGTTGATGAGCACGCCGTTTTGCCCCCCGATAATGTTGCTGCCCGTGGCTGTAGCCTGCCCACTCAGTAAACGAAGCCCGTAACTTGTAATGGCGGTTCCTTGTACGGTTGAATTAACAAGGCCGAGTTTGGAGAACGCACTGGCCAGAACGCCCCCCGTAACACCGCTGATGGTGCTACCGGTGACGGCCACGTTGGAGCCGGTTTGGGTGCTGACATTGCGTACCGCCTGCAACCCCACGCTATTACCCGTAATCGTACTGTTGTCGATTGTGCCGGTGCTGTTGCTGAGTAAAACAGCGGCCAAACCACTGACGCCGGATACCGTTGCGCCGCTCAGATTAACGACAGAATTATTGCGCACCGAAATCTGTTGGGTATTGCTGCCCGAGTTAACATTGAGTGTTGAATTGTCAGAAATAATGCCAAGCGTTTGCGCGCCATTGACCGTCAATGTTGCATTCTGGCTGAGGTTCCAGCTTTCAGGCGTACCGCCATTGATCGTCACATTCCCGCCCACGACAGGAGCGGCTGTAGCAAACGACATGAAAACCACAGGAAGTGTTGTAATCAACCAAGACCACTGCGTTGCTTGTTCAGGGAGGAATGATGCTTTGTCGCGCATAGTAGACACCTGCCTTGATAAACTGGAAAGCTGGTACTGAGTCACCAACTTATTGGGGGGCGCTAGGCTATATGGAGGCGGCTCAACGATCTGTAGGATTTATCCTTTTATTGCCAGGATTAAGTCCGTTAGAATTCTCTCTATCCGTAAAAATTACGGCATGGCAACGCGAACCGCGAGTGATGTGCTTCCACTCGCGGCCCTGCGTATGTCTTTGTTACCCAGGTTTATGGATTCGCTTCTTCGCAGTATTGCCCTTCACTATTAGTCAACAGTACGCGGTGAACGGCCGGCAAAGAATCAGGCGTCACACCACCACCAGAAAGTGTAATAGTGTAAGTCAACTTGCCATCGGCGCGATTCGCCGGTCTGAAGTGGGTATTATAATCACCGATTTCTATGTCAACACCGTCATCAGGATATACACCCGAAATAACATGATCGACGGTGACTTCAGTCCCTGGGATCAGAACTGGTGGTGAGTCAGCAGTATAGGCCGCCCACTTCAACGTAATAGTTTCACCGTCAACCGTATAGGCACTTTTCGGTACATTCACCATCAGGTTTCGCCGGAGCGTTCCGTCACCGCCAAAGTTCAATGTCGGGCAGCCAATCCGTCGCAGCGGACCTGCAAGGCCCAAAACCAAAGGCATCGGTGTTTCAATCAAATTGGCCTGAACATCGATATCCTTGGGAGGAGACCCCATCGAGTTGGGTCCCGTTAGCGTATACAGCACCCAATGTAGAATTTTTGTTCCGTTTGAGTGGCCGAGTATTGTTGCCCATGGCAACGTTGTTTGAAGGGTTGTGCCTTCCTGCCCATTTGTTAACTCAAGGGTGTCTATTCGTTCATTGTCATAATAGACATCAATTAAAATTCCTTCTTCCGTGGCGGGCGCGTCATAAAGATCAATGAAAATGGTGGCATCTTCACCATAATCTTCATCAAGAATTTGATCGACGTTTCCGTTTGCCGACTCCAGCCTCGGAGCATCAAGTAAAATATTGACAGGATCCGGTTCACCGGGATTGATCGGACCTGGATAAGAAATATCGACATTGATATTTATATCACTCTCTGCAATTTTACGAGCCCCTCTAAACATTTTATAGCTGATGTTCGTCACCACATCTCCATCAGTGACGCCATACACTTTTTTAATGACATCGAACTCAACGTCCCATACTAACGCAGTATTGATCCCTACTCTTTCCTCGCTAAGTTCCTCCGTGCCCCAAAAGGCGATAATCGTGTCCCCCGGCGCGTTGGATGTCGGTACTGTAATCTCAATTTGTACACCCACCCGGCAATCGGCGAGATCGATCCGGTCATCTCCACCAACACCACTTGCCAGCGGCACCAATGGCGGCAATATCGTGGTTGGATCACCAAGGAATTTTACTGTCCGTCTCGCCGGGTTTGATCGTTTGCTCCGATTCGTCGCCAAATCGGTCACGGTATAAACCATCGTATTTACGCCCTCTTCGGAGCCTGAAAATTTATCGATCGGAATAGTGACCGAAAAATTCGAAGGCAATGGACCTTCGAATGCAGGCAGGTCTCGATCGATATCTGGAGCCAGCCCCCAGTAAACCCTGATGTAATCGGTGTCTAACCAAGCGCTGTAAGACGCGGCCCGAATGAGTATCCCGGCCGGGTGCCTGTCGATAACCGTTTCATCGATAGGCACCCCTGGCCCGATGTCAGCAGGAAACGACGGTGCCCCGGGAGAACGGTCCGCTGCCGGGGTTTTCACTTTATAAGGAGGTGTAAAATCGATGGCAAACGTTGTCAGCTCGGAAGTCCCTTCATTCGTGGCACCGTACCAATAAACATATTGCACTTCGTATTCTGTAGGATCTTCAGGAGTGGCTGTTTCTACCAGGAAACTCACAGGGATTGTTCGTATCAGCGGCCATACTCGATTCGCCACCGGTCCCAGATCAAGGAAGGGTTCAATATCTTCCCAAGAGGGCTCGTCTTTACGACGAATCCTGAATTCGATCAAGTCATCCGGATCTTCAGGCTCTGAGGGCTGGGGAATGGAATATTCAAGAGGTGACCGTGCGTCAGCCACCGGTATGCGCAGGTCGGGCAATAGCGTTTGCGCAGTAATTGTAACAGCAGGTGGATCTGCAAGAATGCCGCCGATGCGCTGATGATTGTTTTGAAGCACCAGGGCTCTTGAAAGTGTGCCGCGTTCGACTTTAGCGTTCATTTACCGTCTCCATAGACCAACAATCGATAGCGCAACGCTCACACCATACAATGCGTTCAGTGCGCACCTGTTTTTTACTGCTTTATACACTTCGCCCTTTCATCAAGGTCCACAGGGAAGATCAGTTCCGGGTATGATTCTGTCTATTCTCACTAACCCCGCTGGAGCTCTTCCCTTTAATCTCCCCCCCCGATAAACACTGTATTTCACTATGGCCGACGATTTAATCATCATCGGCTTTATATGAACTTCATAGGGCAACACCACCACCGCGAAACTCTCTCGAAGTTCAGTGTCCGTCTGAATTGTTTTTGTGATTTTTTTATAAGTATTGGCAATAGGAGCACCGCTGCCGTTCAAACTATCGAACCCTTCCCACTCCACTTCAATTCGATCACCGATCGCGTATTCACTACCAAGAGGTGCAATTTCAACCGTCACACCACTCCATAAGGGTGGAACCGTTGAGCAATTCAAATATCCGTTTATCGTAGCATGGGGAAAGTGCGCTTCTACAAGGTCGTTTTTAATAGGTGCATGATCGATAGTCAGGTTACGACGAAAGGAATAAGAGTGATTATCAGCCGAATTAAGAAGTTCATACCACAACTCAGCGACGCCATCCCAACGTAAATACTCCGGCCCCAAATGAACAATAAACTCTGGCTGCAGATCCTGCGGGTAGTAGGTATTTACAATCGGAGCCAATACCTGACCTGCACGCTCAAAATACACCGTTAAAATATCGCGTTCACCGGGCTCGGTTGAAGGCTCAGGCCACAATGGAATCACGACATCAATGCCCGTTTGCAACAACTCCGAAGGGATATTGCCCTCCGGATCCACATCGGCGTCATAGACGCCGATGACTTTGGGTGTGTCGAAGATCAGTGGCGTGGCGGCTGGCATTTTTACCTCCGGCTAACTTCGAACTGTGAATTCATGTCTGGATAAATTAGGCGCCAAGTTAATACACTTGCCTACTGTCATATTTGACAGGTTCCAATACCGTTCGTCGGTTACCACTCACTTTTAATGTCACAGAACTTCAACCGTCGTTGAGGATTGGTGTTTTCCGAAAAGGGTTTCAGCGAGCTCACGCCTCCCGTGAAGCCTTCCAATAGACGGCGACCATCGAGAGTGTGGCAAAGTGCGTGTGAGTGTTTGTTCTAGCGGGGTGGGGGAATAAGGGACCGGTGCGTAACCTGGGTTTTTCGGAGCAGTTGGATGTTCGTAGGGCGGTCCTAGGGGGGGCGGTGAATGTTATGGCGTCTTCGCGGGCAAGCCCGCCCCCACAGCGGAATGCCGCACACCCTCGCTAGCGATGAGGCCATCAAACCCGGCAAAAACCTTTCAGGCTCGCCGCGCCCCCAGCAGGTCCACCGCACACAGCGCAATGCGCCGACACGCCTGAGCCAGTTTCACCTGATCGACCACCAAGCCGATCCGGATATGCCCCGCCGCACTCGGCCCGAACGCCTCCCCGGCCAGCACCGAAACGCCATAGCCTTCCAGCAACCGCTCGGCAAAGCCCTGGGCGCCGAGCCCGGTCTGGCGCACGTCCACCATCACAAACATGCCGCCATCCGGGCGGATCGGGCGCAGCCCCGGGCAATCGCTCAATGCCGCGCACACCAGATCGCGGCGCTGGCGATATTCTTCGCGCATCAGCGCCACTTCCGGCAGGTCTTCATCAAGCGCCACTTGCGCCGCGTTCTGGATGAAGTCCGGAATCCCGAACAGCATGCTCAACGACAGGTTCACAAGGTGCTCGGCCATGGGTTTGGGGCCAATCGCCCAGCCGACCCGCCAGCCGCTCATGGCGTGGGATTTGGACAGGCTGTTGATGGTCGCGGTGCGTTCGGCCATGCCCGGCAAACTCGCCGGGCTGGTGTGTTCGCCCTCGAACAACAGATCACTGTAGACCTCATCGCTGATCAGCCACAGGTCATGGCGCACGCATAACGCCGCGAGCGCTTGCCAGGTGGGCAACGGCAAACTCGCGCCGGACGGATTGTTGGGACTGTTGAGCAGGATGGCTCGGGTCTTCGGGCTGATCCGTGCCGCGACATCCGCCGGGTCGACGCGAAAGCCGTTTTCCGGTCGAACCGGCACCGGCACGACTGTCGCGGCGCAGGCGCCGAACACGCCTTCGTAGGTCACGTACATCGGTTCGGCGACGATCACTTCATCACCCGGATCGAGCAGGCATTGCGCGACCGAATACACCGCGCATTGCGCCCCCGGGAACACGATCACATGGTCGCCATCCACCGCTTGGCCGCTGCGCTGGCAATGGCGGCGCGCGATGCTGTTACGCAGCCCTCGACTGCCGCGCACCTCCGGGTAATGGGTGTCGCCGGCCTGCAAGCTGTCGATGGCGGCCTGGACAATGGGTTGTGGCGTGTCAAAGTCTGGATCGCCAATCGACAACAGCAGGACATCGACGCCCTGCTCGCGCATTTCCAGCGCTCGGTCATGAATCTGCCAGGCGGCGGCTCCGTCGCCGGCGATTCGTTGGGTCAAGGCTGAATAGCGCATGTGGTTCTCCTGTCGCGCGCGAACTTCCAGCCCTCACCCTATCTCAAATCACGAAACGCGCCACCATGGCATTCAAGTCCACCGCCAGGCGCGACAGCTCATGAGTAGCGGCGCTGGTCTGGTTGGCTCCGGCGGCAGACTGAGTGGCCAGGTCACGGATGTTCACCAGGTTGCGGTCGACTTCACGGGACACTTGCGCCTGCTCTTCCGAAGCGCTGGCGATCACCAGGTTGCGTTCGTTGATCAAATGAATCGACTGAGTGATCTGCTCCAGTGCGATGCCGGCGGCGCGGGCCATTTCCAGAGTGCTTTGGGTGCGCTGATTGCTTTGCTGCATCGACGAAACCGCTTCGCCGGTGCCGTTCTGAATGCCGGCGACCATTTTTTCGATCTCCTGAGTCGACTGCGCGGTGCGATGAGCCAGCGCCCGCACTTCGTCCGCGACCACGGCAAAACCCCGTCCGGCTTCACCGGCACGGGCAGCTTCGATGGCGGCGTTGAGCGCCAGCAGATTGGTTTGTTCGGCGATGGCGCGGATCACGTCCAGCACTTTGCCGATGTCACGACCCTGCGCGGCCAGGCCTTCAATCATCAGCGAAGTGTTTTGCACGTCATGGGTCATGGTCTGGATCGCGTCGACGGTTTCCACCACCCGGTCGCGCCCTTCGCGGGCGGCTTGAGTCGACTGGCTTGACGCTTCGGACGTGGACACGGCGTTGCGCGCCACTTCATCCACAGCGGCGGTCATTTCGTTGACGGCCGTGGCGGCTTGTTCGATTTCGTTGTTTTGCTGTTGCAGTCCGCGCGAGGCTTCTTGCGTCACGGTGCTCAGTTCTTCGGCAGCGGCACCCAATTGCGTGGCCGAACCGGCAATCTGTTCGATGGTTTTGCGCAGGTTGGCCTGCATCGTGGCCAAGGCACCGAGCAACCGCGCCGGTTCGTCGTTGCCGTCAATGTCGATAACTTTGGTCAGGTTGCCACCGGCGATGGTTTCGGCCGCCTGCACGGCGCGGTTCAGCGGGGTAACGATGCTGCGGGTCAGCAACCAGGCCAGCAACACCGTCAATACTGCTGCCATGATCGAGACGGCGACGATACCCGTAATGGCGCTGCTGTAATGTTCGCCCGCCTCGACACCCGCCGCCTTGGCGTAGCCGTTGTTGAGGGCCACCAGTTTGTTCAACTGCTCGCCCATCTGGTCGGTTCCGTCCTTGATCCGCGTATTGATCAGGGTACGCATCTCGTCGAGCTGGTTCTGGCGCGACAGCTCCATCATCTGGTTTTGCGCTTGCAGGTAGCCGTCCAGTGTTGCCATGAATGTCTTGTACAACGCCGCTTCTTCCGGCTGGGCAGGCAACGCTGCGTAACTGGCTTGGGCACTGTGCAATTTGTCGATGAGCACACCGATGCGTGTTTGCGCTTCCTGCAACGCGGCCGGTTCGCGGTTGGTCAGCACACGGAAAGAAAGGATGCGCAGTCGCAGGACGTTCTCGGTCATGTTGCCCAGGAAACTGACGCTGGGCAGCTGCGTGCTTTCCATATCAATGGAAGCCTGGCGGATGATCGACATGCGGTTGATGGCAAACACGCCCAGCGCGATGACGAGCAAGGCAATAAAGGAGAAACCCAGGAAAGCTCGAGGCGCGATGTTCAGATTACGCAGTGACATAGGATGATTCTCGGAAGATTGAGGCTACGAGCGTCCATGCTGTGATCGCTGACTGGCGGGCGTTGGCGCGCACCTTGTCAGCTTGGCGCCACTGTCGAATCGGGTGTTTAAGCGTCTATTGTGGGTATCGGCTGAAGATGAGGATTTTTGCGGGGATTGGAGAAATATATTTCGGGGGGGGCGAGTGCTTCAACCGTGAAACACAATCACCTGTAGCAGCTGCCGAAGGCTGCGTTCGATTGCGAAGCGGTCGCGCTGTTCAAATCCTGCGACTGCTGCGCAGTCGGACGCAGCCTCGCTACGAGCTTTGCGTCAGGCTTTGGCGATCCGCCAGACCCGGGCGATGTCACTGGCTCGATCCTGCAACAACCGAGGTGCCTCGGCGCACGCTTGTTCCAGCGTCATCGGCCCGCTCGCCAAGGCAAACGCGGCATCGATGCCATGTTCGTACAACGCCTGATACCCCTCACCCAAGGTGCCTGCGATCACGATCACCGGCACGCCCTGCTCCCGGGCAACGCGCGCCACGCCAAACGGCGTCTTGCCACGCAAGGTCTGGGCATCGAAGCGTCCTTCGCCGGTAATCACCAGATCGGCACCTTTAACGGCCTCGGCCAACCCGACCAACTCGGCGACCACTTCCACCCCGGCTTTAAATTGCGCACCGAGGAAGGCCTTGGCAGCAAACCCCAAGCCACCTGCCGCGCCACTGCCGGGTTCATCCTTGACATCATGACCCAGCGCATCGGCGCACAGATCGGCGAAGTGCCCGAGCGCGCTGTCCAGTTGCTGCACCTGCTCGGGCGATGCACCTTTTTGCGGGCCGAAAATCGCTGATGCGCCGTGAGGGCCACACAAGGGGTTGTTGACGTCAGCGGCAATGTCGAAGCGCACCCCGCTCAGACGCGAATCCATGTCGCTCAGATCAATGCGATCCAGTTGCGTCAACGCCAAGCCGCCCGGCGCCAGGGGCTGCCCCTGCGCATCCAGCAACTTCACACCCAGCGCCTGCATCGCCCCGGCGCCGCCGTCGTTGGTGGCACTGCCGCCAATCGCCAGAATCACCCGTTGCGCCCCGGCATCGAGCGCCGCGCGAATCAATTCACCGGTGCCGAACGTGCTGCTGGTGCACGCGTCACGCTGGCCTGGCGGGACCAGTTGCAGGCCGCTGGCTTCAGCCATTTCGATGATTGCGGTGTGGTTCTTCGGCAGCCAACCCCATGCGGCGTCGACCATCGCCCCGAGCGGCCCCCGTACATTCGTGCGGCGCAATTCGCCTTCGCACGCGGCCAGAATCGACTCGACCGTCCCCTCCCCGCCGTCAGCCATCGGGCACTTGATCAATTGCGCGTCTGGCCAGACCTCTGCCAGCCCCAGCGCAATGGCGTCGGCCACACCTTGGGCACTGAGGCTGTCCTTGAACGAATCGGGGGCGATGACGATTTTCATGCGAGTTCTCCAGTTCCAATGCGCTCCATGCTGCCAGTCGGCAGAAACAATAACGCCAGTCCGTTGCACAAGTGGCCATGGCGTTTATTGTTCATTTCCACAAAACCCACACAGTCACCGTAGCAGCTGCCGAGCCTGCGAGGCTGCGTTCGGCGGCGAAGCCGTCGTGAAATCATGCGCTGCGGTGTGTCAGGTAAATCATGCTTACCGGTTTTACGACTGCTGCGCAGCCGAACGCAGCCTCGCAGGCTCGGCAGCTGCTACAGGGTTTGTGTTAGGTCAGTCGGTTTGGGGCAGGAGCTGCACGCCGAGATAGAGCGCAAGCATGCCGTCCAGCTTGAGCGGATCAACGCCGCTCAACTCGGCGATTCGCTCCATTCGATAGCGCAAGCTGTTGCGATGAATGCCCAGCGCATCGGCACAGGCCTGGCTTTGGCCATCGTGATCACACCAACTGCGCAACGTCGCGAGCAACTGGCCGTTGCTGTCCTTGGCGATGACTTTGCGCAACGGCTTGAGCAACTCATCCAGTGCGTCGTCGTTACGATGGCGCCAGAGCATCACCGGCAATCGATAACGGGTCAGCGTCAGCAAACGTGATCGCGGCAATACATCTCGCCCATACGCCAGCAAGTCGCCGACCCGCCGGTAGCAGCGCCGCAACCCCGACAAGCCATCGGCCTGACCGCCCACGGCGATGCGCAGAATGTTCCAGCCCAGGCCATCGAGCTTTTCCAGCAACCGATCATTCTCAATGGTTTGCGCGGCCGGTCGGCACCACAGCAACGACGACTTGGCTGAACTGACGCACCAACTGTCCGGGTAACGCGTGCTCAGCCAGGCACTCAGCGCTTCAACGGTTTGCGTCGGGCCGTGCTCCATACCCAACTCAAACAGGTAAGGCACCCGGGTCATTTGCGGTTTGAGCCCCAATTGCTGTGCTTCATCCAGCAACCGAGGTGAGTCCCCCGCCTCGCTCAGCAACAATGCCAGCAGATCATCGCAACGCTGACGCCGCCATTGCTGCTCGGCCTGCTGATTGCGCTGGCCCACGAGCATTTCCGCGGTCATTCGCACCAGTTCGGCATAGGTGCGCAGCGCCTCGGGTTCGCCGGTAATGCCGAGCACACCAATCAAGCGCCCATCGAGCAACAGCGGCAGGTTGATGCCCGGCTGCACGCCCTTGAGATGAATCGCGGTCTGCGCGTCGATTTCCACCACTCGACCATTGGCCAGGACCAGTTGCGCGCCTTCGTGGCGGGTGTTGATGCGTTCGGGTTCGCCGCTGCCAAGAATCAATCCCTGGCTGTCCATGACGTTGACGTTGTACGGCAGGATGGCCATTGCCCGGTCGACGATGTCCTGGGCCAGGTCGTGATCGAGTTCGAACATAACGGGGATCCTTGAAAACGGGGTGGGACGGGTTGTTCACCCGCACAGGCCTTGGTCGCAAACCCTGTGCTCAGGCACAAAGACAACAACCCGGGGCGTGACCGAGACTCACTGGGCGATCAACGTTACCCTTGCATCGCAAAAAATCATAATAAAGAGAGAGCCGCCATGTCACAGAGCGCCGCCGCTACCCAGGCCATCGTTGACGAAAAAAACGCCGTCTACAAACGCATTACCCTGCGTTTGATCCCCTTCATTTTCATCTGCTACCTGTTCAACTACCTCGACCGGGTGAACGTTGGATTTGCCAAACTGCAGATGCTCGACGCGCTGAAATTCAGCGAAACCGTGTACGGCCTCGGTGCCGGTATTTTCTTTATCGGCTACGTGCTGTGTGGCGTGCCAAGCAACCTGGCCCTGACCAGGTTTGGCCCACGGCGCTGGATCGCGTTGATGATGATCGTCTGGGGCACGTTGTCGACCTGCCTGCTGTTCGTCACCACCCCGACCGAGTTCTACACCTTGCGCCTGTTCACCGGCGCGGCCGAAGCCGGGTTCTTCCCGGGCGTGGTGCTGTACCTCTCGCAGTGGTTCCCGACTTTCCGCCGTGGCCGCATCATGGCGCTGTTCATGTCGGCGATCCCGGTGTCCGGCCTGCTGGGCAGCCCGTTCTCCGGCTGGATCCTCAATCACTTTGGTGCAGGCCAGGGCGGCTTGGCCGGCTGGCAGTGGATGTTCCTGCTGCAAGGCATTCCGACCGTGATCCTCGGCGCCCTCGCCTATTTCCTGTTGAGCGACAGCTACGCCAACGCCAAATGGCTGACCCCGTTTGAGCGCTCGGTGCTGGAAGCGGATCACGCTGAAGACCTGGCCAACAAACCGAAAACCACCACCGATTCGTTGTCGGCGGTGTTCAAGAACCCGGCGATCTGGGCGTTCGGCTTGATTTACTTCTGCATTCAGAGCGGTGTCTACGCGATCAACTTCTGGCTGCCGTCGATCATCAAGAACCTGGGCTTCAGCGACAACATGGTGATTGGCTGGCTGAGCGCGATTCCGTACCTGTTGGCCGCCGTTTTCATGCTGATGGTCGGTCGCTCGGCGGATTTGCGCAAAGAACGCCGCTGGCACTTGGTGGTGCCGATGCTGATGGGTGCGGTCGGCCTGCTGATCGCGGTGAACTTTGCGACGACGCCGGCCATTGCGATTCTCGGCCTGACCATCGCCACCATGGGCGCCCTCACCGGCCTGCCGATGTTCTGGCCGGTGCCAACGGCGCTGCTGAGCGCGGGCGCGGCGGCGGGTGGCTTGGCGTTGATCAACTCGATGGGGCAGATGGCGGGTTTCCTCAGCCCGTACCTCGTGGGTTGGGTCAAGGACAGCACCGGTTCGACCGATGCGGCGTTGTACCTGCTGGCAGGCGTGATCGTGTGCGGCAGCTTGCTGGCGCTGCGCATGACGCGCACGTTGCGGGTGTAAGCCTGTTCTACATCGAAAAAAAACGGCCCTTTCGGCTAATGCCGATGAATTTGCAGTAACGCAATTTGTAGCAGCTGGCGCAGCCTGCGTTCGGCTGCGCAGCAGTCGTGAAATCAGACGATGCGGTGTTTCAGGAAGACCACATGTTCCGGTTTCACGACTGCTGCGCAGCCGAACGCAGGCTGCGCCAGCTGCTACAGATCGCGTAGTGGCTTAACTAATCGGTGTTAGACATGGGGGTCGACGTTGTCGAGCATCTGGTTCACCGCCAGTTCGCCCAGCATGACCGAGTTTTGAATGCCCAGCAGGGTGTGGCGCTGTGTTCCGTTCAATTGCCCGACGAAATCACTCAACATGACACTCGCTGACGCCAACGTCTCGCAGGCATTGACCAGCAGGGTTTCGTGATCGGTGTTGGAGCCTACGAAGTAGATCGTGCTGGGTTTGCGTGGGGTGTCTTTGGGGATGACCGGTTTGAGGTAGTAATCGAGGGCTCGGTCGGCGGCGGTGTTGAGCTTTTTGGAGTCGGTGGAATCGTAGGGGGAAACGTCGTCGGTGTCGGTTTCTGGTGGGTTGGGTGTGATCTTGAACATAGATGAAACTCCTTGCGTCGAATAAGGAGCCATCACTTTCGCTACCAAACGAAGAGGTGGTGGCCATACGCAGGTTGGTAGACCGGGACGCAAGGAGACCGGCGCGCCCGAAGACGCCCTGTGCATGACCACCATAAAGTCGAGACGAAAAACGCCACGAAATAGTGATGCTGCGAACCTTACGTAAATCCCGGGCTACCAAACCCGATCGCTGTTTTTCAGCGACGAGCAAACGATAGAACCCAGGCCCAAGGCGCACAAGCCGGCGGATTCTGGCGCAGTCGTAGGTAACGGCGCAAGGTTATGTAGCCTCCAGCCCCATCCATTCCGACCGTTTAAACATTGCTGTTTATTGCCAATGCGCCCACCGATTAATTGAGCGGATATTCCGATTGCTCCCGACGACGGTTCTGGTATTTGATTGAGGCCTTTCTCCCACCGGTAAAAGGATTTCCTCATGAGCTATCGCACGCTGGGTCATTCGGGTTTGCAGGTCTCTACCCTGACCCTGGGCACGATGATGTTCGGCGAACAGACCAGCACCGAAGATTCCCTGCGGATCATCGACAAGGCCTGGGACCAGGGCATCAATTTCATCGACACTGCGGACGTTTACACGGGCGGACGTTCGGAAGAAATCGTCGGCGAAGCGATTGCCGGCAATCGGCATGAATGGGTGCTGGCGACCAAGGTCGGCTTCGGCCCGGTGGACGGTGTGCCGAACCGCAGCGGCTTGAGCCGCAAACACCTGTTCAACGGCATCGACGCCAGCCTGACGCGTTTGGGCACCGACTATCTCGACATCTATTACCTGCACCGCGAAGACCACAACACGCCGTTGGAAGTGACCGTGTCAGCGATGGGCGATCTGATTCGCCAGGGCAAGGTCCGTTACTGGGGTTTGTCGAACTACCGTGGCTGGCGTATCGCCGAGGTGATTCGCGTGGCCGATCAACTGGGCGTCGACCGGCCAGTGATCAGTCAACCGCTGTACAACATCGTCAACCGCCAGGTGGAAACCGAGCAGATGACTGCCGCGCAAAACTACGGCCTGGGGGTGGTGCCTTACAGCCCGTTGGCGCGGGGTGTGCTCAGCGGCAAATACGCGCCGGACGTGAAGCCGGACGCCAACAGCCGTGCCGGGCGCGCCGACAAACGCATTCTGGAAACCGAATGGCGGGTTGAGTCGTTGCGCATTGCCCAGCAGATTCAGCAGTACACCCAGGAACGTGGCGTGGGGATTGTCGAGTTTGCGATCGCCTGGGTGTTGAACAACAGTGCGGTGACGTCGGCCATCGTTGGGCCCCGTACTGAAGAACAATGGGACGCCTACACCAAAGCGCAAGCGGTGAAGATTACGGCTGAGGATGAGGCGTTTATTGATTCGCTGGTGGTGCCTGGGCACTCGTCGACACCGGGGTTCAATGATGTGAGCCACTTTGTGTCGGGCCGTAAACCGCGCAATACCTGAAGAAACACAATCCACTGTAGGAGCATGGCTTGCCCGCGATGGTATCGACGCGGTCTAACTGACGCACCGCGTTGCCTGCATCGCGGGCAAGCCATGCTCCTACGGTTGATAGGTGTTGATCGGTAGATCAGTGTTTAGATTGAAAACCACGTATCCTCTGCGCCCCGTTTCACGTTCAACCTCGCGAGGGCAGTTTGTCTAAAGGTATCGCTTTATCGGTCACAGCCTCGGTGCTGTTTGCCGTCATGTATTACTACACCTCGTTGCTCACGCCCCTGAGTGGCGTGGAAATTTTCGGCTGGCGGATGCTGCTGACCGTGCCGTGCATGACCGTATTCATGGTGGTGTCCGGTGAATGGAAGCATGTGGTCGGGATTGCTCGGCGCGTCAAAGCGAATCCGAAACTGGCTGCCGGCCTGATCGCCTCCTCGACCCTGCTCGCGGTGCAACTCTGGCTGTTTATGTGGGCGCCGCTCAACGGCTACAGCCTTGACGTATCGCTGGGTTATTTCCTGCTGCCGCTGACCATGGTGCTCACTGGGCGGATCGCCTACGGTGAACGCCTCTCCTACCTACAAAAAATCGCCGTGTTTTTTGCCTGCCTCGGGGTGGCGAACGAGGTGTATCAAGTCGGTGGCTTTTCCTGGGCGACGTTGCTGGTGTGTATCGGCTATCCGACCTATTTTGTCGTGCGTAAACGCCTGGCAACGGACAACCTGGGCGGGTTATGGCTGGACATGGCGCTGACGCTGCCGGTGGCTTTCTGGTTCGTGCAGAGTGGTGAACAGGGCTTTGGTGTGTTCGATCAACATCCGTGGCTGTCACTGTTGATCCCGATTCTCGGGGTGATCAGCGCTTCAGCATTGGTGGTTTACATCATCGCCAGCCGCTTGTTGCCGTTCAGTCTTTTCGGGCTGTTGAGTTATGTCGAGCCGGTGCTGTTGCTGGGCGTGGCGCTGTTGCTCGGGGAAAGCATCAAGCCTGGAGAATGGCTGACGTACATTCCGATCTGGATGGCAGTCGTGGTGCTGGTGTTTGAAGGGTTCAAGCATCTGATGCGACAGAGCCGCAAACCAATGTAACTGAAATGAAAAAGCCCGATCAATTGATCGGGCTTTTTTACATCTACTGCGGTTTAGTCGGTGGACAGCACGCCACGACGAACCTGGTCACGCTCGATCGATTCAAACAGTGCCTTGAAGTTGCCTTCGCCGAAACCATCGTCGCCTTTACGCTGGATGAATTCGAAGAACACCGGGCCCATCAGGGTTTCCGAGAAGATCTGCAGCAGCAGTCGCTTGTCGCCCGACTCCGACGAACCGTCCAGCAAAATACCCCGCGCTTGCAGTTCGTTGACGGGCTCGCCGTGGTTCGGCAAACGGCCTTCGAGCATTTCGTAGTAGGTTTCCGGCGGCGCGGTCATGAAGCGCATGCCGATGCTTTTCAGGTGGTCCCACGTCTTGATCAGGTCCTCGCTGAGGAAGGCCACGTGCTGGATGCCTTCGCCGTTGAACTGCATCAGGAACTCTTCGATCTGCCCGGCGCCCTTGGACGATTCTTCGTTCAGCGGGATGCGGATCATGCCGTCCGGCGCGGTCATGGCCTTGGAAGTCAGACCGGTGTATTCGCCCTTGATGTCGAAGTAGCGAATTTCACGGAAGTTGAACAGCTTCTCGTAGAAGTTCGCCCAGTACGCCATGCGCCCGCGATACACGTTGTGAGTCAGGTGGTCGATGATTTTCAGGCCAGCGCCGACCGGGTTACGGTCCACGCCTTCGATGAACACAAAGTCGATGTCATAGATCGAGCTGCCTTCACCAAAACGGTCGATCAGGTACAGCGGCGCACCGCCAATACCTTTGATCGCCGGCAGGTGCAGTTCCATCGGGCCGGTTTCGATGTGGATCGGCTGGGCGCCGAGTTCCAGCGCACGCTTGTAGGCCTTTTGCGAATCCTTGACGCGGAACGCCATGCCGCACACCGACGGGCCGTGTTCGGCCGCGAAGTACGAAGCGACGCTGTTGGGTTCGTTGTTGAGGATCAGGTTGATTGCGCCCTGACGATACAGGTGCACGTCTTTGGAGCGGTGGGTCGCAACCTTGGTGAAGCCCATGATCTGGAAGATCGGCTCCAGGGTGTTTGGGGTCGGCGATGCGAATTCGATGAACTCAAAGCCCATCAGGCCCATTGGGTTTTCGTATAAATCTGCCATTTTGGCGCCTCATCATGCTTTTAGAATTAACAAATGTTAGTTGCTAGCAATGCTGAGACCGGCGGGTGGCGCACAGGAGATGCCCCGCACGCTGCGGGCGAGGAAGTCACCGTAGATCAATTGAAACCCGAAACTCTTCATTGTCGACCCAAGGCTCTGGCGGGCAAGGCTTCTGCTGCCAGAAGACGTTTATTATTGTATGCGTAAACCGATTCTACACAGCGTAAATCGGTTTGTCCGCCTTCTGTATCAAATCCCCTTTTTCCCTACTCGTGCAAGGGGTTTGTTGCAGAGGAAAATCCCCAGCAGGATCAGCCCTCCTCCCAGGCACATCGCCCACGTCAACGGCTCGCCCAGCAGCAACGCTCCAAAGATGACAGCGGTCAGCGGGTTCAAGGCAATGAACACGCCAGCGCGCGTCGCGCCAATCTGGCGGATGCCGTCGTAATACCCGATGTAGGCCAGCGCCGAGCCCAATACGCCGAGGTACATCAGGCTCAGCCATTGTTGCGGGCCGAGGCTCTGGAGCGCGCCGAGGCTCAATTGGCCACTTGCAGCACTCGTCACCCACAGCATCACCGTCCCCAGCAAGATCGAATAGGTCACGGTCTGCACCGGCCCCAAGGACTGATTCAGGCCTTTGGAAAACAACGAGTAAATGCCCCAGCCGAGCACACAGCCGAAAATCAACAGGTCACCGATCCAGGCATCGGCATGACCGGCCAGCCACTGCGGATTGCGGCTGACAATCACCACACTGGCGCCGCCAATACAGATGGCGATGCCGGCGACTTTCGCCCGACTCAATCGCTCCTTGAACAGCAACCACGAAGCCAGGCCGATCACAGCCGGGTTCAGCGCGACGATTAATGAGGCGCGCGAGGCATTGATGTAATGCAACCCGTAAAAGAAGCACAGGTTGTAGAAGAAGATCCCGAAGAACCCCAGTAGCGCCAGTTGCAGCCATTGCCGTGGGCTCGGCCGGGATAAAGGAATTCGGGCCAGCAGCAGAAACAGCAACAATGCTGCGCTGGCCAGCAAGAACCGAAGGCTGGCGGCGAACAACGGGTTGAGGCTGTCGGCCAGGAAACGCCCCGCAACGAATGTCCCACCCCAGATCATGGTGACGGCAGCAAGTTTCCAATAAACCGCGCTTTGGGATGGCGCTGTTTGCATAAAGGTCGTCATGAGAGAACAAAACCGGACTGAAGTAGATGGCGTATCATCAGACTAATGATCGATCATCGTAAAATGAGTAAACACTCATGACACTCAGTCAACTTGAAATCTTTTCGCTGGTTGCTGAACTGCGCGGCTTTACGGCGGCCGCCAATCGCCTGGGTATCTCCCAATCGGCGGTTTCTCATGCACTGAAGTCGCTGGAACAAGAGTTGGGCGTCGAACTGATGCGGCGTCATCAGTCCCAGGTGGAGTTGAGCGACATCGGCCAACAGCTTTTGCTGCGCGCCAGGGCAATGCTCGGCTTGGCCAATACCTTGCGCCAGGAAGCCGCGGATGCGCGCGGGATGAAACGCGGCACGTTGCGCATCGGCTCGTTTGGCCCGACCTCGTCGATCAAGCTGCTGCCGTTGATCCTGCAGCATTACCGCGCGGCTCACCCGGGCATCGAAGTCCATATAGACGAAGGCCCAGACCGCCAAGTGTTGCAATGGCTTGAGGAGCGACGCGTCGATATCGGTTTTGTGGTGTTGCCGCAGGAGCGTTTTGACACCTTTGCACTGATTGAGGACCAGATGGTTGCTCTGCTTCCAGCCAATCATGCGCTGGCAAGTCATGACGCTTTAAGCCTGAGCGACTTGTGCCACGACCCGTTCGTACTGACGGAAGCCGGGTCGTCGGAACTGGTGTCACGGATGTTCAACGCCGCCCGGCTGACACCGAACATCCGTTACCGCTGCTCACAATTGATCAGTACGCTGGACACGGTCAGTCGCGGCGATGCACTGACCGTCGTCGCTGAAGGCTCGCTACCTGAAGACAACTACTGTCGCTATGTGAAGAAACCGCTGTCGCCCCCCGTCATGCGCCATGTCGGGCTGGCGGTGCTTGATCAGCGCCAGTCTTCACCCGCCACGCTGGCGTTTATCAAACTGGCCACGCGCCTGAACGCCCGTTGAGCAGCACAAGCGTCAAGGGCCAACTATCATGGCCTCTACCTGCACTCTTTTTGGGAGGCGTGTTGTCGTCCTGCCAGCATTTGAGAGCCCTGATTCTTCGTGAGAGGTTTCGCGAATGCCATTGAGCGCCAAAAGTCGTCGCCCGTTCGGCAGCCACACTTTTGTGACACTGCTCTGCGGATTGCTCCCGGTGATATTGGGTTTTGCCATTCTGTATATGCAGGCTGAACGGGTGCTCCGGCAAAGTACCCAATCGACCGCAGACGAAGCGCTGCGCCAGTTCGAACTGATGCTCGACAATACTGCCCAATCCGCACGCGAGTTGCTGCCGCTGGCTGGCCAGGCCTGTAATGACGTCAAGTTGGCCCTGCGCGAACAAGTCACCCGTCGCCCGTTTGTGCGTTCCGCAAGCCTGGTGTTGGACGACAACCTCTATTGCAGCTCGTTGTTCGGCGACGCCCAAGAGAAGGTCAATGCCGGCGACTACACGCAAGGCTCACTGTGGCTGATGAATGGCAACCCGGTCACGCCCGATACCGCGTTGTTGGTGTATCGCCTGAGCAAGGGAAAACAGGGCGCACTGACGACCCTGGACGGCTACCACTTAAGTAACGTGCTGCGCCTGATTGGCCGCAAGACGTTGCTGTTACTGCAAGTCGGCCCGAACTGGCTGTCCACCGACGGCAAGGTCCACGTAGGCGCCCTGCCCGTTTTGCCTGTGGCCGAAAGCAAACTCACGTCCTCGCACTATGCCTTTACCGTCGCAGCCGGTTTCCCCGAGGGGGAAAACTGGCGGTACATGGCCAGTGAATACCCGCCACTGTTCAGCCTGTTGATTTTTTTTGGTGTGGTATCGGGCGCCATCGGACATGTCTTGCAAAAACGTACATGGTCGCCGACACACGAAATGCAGCGCGCGCTAAAGGCGCAAGAGTTTGTCCCGTATTTTCAGCCGGTGGTGCACGGCGATACGAAGAAATGGTCCGGCACTGAAGTGTTGATGCGCTGGAAACACCCGAAGGAAGGCATGGTGCGCCCTGATCTGTTCATCCCGTTTGCCGAACATTCCGGGTTGATCGTGCCCATGACCCGTTCGTTGATGCAACAGACGGCCCAATGCCTGGGGCCTGTTTCACAATCGTTCGATAGCCCCTTTCACATCGGTATCAATATCACCGCCAGCCACTGCAACGACCTGGAACTGGTCAAGGACTGCCGTGCGTTTCTAAGCGCCTTCGCACCCGGCTCCATTCACCTGGTACTGGAACTGACTGAGCGCGAACTGATCAAGCCGAGTGAGATTACGCTTGAGCTGTTCGAACAGCTTCATGCACTGGGTGTGATGATCGCCATTGACGACTTCGGTACCGGTCACTCGAGCCTGGTTTATCTGCGCCAGTTCAATGTGGACTTCCTGAAAATCGACCAGAGTTTTGTCGCGATGATCGGCATCGACGCCCTCTCGCGACACATTCTGGACACCATCATCGAACTCTCGGTCAAGCTCGACCTGGGAATTGTTGCCGAAGGTGTGGAAACCGAAGAACAAAGTGACTATCTGACCGCTCACGGTGTGAACTTCCTGCAAGGTTATCTGTTCGGCCAACCGATGCCCGGTGCCGAGTTCATTAACGCATTAACCCACCATTAACTAACGCCTCTAAAGCGACGAGACATCGACACCGCGCACCAATTTGAATCAAAAGACTACTGTTGTTACATGAAGAAAAAGTCAGGATTTACTCTTGAGCAATTAACTACTACAATTTTTCATGCCTGTGCAAGATTGGCAGGTGAGCCACTATCACCGAGTCGCTTCAAGGCTCTTGGCTTATAGCTTTGTTTGCGGTTGGTATCAGCCAAACACACTATTGGAGTAAAGATATTGTCCAGACTCGCTGAATTTCGTGCAGCTGAAAAGGCCCTTCAGGAACAGCTCAAGCAGCTGGAATCGCTGAAGAATGATGCCGGGCTCAAGAAAGAAATCGAATTCGAAGAAAAGCTCCAGGGGCTGATGAAAACCTACGGCAAAGGCCTGCGTGACATCATCGCCATTCTCGATCCGAACCCGGCAAAATCCGGTCTGCAACAAGCAAAAACACCTAAAACCCGCCGCGCTCGCGTGGTCAAGGTCTATCAGAACCCGCACACCGGCGAACTGATTGAAACCAAGGGTGGCAACCACCGAGGCCTGAAGGCCTGGAAGGAACAATACGGTGCCGCCACCGTTGATTCCTGGCTGCGCGGCTAACAGCTAGCGGTTATAAAAAAGCCCTGCCAATGCAGGGCTTTTTCATGAATACCCTCTAAATGCAACGATTAGTAGGGCTCAACTCGCAACTTGCCGATTAACTTTGCGCTTAATGCCTTTGGGTATCTAAAAATTTCGGTTCAAGCCAAAATCCGCTTCCACGTAAAATCCCGGCACTAAAGTTTCAAGCTGTTTCGTACCCCCTCAATTTCTTCCCGACTTGCCTTATAAGCCTCGGCCTGCCCCGCGAACGAAAGTACATAGGCTTTATCGTCGTCCACCGCACCCACCAATGTTTGCGACAGCACATGTCGCCCGTTTTGGGTGATGGTGCATGTAGTTTCCAGCGCCGACAGACGGCTCAATGTCGCGGGATGAATTTTGTTGCAGACACTTTGATAGCCGCTTTGAAAGAAGTCCTTCTGCACCGCCTTGCGCATCTCCAGCAGCACGCCTTGCACATTCACCTGATGACCGCTTTCAACCTGAGTCATGGTCAACTCCATGACCATCACTGGCGTGCCGCCTTCATCGTTTTTGACCGCACGCTGACGGGAAACAGCAGCGCTGGCACCCTCTTGCGCAAGGGGCTCGACCACCCAGCCACTTGGCCACGTCACTTGGGGCGCCTCTGCCTGTGCGCTGGCAACCGCAGACAAGATGCCCAACAGGACAAACATCGGCTTATAGAATCGAACCATTGCAATAAACACTCACGGATTGAACCGCAAAGTCTGAGCCTCGGCCGCTTGTCAGGCAATAGCAGACTGTTTGGGTTTGGTGTTGTCTGAGGCGTTGCGTATCATTGTCGCCATTCGTTAGCCCCACTTATTTTTCCGGAGGGCCCATGAGCCTGCACGAACTGAACACCTTCCCAGGCGTCACCGCCCAGCCTGACACCGCGACCCAGAAGTTCGTCTTCAACCACACCATGCTGCGGGTCAAGGACATCACCAAATCCCTGGATTTCTACACCCGCATCCTCGGTTTCACGCTGGTGGAAAAACGCGACTTCCCGGAAGCCGAGTTCAGCCTGTATTTCCTCGCCCTGGTTGACAAAAACCAGGTTCCGGCCGACGCCGCTGCTCGCACCGAGTGGATGAAATCGATCCCCGGCATTCTCGAACTGACCCACAACCACGGCACCGAGAACGACCCTGACTTCGCTTACCACAACGGCAACACCGACCCGCGTGGTTTCGGTCATATCTGCATCTCCGTGCAGGACATTCGTGCTGCCTGCGAGCGCTTCGAAGCACTGGGCTGCGATTTCCAGAAACGCCTCAATGACGGACGCATGAAGAGCCTGGCCTTTATCAAGGACCCGGATGCTTACTGGGTCGAGATCATTCAGCCCGCACCGCTGTAAATCCGCGTCTTCCCGAGGCACAAAAAAACCCCATGATCTCTCATGGGGTTTTGTGTTTTCAGCGTCGGCGTTTACGCTGGAGCCGAAGTCCGGATCAAGTGATCGAATGCGCTCAAGGAAGCCTTGGCGCCCTCGCCCACTGCGATCACGATCTGCTTGTACGGCACGGTGGTCACGTCACCGGCGGCAAATACGCCCGGCATCGAGGTTTCACCACGCGCATCCACAATGATCTCGCCACGAGGCGACAACTCGATGGTGCCCTTGAGCCAATCGGTGTTAGGCAGCAAACCGATCTGCACGAAGATGCCTTCGAGGTTGACCGTGTTGAACTCGCCTGAATCGCGATCCTTGTAGACCAGCCCCGTAACCTTCTGGCCATCACCTTTTACTTCGCTGGTCAGGGCGCTGGTGATAACGGTGACGTTAGGCAGGCTGAACAACTTGCGTTGCAACACCGCATCAGCGCGCAACTTGCTGTCGAATTCCAGCAGCGTAACTTGGCTGACGATACCGGCCAGATCGATAGCCGCCTCAACGCCTGAGTTACCGCCGCCAATTACCGCGACGCGCTTGCCTTTGAACAGCGGACCGTCGCAGTGCGGACAGAAACATACGCCTTTGGCCTTGTATTGCTGTTCGCCCGGCACACCCATTTCACGCCAGCGGGCGCCGGTGGCAAGGATCAGTGCCTTGGTTTTCAGCGTGGCTCCGCTTTCGAAACGAACCTCATGCAACTCACCGGGATTCTTCGCCGGGATCAGTGCCGTGGCCCGCTGCAGGTTCATGATATCGACGTCGTATTGCTTGACGTGTTCTTCGAGGGCGCTGGCCAGTTTCGGCCCCTCGGTTTCCTGCACGGAAATGAAGTTCTCGATGGCCATGGTGTCGAGCACCTGCCCACCAAACCGTTCTGCCGCGACGCCAGTGCGAATACCTTTACGCGCCGCATAGATCGCGGCCGAAGCACCGGCTGGCCCACCGCCGACCACCAGCACATCAAAGGCTTGTTTGGCGCTGATCTTCTCGGCTTGACGCTCGATACCGCTGGTGTCGAGTTTGGCGAGGATTTCTTCCAGGCCCATGCGGCCCTGGCCGAAGTTCACGCCGTTCAGGTACACACTGGGCACCGCCATGATCTGACGGTCATCGACTTCAGCCTGGAACAGTGCGCCGTCGATGGCGACGTGGCGGATGTTCGGGTTCAGCACGGCCATCAGGTTCAGCGCCTGAACGACGTCCGGGCAGTTCTGGCAGGACAGCGAGAAGTAAGTCTCGAAGCTGAATTCGCCTTTGAGCGAGCGGATCTGTTCGATCACTTCAACACTGGCTTTCGAAGGGTGGCCGCCGACTTGCAACAGTGCCAACACTAATGACGTGAATTCGTGGCCCATCGGGAGGCCGGCAAAACGCAGGCTGATATCGGCTCCTGGGCGATTGATCGAGAACGATGGCTTGCGTGCATCATCACCGTTATCGAGCAAAGTAATCTGGGTGGAAAGACTGGCAACGTCTTTCAACAGTTCGAGCATTTCCTGGGATTTCGCACCGTCGTCGAGGGAGGCAACGATCTCGATCGGCTGGGTGACCCGTTCCAGGTACGATTTCAACTGGGCTTTAAGATTGGCGTCCAACATACGGGCGATTTCCTTTCTGGTGTTTCATAAAAAGCAGACATAAAAAAACGCCCGAGCGAATCTCGCCCGGGCGTTTTTATTGGGCGGTGCAGCTTACTGAGTAGGTGCGGCGTACCGCCCTGATGAAGCGCTCACAGACTTAGATCTTGCCGACCAGGTCCAGGGACGGTGCCAGAGTGGCCTCGCCTTCTTTCCACTTGGCTGGGCAAACCTGGCCTGGGTGAGCAGCGACGTACTGGGCAGCCTTGATTTTGCGCAGCAGCTCGGAAGCGTCACGGCCAACGCCGCCATCGTTCAGCTCAACGATTTTGATCTGGCCTTCAGGGTTGATCACGAAGGTGCCACGGTCAGCCAGACCGGCTTCTTCGATCAGCACGTCGAAGTTGCGGGAGATGGCGTGAGTCGGGTCGCCGATCATGGTGTACTGGATTTTGCCGATGGCTGGCGAAGTGTTGTGCCAGGCAGCGTGGGCAAAATGGGTGTCGGTGGAAACGCTGTAGATCTCGACGCCCAGCTTCTGGAACGCGTCGTAGTTATCAGCCAGGTCTTCCAGTTCAGTCGGGCAAACGAAGGTGAAGTCAGCTGGGTAAAAGAAAACGACCGACCACTTGCCTTTCAGGTCAGCGTCCGAGACTTTTACGAAGTCGCCGTTTTTGAAGGCGTCAGCTTTGAACGGTTTAACTTGGCTGTTGATGATAGGCATCGATGACTCTCCGTCAGGGTTGAAAAGTTTGGTTGAGAAGTTGATGGGGTGAATCCTACCCAACCGATCCCCGGATGGCTCATTGGCAAACCTGATGTTGCTGATTTGTTTTCGCTATTAGCCGACGGTATTAATAGAAGAAAACGTGATCTACAGCGCCACTGGCTTTTCAGTGACCCGAGCCATTCCGAGAAACGGGCTGGCTTCAACATAGCGCATGGCGGACTTCATATCCTTCCAGCCCACGTAACTCATCAACGACTTCAAGTCCCAACCGCTCTGATGCGCCCAAGTGGCAAACCCGCGCCGCAAGGAGTGACTGGTGTAGTGCTCGGCGGGAATACCGGCACGTTCCAGCGCCTGACGCAGTAACGGGATGACGCTGTTGGCATGCAACCCCTCCTCGCTCAAGTGACCCCAGCGGTCAATGCCGCGAAACACAGGCCCGCGAACCAATGCCGCCTCGGTGATCCAGGCGATGTACGCCTGCACTGGACACAAGCGCTGCAAGGCAGGCGTCTGATAGGTTTTCCCAAGGTTTTCGCGATCGCTTTTGCTGCGCGGCAAATAGACGGTGATGCCCGAGCCGGCGCTGGCATGCACGTGCTCAATCTGTACGCGGCACAACTCATCGCTACGGAAACCACGCCAGAAGCCCAACAGGATCAGCGCCATGTCGCGCCGCGCCCTGAGCAGAGTCGGTTGGTCACCTTGAGATTTGGCGGTTTGTGCCTCCAGCTCAAGCCAGGCCACCACCTGTTCCAGATGCTGAAGCTGCAGGGGCTCGGCCTGTTTCTCTTGAGCCGGGTGCAACGCGCGGATGCCCTTGAACACTTTTTGCACCACCGGCGACTTGGTCGGGTCGGGAAACCCCTGGCTGTTGTGCCACTGCGCCAGTGCCGACAAACGCAGCTTCAACGTATTGATGGACAACACGCCCGCATGCGCCACGAGGTAGCGCGCAACGCTGTCGCTGGTAGCCGGCAAAAAACCGCCCCAGCTGACCTCGAAATGCTCGATGGCTGCCCGGTAGCTGCGACGGGTGTTGTCGCGCGTAGCGGCTTGTAGGTATCGATCCAGCTCGGTCATCGGCTCAATTCTCTAAACGTACCGCTTTGGCGGGTCTAATCGCGCTGTGCGGCTGATCACACGGGGTAATACCAGTATATCCCGCATGACAAACCGACATCATTTATCTTTATTTTTCAGATGGTACACTGCGTACTTTAGTGGCATGTACCACAGTACGAAATCGTAGGAGAACTCATGGCTCGTGGCGGCGTAAATAAAGCAGTGGTGCAAGCAGCACGTTTGGCGATCCTCGCCCGCGGCGAAAACCCAAGCATCGATGCAGTACGAATCGAAATGGGCAACACCGGCTCGAAAACCACCATTCACCGCTACCTGAAAGAACTGGATGACGGTCGCGAACGCGCCGAGCCTGCGCCAGAGCCTATCGATGATGAGCTGGCAGGCCTGGTTTCGCGCTTGGCACAACGCCTCAAGGAGAAGGCTCAGGAACCCATCGATCAGGCTCGCGAGCAGTTTGATCAGCAGCGAAAAACACTGGAAAGCCAGCTTACAGAGGCCCGGGAAACCAACGCCGAATTGCATCAGCAATATGAGATGCAAAGCCTGGCGCTGACACAGGAATCGGAATCGCTGCAAGAAACCCGCTCGATGCTGCAAACCGAACAAACCCGCAACGCCGGGCTGAATCAGGCACTGGCCGGCTTCGAATTGCGCCTGCAGGACAAGGACGAACAAATCCGCTCGCTGGAAGAGAAGCACCTGCACGCGCGCGAGGCATTGGAGCACTACCGCAACGCCGTCAAGGAACAGCGCGAACAGGAACAAAGCCGCCATGAAAGCCAGGTGCAGCAGATTCAGATGGAACTGCGTCAGTCGCAACAGAGTGCAATGGTGCGCCAGGACGAAATCACTCAACTGCACCGTGACAACGAGCGGCTTTTCACTGAAAACCGTGGCACCCAGAGAGAGCTGAACCTGTTGCAGGATCAACTCAAGCAAACCAACACGCGGCAAGACCAATTGTTGGAACAGGTCAATCGCATCGACAGCGAGCGCACCCTCCTCCAGGAACGCTTGCGCGTCGCCCTGTTGGAAGGTCAGGCGTTGAAGCAGAGTGTCGACGAGCAGTTGCAGGCGAATAAAGCGCTGGAAATCGAGTTGCTCAAGACTCAGGCGAGCCTGGATGAAAGCTTGCGTCTGGCGGCCGTCGTTGCGACAGCGCCAGACGCAACCAAGGACGATTAACCGGCGACAGGCGTACGCATGGTGACGAACTCTTCGGCGGCCGTCGGGTGCACGCCGATGGTTTCATCGAAATCGCGCTTGGTCGCTCCCGCTTTCAATGCAATTGCCAAACCCTGAACGATCTCACCGGCATCCGGGCCGACCATGTGGCAGCCCAGAACCTTATCGGTCTTGGCGTCGACCACCAGCTTCATCAGCGTGCGCTCCTGGCATTCCGTCAGGGTCAACTTCATCGGGCGGAAGCGGCTTTCGAAGATCACCACCTCGTGGCCGGCTTCGAGAGCATCTTCCTCGCTCAAGCCAACGGTGCCAATGTTCGGCAGACTGAACACGGCCGTCGGGATCATTTTGTAATCCACTGGGCGATATTGCTCGGGCTTGAACAAACGTCGCGCCACGGCCATGCCTTCGGCCAATGCAACCGGCGTCAGTTGAACACGACCAATCACATCACCCAGCGCCAGGATCGACGGCTCGGCTGTCTGATACTGATCATCAACTTCGACAAAGCCTTTCTTGTCGAGCTTGACGCCCGTGTTTTCCAGACCAAGGTTGTCGAGCATCGGGCGCCGGCCGGTCGCGTAGAACACACAATCGGCTTCCAGCTCGCGGCCATCCTTGAGCGTCACCTTCAGGCTGCCATCAGGCTGCTTGTCGATACGCTCGATGTCGGAATTGAACTGCAGGTCCATGCCGCGCTTGGTCAGCTCTTCCTGCAAATGCTTGCGTACCGCACCGTCGAAGCCGCGCAGGAACAGCTCACCGCGATACAGCAACGTGGTATTGGCGCCCAAGCCATGGAAAATACCCGCGAACTCAACAGCAATATAGCCACCGCCCACGACCAGAACGCGTTTCGGCAGTGCCTTGAGAAAGAAGGCCTGATTGGAACTGATTGCATGCTCGTGCCCCGGAATTTCCGGGATCTGCGGCCAGCCGCCGGTAGCAATCAGGATATTTTTAGCGGTGTGGCGCTCGCCATTGATCTCGACCGTGTTCGGGTCGACGATTTTGGCGTGACCTTCATGTAACGTCACGCCGCTGTTGACCAGCAAATTGCGGTAAATGCCATTCAGGCGATTGATCTCACGGTCCTTGTTGGCGATCAGCGTGGCCCAATCGAACTGAGCCTCACCCGGTGTCCAGCCGAAACCGGACGATTGCTCGAAGTCCTCGGCGAAGTGCGCACCGTAGACCAGCAACTTCTTCGGCACGCAGCCGACGTTCACACAGGTGCCGCCCAGGTAGCGGCTCTCGGCCATCGCCACTTTCGCGCCATATCCGGCGGCAAACCGCGCAGCCCGCACACCGCCGGAACCCGCGCCAATCACATACAAATCAAAATCGTAGGCCATTTTCAATCTCCTCGGCAGTCCACCAGCATACCCACAGACGCCCACCGGGCAAGCACTGCAAACGATATGGGGCCAGAAAATGAAAAAGCCACCCGAAGGTGGCTTTTCAATACAAGTGGGTCAGGCGCTATCAGTAAGCCTTGCCGGTCTTGTAGAAGTTCTCGAAGCAGAAGTTGGTCGCGTCAATGTAGCCTTCAGCGCCACCACAGTCGAAACGCTTGCCTTTGAACTTGTAGGCAATGACGCAACCGTCCTGCGCTTGCTTCATCAGGGCGTCAGTGATCTGGATCTCGCCACCCTTGCCTGGCTCGGTCTGTTCGATCAGGCTGAAAATGTCCGGTGTCATGATGTAACGGCCGATGATCGCCAGGTTCGAAGGTGCATCTTCAGGTTTTGGCTTCTCGACCATGTTGCGTACACGGTACAGGTCGTCACCAATCAGGTCGCCTGCAATCACACCGTATTTGCTGGTTTCCTGCGGATCTACTTCCATGATCGCGACGATGGTGCATCGATACTGCTTGTACAGCTTGACCATCTGCTTGAGCACGCCGTCACCTTCGAGGTTGACGCACAAGTCATCCGCCAGTACCACGGCGAACGGTTCGTCGCCGATCAGCGGACGACCGGTCAGGATGGCATGGCCCAGGCCTTTCATTTCGGTCTGGCGAGTGTAGGAGAAGGAGCACTCATCCAGCAGACGACGGATACCGACCAGGTATTTCTCTTTGTCGGTGCCCTTGATCTGGTTTTCCAGCTCGTAGCTGATGTCGAAGTGGTCTTCCAGGGCACGCTTGCCGCGACCGGTGACGATGGAAATTTCGGTCAAGCCGGCATCCAGAGCTTCTTCGACGCCGTACTGGATCAGTGGCTTGTTTACCACCGGCAGCATTTCTTTAGGCATGGCTTTAGTCGCTGGCAGGAAGCGAGTACCGTAACCGGCTGCTGGGAACAAGCATTTCTTGATCATATAAGTCCTTGAAAGGGCTGTGTGTACGAGTTTCGGCGCAGTCTAATCAGGCGGCGTGCACCTTACAATGCCCCGCACTGGCTAACCGATGCCATCATAGAGAAATATTCTGGCGGATAGTTCCGCAAATAGCCGAGCAGCCATTCTGCAGCCTCAATAGATAGCAGAGATCAGCGTACATTCAAACGAGATTGCGAACGCACCACCATACGCCCATCGGCACTCTCCCAGTGCATTTGGCGCTATCATGGCGCAATTGAACCAGCCAACGAGGCAGATAGATGTCGGAAGCAAAAAGCATCAACGGGTTCCTGATCATTCAGGCGAAAGACGGCCAATGGTGGATAAACAACTTCGGCGGCGGCGAGAATATCGCCGGGCCATTCCCTACCGAAGCGCTCGCGATTGAAGTGGCATCCGTATTGCAACTTGAACACCCAACCGTCAAACGCCGTGGTAAAGACAAGACTTGATCTGAACCGGTTTTTGACCAGGCCCTGCTTCGCGCAGGGCTTTTTTGTGATTGCCGGTACGAAAGTGGCCCTTCGCTATAACCTTTTGACGCCAGCGCTGTCACAGGCTTAGCCCACCCTTCTGACGACGATAACGACATGAATAGATTTTTGCCGCTGATTGCTGTGTTGACCCTGAGTGGCTGCGCCACCTCGGAAACCACGTATCTGAAGGACGGTAAGCAGGGACTGGCCATCGACTGCTCCGGCGAAGCCAACTCCTGGGCCACGTGCTACGAAAAAGCCGATACCTCCTGCGCTGGCACCGGCTACCGGATTGTCGGCACCGACGGCACACCGTCAACCAAGGAAAGCGACAAGACCCTGGGTGTCGACGTCGGCAATTTCAAGAACCGGAGCGTGGTTGTGGTGTGCAAGTAAGGCGCTGACGCTATATGTGAATTTCAGCAAATTTGATCCCGAGACCGCGCACGGTCTCGATCAAGTCGTCGAGACGACAGAAAGATTCGACTTCATCGTTATCGTCCACCAGAAAATAGCTGCGCCCAGCGCTTTTCTTGAAAAACACGATCCATTCCCCTGAATTCGCCGGATTCTGAATCACATGGGTGGCAGAGATGTGGCCCTCTGCATGGCGCTCCCGAACCTGCTCTCGCTTCATGCCCGACTCCAGAAATGACAATGCCGTCAAAGCAAAACCTTGACGGCATCAATGTTGATTGCGGCGAGTAGTCTATCAGCCGGAAATACAGGTATTGGCTGCTTTCTGCACGTCTTTTGGACGCACTGGCACATTGGACATCCGCTCATGCAGCTTGATGCTGCTACCACCGGAGCGTTCTTCAATGTCAAAGACAGCTGCCGGATCCGAGGAGAACTTCGCCGGAACAATCACGCGCATCCCGTCCTTGTGCGGCTCCACCTGTAGAGCGCCACGGCTCTCGGCCAGTTGTGTAACCAGGCACTGCGCGTACTCATGGGGCTTCTTGCCTGAGATCACGCTCATGGTCGGCAGCGTCTCGTTGATCTCCGAAACACTCGCGCAGCCACTCATGACCAACGCCACCGGCAGGACTAACACACCCCACTTCATACAAAACCTCCGATAAAGACCCTCGGACAGCGCAAATGCTGATTTTCTCCGAGGCGTACCGCTTTTATCGCTCATAGAATTCCGAATAACTGTTTTTAATTGTCAAAGCGGACCCCGACGACCCGATAATAACCTGTTCGGGCTGATAAACTGCGCCAATCGCCCATGCTATCGTTTTGATTTTGTAGAAAAAGCCCTTCTGGAGGCGCCCCATGAAATTTATCCACCAGCGCGAGCACCTCAATGAAGACGACATTGTCGTCATCCAGTGCTCCCAAACGTGCAACATCCGCTTGATGAACGACGCCAACTTCCGCAGCTTCAAAAATGGTGGTCGTCACACTTACCACGGCGGCGCATTCGACACCTTCCCGGCCCGGATCACCGCGCCGAGCACCGGTTTCTGGAACATCACCATCGACACGGTCAACCGCCGCCCGATCAGTGTTACACGTAAACCGACCCTGACTCACTCGATCAAGATCATCCGTCGCTCCAGCTCGAAACTGAGCTGAGCAACGTCCGCAGACGAAGAAAGGCAGACATGACCGTGGCTCAAACGACCAAGTACGTCATCAAATACAAACTCAACGGTGAACGCCGCTTCGAGTTTGCCCAGCTTGAAAACGGCACCGCCGAAGAAGCCAAGGCCGCGCTCGATGCCATTCATGGCCAGAGCGAGGACGTCATCAGCGAGATCAGCGTCAGCAAAGCGCTGTAATAGCCTGCGGAGCGACCACATGGATGTTGGCTCCCGCTTCTGAAATTTGACCGCAAGCGCCGGAGTGTTCGCCTCCTCCCCCCTGTTTAGACTGACTACCTCAACCTTGGGTCAAGGAGTCAGAATATGCTGGAGCAACAACTCGATGAGGATGGCTGGGCCATTATCAGATCGCTCCTCAGCGCCCCGGACTGCGACGAAATCAGCGCCTTTTATGGGGAGCCCGAACGCTTTCGTTCTCAGGTGATAATGGCTCGTCACGGGTTTGGTCGGGGCGAGTACAAGTACTTCAAATACCCTCTACCGGATCCCGTCGCCCGATTGCGCAGCGAGCTCTACCCCGGCCTGGTACCGATTGCCAATCGCTGGCACGAATGCATGGGGCTGCCGACGCGTTTCCCTGCATCGCATGAAGCTTTTTTGCAACGCTGCCATGCCGCCGGTCAGGAGCGCCCCACGCCCTTGTTGCTGCAATATGGCCCGCAGGACTACAACTGCCTGCATCAGGACCTGTACGGCGAACACGTTTTCCCGTTGCAAGTGGCGATTCTTCTGTCAGAACCGAATGAAGACTTTACCGGCGGCGAGTTCGTGCTGACCGAACAGCGCCCCCGAATGCAATCACGCCCTCAAGTCATTGACCTGAGAAAAGGCGATGCCGTGATCTTTGCCGTCAGCCAGCGGCCGGTCAAAGGTGTTCGCGGGTATTACCGAGTGAACATGCGCCACGGCGTGAGTCGCCTGCACAGCGGAAAACGGCATACCCTTGGAATCATCTTTCACGATGCGTTATGAGTCATGAGCCCAATTACCCTGGATTTGTTTGCTGACACCGAACCCGAGCAACCGCCCAAGCGCTTGCAGATCGGTGAACAATCCTGCGTCCTGCGCGGCTTCGCCCTGCCCTGGCTGGACCCGTTGCTGATCGCCCTGGAGGCAATCCTGGCAGCCGCGCCGTTTCGGCAGATGGTCACGCCCGGCGGCTTTACCATGTCAGTGGCCTTGAGCAGTTGCGGCACCTGGGGCTGGACCACCGACCGAAGCGGCTATCAATACACGCGCGACGACCCACAGACCGGAAACCCCTGGCCCGAGATGCCTGAGGTGTTTTTCGAACTGGCCCAAGCAGCGGCACGTGAAGCGGGATTTGCAGCGTTTGTTCCCGATTCCTGCCTGATCAACCGCTATGTTCCGGGGGCCAAAATGTCATTGCACCAGGACAAAGACGAAAACTCCTACGCAGCACCCATCGTGTCAGTGTCGCTGGGGTTGCCGGCGACCTTCCTCTTCGGAGGCTTCGAACGAGGCGATAAAAGCCAGCGCGTGCCGCTATTCCATGGCGACATCGTAGTCTGGGGTGGCGTGGACCGCTTGCGCTATCACGGCGTACTGCCGATCAAGGACGGGCATCATCCGAGGCTGGGCGAACAACGGATCAACTTCACGTTTCGCACTGCACGATGATGCGCTCGAATTTGACCGCAAGACCCGGAGTGCTGCGCCTCTTCTGTCTGATTAATCTGAATGAAACAGGTCAATGGAAATACCGACATGACAACTCATTCGACTAAAACAGTGACTGAAATCGATCCTCGCTGGGCCGCGGTCGTCGCCCGCGATCCTGCCGCGGACGGGCAATTTGTCTATGCCGTAAAAACCACCGGCATCTACTGCCGCCCCAGCAGCCTCGCACGTTTGCCAAAACCGCAGAATGTGGAGTTTTTCGACACGCCGGAGCAAGCGCAGGCGGCAGGCTATCGTCCGAGCAAACGAGCCGTTAAAGATCAAAGTGATGTCGCCGCTCAACACGCGGCCACGGTGGCCGCAGCCTGCCGGCACATCGAGTCTGCCGAAAATCTGCCTGCGCTCAATGAACTGGCCGACGCAGCGGGCCTGAGCAGTTTCCACTTCCATCGAGTGTTCAAAGCCGTCACCGGGCTGACACCCAAGGGCTACGCCACGGCCCATCGCTCGCGCAAGGTGCGCGAACGCCTGGCTGATGGGGGGACCGTCACCGACGCTCTGTATGAGGCCGGTTTCAACTCCAACAGTCGATTCTATGAAGCAGCCGATCACCTGTTAGGCATGAAGCCTGGAGACTACCGCGCTGCCGGACAGAACAACGACATCCGGTTTGCCGTCGGCCAGTGCTCCCTGGGGGCGATTCTGGTTGCTCAAAGTGAACGCGGCGTTTGCGCGATTTTGCTCGGGGACGACCCGCACCAGTTGGTCTGCGATCTGCAAGACAAGTTTCGCCGCGCGAACCTGATCGGTGCCGACCATGATTTCGAGCAATTGATCGCCAAGGTTGTAGGGTTTATTGAAACCCCGGCCATCGGCCTCGACTTGCCGCTAGACGTACGCGGCACGGCGTTCCAGGAACGTGTCTGGCAAGCCCTGCGTGAGATTCCCGCCGGCCGTACCGCCAGCTATGCCGACATCGCCCAACGCATCGGTTCGCCGAAGGCGGTGCGCGCCGTGGCCCAGGCATGTGGCGCGAACAGCCTGGCGGTGGCAATCCCTTGCCATCGCGTGGTACGCAGCGATGGCAACCTGTCGGGTTATCGCTGGGGGGTTGAGCGCAAGCGTCAGTTGCTGGAACGCGAGACGCGCTGATCAGCGATTCACATCGACCACCACCCGCCCGCGCAATTGCCCGGCAAGCAAGCGCGGTGCGGCATCGATGGCTTCACTCAAGCCGATTTCATGGCTGATCAGCGGCAACAACGAGAAGTCCAGGTCCTTGGCCAGTCGATTCCAGGCCAACACGCGTCTGGCCTTTGGCTGGGTCACGCTGTTGATCCCGGCCAAGGTCACACCGCGCAAAATGAACGGGGCGACAGAGGCCGGGAAGTCCATGCCTTGTGCCAGGCCACAGGCCGTTACCGTGCCATTCGCCTTCGTACTGGCACAGGCATTGGCCAATGTGTGGCTGCCGACCGAGTCGATGACCGCCGCCCAACGCTCTTTGGCCAGTGGTTTGCCGGGTTCGGACAACGTAGCGCGGTCGATGATTTCACTCGCACCCAGCTGTTTGAGGTAGTCGTGCTCGGACGTGCGCCCGGTGGATGCGACGACGCGATAGCCCAGCTTGCTCAGCAGCGCGATGGCGAAACTGCCGACACCGCCGTTGGCCCCGGTCACCAGCACTTCGCCTTGCTCGGGCGTCACGCCGTTATGCTCCAGCGCCAGGATGCTCAGCATGGCCGTGTAGCCTGCGGTGCCGATCGCCATGGCCTGAGCGGTGGTAAATTCCTTTGGCAACGGGATCAGCCAGTCACCGTTCAGACGTGCTTTCTGTGCCAGCCCGCCCCAATGCCCTTCGCCTACACCCCAGCCATTGAGTACGACTTGATCACCGACCTTGTAGTCCGGGTGATCACTGATTTCGACAGTACCTGCCAGATCAATCCCCGGCACCATCGGAAACTTTCGCACCACCGGACTGCTGCCGGTAATTGCCAATCCATCCTTGAAGTTCAGCGTGCTGTACGCCACGCGTACCGTTACATCGCCCTCGGGCAGTTGATCGTCATTGATCTCTTGCAGTGTGGCCCGGTAGCCGCTGTCGTCTTTGTCGATCAAAATGCCTTTGAACATCACTGCCTCTCAATGGAGTCAATCAGGTGGACCCTTGAAATACCACAAAGAAACATCTCGCCGTACAAGACTTTAAGCTAAAGCGTCTAAGTGCCGAGCGTTTCCAAGCGGTGCGACTATGCTGTTTTTCGCGGTACTGAAATACCCGAAAAGCTGTCTCGTCAATGGAGCTGACAATGCCTCACCCCCGCTTCCGTATCGTTCTGCTGATGCTCTGCCTGTTGTTTTTTACCTCGGTGCAGGCCGCACCGACGACCCATTCCGGGGCCCCTGCCAACGAGGCACCGTCGGCGCCGACCTGGCCTCAAGTTCTGACCAGCGGGGATACCAGGCTAACCGTTTACCAGCCACAGCTCGACAGTTGGGACGGTTACACCTTGCAGGCGCGGGCAGCGGTCGAGGCCACCGGCGCCGATGGAAAATCCACCTACGCAATTGTGCAATTCAGCGCCCATACACTGGTCGACAAAGCCACCCGCTGGGTTGCGCTCGATCAATACACCCTCATCAAAGCCGATTTTCCATCCAGCGCTGCGCAATCTGACACTTGGGTCGCGGCTCTGCAAAAAGACGCGACCGATCGCAAGAAAACCATTTCCCTCGATCAACTGGAAGCCGCTGTGGGGGTGCTTGCCGCCGAGAAAAAGTCCAGTGGCGAACCTATCGAGAACGCGCCGCCGGCAATCATCACCTCTGATGTACCGGCGATCCTGGTGTACATCGACGGGGAACCGGCTTATCGCCCGGTAGACGGCACTTCGCTGGAGCGGGTCATCAACACCCGCCCGCTGCTGCTCAAGGATGCTCAAGGCAAACACTACCTGCATGTATTTGATGGCTGGATGATCGCGGATCAGTTGGGCGGCCAATACACGCCGGTGCCATCGCCCTCGGCCGAACTGGAAACAGCCAGGAAAGCTGCGATCCAGAGCCGTCAGGTCGACCTGCTGACCGGTCAGAGTGATCCAAAGGACAAGATACCGACCCTGGCCAAGCCACCGATCCCGCAGATCCATATCGCCACCGCGCCGACCGAGCTGATCGTCACCGACGGTGCGCCCCAGTGGCAACCGATTCAAGGCACCCAACTGCTTTATGTCACCAACACTACCGGACACCTCTTCAAGGAAATCGGTGACCAGGACAGTTATGTGCTGATCTCCGGACGCTGGTTCAAGGCAACTGACATGAAGGGGCCATGGACCTTCGTCCCCGCCGACAAACTGCCCACCGACTTCGCCAACATTCCCGATGACAGCGCCAAGGAGAACGTGAAGGCCTCCGTCGCCGGCACGCCACAGGCCAAGGAAGCCGCCATTGCGGCCACCATCCCGCAAACCTCGGCGATCAACAAAAGCGCGGTCAAAATGAGTACGCCGCAGTTCGACGGAGAACCGCAACTCCAGGCCATCAGCGGCACGCCGCTGCAATACGTGGTGAACACAGCAACGCCAATCATCATGGTCAACGCCAACAGCTGGTATGCGGTCGAGAACGGCATCTGGTTCAACGCCAGCTCGGTTCAAGGCCCATGGCTGGTCGCCACTTCCGTGCCGTCGGTGATCTACTCGATTCCACCGAACTCACCGATGCACTACATCACTTACGTCAAAGTCTACGAGGCCAATGGCGACACCGTGGTGGTGGGTTATACGCCGGGGTATCAGGGCACCACAATTGATCCGGACAGCGGCGTGGTGGTTTATGGCACGGGTTATCCCTATACACCGTGGGTGGGCAGCGTCTGGTACGGGCCACCCGTAACCTACGGATTTGGCGTCGCCATGCGCTACACCCCTTGGACCGGCTGGACATTCGGCTTTGGTTTCGGCTGGAGTTGGGGTGGCAGCACCGTGGCCATGGGTTGGGGTTGGGGCGCCTATCCCTGGTGGGGAAATTACGGCTGGGGGTATGCCTGGGGCCCTCACCTTTATCCGGCGCCATTGCCTTGGGCCGGCGGCGCCTATGGCTATCACGGTGGCGCTGTTGCCTGGGGCCCCGGTGGCTGGGCCGGTACAACTGGCAACATCTACCGCCAATGGGGTGATCGAGCGTCAGTCAGTCGATACGGTGCCGGCTACAACGCCTGGACCGGCAATCGCTGGGCGGGTGAGGTTGGCTCTTCCTACAACTCACGGACCGGTGTCGCGGCAGCCGGTCAACGCGGCGCGGTGCACAACGTCTACACCGGCAATTATGCGGCGGGGCGCAGTGGCGTTGCTGTAGGGCCTGATGGCGGCGCGATCGCGGGGCAGCATGTAACAGTCGGCAATGCTCGTTACGGGACGCAGGTCGATGCCAACCGTGGTGCCGTTTACAACCCCAACACCGGAAATACCACCCAGTACGGCAGCATCAGCGGACGTAACTCAGGCGTAGGTCATGTCGGTGACAGCGTCTACGCCGGGCATGATGGCAACGTCTACAGAAAAACCGATGATGGCTGGCAGTCGATGGTCAGGGGCGGCGAAACTCGAGTCAACCCGGTGAACACCACGCAAATGCAAAGCCTGGATCGGGAGTCTGCCGCCCGCGACTTCGGCAACCAACGTTTTAACAACTACCACAGCTCCTCTCAGTTCATGAGTCATTCGTTTGGGGGCGGCGGTGGCCTGCATCGACGTTAAGCGCTGTTTTCCAGCCAGCCGGCCAAAAGTCGGCTGGCCCTGCGCCAGTCATTGCTGGTAAAAACCTGTTCTACCGTCCCTGCCCTGTTTTGATGTCGGAGAATCATTCCAATGAGCCAATGGCCAGACACCCGCATTCTTGACCTGCTTGGTATCGACGTGCCAATCATCCAGGCCCCCATGGCCGGCGCCAATGGATCGGCAATGGTCATCGCTGCGAGTAACGCCGGCGGTCTGGGCTCGATGCCTGCGGCCATGCTGAGCATCGAGCAACTGCGCGAGGAGCTGAAGACGATTCGCCAACACTGCCAGCGCCCATTCAACATCAACTATTTCTGCCATCAACCTCCGGCGCCTGATGAGCAGCGCGCCCGGGACTGGAAGCAACTGCTGGAACCTTACTACCGGGAGCTGGGCGTCGATTTCGAAGCACCGACGCCCGTTTCAAATCGAGCGCCGTTCGATGCCGCCGCCTGTGAGTTGGTCGAAGAGTTTCGCCCTGAAGTCGTGAGCTTTCACTTCGGCCTCCCGGAAAAATCCTTGCTGGATCGGGTAAAAGCCACCGGCGCGAAAATACTTTCCTCAGCCACTACCGTCGAAGAAGCTGTCTGGCTGGAACAGCATGGCTGCGACGCCATCATCGCCATGGGTTACGAGGCCGGTGGTCATCGCGGGATGTTCCTCAGCGAGGATCTGAGCAGCCAGGTGGGGACGTTCGCCTTGGTGCCTCAGATCGTTGATGCCGTGAAAGTACCGGTGATTGCTGCCGGCGGGATCAGTGATGCGCGAGGCGTTGCGGCCGCCTTCATGCTGGGCGCTTCGGCGGTACAGGTGGGCACTGCTTACTTGTTCACGCCAGAAGCCAAGGTCAGCAAGTCTCACTACACAGCGTTGCGCACGGCAAAAGAAAGCGAGACTGCCGTCACCAACATTTTCACGGGGCGCCCCGCCCGCGGAATTCTCAACCGGGTGATGCGCGAACTCGGGCCGATCAGCGATAAAGCGCCGACCTTCCCGCTCGCCGGTGGCGCGCTGATGCCGTTGCGAGCCAAGGACGAGGCAGACTTCAGCAACCTGTGGGCTGGCCAGGCGTTCCGATTGAGCGCTGAAATGACGACAGCAGAATTGACCCGACGCCTGGCAGAAGAAGCATTGGCCAAGCTGGCACGTCGATAATCCCAGCCCTGTAGCCGCCGCCAAAGGTTGCGGCAGCGGCACAGGTTTCTGCGACAAACCAACACGTTCCGTTTAAAGGCATTTCGCTATATATTCTTTTATATAGCGATTACCCCCATTGCTGCACTCGCCTACCACGGAGCCATTTGATGACCAGTCGTGCCTCACGTTTTGCCCCTTCCTGCCTCGCCAGCCTGATCGCAGTCTTTGCTTTCGGCTCCGCCCACGCGGACGAAGTCCAGGTCGCCGTTGCTGCCAACTTTACTGCCCCGATCCAGGCCATCGCTGCCGATTTCGAGAAAGACACCGGGCACAAACTGGTCGCCGCGTACGGTGCAACTGGCCAGTTCTACACCCAGATCAAGAATGGCGCGCCGTTCGAAGTGTTCCTCTCGGCAGATGACACCACACCGCAAAAACTCGAAACCGAAGGCGACACGGTCAAGGGTTCCCGCTTCACTTACGCCATTGGCACCCTGGCGTTGTGGTCGGCCAAAGATGGCTACGTCGATGCCAAGGGCGACGTGCTGAAAAAGAACGAATACGCACACCTGTCCATCGCCAACCCCAAAGCCGCGCCTTACGGCCTGGCCGCCACTCAAGTACTGGCCAAGCTGGGCCTGACCGACAAGGTCAAGGACAAGATCGTTGAAGGCCAGAACATCACCCAGGCTTATCAGTTCGTTTCCACCGGCAACGCCGAACTTGGCTTTGTAGCCTTGTCGCAGATCTACAAAGACGGCAAAGTCACCAGCGGTTCGGCGTGGATCGTACCCGCCGACATGCATGACCCGATCAAACAAGACGCGGTGATCCTCAACAAAGGCAAGGACAACCCGGCTGCCAAGGCGCTGGTTGATTACCTCAAGGGGCCGAAAGCTGCCGCTGTCATCAAATCCTACGGTTACCAACTCTAAATGACGCTGACGAGTGCCGACTTCGCCGCCATCTGGCTGACCCTCAAACTGGCGTCCCTGACGACAGCCATTCTGCTAGTCATCGGCACTCCGATTGCGTTATGGCTGTCGCGCACCCGCTCCTGGTTTCGCGGCCCGGTCGGGGCGATCGTCGCCCTGCCCCTGGTCCTGCCGCCCACGGTGATTGGTTTTTATTTGTTACTGGTGCTAGGGCCTCACGGCGTTGTTGGCCAGTTCACTCAATCGCTGGGGCTCGGCACCCTGACATTCAGTTTTGCGGGGCTGGTCGTCGGCTCGGTGCTTTATTCAATGCCGTTCGTGATTCAGCCGCTGCAAAACGCGTTCTCCGCCATCGGCACTCGTCCGCTGGAAGTCGCCGCAACCTTACGTGCCAATCCGTGGGACACCTTCTTCAGCGTGATCCTGCCGCTGGCGCGACCCGGTTTTATCACCGCGGCGATTCTCGGATTCGCCCACACCGTCGGCGAGTTCGGCGTGGTGCTGATGATCGGCGGCAACATTCCGGACAAGACCCGCGTGGTTTCAGTGCAAATCTACGATCACGTTGAAGCCATGGAATACACCCAGGCCCATTGGCTGGCCGGGGCGATGCTGGTGTTCTCCTTTGCAGTATTGCTGGCGCTGTACTCCAGCCGTAAAACCAAAGCGGGCTGGAGCTGATCGATGATCGATATGCGTCTGAAACTCAGCTATTCGGGGTTCGCCCTGGACGTGGACTTGCAAATGCCCGGCCGTGGAGTGACGGCACTTTACGGACACTCGGGCTCGGGAAAGACCACTTGCCTGCGCTGTATCGCGGGCCTGGAGCGAGCCCAACAGGGTTTCATCCGGGTCAACGATGAGGTCTGGCAGGACAGCGAAAAGAAGATTTTTGTCCCGCCGCATAAGCGCGCGCTGGGTTATGTCTTCCAGGAAGCCAGCCTGTTTTCGCATCTGTCGGTGTTGGCGAATCTGGAATTTGGCCTCAAGCGCATCCCGAAACAACAGCGTCGGGTCGACATGGGTCATGCCACGGAACTGCTGGGAATCGGCCATCTGTTGGAGCGTCACCCGCAGCACCTTTCCGGTGGCGAACGGCAGCGAGTCGGCATCGCCCGTGCGCTGCTCACCAGCCCGCAACTGTTGCTGATGGACGAACCGCTGGCAGCGCTCGACAGTCAGCGAAAAAACGAAATCCTGCCGTACCTGCAACGCCTGCACGATGAACTGGAAATCCCGGTGCTGTACGTCAGTCACTCGCAGGATGAGGTGGCCCGACTGGCGGACCATATCGTCCTGCTCAGTGAGGGCAAGGCACTGGCCAGCGGCCCCATCGGCGAAACCCTCGCGCGCCTCGATCTGCCAATGGCGTTGGGCGACGACGCGGGTGTGGTGATCGAGGGGCACGTGAGCGCGTATGACGCCCACTATCAGTTGTTGACCTTGCAGTTGCCTGATACCGACCTGGGCATTCGCGTAGCCCATGCACCTATGCCGCTTGGCCAGGCACTGCGTTGCAAAGTTCAAGCGCGCGATGTCAGCCTGAGCCTGCGTGGCATCGAGCAAAGCAGCATCCTCAATCGCTTGCCGGTAACAGTCATCAGTGAAGTCGGTGCCGATAATGCCGCCCACGTGCTGATCCGCCTGAACGCTGCGGGCACGCCTTTGCTGTCACGCATCACCCGCTATTCTCGCGACCAGTTGGGGGTGCATCCCGGACAGCAGCTCTGGGCACAAATCAAAGCGGTGGCTGTCCTGGCTTGAATCCGCTGGCACGACGGCGAATGGGTGCGGTCAATGGCTGTATTGCCCCCCTGATTTGTCGTCGAGGATGACGCGCCATGGCCGATACCGCGCTGCCAGATGTATTGCCACCCGACCTGCACTATGTCGATGACACGCAGCCCGGAATCACCCGCAAACTATTGCGTGGAAAATTCAGCTACTTCGACCCTTCCGCTCAACGCATTACAGACCCGGACGAAATCAAACGCCTCAATGCCCTTGCCGTGCCGCCGGCGTATACGGAGGTGTGGATTTGCGCCGACCCACGCGGCCATCTGCAAGCCACCGGTCGCGACGCTCGCGGTCGCAAGCAATACCGCTACCACCCGCGCTGGCGTGAAGTGCGTGATGCCGATAAATACTCGCGCCTGCGGGACTTTGGCCGGGCGTTGCCAACCTTGCGTAAACAGCTCGAAACGTTGCTGGCGGCGCCCGGCTTCAGCCGAGACAAAGTCATGGCCACTGTCATCACCTTGCTCGATGCGACATTGATCCGGGTCGGAAACACGCAATACGCCCGGGACAATCGCTCCTATGGCCTGACCACCCTGCGCAGCCGTCACGTTGAAGTCAACGGCAGTGCGATCCGGTTCCAGTTTCGCGGCAAGAGCGGTGTCGAGCACCAGATCACAGTGAAAGACCGGCGCCTGGCACGCATCATCAAGCGCTGTCAGGACATTCCCGGGCAAAACCTGTTTCAGTATCTGGATGAAAACGGCGAGCGGCACACCATCAGTTCCGCCGACGTCAACGCCTACCTGCAAACCCTCACGGGCGCCGATTTCACTGCCAAGGACTACCGCACCTGGGCGGGCAGTGTGCTGGCGTTGTCCGTGTTGCGCGACATGCCGTGGGAACCGGAGTCGGAAGCGAAACGGCAAGTCGTGGAGATGGTCAAAAACGTCGCCAGGCAACTGGGCAACACGCCTGCGGTGTGCCGAAAATGCTATATCCATCCGGCAGTGTTCGACGCCTTTTGGCTAGGAGCCTTGGCTGAACTGCCCCGACCCAGGTTGCGTAAAGGGCTCAGGCCAGAGGAAGTCGGGCTGGCAATGTTCCTTGAGCGAATGATCGCCACTGCTGAAGCGACGAACTGACCTGTCTATTTTTTGCACGATCACAAAGAACTTCTATAGTTGATCTGAACAAGAATTAGCTACGGTGACGCCATGGAAGACATTTTCGTTGTGAAGCGATGCAACAAGATCATCATTCATGGTCGCCGAGCCGGAGAAGCGGGTCACCCGCCACCCGACGCTGCCGTCTGGTATCGCATCGCCGACACTCGCACCCAGGGTTTCATCGGCGATGGCTACGATTCTGAAGCGGATGCCAGAAAAGAATGCCAACGGCTCAATGCCACGTCGCAACTGATGGTCCGTCAAGGTTGATGACCATTCACCCGTCTGCTGCGGGACTATACTGAGAAATAGCTGAAGGATCAGTGACCCCATCGGCAGACAGCTCGCACCCAGCGGGCTTTTTGCTGCCAATTGCCAGGTTCTTCAACGGAGGTGTTTGCCATGTCCGAAAAAGAGTCCATCACCACCCTCCTCACCCTGCTTGACTCCCGCCAGGCTCGCCTTGCTGCCGCGTGCAAGGAAATTGCCGACTGGGTCGATCATCAAGGAGGGCACCCTACAGCCCTCAGAATTCGTGACCGGCTGAACGACATCGAAAAAGACACGCCTCTGATTCGAAACACGCTGTCGTCGTTGAAACCTGTCGACCCGCCCCTCCCACGGTTCAGATGATTCGATCCGGACACGCGACGCGAGAACAGGGCCTGTTTCAGGGCACATGAACGGCGACCTCATCGTCACCGTGTTCGCCCCTGCCTGAGTATCTGCCGCTCCCCCAACCCGGCCTTGCGCTGGGCTTTTTTTGCTCGCAACACAGCGATCGAACGCTGTCGTTCGCCAGGGGTCAAACCATCACACGTCGCGAAGGAGACGTACCATGGTCACCCACTTCAAAGTCAGCGGGCATCTGGCCTGCGGTCACAAGGGCAGCAACCTCACTTCCACCCAGGAATTGAATCGGGTGAAATGCCGAAGCTGCCGAAACACCGATGCGTACAAGGAAGCGCGCAAGGCCCAGCGCAATGCAGCACGCCGTGCCGCACGCAAGACCAAAGCCACTCACACCGCCAATGATTGGCGTGCCGCCTGGGTCGAACGGCTCTCCGCCATGGCCGGGTTGCAAAGACTGCCTCGTGGTTTTGCCGGCCAACCTTTTGTTTAACAGGCTCAGTTGACAGCAGGGTCGACTTCGCTCGACCCGGTGCTGCCCAAAGCATCGCTTGCGGGTGCCATGATTTCCGCGAGCGACATGCGTTTGAACGCATCCACCAGTCGCCGCCCCTCTTCAGGTTCGCAGGTGATGGCCAACCGCATGGTCGCTTCACCCAGTTGCCAGATTAAAAAAGCGGCATCCGCAACGCGCTGCACATCACTGCCTGGAAATACCCGCAGCATCGCATCGGTCAGTAGCCGGCCCGCCACACGACTCTCTTCCAACTCCAGCGCCACCAATTGCTTGTCGGCCTGCATCCCCGACCAGATATCACGCATCGCGGGCTCTGCCTGAACAATGTCGAAGTATTGATCGAGCAGGTTCGCATAGGCCTCGCGCAACCCTGCCGCGTCCTGAACCGCTGCCAGTGCGGCTTCGATACACCGGCGACTCTCGGCGTTATAGCGCTCGGCCAGTGTGCGGATCACCGAGCTCTTGTCTGGAAAATACTGATAAAGCGACCCGATCGATATCTCCGAGCGCTCGGCAATTTCACTCATCTTTAACGAATCGCTGCCCTTGGTCGCGATCAGCTGCGTTGCCACGGCAAGGATTCGCTCCAGCCGCTCGCGACTACGTTGTTGCGTGGGATTACGTCGCGCTGGCTCTGAAATGGTTTTCTCGAGCCCGGTGGTGGCTTTCTTCGGCACTGGCGTGATTCTCGATTAATAAGGTGACAAGCGCTCACCTTAGCACCGCCTATCCACACACCCAAGAAGATGGCCATACGTCGGTTTCCGTTCTGACGTTGGTTGACGGCAGAACATGAGCATCTATCATCTTTTTAACGTGAGTATTACTCACATTAAATCGACAGAGATGAATGCGATGAACACCACCCAAAAAACCATCTTCATTCTCGGTGGCACGGGGAAAACAGGCCGGCGAATCCTCCAGCAATTGCAATCGGCTGGACGCCCGGTGCGCTCGGGTTCTCGTGGTGCAAATCCGCCCTTTGACTGGGAGGATCGAATCACCTGGGATGCGGCGCTTGATGGCGTTGATGCCGTTTACATCTCCTTTCAGCCGGACCTCGCCGTTCCTGGCGCCGTCGAAACGGTCCAGGCGTTTACCGACCTGGCCGTCAAACGTGGCGTGAGCAAACTGGTGCTGTTGTCCGGGCGCGGAGAAGCCGAAGCTGAACAAGCCGAACGCGTCATACAAAACAGCGGTGTCGACTGGACGATCTTGAGAGCCAGCTGGTTCTTCCAGAACTTCAGCGAAGCGCATTTTCTGGAGCCCATTCTTCAGGGCGAACTCGCCCTACCCGTCGGCAATATCGCGGAGCCCTTTGTCGACGTGGAGGATATTGCCGAGATTGCTGTCCAGGCGCTGACCGAACCTGGACACTCACGCCAGCTTTATGAGCTGACGGGCCCACAGGCGCTGACGTTCGCCGAGGCGGTCAATCAAATCGCTCAAGCGACCGGTCGCGATATCCGCTTCCTCGCCGTGCCGCCGCAAGCCTATAAAGAGGCCTTGGAACAGGAGCAATTTCCCGCCGGGTTAATCGACCTGGTGCTGTACCTCTTCACCACCGTGCTCGACGGGCGCAATACCCCCCTTGCCGATGGCGTCCAGCGCGCACTGGGCCGTCCGGCACGCGACTTTACCGATTATGTTCGGCGCACTGCAGCGACGGGTGTCTGGGCGAATGAAGGATGAGCAACACATTCGCTGCGCACTCAAAATGAGGTCAATACCTGTTCGGTCATGCCGACCTTGACGACACAGCTCGCAACACCCGGACACAAATGCGCAATCAGCACCTTGACCGAAGTCAAAACTTCACCTGCTCACCGTAGGCAAAATTGTTCGCGGCCGGAATAGCACATCGGCTGTTAACCCGCGCCGCGACAATACGAGAGCACCTGTTAGTCGTACACCGGTAGATCAACCTGAACAGATGAGCCTATGAAAGACTCCATTCGCTACGCCGACTACATGCATATGATCGGAGCCGGTCGCCGCGAAATCCCCATGCGTGAACTGGTGTCCGCCCCCGTTCGCGATGCCGATGGCCGCTGGCAGGCCGCGCCCCACAAAACGGCGAAATTACGAGCTGGCGAGATCGCCGCCATCCTCAAGCCTTATCTCAATGTCCGGCTGATGGAGCAGGTTCGCGCCGTGGTGCCCTTGGCCCTGTACCTGGTGCTGTTTCAGATCATCATCTTGCGCCAGTTGGTGGAGGATTCGCTGCTTGTCACGGGCGGCTTGTTCGCCGTGATCGTCGGGCTGATGTTGTTTATGGAAGGGCTGAAACTCGGCCTGATGCCTTTCGGCGAAATAATCGGCAGCAACCTTCCGCGCAAGTTATCCCTGCCTGTGGTGTTGCTGGTTACCCTGCTGCTGGGTATCGGGGTGACTTTCGCCGAACCCGCTATCGGCGCGCTGCGCGCCGCTGGGCAGAACGTTTCTGCGCAGCGCGCCCCCTACCTCTGGGCGATACTCAACCAATGGACCAGCGAACTGGTCCTGGTTGTGGGGGCCAGCGTCGGTCTGGCCGCTGTAACCGGTACGCTGCGCTTCCTCTACGGCTGGAGCTTGAAGCCGTTGATCTATTTATCGCTGGCGCCCGTGCTGTTGCTGACGGTGTACATGTCTAGTGACCCTGAGCTTGCGAAAGTTATCGGCTTGGCTTGGGATGCTGGCGCGGTCACCACCGGGCCGGTCACTGTACCGCTGGTGCTGGCGCTGGGCATCGGCATCGCGGCTGCCGCCGGCAAGGGCGGTTCCGGGCTGTCCGGGTTCGGTATTGTCACCTTGGCTTCGCTGTTTCCCGTCATCGGGGTAATGCTGCTGGGCCTGTACGTGGCGGCTATCTCCTCGCCGGCGGAAATCGTCGCCGCCGCGCAAGCCGCTACCGAGGCCGGACAACTGGCGGCACCCTGGCACGAAGTCAGCCCCGGACTGGAGATTGTTTCGGGACTGCGGGCCATCGTGCCTTTGGTGATATTCCTGATGGTTGTGCTGAAACTGCTGTTGCGCCAGAACCTGCCGCGGCGCGGCGAGATCCTTCTCGGTATCGCACTCACCGTGGTGGGCATGTGCGTGTTCAATCTCGGGTTGACCTACGGTCTGTCGAAGCTGGGAGGAAGCGCGGGGTCGCTGATTCCGGCGGCCTTCATGCAGACACCCGGCGCGGACAACTCCCCGCTCTATATCTATCAAGTGGGACTGGTGCTGGCCTTGGCGTTCGCCTGGGTGCTCGGGTACGGGGCAACCGTCGCCGAGCCTGCGCTGAATGCGCTCGGCGTCACCGCCGAAACCCTTACCAACGGTTTTATCCGCAAGCGCAGCCTGATACGTGCTGTATCGATAGGCGTCGCCTGCGGTATTGCCGTAGGTGTGGCCAAACTGGTGTTCGGCCTGCCACTGGTCTGGCTGGTGGTGCCGCCCTATTTAATCGCTGTGGTACTGACGGTTTTTTCGACCGAAGAGTTCGTCAATGTGGCCTGGGATAGCGCCGGTGTCACCACGGGGCCCATCACCGTGCCGCTCGTTCTGGCCATGGGGCTGGGGCTGGGCAATGCCACTAACGCAGTCGAGGGTTTCGGCATTCTTTGTATGGCATCCGTCGGTCCTGTCATCAGCGTCATGCTGCTCGGACAGTGGGCCCGTTTCCAGCTGTGGAGACAGACAAAGGCCGCCACACAACAGCCTGCAAATCAATTATTGAACACCGGAGAAGCGGGATGAAAGCTGAAGGGATTACCTACCTGACTGACGTTGCACTGATCACCTGCATTGTCCCCGTCGGGCGTGCCGACCTGGTGATCCGTGCGGCGCAGGGCATGGGCGCACCAGGCGCCATTGTCTACCACGCCCACGGTCTTGGCCCCCGTGAGCGGCACGGCCTGCTCAGCATCGCCATCGATGCGGAGAAAGAAGTGGTCAGTCTGCTGGTCGCGGCCGACTATCAAGACGCAGTACTCGAGGCCATCTACCACGCGGCCAACCTGGATGTTCCCGGTGCGGGCATGATCTATGCGACACCCGTGGAAAAAGTCGCCACCTACATTCCCCGCGAAATGCTGGAACAAGGGAGTGCCTCATGAGCGTGGCGGTTGCGGGTATTCCGGGCGGCGCGGCAAAACTCATTACCTGCGTGTTGCCCGACGATGGTACGGAACGCAGGCTGCTACTGCTGTTGCAAGAGGCGCATGGCATTACGCGCGCGGACAGCGTGAGTTGCCGCGGCGTGGCCGTACTGCAGGCCGCCAAAGCCCCCCGCAACGAGGTGCCGGAGGCGGTTCTCTCCCGGGTGGTCAACGTGGTGGTGGATGAAGCCCAGGCCGAGACGGTGTTCGACTTCATTTGCACACACGCCGGGATGACCGAGCCGGGCAGAGGCTCGGTGTACATGATTGCGTTAAATTTCGCGACGCCACTGGTGATGCCTACGGACGCAACGCAATAACGCAGCGCGAAGGTTGAGGACTCTTAGGTCAGGTCGCTTAGTACCGATAGGTAGCCTGCACTGAAACTCCATTCGCACTGTTGTCGTAGTTGGCACTGTATTCAGGTTGAACACCGGAGTTGTTCGGTTGCTTTACGGAAACTTTGGAATCCCAGAGATAACCATAAGCAAAGTCTATCGTCAGATCGGAATTCGGTGAGTAAGCACCCCCCAAAGTCACGGCTTGGCGATTCCCAACCGGAATGCGCACGCTGCGATCGGCATTTCTGATTGGCGACGGGTCATAGGCGTAGCCTGCGCGCAACAGCCATTGTTGGTTCAATTGATAGGAGGCGCCAACTGCGGTGCTCCACGTGTCGCGCCAGTTCATCTCTTCGATCACACTTCCCAGGCCGGCCGCCTGCCCCACGGGGGAAAGACCGCTGTTGATTGCCTCGACCTTCTGGATCCGGCTCCAACGTTTCCAAGTGGTCCCCAGATAGCCCGTCCAGCGACTATTGAAATGATGGGTGATAGACGTGTCCACGGATTCGGGCATAGTGAGGTCAATCTTGTTGTCATACTTTCCGTCCAGAGGGATCACGCTCGGGGAGCCAGAAACCTCAGTATGCCCTTCGAGTTCATAGTCCACCTTCGAGTGATAGTTGATCCCCCAACGGGTTGCCTCAGTAAAGTCAACCAAGATGCCTACGTTGTAGCCGAGTGCTGTGTCATCGCCTTTGATGGTGACCAGTGTGTCCTCGCCGTTGTTCAGAGCGCCGGTGGCCAGGTAGTTTTGAAGCTTTGCATTGAAGTGGTTTATGGTCGGTCCGCCACCAATGGACACGTAATCATTGATCCGCCAGGCAATGGTGGGCTGAAGGGTAATCTCCTTTGTCGTGCTATAGGAACCATGGTAGCGGCCTTGAAAAGTGCTCTCGTAATCATTGATCAGACCACTCGGAGCATAGAGACCCAGGCCAATCGAAAAACGATCGTCAAGTGGCGTCGACATATAAGCGAAGGGCACAACTCCCAACGGCACGGAGTCCCCTTTATTCGTTCCTGTGGCACTGCTCTGTGCATCACTGATGTCGTCGCTCACCGAAACGACCGCCGCACCACCGGAAATCTCAGTGCGCTTCAACTTGGTCAAACCTGCGGGATTTCCATAGATGGTGCTGGCGTCCAGCGCGGAAGATGACCTTCCCGCATAAGCAGTTCCCGCACTGCTTGCACTTTGTTCGTTTAAGGCAATGCCATTGGCGCTGGCAATAGTGGAGGCACTGAGTAGTGCGATGGCGCTGCTGAATTTAATCCAGACAGCACACTTACGCTGAGCAGAGAGACACGGGATCACGCGGCTATTCAGTTTCATTTTCCACCTCTTGTTTATTGTTTTTGTTGATTGCATGCAGGCAAGGCTTCGCCGTCCTGTGCACTTCTCAGTGCCGGCTGGAGTTGATCGATGGTGTGTAAAACACCCCGACTGAACAGCGCCAGGGCATAACTGCTGGACTTGCAGATTGCGAATCAGGAACTCAATTAATCCACTCGACTTGAAAGCTGTAACGCCCCAAAAGCGGAGCCAGGACTTCCTGGTCGGTGCCGGCCCTGACGCAGGCAACCTGCCCACGACGATTGTCCTGCACGACTTCAACAGCAATATCCGAAAGCCCCAGACGTTCGACTTCCTGCAGGACTACTTTGGCAATCTCCCGCTGCTGCAAAGCCGGCTTGAATATCTTGCCCACGGCCGTCAGTGGCAGCGCGTTGAGGATTTCAATGCGCTTGGGAACTGCTGCCCGCTCGCTGATGTTGTGATGTGCGAATATCTGGAGCTCTTCGGCGTTGCACACTTGTCCGGGGCGTAGTTGAACGTACGCAACCGGCACCTCGCCCGAGTAGGCATCGGGGCTGCCGATTGCAGCGGCCAAGGCGACGGCGGGATGCGTCTGAAGAGCCTCCTCGATTTGCTTGGGATCGATGTTGTGGCCACCACGGATGATCAGCTCCTTCTTGCGTCCGGTCAGCCAGAAGTAACCTTGCGCATCCTGGCGACCCAGATCGCCTGTATTCAGCCAGCGCTGACCGTCGATATCGATCCAGAGGCCCTGATTATGACGCTCCTCCAGATAACCCTCGAAGAGGTTCGGACCACTGATCGTGATGAGGCCGATCTCATCCACGTTGGCGTCGCGCAGGTACTCTCCCGAATCATTGAGCAGGACCGCGCGCATATTCTGGTAGGCGATCCGCATCCCGATGGAGCCGATATGGCGCTCGCCATGGGGTGGATTGATTGAAGAGACGCAGGCACCCTCGGTAAGACCGTAACCTTCAAGGATCCTCACCCCGGTGCGGCGCTCGAACTCCCGGAAAAGCTCAGCCGGCATCGGTGCGGCGCCACACATGGCAAAGCGAAGACTGGACAGATCCCGGCCCTGCCATTCATTTTGCAGAAGTGCGGCATAGACAGTTGGCACGCCGGAAAAGAGGTTGATGCCGAAGTGCTCGACCATCTCCCAGAATCGTGGGATCACCCCCTCGCCCCGATACCCCTGAGGCGTCCCGAGGATCACATGGTCGCCTTGAGTCCAAGGCATCAGCCCAGTCACCAGCTGGCCATTGACATGAAACAGCGGCAGGCCACAAAAAACAACCTGGCCACCACTGCGTGGCTGCAAGTGAGCCGCTACGGCCCATGCGTTGAATACTTCCGAGCCATGAGTACGCGCGGCGATCTTGGGGAGCCCGGTAGTGCCGCCCGTACAGATGTAGGAGGCGCACTCATCCTGACGAATTTGTCGACCGCTCTTCAGGTGTGTGTGCGGCTGAGTGTTCATCAGCGATTGCCAATCGTGGATCGCGATGCCGCTGTGTAAGTCTCGTTCCTTCAGCGCCACGGCTTTCAGAGCTCCACGTACAGGTTGCGCGACATAGGGCTCCATGCTGACCCAGACAACAGACTTGACCGTGGGCAACTGATTCAGCTGCGACGCCAATTTGGGCCACAGGTCACTGCCCGCCATCGGCGCGAGCGTCACCACCACGGATGCCTTCGCGGCATTCAACAAGCCAGCCAACTGCTTGGTTTCAAGCAGAGGATTAATCGCCATGGCAATCCCCGCCGCCTCCCCGCCCCATAGAGCGAAGTGGGTTTCCGGCAGGTTGGGCAGGATGAAGGCAATCACCTCGCCCGGTTTTATGCCCAGGTCATGGAAGGCATTTGCCGCGCGGGTGATATCCGCGAAAAGATGGGAGTAGTTCCACTTGTAGGTGCGTTTGAAATCGGCGGCATCGGCGAAGAAACTGAGCGCTGGTGCCTCGGGGGAGCGCTCGGCCGCCTGACGCAGAACTTCATAAGTGCTGCTAGCCAGGCCACGCTCCGACAAGGGGACGCGTTCGAGGCTTTCGATGTCATCCAGGGTCTGCACTACCATCAGGCTTCCCCCACGACGCGGTTGCGTTGTACGCCGAGGTCGATCACACCGTCGGCGCTGCGAATGCGCGCCTCGACCACGTCACCGACCTTGAGATACTGCGTCCGGCCTTCCTGCGCCTTGAGGAAAAGCTTCCACTTGGTGGCTTCGGGCAGCAGGGCTGCAATGCGCATTTTGGCAGGCGAAGGGATCGTCAGGGCACAGCCGGCAGGCGTACCGGTGGCGATCAGGTCTCCAACGGCGAGATCTTGCAAGGCGGAGAGTTCAGTCAAGGTTTCAGCGGGGCCGTAAACCAGATTGGCCGTGCTGTCGTTCTGTCGCACCTGGTCGTTGACTGTCAGGCGTAGCTGCAGTGCTTTCAGGTAATGCATGCTCTTGGCATCCAGAAGGCAGAGGTACGGGCCGACCGGGCCGAAAGTGCGGTAGCTCTTGCCTTTGTAAAACTGCATCTGGGGAATCTGAATGTCACGAGCCGAGTAGTCGTTGACAATGACGACGCCTGCTATGAACTCATGCAGATTGGCGTCTGTGACAGCAATAGCGCCGGTGATTGAGCGCTTCATCACAAGACCCAGTTCGATCTCGTAGTCAAGGAAGCGCACGTGGCGCGGTTTGATGAGGTCGCTGTCAGCCGCCACCAGGCAACTCGTCGCCTTGGTGAAGATCATATTGAATTTCTTCGCATCCGGGTCCATGCCCGACTCGATCATGTGCTGGCGGTAATTGGCACCCTGGCAGACGAACTGCTGGTTACGGGTTACCGGAGACAGCAGTTTTACTTCACCCTCCTCCAACTCCGAACCTTTCAGTTGAGCGAGGTCGTCGATACTGTTCTGGCGAATGAAGTCGCCGGTGGTTTCAAAGACACCGGGAACAACTGTGATACGGCCCTGGCGTAGCACGCCCCAATGGATACCATTCTGAAATTCAAAGCGGACTACGTGTACTGCAGACATTGAAGGCACTCCTGGAGCGGTGTTTTCCCCATGCTCGATGGCACGAGAATTCTGGTGTTGTTCTGAGGGCGGGCTGGTAACGCTGTAAACCATCGAGACGCCGGCGATCACAGCGCCGGCTTTGAGCACATCGCGCCGGCCATATCTGATTGAACGGCCTGACATGGCGACAGCTCTACCCGAACATCCGCATGAGTGTTACCAACTTTCGAATGGTCAGGTCCGGGCTGCGTCGCAGGTTGCGGATCAGCAGTAGCAGATTGGCCAGGCTCATCTTGGGTTTGGTAAAACTCTTGGGCATGCGCTGCCCCCACTGCGCCATTGCCTCGGGGCTGACCGGATGAATGCCCGTAGGCCGAGTGGCCGTGAAAAGATCCCCGTCGCAGTAGTGCTCGTGCTTGTCACCCCAAGGGTCTTGCCAGTAATCGAAGATCTGACTGCCCAGAATGTGTCGGCCGATACCCCATGAGTGCTCCCAGCCGCGGTCGCGCAAAACGCGCTGCCCCATACCCACGGCGTCTGCATCGACGACTTCATAGGCGCTATGGCTGTAGGTAGCCATGAACCCTTGGGCAATCGCGAGCGTATGGTGAGCTGCGGGGATGTCACCTAGGTCAAGGCGCATGAAGGCGACGATAGGTGTGCCATCGGGAAGTACCTGCACATCGCTGGGAATAAACCCGAAATGCTGCGTATACCAGGCACAGGTTGCTTGATAGTCGGCCACTTCAATGACGATGTGGCCAAGCTTGAGGACTTCAGGGGGAGCAATCGGCGGGCGCTGCGTGGCGTTGATTCGCGGTTGTTCCGTCGCCAGATTCCAGTTGAGAGGAGTTCTATGGGCCAGCGTCTTGCATGGCGTCTGGTCGCAGACGGCTTCCACAATGAACCCAGAAGGATCCGTCAGTCTGACGTAATACCCTTTACCAGGATGTTCCGATTTCTCGACCGATGACGCACCCGGGATTCGAGTGAGCTTTTCCAGTTCGTCCAGAGACTGCACGGCAAGTCCGAACCCGATGAAACGTGCATGTTCGGCCCGTTGGACACGGTAACAATATGCAGTGGCGTCAGTGGCCCGCATATAGAGCGTATCGGCCTCCTGCCGACTTACCGCCAGGCCGAAGTCAGTCAGGAACCGCGCCGCCTCATCCAAGTCCGGCCGCTGGAAGATCAGGTGCGTCAGATCCCGGGCCTTGACCGTCGGCTGAGGATGCCGGGCGGGCTGTTGCGTCGCCAACCGATGCAATTCGATTTTATTGTTCATTGTTCTTGTTTTCCGGTTTTTTAGGGCAAAGCTGTCCCGAACCCCTGAAAATTCAGGGGTTTATCCAGTCAAGTCAGTTACGGATTTAGTCGAGAGATGAAAGTGCCGGCAACTCCATGGTCGCCAACGCACGCGCCTCCTCTGACGGCACACCCAATGCCCGCAGTACCAGCTCGGCGGTATCAGAGCCCGCCTCGCGCCACGTCCGGTGACCTTCCAGTACCAGGAAAATCGAGCCGAGTACGCTGCTCGATATCAGCGTCAGTACCGAGAGCAATTGCTCCTGCGCAAACGTGTAGCGCCCAGTGGTAAGCCCGCTCAGGAGATCCCTGGTCGCCTGGCTGCTGAACATTTCGCGCAACGCAGAATTGCTCATGGCAAATTTATGGATGAACGCGCCCCACTGGGAGTCTTCGTGCGCTCGGCGAATGAAGAATCGAATGCCATTGGCCAGGCGATGAGCAGGATCCGTGAGGGAATTGAAGCTCTTGTTGACGCGTTCATGCATCTCCCTCGCGAGATGACTGGCAACCGCCTCGAACAGGCTTTCCATGCTGTCGATGTTGCTATAGACCGTTCCGCGCGCCACGCCTGCCTCTTGTGCGAGGTCGAGAATATTCACTTGTGAGGTGCCTTTTTCAGCGAACAGGCGAAAGGCGGCTTGATGAATGCGGCGTTGTGTTGGATTCAGGGATTCCACGGTTCTCTCTCCAGGATTACCTTATGGGTTGATTGAACACTCGTGTTCATTTTACGTCAACCATATTTTTTAGCATGTTGGTTTCTCTGTCTGAATAATGGGCTTAAACCTAAATAATCCGATTGTCTTGATCGATGATGCCGGGTCAGAAAAAGTGCTGCACATTGACACAACTGAACACGCATGTTCAATTATGTTGACTGACTTTTTATCAGCTGAAGGACAGAACATGACCGGCTCAAATCTCTTCAAACCGCTTCGATTGCCCAACGGCACGGTGATTCCAAACCGGATCGCCAAGGCTGCCATGGAGGAGAACCTTGCCAATCAGGATCACGCTCCAGGGGAAGCGCTGGTCAAGCTCTATCGGAGTTGGGCGGAGGGTGGTGCCGGTCTGATCATCACCGGCAACGTCATGGTTGACCGTCACGCCTTGACCGGCCCCGCTGGTGTAGTGCTTGAGGATGATCGGAACCTGGGCAAATTCAAGCTTTGGGCCGAGGCTTGCCGCAGCCGTGGGGCCCAGACCTGGATGCAAATCAATCATCCCGGACGGCAGCTGTTGGCTTCAATGGGGCAATCGGCAAGGGGGCCTTCCGCAGTGGCGGTCGATATCCCCGGACTTTCAAAAGCGTTTGTGCCGCCCAGGGCTTTAGAGGAGCAGGAGATCGAAGAACTGATCGAGCGCTATACCCAAGCGGCGGTGCTGGCCGAGCGCGCCGGATTCACCGGCGTGGAGGTTCATGCAGCGCATGGCTACCTGTTCAGCCAATTCCTTTCGCCCTTGACCAATCGGCGCGAAGACCGCTGGGGCGGTAGCCTGGAAAACCGCGCGCAAATTCTATTGAAAACCATCGACGCAATACGTCAGCGAGTGGCACCGATCTTTTGCGTCGCGGTGAAGCTCAACTCCGCGGATTTTCAGCGTGGCGGGTTCAATGCCGAGGACGCGGCTCGCGTGGTGGAAATGCTTAACGAGAAGGCGGTCGACCTGGTCGAATTGTCGGGTGGCAGCTACGAAAGCCCGGCCATGCAGGGACAGACCCGCGATGGCAGCCGCTTGGCGCGAGAAGCCTATTTTCTTGAGTTCGCGGAGAAAATAGGAGAAATAGCGTGCATGCCGCTGATGGTCACCGGCGGCGTGCGTAGAAAGGAGGTCGCCGAGCGAGTGGTGAGCGGCTCGGTGTCGATGGTCGGACTTGCTACTGCGTTGGCAATCGAGCCAGCCCTGCCGAAACAGTGGATGGCGGGTCGCGACATTAAAGTGGAGCCCATCGTCGTCCGATGGAAGAACAAGACGTTGGCGTCACTTGCCGTGGCGTCGGTGATCAAGAAGCAACTCGGCTTGCTGAGCCAAGGAAAACGGACAAACCCCGCGACGTCGCCACTCATGGCGTTGATCGGCAATCAGTTGAAGGCTCGTCGCCAGGCGAAGAGCTATCGGCGATGGATTGATCAAGCCTGGCAAAAGGATGACATCCGTTCAGACCGGTAGCGGCTTGCCGGCAATCTTCCTGGCTCTGGCAGGCGTGACGCCCAGAGCCTGGAGAACCATTTCGGCAACCCGCAGATCGTGCTCAGCCACCGCCCGCCCCTCGACAACCGAGCGCATGGCTCCGGTTGTGCACGACAAGACAATATCCAGAGCGACACCTTCGTCCTCGTAAGCAAACGTGCCCGCTCGCTGTCCCTCACGCAGATCGCCCAGTACATGGTCAGCCAGACGCGAGCGCATTGCCTGGTCGAAATGGATGATGCGCAGCAGCGCATTCGCCCATTGCTGGTCGGCCGCGGCCCGGCATACAAACATGCGCACGCCGATCGAAAGCCTCTGTGCGCCGCAGTGCACGTCCCTGCTCATGGCGGAAATGGCATCGGAGAACTCGGCGGCCATCGCGATGCCCACCGCCTCCAATACCTCGTCGCGAGTTCGAAAATAATTGTAGATGGTGCCGTTGGATACCGCTGCTTCCGCGGCGACCTCGAGCAATGCGATCTCCCCCACTTCCTTACGTGCGATAAGGCGTAATGCCGCGTCCACGAGACCGCGACGGGTGCGCTCACGTTTCTTGTGACCTCTCGTTAGAGGTTCTGGCGCGTCAGATTCTAAAGGAAGAGTGGGGGAATGCATTATCAAGCTCGCAATCTAATGGGCTGGTTGATGGTAATGGAAACGCTGTCCGGAGTGGCGTCTTTGCCGGCCAGCAAGCGCCTGCAGTCCTGAAGGAGATTGCCTGCCTCTGCGCCAGGGGCGTGGTGCATGATGATACGGTCGGGGCGAACCGCGACGAGCGTTCCCTTGGCAGCCAGCGGCAGGATCTCATGGTTCATGTCTTCGATGAAGTCACAGCTGCCGCCGGAGCGTTGGCCGCGAGCTCTGACCTCTAAAAAGTGACCTCCCATTTTTTCCCAGGAAACGATCTGATCAGGGGTCAGCAGTGACAACGGGTCAACACCGAATCCAACCAGGGTCAGGTTGTCTCCAAGCGCATCGTCGCTCAGTTTGATCTGCTTTTGCAGGTTGCGTATCCAGGTCTGGGGAAACAAGCTGCCACGCACCAGTTTATCGCCCCGGCGATGCTGTACGAACAGGCCGTGCTTGAAGGTGTTCTTCGGCTTGATGTCCAACTGTTCGAAGTACCTCCTGGTAGCGGGAGTCAACGCCAGCGTACGCATCAGGCCGTGGATAAAGAATGCGGCGATCTTGTTCTTGGGCATCACCAGGCGCCCCATGAGTTTCGCCAGATTGATCATCGCCTGGGCGTGGGGACGGCGTTCTACGTCATAGGTCTCAAGTATTGCAGGCGTGGCATGGCCGCGAAGGACCCAAGCCAGTTTCCAGGCAAGGTTGGAGCCATCCCGAAGTCCCGCGACGAGACCTTGCCCGACAAAAGGGGGCGTGATGTGCGCGGCGTCGCCGGCGAGAAAAACGCGCCCCTGGCTGAATCTGTTGCAGCAGCGAGCGTGGAATCGATACACCGCCTTGCGCTCGATTTCCAGTTCTTGCGGGTTGATCCATGGCGCGATCAGCCGGGCTATGCTTTCCGGGCTTTCCAGCTCTTCCCGGGACTCGCCGGATTGCAGCATGAACTCCCAACGCTCCCTGCCGCCGGGTGCCGGCATGTGCGGCGTTGGGCGCAGCGGATTACAAAGAAACTCAATGTGATCAATCGCTGACTTATGCCGGTTCTTGACGTCGACAATCAGCCAATCCTCCGCATAGGTCTGTCCTTCGAACTCCTGACCAATCAGCGCTCTGACCCTGGAACTGGCGCCGTCCGCACCGATCAGGTACTGGGCGCGGACAGTATGCGAGTGCCCATTTTGATCCCGTACGGTGGCGACCACGCCCTGCGCTTCTTCGACCAGACTCTCCAGCTCGAAACCACCCAGGCTGGTCACTGATTTCAACCGGGAAACCTGGCCACGCATCGCTCGTTCGAGGTCGGGTTGATAGAACGTCACAAGCTTGGGATGGCCGTCGATACACCCCTCGGTATTGGCTCGACCGAATTGCCCGAGTACCGGTGAGTGCATCTTCACTTCAGGGATGACGATTTTCTCGAAAGCGTCTTCCGACAAACCTGCGAGTTGCAGAATGCGTAGCGCCTCGTTGTCCAGGGCAATGGCACGAGGCATCAGTACGATTTCATGGAGCTTATCCAGCACCAGGGTCGTAACCCCGTAGCGGCCGAGCAGCGCCGCGATTGTTGCACCTACCGGGCCGTATCCGACGACCAGCACGTCAACGGCGGAGGGAGGCAATTCGGAATCTTTCTTGTTGTTGTTCATTTCGAGCCCTTGTTGTGATTGAAGTCGTGAGGCGCGCAGGTCTCATCGTCAGGCAGACTCAAGGTATGCAATATTGAGAGATATTTCAATATTGATGTTTTTGTCATTAATTTTTGAGATCATTGAAAAACCGTGATGTGACCGACCGGGCGAGCTGAGATAAAGGCGTCAGTGGCCGCGTTAAGGCGCGTGGCGTGAAGTTGCACGTGTGCCAGTTTCCGACCGACGACGCTTGGCTTCAGAGCCGATCAGCGTTGTCATGTCAGCAATGGACCAGGACGGCAGGAACATTTTTTTCAACGTTGAATCCCGTGCGAAACTTCAACGCACTACCCTGTTTCAAGTCTTTAGGAATCAACCGTGGCGCGTCCGCAGCCCCATCCGTCCCCTGCCCTGCTTGACTTTGGCGAGTTCGAACTCAACGAGACTAACGCTTGCCTGTTGCGTGATGGGCAAGCGGTGGCGTTGGCGCCGACCCCCTTTCTGTTGTTATGCGTGCTCGCCCGCCAGCCGGGGTCGTTGGTATCCAAAGACGCCTTGCTGGATGCCGTGTGGGGGCATCGGTTTGTCAGCGATTCTGTCCTGAAAACGGCCATCAGCGATCTGCGCAAAGTGTTGCGCGATGACCCCAAGCACCCTCGTTTTATCGAGACGGTGTCGCGGCGTGGCTATCGCTTCATCGCCGTATCGCCCCCTGCTGCTTCGATACCGCCTACTTCCATGGCAGTTACGGCGACCGACACACATCCGTTTCCGCCATTCATCGGTCGCATTGACGAGGCCTCGAGGCTGCGGCGGGCGTGGGAGCGAGCCGGTGTTGGCCAGCGTGCCGTGGTCTGGCTTGCTGGAGAACCGGGGATCGGCAAAACCACATTGATCGAACATTTCCTCGCCGGCCTTGGCGGCATCGCCTGCGCACGCGGCCATTGCATGGAGCACTTCGGCACCGGCGAGCCATACCTGCCGGTGCTGGAGGCATTAGCCGATCTGTGCCGCAACGACCCGAGCCTGCCGGCGTTGTTGCGCGATGTGGCACCCACCTGGCTGCTGCAATTGCCGTGGTTGAGTAGCACGCAGGAGCGAGACGCATTGCGGCGCGAGCTGGTCGGTGTCGGCCCGGAACGCATGCTGAGGGAATTCGGTGAACTATTGGACCGCTACACAGAGCTGCGCCCTCTCTTGCTGGTCACCGAAGACCTGCACTGGAGCGACCGGGCGACGGTCCAGCTCATCAACTACATGGCGCGACGACGAGGCCCCGCCCGGCTCATGTGGCTGTCGAGCTTCCGCCTTGCCGAAGTGGTAGCGCTCGACCATCCGCTCAGCTCATTGCGACACGAACTGCGACTGCAACGCTTGTGCGAGGAAGTGGTGCTCGACCCTTTTTCGGAAACCGAGGTCGCCGACTATGTGGCGCTGCGTTCAGCCTCACTGGCACGCGATGAAGCCTTCGTGCGCGCCCTGCACGAACGGACCGACGGCGTGCCGTTGTTCGTTTCCTCGATCATCAGTGAAGTGATGGATGCAAAAGAAGACGAAACCACCATCGAAGCTCGACTGACGGATCTGGCGGTTCCCGACAACCTGGCCGCCATCATTGATCACTACATCGCCAAGCTGGGTCCGGAGCAACGTGCACTCCTTTCGGCGGCTGCGGTGTGCGGGGCCGACTTCCGGGTTGAGACGGTTTCGCTAGCCCTGGGGCGCAATCTCTCTTCAGTGATCGGCGCCTGTGAAGAACTGATGCGTGAGCAGGTATGGCTCTCACATTCGCGGGCTCCCGATGTTGACGAGGCGGTAGAGCCTCCTTACTCGTTCCGGCACGCCCTGTTTCGCCAAGTGCTGTATGACCGCACGCCGCGTTCGTTGCGCATCGATCTCCATGGCCAGGTGGGCACTGCCCTCGAACGCGAGCGCTCGGCCGGTGTGTCGGTTGCGGCCTCGGAACTGGCGATGCACTTCGACCGTGCTCGGCTGCCGATGATCGCGCTGCGCTACTACGCCGAGGCCGCAGAAGCCGCGCTACAGCACTTCAGCCCGGACTTGTGCATCGGCCTCACTGAGCGCGCCCTGATCCTGCTTATGCATGCACCCAAAGGGGTGGAGCGCGATACGCTCGAAATTACCTTGGCCACGTTGCAGGGGGTTTCGGCCTTCCACATGTTCGGTGTCGGCAGCGAAGCCAAGGGGGCTTTCGAACGTGCGTACACACTGCTAGCGGATGTACCCGAGCACCCTATGCGCGGGCGCCTTCTGCACGGATTCGGCTATCTGCTCGGTTTGCGCGGCGATTATTCGCAGGCTTTGGAAGTGGCAGTGCGTGCTGAAGCGCTGTCCCGGAACGCAAACGATCAAGTGCTCATGCTGGCAGCATGCATCGTTCAGGGCGAGGTGCATCACCTCCAGGGTCGTACGAAAACGACTCGCCGCTGGTTAGAGCGCGCCCTCGCGATCGCCGAGCCGCTGGACATCGGGACCAACGAGATCTTTGCAGCGGATCCCCAAGTCATGCTGCACGGTATGCTGGCCATCGAGCTGGTGCGTTCTGGCCTGATTGAGCAAGGACGAACCCATATGCAGCGGGCACGAACCCGCGCACATGCGCTTCGACAACCCATGACATGGCTGGTCGCTGCATGGCAGGAGGTGTTGATCGAGGTACGACTGGGAAACCCTGAACGTGTGACAGTGTTGGCTGACGACATGCAGAAGCTCGTCGATGAAAATTCCCTCGCACTCGGGCGCACGGCTTGCCGCTGGTGGCGCGGCTGGGCCGACGCACGCAACGGTGCACCCCGCGACGGCTACCGAAATATCCGCGAGGCCTACGAGGAACATACCGGACTCGGCATGCGCTCCGGTGCCAGCGAAGTACTCGGCTACGCCGCCGAAGCGCGGCTACTGGCAGGCGATTACGACGCAGCGCACGTTGAATTGCAGGAAGCCTTCCGGGTGGGAGAGGAACTGGGCGAACGCGTATACCTGCCGCAGCTGTTGCTGCTGGAGGCCGCGATCGCGCGAGTTCAGGGTCGATCAGATGCCAGCAGCGTGGCGGTGCGGCGTGCGATTGAGGAGGCACGCGCCCAGGAAGCATCGTGGCTGGAGCTGCTCGCAAGGGTCGAGCTGTGTGAGCAACACGACGCTACCACTGAAGATCACCAGGCATTGGTGAGGCTGATTGACCAATTGCCCGAAACGCATGGGACTGAATTGGTAAAACGTGCGCGCGGCCTCATTATTTTCAGCCCCTAAAATTTGTCACCGCTATACAGATCAACCAATTCCTCTAAAGAACTAATTGTATTCTCCATAATCGTTAATTCTTTTTTAGCTTGAAGTTCCAACAACTCAACATCCGAAGTCAAACCCAGATCGTTCCGGATACCAATGAGAACTGAAACCTGAAACTCAGCAATGTCCTTGACGTTTGGCAACAAGCGCTTCAACAAATTAAGACGCTCTACTCTCACCCGTGTTTCAGCACCGTTCAGCGCCAGCCTTGCCTCTTCCGCCTCGTTAAAATAACGTTCATAAGACCCCATCACCGCGTCAATCATTTTCGAATCTGTAGGTGGCACTTCTTTCAACCTGTTGAGCTCAAGCAGCACTCGCTCGGACTCTGAAACTGCGCGTTCGCACTTTCTTTCCCAGCCATTTCTGTCACTGATAGCCTTACCAAGTACCGCTCTACTGAAGGCGGACTTCATCAAAAGATCGTTATATTTTGATACCAGCTCACCGACTAACGATGCCGTCACAGGCTCCGCCACTAGCTGAATCTGCGCGGCAACGGAAAAGAAATCGCTTAAACCAGGGCTAACGGTGAATGACTCATCCCTATCGGAAGGCTCGATTAATGAACTCAACGCTTTCGGCATTTTTTTCGCCGCATCCAGATAAACATCTCGCCTTAGCGACGCGGTACGCTCTTGAGACTTTATGGTCGCATCATGATTAAGTTGCATTTCCAACCGCGATTTATTGCTCCTGTTGGAAATAAGAACACCCCCGAGTGTCAGACCCGACGCTAACAAGCCAGACCAGACAACATCTGGAACTGATCGGATGAAATCAAAAAAATTCATTCCCTGATGCTCCTGGTAATGCCGTGTGAATGAACGGGCCTCAACGCCATGATCCGTCGAAATTCAATGTTCGAAAAGAGATCCCTGTAGCGTCATGAGTCAGTTTGGGGAACGATAGGTGACGACTGTTGTGGCAGACAGACGTTATCCGACCAAACCCTGACCTTTCGCTTACGACTCCTCCCAAGGGGCGGCTTACGCTGGCGTCGAACTTTCTCGATCCCCAGGTCTGCGATGAGCCTTAACCCTGAATCCAAATACCCGAGCCGACGCTCCTACGTCGTCAAATTGCGCAGTGATGCCGGACCGAAGGCCCTGATGGGCCGCCTCGAGAACCTGGTCACCGGGCGTCAGCGCGAGTTCTCGTCCGCCGAAGAGTTGCTGGAGTCAATTGGCTCTGATCTGGCGTCAGCAGACCGTGAACAGGCGATAGAAAGGGACGGCGAATGACCGTTCCGACATCGACATCACGTGTGCATGGCGACCGAACGGCGACGTTTCGCTGACTACTTCGCGCACAGAGGCCCCTACGCTGACGCCACCTCGAACTACACGAGTCCATTTCTAATGCTGCGACTTTCCACCCTCCCTCCGCTGCCTCGCCATACCGGTGGGATAACCTTGCAACGGACCCCATGCTCGACTGGGTTCGCCATGGCGGCAACCCTTGTCACTTCGATTGCCCTCGCCCTTTCCGGTTGCTCCACGCCGGTCGTCAAGCCATCAGTAGACGTGCCGAGCCACTTCGCCGCGAGTACGGCCTCCGAAATGGAGCCCGAGGCGGCGTGGTGGGAGGTCTACCACGACCCCTTACTGTCGGATCTGGTGCGCCGCGCCGCGCGTGAGAACCGCGACGTCAAGATGGCCGCCGAACGCTTGCGTGCAGCGCGAGCCGGAGAAACGGTCAGCCAATCCTGGCTGCTCCCGAGTGTCGGTGCATCGGTGTCCGGCAGCGACCGCAGCAGCGGCTTCAACTCGGCGGTAAAACAGGGCTATCCGGATACCAGGACCGCCAGTGCGGGTCTGGATGTCTCGTGGGAAATCGACCTGAGCGGCCGACTACGAGCCGGTGCAGCGGCGGCAGACGCCGATGCACTGGCCGCCGAACACAGCATGCGAGGCGTACGCCTGCTGGTGATGAGCGATGTCGTCAGCAACTATTTCACACTGGTCGGAGCACAGCGCCAGGTCGCGACGCTCCGCGCAATTTCGGCCATGCAGGATGAGACGCTGCGTCTGGTCTCCGCGCGTCAACAGGTGGGGCTGGCATCCGCCTTCGACGTCGAGCGTGCACAAACCGACGCCTTGTCGGCGCGGGCGCAGATTCCGCCGCTGGAAACCCAAGTGGCGGTGGCACGTCACCGTATCGCGGTGCTGATCGCCGACCAGTCTTTCAACACCACAAACATCCAGCCTCCGGGCGCAGACCTGGCCGATGTACCCGAGGCCAAGCCCGGTCAGCCCGCCGAGTTGCTGCAACGCCGACCGGACGTACTGGCGCTGATGGCACAGCTCGACGCCGCCAATGCCCGTCGCCAGCAAGCGAAAGCGGAGTGGTTCCCGCAACTCTTCCTCGGCGCGTCCTTCGGCCGCCAGGGTCTCAACCTGAACGGTGCCGATCTCGGCGCTGCGCGCTTCACCAACGTCGCGGGCCTGCTGGCGATGCCGCTCTTCAATGCGGGGCGCACACAAGCAATCAACGATGCGGCTGAAAGCGCTCAACAAGAGGCGCTGTTGCGCGCCGAAGACGGCATCGTGCGGGCGCTCGAGGATGTGGAAAACGCCTTGGTCACGCTGGCGCAGGAACGTCGCCGTTCCGGGTCACTGCAACTGGCCGCCGCGTCTGCGGAGACGGCACAGAATCGCGCTCAGTCGCTCTACACCCGCGGGCAGATCGACCTGTTGCCCCTGCTGGATTCGCAGCGTGCGCGCCTGACTGCACGCCTGAGTGCCAACGAAAGCAACACCCGACTGCTGCTCGACAGCGTGCAGCTTTACAAAGCACTGGGCGGGGGCTGGCAGGTGTTCGAACACCCCGCCAACCCGACCGCGTCCGCGTCCGCGTCCGCTAAAACCGACCGACCACCACTTTCCTGAGTTTTTGTCGTTTTCCAAAGAGGAACCGTCTTGAAGAATTCCCTTACTGCGGTCGGCGCCCTGGCCGTCGCCGTGATGCTTTGCGCGTGCAGCCCGGATCAGCCGTCCGTACCGGCCCCCAGAGCGGTACGTACCGTTGAAATCAACTACGACAATGCCCGCGACGTCAGTCGCTACACGGGCACCGTGCAATCGCGGCATGAAGTCGAGCAATCTTTTCGGGTGGGCGGCAAGGTGGCTCAACGCAAGGTTGATGTGGGTCAGTTGGTGCACGAAGGTGACATATTGGCTGTGCTGGACGACAGCGACTACCGCCTCGCGGAGGAAGCGTCGCAACAGCAGTGGGCGGCTGCCGTGGAGCAGACGCGTCAGGCGGAATCGGATCGCCAGCGCCTGACGGCCCTGAAGGCTGATGGCTCAGTCAGCGCAGCCGACGATGAGCGTGCGCACACCAATGCCCAGACCACACGTGCGACCGCCGAGGCCGAGGCACGTAAGCTTGAACTCGCACGCAATCGCCTCAAGTACACCGTGTTACGCGCCTCCCGCAGCGGCGTGGTCACGGCGGTACGCATCGAAGCGGGCCAGGTCGTTGCGGAGGGTCAGCCAGTGATCTCGGTGGCGAATCCGGACGAATCCGAGATCGTCATCGATGTGCCCGAAGATCAGCTGTCCACCTTCAAGGAGGCGCACTTCAAAGCCTCGCTGGCCAGCGCGCCGAACGAGACCTTCGATGTCACCCTGCGCGAGCTGTCGCCGCAGGCCGCCACGCAGACGCGCACCTATCGCGCCCGGCTCAAGCCGGTGCAGGCGCTGCCGCTGGGCGCCACGGCCACGGTCATGGCCGAGCGCGAGATGACCAGTGTCTCGGTCGCGGCGGTGCCCGCCACGGCACTGACGCAAAGCGGTGGCCAGCCATCGCTGTGGGTGGTCACGCCCGAGGGCAAGAATCCGCTGGGCACTGTCGAGCTGGTGCCTGTGGCGGTATTGGGCTATCGCAACGATGAAGTGCTCGTCTCCGGGCCACTGGCCGGCGCATTGGTCGTCACCGCCGGGGTGCAGAAGATGGCATCCGGACTGAAGGTCGCGCTTCCCGGCACGGCGATTGTTGACACGAACACCACGCAGCAGGCCGCCCGATGAACAATTTCAACCTCACCGACTGGGCGCTGCGCCATCGCGCCATCGTTCTGTTCATGCTCCTCATTGTCGCTGCGGCTGGCGCGTTCAGCTTCACCCGCCTCGGCCAGCTCGAAGATCCAAATTTTTCCGTACCCTCCATGACCGCCATGGTCATCTGGCCGGGCGCTACCGCCCAGCAGTTGCAGGACCAGGTCCTCAACCGCATGGAGAAAAAATTCGAGCAGATCGATAACTTCGAGAAGGTGGTCACCTACGCGCGGCAAGGCTACGCCGGCATGACACTCACCGTGCGCGACGGCACTTCCAAGGCTGACCAGCGCGAGGCCTGGTACCAGGCGCGCAAGAAACTCAACGACCTGAGCCTGGAGATGCCTGACGGCGTGATCGGCCCGATCCTGAACGACGAGTACGGCGACGTGTATGGCCTGATGTACGCAGTCAAGGGCGACGGCGTCGGCCACGCCGACCTGACGGACGCGGCCGAGGACATCAAGCGCCAGATGCTGAAGGTGCCGATGGTCAAGAAGATCGATGTCATCGGCAAGCAGGTCAAGCGTATCTACGTCGAGTTCTCGCACGAGCGCCTCGCAGCGCTGGGCATTACACCGCTGGCCATCGCCGAAAGCCTCAAGAGCCAGAACGCCATGCTGCCCGCTGGCCAGATTGACACCCGCGGCGACCGCGTCATGGTGCGCGTGAGTGGCCAGTTCACCAGCGATGAGGCTATCCGCAACGTGCCCATCTCCGCGGGCGGCCGGCTGATCAAGCTCGGTGACATCGCGACCGTTACACGTGGCTTCGAAGATCCGCCGACCTACACGGTCCGCCACAACGGCCAACCCGTGCTGATGCTCGGTATCACCATGACCAGCGAAGGCAACATCGTCGACCTTGGCAAGGCGATGGACACGGCCGTCGCGAAGATCCAGTCAGAACTTCCGCACGGCGTGGAGCTGGAGCTGGTGGCTGACCAGCCCACCACGGTGAAAGATGCAATCCTGGACTTCGGGCGCGCGTTGGCCGAGGCGCTGATCATCGTGATCGCGGTGAGCCTGGCCAGCCTGGGCTGGCGTGCCGGCCTCGTGGTCGCGGCCACGGTGCCGCTGGTGCTGGGCGGTGTGGCGCTGGTGATGCTGGCGATGGGCTGGAACCTCGAACGCATCTCGCTCGGGTCACTGATTATCGCGTTGGGACTGCTGGTGGATGACGCCATCATCGCCATCGAGATGATGGTGGCGAAGATGGAAACCGGCATGGACCGCGTGAAAGCGGCGGCCTTCTCCTATCAGTCCACCGCCATGCCGCGCCTGACCGGCGCACTCATCACCGTCGTGGGCTTCCTGCCAATCGGCCTCTCGAAGTCCACCACCGGCGAGTACGCGGGCGGCATTTTCTGGATCGTCGGTGCCGCGGTGCTGTTCTCGTGGATCTGTTCCGGCATCTTCACGCCGTACCTGGCGGTCAAGATGCTGCCCAACGACTTGGGCACGCACCAGCATGCTGATCCGCACGACACCAAGTTCTACCGCTGCCTGCGCCGCCTGATCGACGCCGCCATCGAGCGCCGCTGGGTGGTCATCGGTGCGACGGTGGGCGCTCTGGTGCTAGCCCTCGCTTGCATCAAGTTGGTGCCGCAGCAATTCTTCCCCAACAGTTCGCGCCCTGAGCTGGTCATTGATTTACGCGTCAAGGAAGGCGCCTCGTTCGCCGCAACGACAGAGCAGGTCAAGCACATGGAGGAGATCCTGGCGAAGGACGAGGACGTGCGTTTCTATACTGCCTACACCGGCGCTGGCGCGCCGCGCTTCTATCTCTCGCTCAACCCCGAGCTGCCGAACCCGGGCTTTGCCCAGTTCGTTGTGATGACCAAGGATCTGGATGCACGCGAGCGGGTACGTGCGCGGCTGGTGGCCTCGGCCGACCAACAATTCCCGCAGGCGTGGGTGCGCGTGACCCGGCTCGAGTTGGGGCCACCTGTCGGCTACCCGGTGCAATTCCGCGTGGTAGGCCCCGATACCCAGGTGGTGCGCCAGATCGCCCGCGACGTGGAGAAGGTAGTTGCGTCCAACCCGAAGGTGCGCGACCTCCAGCTCGACTGGAACGACCCTGTGCGCACGATGAAGGTGGAACTTGATCAGGACAAGGCGAGCGCGCTGGGCCTCACGCCGGCCGACGTGTCGCTGGCGACCCAGACCGTGATGAACGGCGCAACCCTGTCACAGCTGCGTGAGCGCGAGGACCTGATCGACATCGTGGCCCGTGCCGTGCCAGAGGAACGCTTGAACCTCGACACACTGAAAAACATCAACCTTTACACACGCCAGGGCACCGTGGTGCCTCTGTCGCAAGTCGCACAGGTGCGTTCTGAACTGGAAGAACCGGTACTGTGGCGCCGCAATCGCGACATGGCGATCACTGTGCGTGCCGACGTGAAGGATGGAGAGCAAGGTGTATCGGTGACGCAGGAAATCCAGCCACTGCTTAAGGGCATCGAAGCGAAACTGCCGTCGGGCTACCGCATCGACACGGGTGGAGCGGTTGAGGAAAGCGACAAGGCCAACAAGGCACTACTCGCGGTGGCACCGCTGATGCTGATCACCATCCTGCTGTTACTCATGCTGCAATTGCAGAACTTTTCCCGCATGTGGATGGTGATGCTAACCGCACCGCTGGGCCTGATTGGTGTTGTACCCGCGCTGCTGGTGTTTCAGTCACCGCTGGGCTTCGTCGCGATCCTGGGCATCATCGCTCTGGGTGGCATGATCATGCGGAACGCGGTGATCCTGATCGATCAGGTACAAATCGAGATCGCCGGGGGGCGCGACCCGTGGAATGCTGTGCTGGATGCGGCCATTTACCGGGCCCGACCGGTGATGCTGACGGCGCTGGCCACCGTACTTGCAATGATCCCGCTGACGCGCAGTGTGTTTTGGGGGCCAATGGCAATTGCGATCATGGGCGGCCTTACCGTGGCAACGCTACTGACGATCTTCTTCGTCCCGGCGTTGTACGCCGCATGGTTCAACGTGGGGCGCCAGATGGACGCTGACACCCAACCGGTGAGGGGGCACGCCGCGCTCGCTGCGGAGTAATGAGTACCGTAGCGTTATGCCCCTGATTTAGCCCCGCTACTCCGTGCCATAAACTCTGTTTTGCTGATTACAGTCGTCATGGAAAACGGTCAGCCGATGACGACCGGAATGCTCAGGAAACGATTTGATGATGCACGGGAGGACGCCAGCATTCCGAAAGCTGACTTTCAGATGCGCGACTGACGGGCAAAGACGGCGACGGACAAGGAGGAATTGACAGGGAATATACGCGTAGCACGAGATCAACCAGGGCATACCACTGTGGGCATGACCGAACAGTACATTCGGATGCACAAAGGCATGAAGGTCACTCCTACGAAATGACCAGCTGTAGCGAATTGCGGAGTAGAGATTGGTTTTTGCGGAGCAAAAAAATAAGGGCTTGCATGAGATTTCTCACGCAAGCCCTTGATATTCATGGTGCCCGAAGCCGGAATCGAACCGGCACGCCCTTACGAGCGGGGGATTTTAAGTCCCATGCGTCTACCAGTTTCGCCATTCGGGCGGTAGCGCGGTCAAGCAATCTGAAAGCTGGCAAGTAACGACCTGGCAGTTCTGACGCTTGTGCAGCAGAGGTGGAAATATATACATCCCACCCCCGTGAAGCAAGTTCGCAAATGCCCATTTCAAGACTAAATCTTGCGGGACAGCGCAAATAAAAAAGCTCCGTAAATCATCGATCTACGGAGCTTGTTTAAAGTGGAGGCCGAGGTCGGAATCGAACCGGCGTAGGTGGATTTGCAATCCACTGCATAACCATTTTGCTACTCGGCCTCAAGCATCTGATGTCATGTAGCACAACACCAAACGCGTACAAACTTGGAATTTGATTCTAGATCTAACTCCTTGAAAACATTGAGCTTTTTCAGCGGTCAGTGCTTTCGATGGCGTGAATTATGTACTGATTTCCAAGGACTGGCAACCCCTTGATTTCAAAAAAATTTTATCTGGCACTCTGACTGTTTCGACGAGGCTGCGCCCTGCTGTTCTGCCTCGCCTGGTCTGTTTAGTGCCCGCGAATGTAGTGTTCCAACTGTCGAATCAATTCCGCTTGCTCGACAATGGCTTCTTTGACCAGATCACCGATCGACAACAAACCGATCAACTCGCCGCCCTCCACTACCGGCAGATGGCGCAGATGACTGTCGGTCATGACCGTCATGCAACGCTCCACACTCTGTTGGCTGTCGGCGGTCACGACCGGGGCGCTCATGATGTCGCGCACAGGTGTACCGACTGAGGAACGGCCCTGCAGAACCACCTTGCGGGCATAGTCGCGCTCGCTGATCACGCCAACCACCTGCCCGTTTTCGATGACGGGCAGCGCGCCGACGTTTTTCTCGGACATCAGCTTCAACGCGTCCAGCACCATCTGATCAGGTGCAATGCTATGCACGTGCTGGTTTTGTACGACTTTCAGTTTCAGTAGCTGTGCGGCTGTTTTCATCAATGCCTCCGATACTGTTGGCAAACAGGTTGATATCCCTCAGGCCACGCCGACTTCGACCACGTCGCCGTTCAACCGCACTGGCCAGACACGCAGACGCTGTTGCGGGTACTCCAGGCAACTGCCGTCCTCCAGACGGAAATGCTGCTTGTAGATCGGTGAAGCAACGACCAGATCGCCCTTGATGCTGCCGATCAATCCACGGCCGATGACGTTCGCCCCGGACTGCGGATCATGGTTGTCGATGGCGTACAGGGTCTTGCCGTGTGCCGTCGGCAGGTAGAACAGCGCCACTTGCGCGCCGTCGAGCCATACGACGATGCCAGAATTGCTCACCAGGTCCTGGTGCTCGCACACCGTTTGCCAGACATCGGCGCTGGCCAGGGAATCGATGCGTTGGGTAGTGGGTGCGCTCATCATGCAATCTCCTCGGTAACCGGGATAAGGTTGAGTTCGGCGGCCATGATCGGGCGCCGCTGACCACGCTCCTGGACAAAATGAATATCCGGGTCGGGGCGTTTATCGTTGACGAAGGTACGGAATCGTTTGATTTTTTCCGGGTCCTTGAGCGCATTGGCCCACTCGCATTCGTAGCGATCGACCACCAGTTGCATCTGCGATTCGAGCTCGGCGCCAAGCCCGAGGCTGTCGTTGATGATCACGTCCTTGAGGTAATCGAGGCCGCCCTCCAGGCTTTCGCGCCACACCGAGGTTCGCTGCAGTTTGTCGGCGGTGCGGATGTAGAACATCAGGAAGCGGTCGATGTAGCGGATCAGGGTCGCATCGTCGAGGTCGGTGGCGAACAGCTCGGCATGCCGTGGGCGCATACCGCCGTTGCCGGCGATATAGAGGTTCCAGCCTTTTTCAGTGGCGATCACGCCCACGTCTTTGCTCTGGGCCTCGGCGCACTCGCGGGTGCAACCGGATACCGCGAATTTGAGCTTGTGCGGCGAGCGCAGGCCCTTGTAGCGGTCTTCGATCATCAGGGCCATTTTTACGCTGTCTTGCACGCCATAGCGGCACCAGGTACTGCCGACACAGGACTTCACCGTCCGGGTCGATTTGCCATAGGCATGCCCGGTCTCGAATCCGGCCTCGATCAGCTCGCCCCAGATATCCGGCAACTGATGCAATTGAGCACCGAACAGGTCGATCCGCTGGCCGCCGGTGATTTTGGTGTAGAGGTCATATTTTTTCGCCACCACCCCAATCGCGATCAATTTGTCCGCCGTGATTTCGCCACCGGGAATGCGCGGCACGACTGAATAGGTGCCGTTTTTCTGCATGTTGGCCATGAAGGTGTCGTTGGTGTCCTGCAACGGCACCAGCGAGGCGTCCATGATCGGCTGGTTCCAGCACGACGCGAGGATCGAGCCCACGGCCGGCTTGCAGACATCGCAACCCGTGTGGCCACGACCATGCTTGGCCAGCAGCTCTTCGAAAGTGATCACCCCTTCTACGCGCACCAGCGCATACAGCTCCTGACGCGTATAGGCGAAGTGTTCGCACAGGCTTTTATCGACACTGACGCCTCGGGCAATCAGCTCATGCTCGAAAACTTGCTTGAGCAAACCGGCGCACCCACCGCAACCGGTGCACGCTTTGGTTTGCGACTTGAGCAAACCGAGGTCAGTGCAGCCACCGTCGATGGCCGAACAAATGGAACCCTTGGTGACGTTATGGCAGGAACAGACTGTGGCCGATTCAGGCAACGCGCCCGGCCCCAGGGTCGGCGCCCCTTCGGACGACGGCAGAATCAGGCTGGCGGGTTCCGCCGGCAAGGCAATAGCGTTCTGCATGTATTGCAGCAGCGTGTCGTAATAGCTGTTATCACCGACCAATACGGCACCGAGTACGTGCTTGCCCGAAGCATCCACGACCAATCGACGGTAGCTGGCCGTGGTTTCGTCGATGAACTGATAGCTGCGCGCGCCGGGTGTGTTGCCGTGAGCGTCGCCGATGGAGCCGACATCAACACCCAGCAACTTGAGCTTGGTCGACATGTCGGCGCCCATGAACGGCTCAGCTACTTGGTCACACAAACGCGCCGCGACGCTGCGCGCCATTTGGTAGCCCGGGGCGACCAGTCCGAAAAGGCTGCCATTCCAGGACGCGCACTCGCCGATCGCGTAAATATTCGGGTCGCTGCTCAGGCATTCGTCATCAATGACCACGCCACCACGCGGACCGATGTCGAGCATGCACTGACGGGCGAGCGCATCTTGTGCGCGGATACCCGCCGAGAACACGATCAGGTCGGCCTCAAGAAATTCGTCGTTGGCGAAATTCATGCGATAGCGGTAATCCTCGCCCGCGCTGATCGATTGAGTGCCGCGCGACAGGTGCACACCGACGCCAAGCCGCTCGATCTGCGACTTCAGTGCAAGCCCACCCATTTCGTCCAACTGCACCGGCATCAAGCGCGGGGCGAACTCAACAACATGCGCTTCCAGACCCAGGCTCTTCAGGGCATTGGCGGCTTCGAGCCCCAACAGACCACCACCCACCACGACACCACGTCGCGCATTGACAGCGGCAGCACGGATCGCGTCGAGGTCTTCCAGGGTTCGATACACCAGGCGCGAATCGCCTTCAGCGCCCTCGATGGGCGGCACGAATGGACAAGACCCGGTGGCCAGGATCAATTTGTCGTAAGCAACACACCCTTGCGCGGTGATCACCTGGCGGCGGTCGCGGTCGATTTCCAGCACCGGCACACCCAGATGCAGCGTCACGCCCGGCGTCTGGTACAGCGAGGCGTCACCGAGGGCCAGCGACTCGGCATCGCGGCCGGAGAAGTACTCGGAAAGGTGCACGCGGTCGTAGGCGCGCATCGGCTCCTCGCTGAACACCTGTAGCCGGTAATGCTCAAGCGCGCCCCGCTCGATCAACTGTTCAACACAATGGTGTCCGACCATGCCATTGCCAATCACGATCAGCGTTTGCAATTTGTTCAACGCGGCAACATTGGAATTCATAAGAAGCACCCGGCTAGACGATTCAAAAAGCAAAAAAAAACGCCTGAAACCTTTCGGTTCCAGGCGTCTTTGCCTGTTCTTTTGCGGTGTTGATACCAGACGTCTATGCCTGATCCACCGATGTTGCCCGCGATTCGATCGTCGTTGACCGAGGGGGCTGCCCACTCGACTGTATTCACGGTGGGCCTGCCGGGTGTGTTGCAGCGTTTGTGCCACTTTTCGCGAAAGGGGCTTCAGCCGGGCGTTTCAGGCTTATAGACGCTCAATGGGCACGGATATGCATCCGGTACTTGCCTTCGCATAGTGCAGCGACAGGTGCTACGGCTTTATAAAAGTGCACGGAGGACGCCGACATCAGCCCTTCAACCCGAAGAACCAGCCGGCAGAACCACAAAAAACGCACAAACAAAAACGCCACTCTATTGAGTGGCGTTTTTGTGAATCTTGGAGCGGGAAACGAGACTCGAACTCGCGACCCCGACCTTGGCAAGGTCGTGCTCTACCAACTGAGCTATTCCCGCGTCTTGGTGTGGCGCATTCTATAGAAATCAGAAGCCCCGTCAACCCCTTGATTCAAAAAAGTTTTATTTCTTTTCAACGTCAGTCTTCAGATGCGGCCAGGCAGCCCGCAAGTACTGGACCATCGACCACAATGTCAGGCCCGCGGATACCATCAACAAGGCATAACCGATCAAGACCCAGAAGGAAAAATCTGACGGATTGGCCAGCAGGATCACCAGCGCAAGCATCTGCGCGGCGGTTTTCCATTTACCCAGGTTCGACACCGCGACATGCGCGCGGGCGCCGAGTTCAGCCATCCATTCGCGCAAGGCCGAGACGACAATCTCACGACCGATGATCACGGCGGCCGGCAGCGTGAGCCACAGGTTGCCGTGTTCCTGCACCAACAAGACCAGCGCGACGGCGACCATCAGCTTGTCAGCCACGGGATCAAGGAACGCCCCGAACGGAGTGCTTTGTTCCAGGCGTCGAGCCAGATAACCGTCCAGCCAGTCTGTGGCGGCGGCAAATGCGAACACCGAGGCGGAAGCCACGTAGCTCCATTGGTAAGGCAGGTAGAACAGTAAAATGAAGATCGGGATGAGCAGGACGCGTAGAACGGTAATCAGATTAGGGATATTCATCGGCACAACTGGCTACGAGGTGAGTTGGCATTCTACTCGCTGTGCAGATTTGCATAAATCAACTCTGCGAGCTTTTTACTGATCCCGGGGGCTTTGGCGATCTCTTCGATGCTGGCACGAGACAGCTCCTGCAATCCACCAAAATGTTTCAATAAATCGCGACGTCGAGTTGGTCCGACACCGGCAACGCCCTCAAGGGTGGACGTGCGGCGGGTTTTCCCACGACGGGCGCGGTGCCCGGTAATGGCGAATCGGTGAGCTTCGTCACGTATTTGCTGGATCAAATGCAGCGCGGGGGAATCGCCGCGCAAGGTGAATTCGTGGGCCGCATCGTTGAGGTACAGGGTTTCGAAACCAGCCTTGCGCGTCGCCCCTTTGGCCACGCCCAACAGGATCAGGTCCGGCACCGCCAGTTCATTGAGTACATCACGGGCCATCGACAGCTGGCCTTTGCCACCGTCCACTAACAATATGTCCGGCAGCTTGCCCTCCCCGTCCTTCAGCTTGCTGAAGCGACGGGTCAAAGCCTGATGCATCGCGGCATAGTCATCACCTGCCGTCACGCCTTCGATGTTGTAGCGGCGATAGTCCGACTTGATCGGACCTTCCGGACCAAACACCACGCAAGACGCCACGGTGGCTTCACCACTGGAATGGCTGATGTCGTAGCACTCCAGACGCTGCGGCGGTTCGTCCAGCTTCAATACCTCGGCCAAGGCATCGAAACGTTCGGCGACATGCTGACGGTTAGCCAGGCGTGCGCCCAATGCCTGTTCGGCATTGGTGACCGCCAATTGCTGCCAGCGTGCTCGTGTGCCACGCACCCGATGGCTGATGGTCAGTTCGCGACCGCGTAGCGCGTCGATGGCTTCGATCAGCGTCGGGAAGTCTTCATGAACCACGTTGACGATCAATTCACTCGGCAAGTCGCGCTCGGGGCTGGTGATGAAGTATTGGCCGAGAAAGGCAGCCATGACTTCGGATACGTCTTCGTCGATACCGGTTTGCGGGAAAAAGTTCTTGCTACCCAGTACCCGGCCGCCGCGAACGCTGATCAGGTGGACGCAAGCACCACCTGGGTTTACGAACGCCGCGATCACATCGATATCGCCGGTGCCGCCTTCCATGCTTTGCTGGTCCTGAACCCGACGCAACAACGATATCTGGTCGCGCAACTCGGCGGCCCGTTCGAACTCAAGGTTGATCGCCGCCTCTTCCATGCCCGCGGACAATTCGTCAGCCAGCGCATTGCTGCGGCCTTCAAGGAACATCACCGAGTGGCGAACGTCTTCGGCGTACACCTCAGGCTCCACCAGCCCTACGCACGGCGCCTTGCAACGTTTGATCTGGTATTGCAGGCAAGGACGCGTGCGGTTTTTGAAATAGCTGTCTTCACACTGACGGACAAAGAAGGTCTTTTGCAAAAGACTCAGGCTTTCGCGAATCGCTCCAGCGCTCGGGTACGGACCAAAATACTTGCCCTTGGCTTTTTTCGCACCGCGATGGATGCTCAAGCGAGGGAACTGGCCATCCGAAAGAAAGACGTAAGGATACGATTTGTCATCGCGCAGCAGGATGTTGTACGGCGGCCGCCATTCCTTGATCAGCGTCTGCTCAAGCAGCAGGGCTTCAGTTTCATTGGCGGTGATGGTGGTTTCGACCTGGGCGATGCGCGCCACCAGCGCTGCGGTCTTGGGCGCCAGACCGGATTTTCGGAAGTAGCTCGACAGGCGATTTTTCAGGTTCTTGGCTTTGCCGACATACAACAGGCGCGCATCGCTGTCGAACATGCGATACACACCGGGACGCCCACTGACCGTCGACAGAAAGGCGCTGGGATCGAAGACTTCAGTCATTGTCAGAGGCTGGCATCGACCATGCCGTGACGAACCGCCAACAGCGTCAACTCCACGTCACTGCTGATCGAAAGCTTCTCGAAAATGCGGTAACGGTAGGTGTTGACCGTTTTGGGCGACAGGCAAAGCTTGTCGGAAATGATCTGTACCTTCTGACAGCCGACAATCATCAGCGCGATCTGGATTTCGCGCTCGGACAATGCATCAAAGGGCGAATCATTGGTCGGCTGGAAAGATTTGATCGCCAATTGCTGGGCAATTTGCGGGCTGATATAGCGTTGACCAGCAAACACCAGGCGAATGGCCTGGACCATTTCCGGCAACCCGGCACCCTTGGTCAGATAACCTGCGGCACCGGCCTGCAACAACCGTGTAGGAAACGGATCTTCCTCACAGACGGTGACTGCGACGACTTTGATATCCGGATGACTGCGCAACAGTTTGCGCGTGGCTTCAAGACCGCCAATGCCGGGCATCTTGACGTCCATCAAGACCACATCGGGTTTCAGCTCACGCGCTTTCAGCAGGGATTCTTCCCCTGACTCAGCCTGGCCGACCACTTGCAGGCCATCGATGTCAGCCAGCATTCGTGTAATGCCTGTACGAACGAGATCATGGTCATCGACTACTAGCACCCTAATCAAGCAGACACCTCGCGAAATGGTCTTATTGGGTTGCCGGACACCTTAGCAAAAAGCAATGGGCAGACCTAGCGGCAAGCGTCATATAAAAAGTATCAATACGTCATGAAAGGCTTGTCGCCAGCGTGTTTCAGCGATGAAGTCCGCCGACATCCCGCTGCATTCTCAGGAAACACTCGTCTTGACCGACCACCTTCAGGCCTTTTCTCTCGTAAAGTTTTTTTGCCGGATTATTTTCAAAAACAGTCAAGCGCAAGGCCGGGCGTCGTTCCTCGCCTGCAATATCGAATACCTGATCGATTGCCCACGAACCTGCGCCCTGCCCCTGGAACGCTTCAAGGACCTGTAATTCACGGATGTACAAGGCCCTCGCATCGCGACTCAGGCTGACAAAACCCAGTACGGCATCATCGCGCACAATCAAGCGATTCTCACGCCCCGCCCAAGCGACATCAAACGCTTCATCCAGCCAAAGCAGATCGTACTGAATGTAATAGCGCAGCATGTTGGTGCAGGTGAGCGTACGCGCGAAGTCGAGATCCGCGGATAAGACCGCACGCCATTGGAACGCCATTCAAGCCTCCGAAACGTCTACGACACTGCCCTTCCAGCCGCCTGCATCACGGCGAGCCACCACCATCACGTTCCCGGCACTGCTCGCCGCCACGATGAGCGAACCGTCCGGCGCCCAGATTGCGCTGCGTCCGGCTGACTCCCAGCCTCCGGTCGCACCGCCATGGTTTGCCATCAGCACCGTCATTGAATGAGTGCCGGCGTAGCCTTTCAGGAGCGCCGAGTCCGGGGCATAGCCGCTTTCAGTGATCAGCACACCGGCGGCATAAAGGTCGGCACCCTGCTGCGCAGCAGCGGCAGCGTGACTGGCGTGAGAAAAATCCGCACACACCGCCAACGCGACGGTATCGCCACCAATGTTCAGCATCGATCCGCCATTGCCTGGCGCAAACGCTACTTCCTCGCCGGGGTGCAGATGCTGTTTGCTGTAAACCCCAAGCGAACCATCAGCGCCCAAAACCAGCGCACCAATCAGGACCGGCGAATCGTCCGACAGTCGAATCGGCATTCCGACGACACTGGTCACACCGACTTCGCGGGCGAAATCGCGCAATGGCTGCAGCTCTTTCGCATCAGGTACAACCGCAAGATCGGCCGCCACCCCCCGCTCATAGCCGGTCAATGACAGTTCCGGAAAGACCAGCAACTGAACGCCCTGCTCCGCGGCAACCTGCATGAAACGTTGATGCCAAACAATGTTGGCGGCGAGATCACCCGCGACGGAAATCGATTGTGCGGCGGCAATGGTCAATGGCGTCATGCTTCATCCTTGCGACGTTAGAGGGCGGGCAAAAAACCAAGTGTGTCATAAAGCGGCCCGTGCTCAAGCGATAGAAACCGCTGCCGGTGAGCGATAGCATTTTCTGATTGAAACCGCGCACCGGCCTCTAGTAAGCTCAGGCACATTCATCGGAGACAGACCATGTTCAACACCCTCTCACAGCTTGCAACGATCAGCGCCCTGCGCTCGGTGGCGGCTGCGCGAGTGAATGACGTCTGTGCTTCGGTCAGCTTTTATTTTGGGTATTGGTTTAGCCACTGGCGCGCCTGATACCCACACGGCGCCCACTTTAAACGGGTCGCCGCCAGAGTTTTCCAAACCCCCGGTCGGCCTCCCGACCGGGGGTTTTGTTTTTTCAGCCCCGAACATTTTTGCAGCACACCAGACAATTTGAGGATTCACGACATGAACTACGCCACTTATTACCGTTACGACAGTTTTTCCGCCTGGCGATTTAGCAGCCTCCGCTCGGGACAGCCTGCCGCCTCCGATCGGTCACCTACAGGTGGCAAGCACACACACGAAGCCAATCCGGCCAATTGTCGAACACCCCAGTAGGGCCGAGCGCGCGGGAACGAACCCGCCGCCAGCCCAGGAAGCCTGAATATGAACTCGTCCGTCTCTGCTCTGCCGCTGTCCACCTTGAGCCCTGCCAACGAAGCGCTGACCCTGCGTCTGCCCAGCTCGTTGCAACTCAAACAGCAATTGCCCCTCAGCAACGCCCTGACCCGGCAAGTCGCTGCCCACCGCGATGCGGTCCGCGCGATTCTCAACGGGGAAGATTCCCGTTTGCTGGTGATCGTCGGTCCTTGCTCGATTCATGACCCACAGTCCGCCCTCGAATACGCGGCCAATCTTGCCCGACTCGCCACCGATGTCAGCGATGAAATGCTGCTGGTGATGCGCGCCTACGTCGAAAAACCTCGCACCACGGTCGGCTGGAAAGGCCTGGCCTATGACCCGCATCTCGATGGCAGTGATGACATGGCCGGCGGTTTGACGCTGTCGCGTGAACTGATGCGTGAAATACTTCGTCTCGGCTTGCCGATTGCAACCGAACTGCTGCAACCCATGGCAGCCGGCTACTTTGACGACTTGCTGAGCTGGGTGGCGATTGGTGCCCGCACCACTGAATCGCAGATCCATCGAGAAATGGCCAGCGGCCTGAGCATGCCCGTCGGGTTCAAGAACGGCACCGACGGCGGCGTGGCCGTTGCCAGCGACGCCATGCGCTCCGCTGCGCATCCGCACCGCCATTTCGGCGTCGATAGCCAGGGACATCCCGCGATCATCCAGACGCCCGGCAACCCCGACACTCACCTCGTATTGCGCGGCGGACACCATGGGCCGAACTACGATCGCGACAGCGTCACCCAGGTGAACCGCGATTTGACCCGGCTCAAGATCCCGGCGCGAATCATGGTCGATTGCAGCCATGCCAACAGCGGAAAAGACCCGGCGCGGCAACCTGCGGTGTTCAACGATGTGCTCGAACAACGCCTGCAAGGCGACCGATCGCTGATCGGCATGATGATCGAGAGCCATTTGTTCGAAGGCTGCCAACCCCTGAGTCCATCGCTGCGCTATGGCGTTTCGGTCACCGATGGCTGTCTTGGCTGGGAAGGCACGGAACAGTTGTTGTGCCAGGCCGCCGACCGGCTTCGAGCGCAGCGCCAGAATCAATAAACGGCTAACGCACTTTCTGTAGCAGCTGGCGAAGCCTGCGTTCGGCTGCGCAGCAGTCGTGAAATCAGACGATGCGGTGTTTCAGGTAGACCGCAAACTCAGGTTTACGACTGCTGCGCAGCCGAACGCAGGCTTCGCCAGCTGCTACAGATTGCGTTATGGCATAAACAGGGACATTGCTGACAGGTAAAGGTGTTTCCTGAGTAGGCCATCGCGGAACAACGCGTTGTTACAGATAAATAGATGTCGAAATATTCCGAACAAGACCTCAAACACATTCGAACTTTCCTACTTTTTCTATACCTTTTTCATCAGCTTACAGCGGATTCTTCATACATCGCCGAACCGTTGGGGTGCTTTAGAGTGGGCCCATCTGCTCACCTCTGAACGACTGCGAAAAAGGAATCAACATGCTACGGAACGCTACCACCCAGTACCCTATCCTGCTGGTCCATGGGCTCTTCGGCTTTGATCGGATCGGCACAAACGAACTCTTCCATAACGTCAAGCAATCCCTGCGAAGTGCGGGGGCCAGGGTGTTCATCCCTCACCTCTCGGCTACCCATAGCAACGAAGCACGTGGTGACCAACTCTTGGCACAGATCAATCGGGTCCTGGAAGGAACCGGCGCCGGCAAGGTCAACTTGATCGGCCACAGCCAAGGGGCATTGGCGGCACGCTATGCGGCGGCCATAGCCCCCCATATGATTGCTTCGGTCACCTCGGTCAGTGGACCGAACCACGGCTCGGAACTGGCCGACTTCCTGCGCAAGGCGCTGACGCCCGGGCGGCTGCCGGAACATGTCGCAGCAACGATTGCGACGCTGTTCGCCGATTTTGTGTCGTTACTCAGCGGCAACGTGCACCTGCCACAAAACGCTGTCGCTGCGCTTAATGCTCTGACCACTGAAGGCGTAGGCGCTTTCAACGACAAGTTCCCTCAAGGGTTGCCGAGGACCTGGGGCGGCAAAGGGCGCGAACTGGTCAACGGCGTGCGGTACTACTCCTGGAGCGGAACGTTGCAGGGAAACAGGCTCGATGAGGGACTGGATGCGCTCGATCCGTTGCACGGGTTCCTCCGCGCCTTTTCCCAATACTTCACGACTGAAGCGGAGCAAAATGACGGCATGGTCGGCCGCTACAGTTCACATTTGGGAAAAGTGATCCGCTCCGACTATTCCCTGGATCATTTGAGCAGCCTGGGTCACACCGCCAGTCCTGGTCGCAAAGGCATCGACCCTGCGGCATTGTATGTCCAACATGCCGAGCGCCTGAGAAACGCCGGCCTTTGAACCGTACGGAACTTTTGACAAGAAATGGAGCACTGAATCCGGTAGTCTGCGCACTTTACTGTACGCAGATTATTGAAAGGAGTATTTCCCATGGCCAAAGCCACTGCCCGTCACATCCTGGTTGCCTCGGAAGCCAAGTGCAACGAACTCAAAGCCCAAATCGAAGGCGGCGCTGATTTCGCCGAAGTCGCCAAAGCCAACTCCACCTGCCCGTCCAGCCGTCAGGGCGGCGACCTGGGTTCGTTCGGTCCAGGCCAGATGGTCAAGGAATTCGACTCCGTCGTGTTCAGCGCTCCAATCAATGTCGTACAAGGCCCGGTGAAAACCCAATTTGGTTATCACCTGCTGGAAGTGACCAGTCGTCAGGACTGATCGATCCGCCAGGCTTTACGTGCAACGGCCCGCCAACTGGCGGGCCGTTCTGTTTCGGATACGTTTTTAGGCTGGCGAGGGACGCGCCGCTAGCGTACAAATTGTGCTTTTCGATCCTCCGGCTCTAAGGCTGACAATGCGACTGGCTTTCCCCACATTATTGTTCACTGCCGTGGCGCTGCTATTGGCCGCCGGTGTGAATGCTGCACCGCAACATGCGTTGACCGTGTACGGCGAACCCGCGAAGTATCCCGCCGGCTTCAGTCATTTTGCCTACACCAACCCACAGGCGCCCAAGGGCGGCACGATGCGACGTTCGGCAATCGAAATCGGTCATTTCGACCATATGCTGCCGTACATCGACAAGGGTATCGGCGTGACGCAAATTGACGGTTTGCTCTACTCGCCGCTGGCCCAGCGCTCGCTGGATGAGCCTTACACCGTATACGGCCTCGTCGCACAAAAGATGGAGCGCTCGGACGACGGCCTGTTTCTGCGCTTCTATCTCAACCCCAAGGCCCGCTTTGCCGATGGCAAACCGATCACGGCAGAAGACGTGCGCTACACCTTCGACTTGTTGATGACCCAAGGCAGCCTGCGCTATCGCACCCAATTCGCTGACGTCAAAGGCGTGGAAGTCGAGTCACCCCTGATCGTCCGGTTCGACTTCAAAAGCAATGAAAACCGCACCCTGCCCCTCGACATCGCAACACTGCCGGTGTTTCCCGAGCATTGGTGGAAGAGCCGCGACTTCGCCAATGGCGGCGGCTACGAGGCCCCTTTGGGCAGCGGCCCTTATAAAGTGAGCAAAGTCGATTCCGGTCGCAGCATCACTTTCGAGCGCGACGCCAATTGGTGGGGCAAAGACTTACCGGTCAGCCGTGGCCTGTACAACTTCGATCATTTCAGCATCGAGTACTTCGGCGACACCGACGTGGCGCGCCAGGTGTTGCGCGGCGGTGCTTATGACTACAACCGCGAATTCTCCGCCACCGGCTACTCCATCGGCTACGACAGCCCGGCCTTGAGCGACGGTCGCCTGCAAAAGGCGCACCTGGCAACCGACGCGCCGCAACCGGCCCAAGGGTTTGTCTTCAACCTGCAAAACCCGATGTTCCAGGATCGCCGCGTGCGTCAGGCCCTGGTCATGCTCTGGGATTTCGAATGGAGCAACCGGCAGATGATGCGTGACATGTACATTCGCCAGCAGAGTTTCTTTTCCAACACCGACCTGGCTGCGCGGCAACTGCCGGATAAAGCGGAACTGGCCATTCTTGAGCCGTTGCGCGGCCAGATCCCGGACGAGGTGTTCACCAAGGTCTTCGAAGCACCGAAAACCGATGGCAGCGGTGTGATTCGCGACAAGCAATTACAAGCACTGGACCTGCTCGGACAGGCCGGCTGGAAACCCGATGGCGATCAACTGGTCAACGCCGAAGGCGAGCCGCTGAGCTTCACTTTTCTGGTCAGCCAGAACGGCATGGACCGTTTGCTGCTGCCTTATAAGCGCACCTTGAAACAGATCGGTATCGACCTGAACATCCGCCGGATCGATTCGTCCCAATACGTGAATCGCCTGATGAGCCGCGACTACGACATGATCGTCACCGGCTACCCGGTCACCACCTCACCCGGCGGCGAGCTGTTCAATTACTTCGGCTCGATCTCGGCCAACGACCCCGGTGCCAACAACTACATGGTGCTGAAGAATCCGGCGGTCGATACCTTGATCACCGGACTGGTCCGCGCCACCACCCAGCCGGAAATGCTGCGCTACGCCCACGCACTCGACCGGGTACTGCAATGGAACTACTACTGGATTCCCAACTATTACCCACCGGGCACATCGACCGTCTGGTGGAACCGGTTCGGCCGGCCCAACGTGCAGGCCAGCAATGACGAAGCCATCGAGAGCTGGTGGGAAATAAGCACCACCGCGCTGACCAACCAGCAAATGACGGCTGAGCAAATCAGTCGTGGCAAACCCGGAGGGCCGCATTGATGTGGGCTTACACACTGCGGCGCTTGCTGCTGATCATCCCGACGCTGGTGATCATCCTGTTGGTCAACTTCATCATCGTCCAAGCCGCGCCGGGCGGTCCGGTGGAACAGGCGATTGCGCACCTGCAAGGCATCGGCGGCGCGACCGTCGGCGGCGGCGCCGGTGAACGCATGACCGGCACTTCGCGCGCCAGTCGCGGGCTCGACCCGCAACTGATCAAGGACATCGAAAAGCAATACGGTTTCGACAAACCCGCCCATGAGCGCCTGTGGCTGATGCTCACCAGTTACGCCAGGCTGGACTTCGGTAAAAGCTTTTTCCGGGGCGCCACGGTCACTGACCTGATCCTGGAAAAAATGCCGGTGACCATCTCCCTCGGCCTGTGGGCGACGCTGATCACTTATCTGGTGTCGATCCCCCTGGGCATCCGCAAGGCCGTGCACCACGGCAGCCATTTCGATATCTGGAGCAGCACCGCGATCATCATCGGTTACGCAATGCCGGCGTTCCTGTTCGCCATGTTCCTGATCGTGGTGTTTGCCGGAGGCACTTCGCTGAACTGGTTCCCGGTGCGCGGGCTGGTCTCGGACAATTTCGAGTCCCTGTCGACCGTGGGCAAAATCGCCGACTACTTCTGGCACCTGGTGTTGCCAGTCACATCGCTGGTCATTGGCGGATTTGCCACGCTGACCATCCTCACCAAGAACTCGTTCCTCAATGAAATCACCCGCCAGTACGTGATCACTGCCCGCGCCAAAGGCATGAGCGAGCGCCGGGTGCTTTATGGGCACGTGTTCCGCAATGCGATGCTGCTGGTGGTGTCGGGTATTCCGCAGGCATTCATCAGTGTGTTTTTCGCGGGCTCCTTGCTGATCGAAGTGATTTTCTCACTCGATGGCCTGGGCCGCATGAGCTATGAAGCCGCGGTCTCCCGAGACTATCCGGTGGTGTTCGGTTCGCTGTTTATCTTCACCTTGTTCGGGCTCTTGATAAAACTCGTCGGCGACCTCTGCTACACCCTGGTCGACCCGCGTATCGACTTCGCCGCGAGGAATGCCTGATGTTCAAGCTCTCGCCGTTGGGTCGACGCCGTTTTGAGCGCTTCAAGAAAAACCGCCGGGGCTGGTGGTCGCTGTGGTTGTTCATCGGTCTTTTTATGCTGACGCTGGGTGGCGAGTTGATCGCCAACGACAAGCCGCTGGTGGTCAGCTATCAGGGGCAATGGTATTTCCCGGTGTTCAAACGCCACACCGAGCAGGAGTTCGGTGGGCAATTGCCGTTCCAGGCGGATTACCGCAGCGACTATGTGCAAAAGCTGATCAAACAGGATGGCGGCTGGATGCTGTTCCCGCCGATCCCGTTCAGTGACGACACACCCAATTACGACCTCAACAAACCCGCGCCGAGCCCACCCTCGGATGTGAACTGGCTGGGCACCGACGATCAGGCCCGGGACGTATTGGCCCGGGTGATTTTCGGCGCCCGAGTGTCAATCCTGTTTGCGTTGATGCTGACCTTTGTCAGCGCCCTGATCGGCATTGCCGCCGGGGCGCTTCAAGGTTATTACGGCGGCTGGGTCGACTTGATCGGCCAGCGCTTGCTGGAAGTCTGGTCCGGGTTGCCGGTGCTGTACCTGCTGATCATTCTCTCGGGGTTTGTCGAACCGAATTTCTGGTGGCTGCTGGGGATCATGGCGCTGTTTTCCTGGCTGGCACTGGTCGACGTGGTGCGCGCCGAATTCCTTCGAGGGCGCAACCTGGAATACGTCAAAGCCGCCCGGGCGTTGGGCCTGACGGATCGCAAAGTGATCGTGCGGCACATTCTGCCCAACGCGATGAACGCGACCCTGAGTTACCTGCCGTTCATTCTCACCGGGGCGATTTCCACCCTGACGGCCCTGGATTTCCTGGGTTTCGGCATGCCAGCGGGCAGCGCATCGCTGGGCGAATTGATCGGCCAGGGCAAACAGAACCTGCAGGCGCCGTGGCTGGGATTGACGGCGTTTTTCACCCTGGCATTGATTCTTTCTTTACTGGTGTTTATCGGCGAGGCATTACGTGATGCTTTCGATCCGAGATCCTGACGCGGACTGTTGATATGAGTACCAACCTGATCGAAATCCGTGACCTCAGCGTCGCCTTCAGTGGTGAAACCGTGGTGCGCAAGCTGTGCCTGGACATCCGCCCCGGTGAATGCCTGGCGCTGGTCGGCGAGTCGGGGTCCGGTAAATCGGTGACCGCCCATTCGATCCTGCAACTGCTGCCCGAAACCGGCACCGAGTCCACCGGCAGCATTCGTTATCGCGGCAGGGAATTGCTCGGCGCGACGCCCAAAGTGCTGCGGGAACTGCGCGGCAACCGGATCGCGATGATTTTCCAGGAGCCGATGACGTCGCTCAATCCGCTGCACAGCATCGAAAAGCAGATCGGCGAAACCCTGCTTCTGCACAAAGGCCTGACCGGTAAACCGGCGCAAGCGCGGATCCTTGAGTTGCTGCACCTTGTCGGCATTCAAAAGCCCAAGGAGCGGCTCAAGGCCTACCCCCATCAACTCTCGGGCGGTCAGCGTCAGCGCGTGATGATTGCGATGGCCCTGGCCTGTGAGCCTGAGTTGCTGATCGCCGACGAACCGACCACGGCGCTGGACGTCACGGTGCAGCGCAAAATTCTGATCCTGCTCAAATCGCTGCAACACCGGCTCGGCATGTCGCTGCTGCTGATCAGCCATGACCTCAACCTGGTGCGCAGCATTGCCCAGCGTGTTTGCGTGATGAAGGCCGGGGAAATCGTCGAGCAGGCCACGTGCGAAACGATTTTTACCGAGCCAAAACACCCTTACAGCCGCATCCTGCTCAATGCCGAGCCGGAGGGTGAAGCCCTGCCCCGTGATGAGCGCGAGAACGTACTGGAAGTGGACAACCTGCGCGTGCAGTTCGCTCTCGGCGGTGGTTTGTTTCAGCGCAAGACTTACCTCAATGCCGTGGACGGCATCAGCCTCAACATCCAGCGCGGCAAGACGCTGGGCATCGTCGGCGAGTCCGGCTCGGGCAAGTCGACGCTCGGCCAGGCGATCCTGCGCTTGCTCGACTCCCAAGGCAGCATTCGCTTTCAGGGCGAGGCACTGGATGGCCTGACGCAAAAACAACTGCGACCGTGGCGCAAGAAAATGCAGGTGGTGTTCCAGGACCCTTATGGCAGCCTCAGCCCACGCATGTCGGTGGCACAGATCATCAGCGAAGGCCTTGAGGTACACAGCCAGTTGACCGACGAACAGTGCAAGGCCGAAGTGATTCGGGCACTGGAAGAAGTCGGCCTCGACCCGCAAAGTCGCCATCGCTATCCGCACGAATTTTCCGGCGGCCAACGTCAGCGCATCGCGATTGCCCGGGCGCTGGTGCTCAAACCGGCGCTGATCCTGCTGGACGAACCGACCTCGGCGCTGGACCGCACGGTACAAAAACAAGTGGTCGCCCTGCTCCGCCAGCTTCAGGAAAAACATGGCCTGACGTACCTGTTCATCAGTCACGACCTGGCGGTGGTGCGAGCCCTGGCCCATGACATGATTGTGATCAAGGACGGCAAAGTGGTGGAAAGCGGCGCCAGCCATGATGTGTTCGATTCGCCGCAGCATCCGTACACCAAAGAGCTTTTGGCGGCGGCGCATCCGCGGTAGGCATCATTTCAACAGGCAGTGAGACCGCGTCGCCCGCATCGCGAGCAAGCTCGGCTCCTACAGGTTGTACGGCGTTAGACCTGTGGGAGCCGGGCTTGCCCGCGATGAGGCCCGCCCCAGACACCACACTTTCTGGATATAAAACCCATGAACACCACCGAAAGCCTCAAGGATTACCAACGGGTCCGTCTGCTGGCGATCCGTTCGCTGTTCGAGATCATCGAGCAGTCCAGTGAAGGCACGGTGATTGTCGACCGCGATGCGAACATCGTGTGGATGAACGAGCGTTACGCCCGGCGTTTCGGTCTGGAATCGGCGCAAGGCGCCATCGGCAAGGCCTGCGAAAGCGTGATCCCCGGCAGTCTTTTGCGTGAAGTGGTGCGCACCGGGCGCCCGATTTTGTTGGACATGCAGGACACGCCGAAAGAGCCGCTGGTGGTCATGCGCCTGCCGATCCATGACGATGCCGGTGTGGTGATCGGCGCGATCGGTTTTGCCCTGTTCGACGAATTGCGCAGCCTGTCGCCGATGCTCAAGCGCTACATGAGCATGCAGGAAGAACTGGCGTCCACCCGCTCGCTGCTGCGGGCGCGGCAAACCAAATACAATTTCGCCCACTTCATCGGCACCAGCGCCGCCAGCCTGGAAGTCAAACGCCGGGCCCGGCGCAGCGCCAGTGCCGACTCGCCGGTGTTGCTGCTCGGAGAAACCGGCACCGGCAAGGAACTGCTGGCGCAGGCGATCCATGGTGCTTCGCCGCGTGCACATAAAGCCTTCGTCAGCATCAACAGCGCGGCGATTCCCGAATCGTTGCTGGAAGCGGAATTCTTCGGCACCGCCCCCGGCGCCTTCACCGGTGCCGACCGCAAGGGCCGCGCCGGAAAATTGCAGATCGCCCAGGGCGGCACCTTGTTTCTCGATGAAATCGGCGACATGCCGCTGCCGCTGCAAAGCAAATTGCTACGGGTTTTGCAGGAAAAGGAATTCGAGCCGGTCGGTTCCAACGAAGTGATCCAGAGTGATGTGCGGGTGATTGCCGCGACCTCCACGGACCTTGAGGCCGCGATCAAACGCGGCGAGTTTCGCGCGGATTTGTACTACCGCCTCAACGTGCTGCCCATCCACGTGCCGCCGCTGCGTGAACGCCTCGATGACCTGCCGGCACTCAGCGAAGCGATTCTTGAGGAACTGCGCAGTCAGCACGAACTGAACCGCGAGGCGCTGGAGGTGTTGGGCCAGCACGCATGGCCGGGGAACATTCGAGAACTGCGCAACGTCCTGGAGCGGGCGGCGTTGCTCAGTGATGATCTGCTGCTGGATGCCGACGAGATTCGTGCGGCGATTGGCACCTTCACGCCGGTGGAGCGAGTGGCACCGCTGATGATTGAGCCGGTTGCGCACGAGACGTTTAGCCAGGCTCGGGAGCGGTTTGACCGGCAGTTGATTGAGTCCGCACTCGCGCAATGCGGGGGCAAGGTGATTGAAACTGCGGCGCGGCTGGGGTTGGGTCGGTCGACGTTGTACAAGAAGATGGTGGCGCTCGGGATTGACGAGTCTCTATAAAGAGACACGAATCTCAATTATTAGACAGACCTTCGCGGGCAAGCCCGCTCCCACAGGGTCAGCTATTTTTCAGGAGAACGCCGTCAAACTGTGGGAGCGGGCTTGCCCGCGGTGAGGCCATCACTGCCAAACAAGTCTCAATGTAGAGACAAGCCCTCCAGATACCCGCACCATTTCCGGCACACCCCCTTGTATTTCAAGGCCTCTAGCCTCTGGCACGAATCTCGCTATAGGCCTTTTCCACAACAGATCTACCCTACAAAAATAACAATCCAGGAGACACACCATGAGTGTGATCATTGCCTTGGCAGCGCTCGCGCTGTTGATGCTGGCTGCTTACCGTGGCTATAGCGTTATCCTTTTTGCTCCGATTGCCGCCCTCGGCGCCGTCCTGCTCACTGACCCTTCCGCCGTCGCCCCAGCCTTTACCGGGGTGTTCATGGAGAAAATGGTCGGCTTCATCAAACTGTATTTCCCGGTGTTCCTGCTCGGCGCGGTGTTCGGCAAACTGATCGAGTTGTCCGGCTTCTCGCGCTCCATCGTCGCCGCTGCTATTCGCCTGCTCGGCACGCGCCAGGCGATGTTGGTGATTGTGCTGGTCTGCGCTCTGCTGACATACGGTGGCGTGTCGCTGTTTGTGGTGGTCTTCGCGGTGTATCCGTTTGCCGCCGAAATGTTCCGCCAGAGCAACATCCCCAAGCGTTTGATCCCGGCAACCATCGCCCTCGGCGCGTTCTCGTTCACCATGGACGCCCTGCCCGGCACCCCGCAAATACAGAACATCATCCCCAGCACCTTCTTCAACACGACCGCGTGGGCGGCGCCGTGGTTGGGTGTGATCGGCGCGATCTTCGTGTTCTGCGCGGGCATGCTGTTTCTTCAGCGCCAGCGCAACAAGGCTCAGCTTGCCGGTGAAGGTTATGGCACCGAACTGCGCAACGAGCCGGAAACTGCTGCCGACATCAAGCTGCCCAACCCGTGGATCGCCCTGTCGCCGCTACTGGCCGTCGGCATCATGAACCTGCTGTTTACCCAGTGGATTCCGCAGTGGTACGGCAAGACCCACAGCCTCGCGCTGCCGGGTATGGCGGCGCCGGTGACCACCGATATCGCCAAGCTCACCGCGATTTGGGCGGTTCAGGCAGCCTTGCTGGTCGGCATCATCATGGTGCTGGTGTTCGGCTTCCAGGCGATTCGCGGCAAGTTGGCTGAAGGCAGCCGAAGTGCAGTCAGCGGTTCGTTGCTCGCGGCGATGAACACCGCTTCGGAATACGGCTTCGGCGCGGTGATCGCCTCGTTGCCAGGCTTCCTGGTGCTGGCCGACTGGCTCAAGAGCATCCCCAACCCGCTGGTCAATGAAGCGATTACCGTGACCTTGCTGGCCGGCATCACCGGTTCTGCGTCGGGCGGCATGAGCATTGCGCTGGCGGCCATGGCCAATGACTTCATCGCCGCTGCCCATGCAGCCAACATTCCGCTGGAAGTGCTGCACCGTGTGGCCGCGATGGCCAGTGGCGGCATGGACACCTTGCCGCACAACGGCGCCGTGATCACGTTGCTGGCGGTCACCGGCCTGACGCACCGCGAGGCCTACAAAGACATTTTCTGTATTACGCTGATCAAGACCCTGGCGGTCTTCGTGGTCATCGGCACTTTCTACGCCACTGGCATTGTGTGAGGTATTCATGACGACTCTTACAGGCAAAACCGCGCTGGTCACCGGTTCTACCAGCGGCATCGGCCTGGGCATCGCGCTCAGCCTGGCCAAGGCTGGCGCGAACGTGGTGCTCAATGGTTTCGGCGACGCCTCCAAGGTGATTGCCGAAGTCCAGCAGTTCGGCGGCAAGGTCGGTCATCATCCGGCCGACGTCAGCGACCCGGCGCAGATTGCCGACATGGTCGCTTATGCCGACCGTGAGTTCGGTGGCATCGACATTCTGGTCAACAACGCTGGCATCCAGCATGTGGCGCCGGTGGAAGAGTTTCCGGTGGAACGCTGGGATTCGATTATCGCGATCAACCTGTCGTCGGTGTTTCACAGCACCCGCCTGTGCCTGCCGCGCATGCGGGCCAAGAATTGGGGGCGGATCATCAACATCGCCTCGGTGCATGGCCAGGTCGGGTCGACGGGCAAGGCTGCGTACGTCGCCGCCAAGCATGGAGTGATCGGCTTGACCAAAGTGGTCGGCCTGGAAACCGCGACGACCCACGTCACCTGTAACGCGATTTGCCCGGGATGGGTGCTGACGCCGCTGGTGCAGAAGCAGATTGATGACCGCGCCGCGACCGGAATTGATCCGCAACAGGCGCAGCATGATTTACTGGCCGAGAAGCAGCCGTCGCTGGAGTTCGTGACGCCGCCGCAACTGGGTGAACTGGTGCTGTTTTTGTGCAGCGAAGCCGGCAGCCAGGTACGTGGCGCGGCGTGGAATATTGATGGCGGGTGGTTGGCGCAGTAACCCACCCTGATCGTTCCCACGCTCTGCGTGGGAATGCAGCCCGGGACGCTCTGCGTCCCAAGTGCCGAACGCGGAGCGTCCGTTGAGGCATTCCCACGCGGAGCGTGGGAACGAGAGAAGAAGAGGCAAATCATGTCCGACATCCTCTGGCAACCCAGCGCCGAGCGAATCGCCAAGACGCGCATGGACGCCTTTCGGCGTTCCATCAGTCAGCGACACCACATCCATATCGATGACTACCCCGCCCTGCACCAATGGTCCATCGATCATCGCGAAGACTTCTGGCAAGCCATCGTCGACTTCTTCGACGTCCGTTTTCACGATCAGCCGGATGCGGTGCTCGTCGAGGGCGCGCAAATGCCCAGCGCCCAGTGGTTCCCCGGCGCCACTCTGAATTTTGCCGAACACCTGCTGCGCCGTCGCGACGATGCCATCGCGGTGATTGCCATTGGCGAGAATGGCCAGCGCGAACACCTGACATGGGCGGAACTGGCCGAGCACGTTGCCGGGTTCCAACACAGCCTGATCGCTGCGGGTGTCGGCCTCGGTGATCGCGTAACGGCGTGCATGCCCAACACCTGGCAAACGCTGGTGGCCATGCTCGGCACCACGAGCCTGGGGGCGATCTGGTCCTGTTCGTCGCCGGATTTTGGCACCCAGGGCGTGATCGACCGTTTCGGCCAGATCGAACCGAAAGTACTGGTCACCTGCGCCGGTTACCACTATGCCGGCAAGGACATCGACCAGACCGGCAAAATCAATGAAATCCTGGAACGCCTGCCGTCGTTGCAGCAGTTGATCGTGGTGCCTTTTGCAAAGCCGCAGGCACACATCGTGGACTTCCACACCCCGGCCAATGTCACGCTCTGGGAGGATTTCTACGACGTCGGCGGTGAACCGGATTTCGTCCCCGTACCCTTCGCTCATCCGCTGTACATCCTCTATTCCAGCGGCACCACTGGCGTGCCGAAATGCATCGTCCACAGCACCGGTGGCGTACTGCTGCAACACGTCAAGGAACACGGCTTGCATTGTGATCTGGGCGCCGGCGACCGCCTGTTCTACTACACAACTTGCGGCTGGATGATGTGGAATTGGCTGGTCTCGGCGCTGGCGGTGGGTAGCGCCGTTGTCCTGTACGACGGCTCACCCTTCCATCCGGACCCGCAACGCTTGATCGACCTGATCGACGACGAGTGCATCAGCGTCTTCGGCACCAGCCCCAAGTACCTCGCGACCCTGGAAAGCAACGGCGTCAAACCGCGCGAAAGTCACGACCTGAGCAGCCTGAAAACCCTGCTCTGCACCGGCTCCGCGCTGTCACCGCAGAGTTACGATTACGTCTATCGCGACTTCAAGACTGACCTGTGCCTGGCCTCGATGTCCGGAGGTACCGACATCGTTTCGTGCTTCGTGAACAGCAATCCGTTTCAACCGGTATGCCGTGGCGAGATTCAGGGCAAAAGCCTGGGCATGGCGGTCGAAGTCTGGAACGACGACGGCAAGCCTGTGATTGGCGAAAAAGGTGAATTGGTGTGCACCCGGCACTTTCCGGCGATGCCCATCGGTTTCTGGAATGACCCGCAGCAGGAGAAGCTTCACACCTCGTATTTCAGCCAGTTCCCGGGTGTCTGGGCCCAAGGCGATTACGCCGAACAACTGCCGCACGGCGCGATGATGATCCATGGCCGTTCGGACGCGGTGCTTAACCCTGGCGGCGTGCGCATCGGTACGGCGGAGATTTACCGCCAGGTGGAAAAAGTCCCGCAAGTGCTGGACAGCGTGGCCATTGGTCAACAATGGCAGGGTGACGTGCGGGTGGTGCTGTTTGTGCGCGTGCGTGAGGGCGTTGAACTCGATGAAGCGCTGCAACAGCAGATTCGTCAGGTCATTCGAGACAACACCACGCCGCGGCATGTGCCGGCGAAGATCGTCGCGGTGACCGATATTCCACGAACCATCAGCGGCAAGGTCGTCGAGTTGGCGGTACGCAATGTGGTGCATGGGCAAAAGGTCAAAAACACCGATGCACTGGCCAATCCCGAGGCGCTGGAACAGTTCCGAAACCGCCCCGAACTGCAGGATTGAAAATGTTTCCCTGTGGGTCAGCGTCATTACAGTTGGCCCGCGGGGCTGACAGCGCATCGATTTCCATGGCAAAAAGCGCCCGCAAAGCATTCAATGCAAAAATAATGACCCCAAACGGGCCATCCAGCGTCTACCCCTCTACGAGAAAAGTAGACGCCGCCACACCGGCTTAAACGCAGGACGACTTGATGAACGCATTCCCCATCGGCAGCGATGCCCAGGCCTTGATTGCCAGGCTGGACTGGACACGCACCCCATTGGGCGCGGCCGGCACCTGGCCACAGAGCCTGCGCACCGCCGTGGATATCGTGATCCACTCACCGATGCCAATGCTGTTGCTGTGGGGTCCGCAACTGACACAGATTTACAACGATGGCTTCGCCCTCCTCGCCGGCAGCAAGCATCCACACGCTTTCGGACAGCCGACGCATCAAATCTGGCCAGATCTCCAGGACTTTACCGACCCGATTTACAGCGCTGTCCTACAGGGCCAGGTACGCACCTACAGCGAACAGCGCTTTACCTTGCAGCGTGACGGTGCGGATTCCGACTTCTGGCTGGATTTGACCTACAGCCCGATCCGCGATGAAAGCGCCGAGGTCGCCGGAATCCTGGTCACCGCCATTGAAACCAACGAACGCCGCCGTATCGCGCTGGAGCTTGAACAGCGCTCGGCCGCGAGCCTCAAGGCCCAGCGCGAAACCGAGCAACGCCTGCAACTGGCTTTGGCCGCCACCGACGCGGTCGGCACCTGGGATTGGGACATCGGCGAAGACCGTTTCCTCGCCGATGCCCATTTCGCCCAACTGCACGGCGTCAACCCGGAACTGGCCGGGCAGTTACCCATCAGCGAGTACTTGCACGGCGTGCACCCCGAAGACCGGGCGATGATCGCGCGCAGCATCAAGCACTGCATCACCCATGGCACCGAGTACGCCGAGGAGTATCGCCTGCTGCAACCCGACGGCCAGTTGCGCTGGGTGTTTGCCCGGGGTCGTTGCTATAAGGATCACCATGGCCGGCCGATGCGTTTTCTCGGGGCGGCGCTGGACCTTACCGAGCGCAAACACACCGAACAGGCGCTGCGCCAAAGCCAGACCGAGCTGCAACTGATCATCAATGCCATGCCGATCCTGATCAGCTACGTCGACAGTGAAGAGCGTTTTCGCCTGAACAATTCCGCCTACCTGGACTGGTACGGCCTGACGCCCCAAGAGCTCTTTGGCAAAACCATTCGTGAAGTGCTGGGTGACGAGGCCTATGCGTTGCGCGCCGAATACATCGGCGAAGCCCTGAAGGGCAAGCCCTGCAGTTTCAGTATCAGCACGCCACACCGTGACGGCAGCCTGCGCCAGGCGCTGATGAATTACCTGCCGCGCCACGGTGCGGACGGCGCGGTGAATGGTTTCTACATTTTTGTAATCGACGAAACCGAGCGCAAGCAGACCGAGGAAGCCTTGCGCAACCTCAACGAAACCCTGGAAGAGCGCGTCGCCGCCCGCACACAGCAGTTGGCCGAAGCCAACCAGCGTCTGCAGAACGAGATGGTCGAACGCGAGCGTGCCGAGGACGCCTTGCGTCATGCACAGAAAATGGAGGCCGTCGGCCAACTCACCGGCGGTATCGCCCATGACTTCAACAACATGCTCACCGGGATCATCGGCAGTCTCGACCTGATGCAGCGCTACATCGCCGACGGGCGTACTGCCGAGATTGGCCGTTTTACCGAAGCCGCCGTGTCCTCGGCCAACCGCGCCGCCGCGCTGACCCATCGCCTGCTGGCGTTCTCCCGTCGCCAGTCACTGGATCGCAAGCCGCTCAATGCCAACGAGCTGGTGCGTTCGCTGGAGGATTTGCTCAGCCGGACCAAGGGCGACCACATCGAGCTCAAACTGCAACTGGCCGATGAAGTCTGGTCGATCAGCACCGACGTCAGCCAACTGGAAAATGCCCTGCTCAACCTGGTGATCAACGCCCGCGATGCGATGCCCGGTGGCGGCGAACTGCTGATCGAAACGGCGAATGTTTACCTCGACGGCAGCGACATCACCACGGTGGAACCGGTCAAGGCCGGGGACTACGTGATGATCGCCGTCAGCGACAACGGCACCGGCATGACGCCGTCGGTATTGGCCAAGGCGTTCGACCCGTTCTTCACCACCAAGCCCATCGGCCAGGGCACCGGCCTGGGGTTGTCGATGATTTACGGCTTCGCCCAGCAATCGGGCGGGCATGTCAGCCTGTTCAGCTTGCCGGGCCAGGGCACCAGCGTGCGCCTGTATTTGCCACGCCTGCACGCCATGGAACCGCAGGACGTGCTGACGCCGGTGACGGGCGAGGCACCCGCAGCGATTGCCGGGGAAACCGTGGTGTTGGTGGAAGATGATCCGGCGGTGCGCATGCTGGTGCTCGACCTGCTCAAAGAGCTGGGTTACCACGCTTACGAAGCCGAAGATGCGACAACGGCCCTGCCCTTGCTGGAGTCTGATTTGCGGGTCGACCTGCTGGTGACCGATGTCGGGCTGCCGGGCATGAACGGGCGGCAACTGGCAGAAATCGCCCGCCAGCATCGCCCGGGACTGAAAGTGCTGTTCATGACCGGTTACGCGGAAACAGCCGCCGAACGCCAGGGGTTCCTCGAAGAAGGCATGGACATGGTCGCCAAGCCTTTTTCCATTGATCTGCTGGCCAACAAGATTCGCACGATGATCGGCCAACCGGACTGAGTTAAGGCATAATCGCGCGCCCCGCTGGTACCAACATAGCCACCACCGTTGCAAGGTATGCCCCAATGAAAGCTCAAGCCCGCCATATTCTGGTGAAAACCTCGGAAGAAGCCGAGCAGCTCAAACAACGCATCGCCAAGGGCGAAGCCTTCGATGTGCTGGCCAAAAAGTACTCCACCTGCCCGTCCGGCAAGCGCGGCGGCGACCTGGGTGAAGTTCGGCCGGGGCAGATGGTCGGGGTCATTGATGCGGTGATTTTCAAGAAACCGCTGCGGGTGGTGCATGGGCCAATCAAGAGCAAGTTCGGGTATCACCTGGTGCAGGTGTTTTACCGGGATTGATCGGTTGGCTGTTGGGCCCCATCGCGGGCAAGCCCGCTCCCACAGGTTTTGTGAACACCGAAGATCCACTGTCGGAGCGAGCCTGCTCGCGAACCGATGGCGCAGCCAGTGGCCATCCACCGCTATCTTGGGATCAACGCCCCCGGCACCTGAATCACCCGGCTCGCCAATCGATGCCCCGCCTCCGCCGCCTCGGCCGGGCTCCCGCCCTTGAGTCGGCTGGCCAGATACGCCGCACTGAACGAATCCCCCGCCGCCGTGGTGTCTACAACGCGCTCGACCTTCTGCGCCGGCACCTCGAACATCTCGCCGTCGCAACGAATCAAACAGGCCTCGGCGCCACGCTTGAGCACCACTTCCGGCGTACCGATCTGCTCGTAAGCCTCGAACACCGCCTCGCCGCTGGAGAAATGAAACAGCGCCTGCTCGTCCTCAAGGGTCAGCAACGCCAGGTCCACATACGGCAAAACACTGCGATACGCCGCGCGAGCTTCTTCGACTGAAGTCCACAGCCGTGGCCGATAATTGTTGTCGAAGACGATCCGCGCATCTCGCTGACGGGCCTCAATCAACGTTTCCAGCAACTTTTCCCGACCTTGCACACCGAGCACCGCCAAGGTAATGCCGCTGAAATACAGCACATCGTAATCCGGCAGCGCCGCCAGGATCGGCGCGGCCGCTGGCGTGGTGAAGCAATCGCGCACGGCGGCTTCGTTGCGCCAGTAGAGGAAACGGCGCTCACCGGCGGCATCGGTCTGGATGCAATACAAACCGGGCAAGCGACCGGGCAAACGCTGGACCATGCCCAAGCCGATGTCTTCGCTGGCCCAGTGCTGGCACATCGCATCGCTGAAACTGTCGTCGCCCAGGGCCGTGACGTAGTCGACGATACCGCGCTCGCCCAGTTCACGGGCCAGGTAGACGGCGGTGTTCAGGGTATCGCCGCCGAAGCTTTGTTGGAGGCTGCCGTCGGCGCGATGTTGCAGCTCGATCATGCATTCGCCGATCAGGGCGATGCGTGGGGCATCTGGCCCCAGGGTGTTGATGGTGTGCATTGTGTGGGGTCTCTGGTGTTTCTTTGTTGTCTGGGCGGGCCTCATCGCGAGCAAGCTCCGCTCCTACAGGGATCGTCTAACCCCTGTAGGAGCCGGGCTTGCCCGCGATTGCCGCACCTCGGTATCAAGCCTTAGAAACAGGTTTCCATGGTTTCGATGACATTCAGCTGTTCATCCACCAGACACCCGGTACGCCACTTGTCGAACGTCAGGCACGGGTGCGAGGTGCCGAACGAAATGATGTCGCCCACCCGCAATTCAACCCCCGGCGCGACGGTCATGAACGCGTGTTGATCCATCACCGCTGTCACCTTGCAGGTGCTGACGTCATCGCCGTTGGCCGGGATCACCCCGGCCTTGTAACGCAGCAGCGGCACCGGCAAACCGGCGTCATAGGCCACATCGCGCTTGCCCAGGGCAATCACCGCAAAACCCGGTTCCGGCATCGACTGCACGTGCGCCCAGACTTCCAGTGCCGGGCGCAGGCCTTCGTGCAGGTCGCTGCGACGGTCGAGCACGCAGCACTGCGCTTCTTTGTAGATGCCATGATCGTGCGCCACGTAGCTGCCGGGACGCAGCACGCTGAGGAAACGGCCGCCGGCGTTTTGCGCTTCGAACTCCTCGGCAATCAAGTCATACCAAGCCGATCCCGAAGCGGTGATGATCGGCTTGGTAATCGCAAATGCGCCACTGTCCTGCAACTGCACGGCCAAGCGCACCAATGACCCGGCGAAATCACGAATGCCGGTGACCGCATGATCACCATGGATCACGCCTTCGTAGCCTTCGATACCGGTCAGTGCCAACGCCGGTTGTGCGTTGATCGCTTTGGCCAGTGCGAGAACTTCGTCTTCCGTGCGGCAACCGCAACGACCACCCACCACGCCGTATTCGATCATCACGTTCAGGCGCACACCGCGCGAGGCGAAGAACGCCCCGAGGTCGGCGACGTTGTCCGGGTGATCGACCATGCAATGGAAATCAAAGGTCGGGTCTGCCAGCAAATCGGCGATCAGCGCCATGTTCGGCGTGCCCACCAATTGGTTGGCCATCAGCACCCGGCGCACACCATGGGCATAAGCCGCACGGGTTTGCGTAGCGCTGGCCAGGGTGATGCCCCACGCGCCGGCGTCCAGTTGGCGGCGAAACAGCGCCGGGGTCATGCTGGTTTTGCCGTGAGGCGCGAGTTCGGCACCGCTGTTGCTGACAAACGTCTGCATCCACCGAATGTTGTGCTCCAGCGCTTCGCGGTGCAGCACCAGCGCCGGCAGGCTGACGTCGCGTACCAGATTGGCGCCGGCCTGGGCAAAGCCCTTTTCCACGGCGGCAGTATTTTGGGCAGTAGACATGGTCGAACTCCTCACATTCGCGGCCGCAGGCAGCCGCTGTTATTCGTTGATACGCCGGGCCAGGCTGTTGGCGCTGTCGATCAGCACCTGGCGATAAGCGTCGTAATTGTTCTTGGCATCGTCCCGTGGAGCGACGATGCACAAGGTCGCGATGGCAACGCCGGTCGGGTCTTTGACCGGAGCGGCGAAGCAGTGGGTAAAGGTGTCGGCGACACTATCGAAAGAGAAGAAGCCCTCGATACCGGCCTGACGGATCTCCTGGAGAAACTGCTCCAGCGCCAGACGCTCGCCGTTGGGCAGGATGAAGTCGTCGTGGTCGATCAAGTCGACGATTTCCTGGTCACTCAAGTGCGTCAGCAGAAGGCGCCCGGACGCCGTCCACGGAATCGGCGCGTTCTCGCCGATGTCCGAAGAAATGCGGAAATGCCGCTCGCCTTCCTTCATCAGCGCCACCGTGTATTTGCGCCCGTTGAGCAGGCACATCTGGGCGGTTTCATGGGTCTGGCTGACGATCTCCTGCAAGGCATGATCAGCCTCGCGGGTCAGGTCGAAATGACGCAAATGCGCCTGTCCCAGGAAGTACAGCTGACGGCCGAGGTAAACGTGACCGTCCTTGCCCACGGCCTCCAGAACCCGACGTTCCAGCAGCGAGGCCACCAGTTCGTAGACCGTGGATTTCGGACTGCCGATGCCGCTGGCGATTTCGTTCGGGCGCAGGGGTTTGCCGATTTCCTTGAGGAAGTCGAGGATATCGAACGCCCGGTCCAGCCCGCGTGCCCGGCGCTTGATGGTGTCTTCGGTCATGTCAGTGGTTCCCATTCAAATTCGCCGGGGAGTTTACCCAGAGTCCCGCGGTTACCGTTAGGCCGCCATCGCTGGCAAGCCAGCTCCCACAGGGATTGTGTGAACACTGGAGATCCAATGTGGGAGCGTGGCTTGCCCGCGATGAAGTCACCTCGGTTCAGGCCTTTTTCTTGTACGCGATGCAGTCGATCTCAACCTTGCAGTCGACCATCATGTTCGCCTGCACACACGCGCGCGCCGGGGCGTGCTCGGGGCTGAAGTACTCGGAAAACACTTTGTTGAAGCTCCAGAAATCCCGTGGGTCTTCCAGCCATACGCCCGTGCGCACCACGTCTTCCAGGCCATAACCGGCCTCTTCGAGAATCGCGATCAGGTTTTTCATGGTCTGGTGAGTCTGCTCGACAATGCCACCCACAATGATTTCGCCATCCAGCGCCGGCACCTGGCCAGACACATGCAGCCAGCCATCGGCTTCAACGGCGCGTGCAAAAGGACGGGGCTGGCCGCCACCGGCGGTGCTGCCGGTGCCGTAACGAGTAATGCTCATGAGTGTTTCTCCTGATTGAGAAGTGAAAATGCTTCTGAAAAAAATCAGAAACGCGTGTTCTTGAGAAATTCCGCCAGACGCGGCGATTGCGGGCGTTCGAACAGCTCCTTGGGTGGCCCCTGCTCTTCAATGCGCCCCTGATTCATGAAAACGATCTTGTCCGAAACTTCGAATGCAAAACGCATTTCGTGGGTGACCAGCAACATGGTCATGCCTTCGTCGGCCAGGCCCTTGATCACGTTCAGCACCTCGCCGACCAGCTCAGGGTCGAGCGCCGAGGTGACTTCATCAAACAGCATCAGGCTCGGGTTCATCGCAATCGCCCGGGCAATCGCCACGCGCTGTTGCTGACCGCCGGACAACTGACCGGGATAGTGATCACGGCGCTCCAGCAAACCGACGCGCTCCAGCCATTTTTCCGCCAGCGCGACCGCTTCGTCCTTGTGCAGCTTCTTGACCTTGAGCAAACCCAGCGTGACGTTCTGCAACGCCGTAAGGTGCGGGAACAGGTTGAACTGCTGGAACGCCATGCCGGTCATTGCACGATGACGGGCGATGACTTTTTCCGCATGGCGCACACGCTTGCCGTTGACCTCGTCATAACCGATGGACTCGCCATCGAGCATGATCTGCCCACCCTGAAACTCTTCGAGCATGTTCACGCAACGCAACAGTGTGGTTTTGCCCGAGCCGCTGGAGCCGATCAGTGTGACGACGTTGCCGCGCTGCATGCTCAGGTCTACGCCCTTGAGCACTTCGAGCTTGCCGTACTGTTTGTGCAGCCCGCGAATGTCCAGCAGGGCCTGGCCGTTTTGTATGTTGGAAGTTTGAGTCATGGCAAGGCCACCCGCTTTTCAATGTGCCGGCCGAGTAATTCGATGCCGTAGTTGATGACGAAAAACAGAAATCCGGCGAACAGGTAAAACTCCAGGGTCATGAAGGTCCGGGCGATGATCTGCTGCGTGCTGAGCAGCAACTCGGCCACACCGATCACCGACAACAGGGTCGACGCCTTGACGATCTCGGTCGATGAGTTGACCCAGGTCGGCAGGATTTGCCGCAGCGCCTGAGGCAACAGCACATACCCGAGGGCCTGATAAAACGTCAGGCCGATGGCTTTGCTCGCTTCCATCTGCCCGCTGGGTAATGCCTGCAACGCACCGCGCACGATTTCGGCGACGTGGGAGCCGCAAAACAGCGTCAGACCCAAGGCACCGGCCTGAAACGCGCTGATCTGCCAACCCAGTGCCGGCGCCATATAGAAGCAGGCCAGCACCAACACAAATACCGGCGTCCCGCGAATCAGGTCGACATAAAAACGAAACGGCGCGCGCATCCAGAACTTGCCGTAGGTCAGCACCAGGCCGGCGACAATGCCGACCATCGTGCCCAGCAAAATGGCCAGTGCCGACACCTGCACGCTGGTCAAAAAGCCTTGCCACAACACTTCGCGGGCCACCCATAACTCATTCAACCAACTGGGGGATTCGTACATGGGGCCTCCTATCGGCGGATCGCCAGACGCTGTTCGAGGTAACGCAGCATCATGGCAATGAGGTAGCAGGCCGCAACATAGAGCGCCGTGGTCACCAGCCAGGTTTCAATCACCCGGTAGCTCTCGACATTGATCTTGCGCGCGTAATAGGTCAGCTCCGGCACGGCAATCGCCGCGGCCAGAGAGGTGTCCTTGAACAGCGAGATGAAGTTGTTCGACAAGGCCGGCAGCACATTGCGCAACATCACCGGTACGGTGACGTACGCCTTGACCTGCCACTCGCCCAGGCCAATGGCCAACCCGGCCTCGCGTAGCCCCTTGGGAATACTCAGCAAGCCACCCCGGAACACTTCGGTCAGATACGCCCCGGCATACAGCGACAACGTGATGATGAACGACGGGATCTTGTCCAGGCGAATGCCCAGGCTCGGCAAGGCAAAGTAGATCAACAGAATCAATACCAGAATCGGCGTATTGCGGATCACCGTCACATACACCGACGCCAGCACCCGCAATGCGCGGTGCTTCGAAAGCAAAGCAAACGCCATCATCAGGCCGATCACACAGCCGATGGCGATCGACACCAGTGCCAGTTCGAGGCCCAGACCGAGCCCCGCCAGCAAGGTGTCGAAATCGCGCCACACGGCGGCAAAATTCAACTGATAGTTCATGGTCAGCAGTACCTTGAGCGGGGCGCGTTACAGGCGCCCCGCTCTCACGGGATCATTTGAATTCGACAGGGAAACCGATGGCCGGCGACGGCAGCTCGACACCAAACCACTGTTTGAACGACGCCGCGTAGGTCGGGAACTCCACGCCGGTCATGGCTTCATGCAAGGTGGTGTTGACGAAGTTCAGCCAGTCCTGATCGCCACGTTTGACTGCGCAGGCGTAGGTTTGCGGGCTCCAGGCGTAAGTCGGGCTGCGATAGCGGCCAGGGTTCTGCACCATCAGGTATTTGACCGACGACTGATCGGTGGCGGCGGCATCGGCACGGCCGGAGTTCACGGCCTGGTACATCAAATCCACACTGTCGTACTGATCGACCTTGGCCTTGGGCAGTGCCTGGTGCACCAACTCCTCGGCGTACACGTTCTGCAACACCGCCACGGTCACGCTGTCGCCAGCGGCCTTGAGGTCTTCGATTTCCTTGTACTTGCTGTTCGCCGGCAACAGCAGGCCGACGCCTTCGCGGTAGTACGGCAAGGTGAACGCCACCTGCTGCGCACGGCTGGCGGTCACGGTAATGAACTGGCAACTGATGTCGACCTTGTCGGTCAGCAGATTGGGAATCCGCGCATCGGAAGACTGCACCACGAACTCGACCTTGGTCGGGTCGTTGAACAACCCCTTGGCAATCATCCGCCCGATATCGATATCGAACCCCTGCAACTTGCCATCCGCTCCCTGGAAGTGCCACGGCGCATTGGTGCTGCCCGTGCCCACAATCAATTTCCCGCGGGCCAGCACGCTATCGAGCTTGCTGTCTGCTGCCTGGGCCATGCCCATGACAGAGGCAGACGCGGCGAAAAGGAAAACACACGCTTTAAACAAGGAAGGTCGGCGATGCATGGCAAGCACTCCAGGGTGATGTTTATTCCGCTATACCGGACATGAGTATGTAACAGCGGAATAGACAGCAGAAAGTGTGCCACAGGTTGTGGAGGGAATGTTGGGGAGATTGAAAAGTGTTTTGAATCAAATGGATGTGCGAAAGCACGGCAAGAGTGTTACGGAACGCACGATCAAGGGAGCGCTACCGTTGGCCACAGTTGGCGGGTATCTGGTTCACATCTGGGATGTCGGTGAGCCAAAACGGTGCTGACTAATAATGCATTCTTTCTTGGAGGAATCGAGAAGGGCAAAGTATTGCGTGCCCTACACTCCACATTTTCTTCCACGATCAATCAGGGCATCTGGCATCTACGAGTACAGAGTCTCCGTCGGCGCACATCCCTTTCGGAATAAGCCTTCAGACTGCTCCCGTCAGCGATCGCCTGCATTTTTGTAAACATCGCCCCGTTCTCGTTTCCCCACGGCGATGACAGTCACTATCAACACCTCGTCCTTCACTCGATAAACCATCCTGTATCCAGCACCACGTAGCTTGATCTTGTAAGCATTTCCAAGCCCGCTTAGCCGGTCTGCGGGAACATGCGGATTAAGCAGTCGCTCCTGAAGCTTCCTTTTGAACTGCTCCCTTAGGTTGCCCCCCAGCTTTTGCCATTCTTTCCACGCTTTTTCAGAGAATTCCAGCTCATAGGTCATCAATTGAAACCTTTATGGTGGGATCGTTCTCTCGTTCTTTGCAAAGAGCGATTAACTCCAAATCTTCCAAACGACTCATCATCGCTTCGTACTCCTTGGCGGGAACGCAATAGAAAGCCGGCTCATTACGGTTGAGGATCGCAACAGATAAACCACCACCGGCAGCAACCGTACCCATCGGGTTTTTTTTCAGCTCGGAGATGCTCGCCACGACTTGCGAAAGCACGATATGTGTCATGAATTTGTTCCTATGAGTGCTTTTAGAGACGCTAAAAATAGCACTCTAAAGCGCATCTGAGCTCCATCCTTTTGAGAGAAATTTCACGCCCCCAAGGCAAGGGTGTCTCATTACAGATCCTGAACAGTGCTTGTTCTCGATTGCACAAAAAGTATCACGTCATACGCATCTGGATTTCTGAGATCTCCGTCGGGAGAATCGTGTAATACCGTGCGCAACTTCCGAGACAACGTAAGAAGTTTCCCACCTGTAATTTCTGACAGTAGACCCACCCCACTTCCCTCCTTTACCGTCGACAAACCCTCGATGGTCGTTGTGAAAAGGAGATTTCAATGAGCTCGACAACCCACCTGACATCGCTGGCCCCGGTGTATCGCAAGGCACTGAAAACCTGGCGTCCTGTGATCCTGTATTTCGGTAACGAACACTGCCCGGCCTGTGAATGGGCGGAACCGATCTTTCGCCAGGTTGCCGAGCGCTATCGCCATCACGCGAATATCTACGTGTTGAACACCAGCGAATCACCTCGGCATCCGAACGTTACGGGTACGCCGACGGTGCTGTTTTTCAAGGACGGGAGATTGAGGAAGAAACTCAAGGGCATTGGCTCTCAGGAGACCCTGGAGCAGGATTTCGCCCACCACGTCGGCAGGCTCAGGCCGCGATATGTGCGCCAGGCGCCGAGTCACGATCTGGCATGGTTGCGCCAGACGTTGCGCAGATTGTGTACCGTGCCTCGGGCCTTTGAGCGGTTGAATCGTCGAGCCGGGTGTTAAGGCTTGGCAATAGTGGTGTTTGACAGGACGCTATCGCGTGCAAGCTTGCTCGCGAAATTGTCGTGCTCAGGAATGTTTGACCTGCTCGATGTACCTCACCACCGCCGCCGATTTCTCGAAGCGACGATAAATCAGCGACAGCCAGGACGTCGCTTCACAGCCGCTTATCTTGCGATACAGGACGCCGGGCAAACCGACGTGGCCGACCACCGATTCCGGCACGACTGCCACGCCCTGCCCCAACGACACCAAGGCAATCACGGCCACCAACCCGCCCGGTTGCGCCCCCAGGGTCGGCGAAAAGCCGCCTTGGGCGGCCACTTGCAAGGTGCCGGTGATTTGTTCCGGCAGGATGAACGTCTCGTTTTGTAAATGTTGCGGGCCGATGTCCGGCAAACGGCACAGCCAGGACTCGGCCGAGACCGCGAGCACAAAACCTTCTGCGTTGAGGCGGATCTCGTCCAGCCCCTCTGGCAGCGTCATGGGCGAACGGACGTAACCCATGTCAAATCGACCATCGAGCACCATGGCCGGCAACGTGGCCATGGGGCTTTCCCGTACATTCAGACTCACGTCGGGGCATTCGCGGCTGAAGGCTTGCACCTGTTTTTGCAGCACGCCGCCGAACACCGCCGAGGCCACGTAACCCAGTTCGATATGACCAATATCGCCACGCCCCGCCCGCTGTGCGTTGCGCTGTGCACATTCGAATTGGCGCACGGTGGCTTCGGCCTCGATCACCAGCGCCGCGCCCGCCTCGGTCAGCTTCACGTCACGCTGCTGGCGCAAGAACAACCGAGCCCCCAGTTCGCTTTCCATGTCCTGGATCTGTCGGCTCAAGGTCGGCGGCGCGATGCCCAAATGTTCGGCGGCGCGGGTGAAATTGCGCTGCCGGGCAACGGCCAGAAAATAGCGAAAATGGCGAATTTCCATTAGTGCGTTAGCCCAAAGGTAATGAATTGACGGTCCATGCCTAACAAAGCAAGCCCCTGCTGGCGATAAGCTGCATGGCCCCTCACAGTAAAGAGCTCCGGTCATGCCCGTCAAACCCAAGGTCAGCCCGCGACTGACGTTACTCACAGCCTCAGGTGTCTGCTCGCTGATCGTGCTGGACACCAACATCGTCGCGGTCACGTTGCCGACCATCGCACGGGACCTGGGCGCAAACTTTGCCGACATCGAATGGGTCGTCAGCGCCTACATGCTGGCGTTCGCCGCCCTGCTACTGCCGGCGGGCAGCATTGCCGACCGCTTTGGCCGGCAGAAAACCCTGCTCTGGGGCCTGGGCATTTTCATTCTTGCGTCCCTCGGGTGCGGTGCGGCGCCCAACGCGTTGTTCCTCGATATTGCGCGGGCGATCAAAGGCGTCGGCGCGGCACTGTTGTTGACCTCGGCACTGGCCTCCATTGGCCACACCTTTCACGATGAAGTCGAGCGGGCCAAAGCCTGGGCGTTCTGGGGGGCGTGCATGGGGGTGGCGATGACCGCGGCGCCGACGGTCGGCGGGCTGATCACCGAATACATCGGCTGGCGCTGGATTTTTTACCTCAACCTGCCCATTGGCGTGTTCTTGATGGTCATGGTCTGGCGCACCGTGCCGGAATCCAGAGACACCCAATCCGCACGCCTCGATCCCTGGGGCAGCCTGGCATTCAGTGCGAGTTTGTTGTGCCTGATCTGGGGGTTGATCGAGGCTAACCGGATTGGCTGGAACAACCCGACCACTTACGTCCGGCTCATCGGCGGCGCGTTATTGTTGGGGCTGTTCGTGGCGATTGAGCGGATGCAACAGCGTCCGATGGTAGACCTGCAATTGTTCAAGCATCCGCGTTTTATCGGCGCACTGCTCGGCATGTTTGCCTACGCCGGTTGCGCTCAAGTGATGATGACCTTGCTGCCGTTTTACCTGCAAAACGGTTTAGGCTTTTCGGCGATTGCGTCGGGGCTGGGGATGCTGCCGTTTGCGTTGACCATGCTGATCTGCCCACGCATCGGAGCGCGACTGGCCGGCCGTTATTCGCCTGCCACCTTGATGGCGGCCGGGTTGACGCTCGTCGGCAGCGGCAACTTGCTCAGTGCCTGGGCGGTCAGCAGTGGCGGCTATCTGCCCTTTGCCCTGGCGATTGCCGTGACCGGCGCGGGTGCCGGGCTGCTCAATGGCGACACGCAAAAGAACATCATGGCGTGCGTACCCCGCGAGCGCACTGGCATGGCGTCGGGCATGAGCACCACCATGCGTTTCAGCGCCATCGTGCTGGCCATCGGTGTCTACGGCGCGCTGCTCTCCAGTCATACCGAACTGTTGTTGCGCGACAGCCTTTCCACTCAAGGCGTGGTGTGGCTCAGCCAGGCACAAGGCATTGCTTCGCGGGTAGTTGCCGGTGACATGGCGGCGGCCATGAACCTGCTACCGCAAACTGCACGCTCAGTGGTCGAGCCATTGGCGCGTCAGGCCTTTGTCGGCGGCTTCAGCCTGTTGCTCTGCGTCGCCGGGTTGGTGGCGTTGCTGTGTGCCTTGGTGGTGGGCACGCTGATGCGCAATCCGATTCCGGTGCAAAAAAACTTCTCCCTGAGCCTGGAATAAACCCGTACGGGGTTCGTCGTACTGCCACTGAAATTGATCAGTAGCCACTACGAGAGCCCCATCATGAAAAGCCTTCTGTCCGCGCTGTGTCTGATTGCCCTGAGCGGCACTGCCGCCGCTGCTTCTGCCGACAACGCCAGCCCCTCGAACGTCGAGGACTACAGCTATTCGAAATCGCTGAACATTGCCAGGGTCATCAACATCACCAACGGCGATTATTGCGGCATCGGCCCACGGGAGATGACCTATGTCGACACCACGGGCGCCACTCATGTCCTGCGCTACCAGGCTTACGGTGATTCATGCATCGATCAGAACTGATGCTTGAGCGACGCCAGCACCCTCTCGGCATTCGCATCACAGGCTATCCCTTCGGGTCGCACTTCGATGCTTTCGATCACCCCCAGCAACTTCGCCTTGCTCTGGGCCAGGTGAAGTTGCATTTCTTCGATCTGCTCGACTTTTCGCACAAGCCCCGCCACCAGTTCATCGCGCTTGAACTCGCCCGTTACGGTGTCAGGTAATAACTGCTTCAGCTCTTCGAGGCTGAACCCCGCCTGTTGGGCACACTGAATAATCATCAGTGTTTGCAGAGCCTGCTCTGAGTATCGCCGGTAGCCATTGGCCGAGCGCGCCACCTGACTGATCAACCCTTGAGCTTCGTAAAACCGGATTCGCGAAGCGTTCAAGCCGCTTAACTGCGCCAATTCACCAATTTTCATCACGGCCTCATTTGCCTGCTTGACATTAAAGTTAACTTTAAGCTTAGCCTCTACGCTTCACTGATGAGGAGTCAAGCATGTCGCCCTTCCAAGCGTTAAATCTGCCCAACGGCCAGACCGTCGGTAATCGTATCGCCAAAGCCGCGATGGAAGAAAACCTCGCCGATACCGACCAAGCGCCGTCACGCGCCTTGTTTCAGCTGTATCAGGCCTGGGCCGAGGGCGAAGCCGGCCTGTTGCTGACTGGCAATGTCATGATCGATCGCCGCGCCATGACCGGCCCCGGTGGCGTGGTGCTGGAAGACGAACGGCATATCGAACAGTTCCGTCAGTGGGCAACCATTGGCCGGGCCGGTGGTGCGCATTTCTGGGTGCAATTGAACCATCCCGGCCGCCAGACCATGGCCAACCTCGGCCAACAAGCCTTGGCGCCGTCGGCGGTGGCGCTGGACCTGGGGGGCTTTTCGAAGATGTTTGCCGAGCCCAAACCCATGTCCGAGGCCAATATCAGCGAGGTGATCACCCGCTTCGCCACCAGCGCAGCTCTCGCCGAAAAGGCCGGGTTCACTGGCGTGCAGATCCATGCGGCGCACGGTTACCTGCTCAGCCAGTTCCTCTCGCCGCTGACCAATCAGCGGACCGACCGTTGGGGCGGATCACTGGAAAATCGCGCGCGTTTGCTGCTGGACGTGGTCCGCGCCGTTCGCGAGGCGGTATCGCCGCAGTTTTGTGTGGCAGTGAAACTCAATTCCGCCGACTTCCAGCGTGGCGGTTTTGATGCCGACGATGCCCGTCAGGTGATCCGGTGGCTCAATGAGCAACGCATCGACCTGCTGGAACTCTCCGGCGGCAGCTACGAAGCCCCCGCGATGCAAGGTGAAGCCCGCGACGGCCGGACCTTGGCGCGCGAAGCCTACTTTCTGGAAATGGCCGGTGAACTGGCCAGTGTGGCGAACATGCCGGTGATGGTAACCGGCGGCATCCGGCGTCTGGCTATCGTGGAGCAGGTGCTCGACAGCGGCATCGCCATGGCCGGCATTGGCACGGCGATGGCCGTCGAACCGCAATTGGTCAAACAGTGGCGCCAAGGTCAGAACAGTCACCCGCAGTTGCCGCCGATCCGCTGGAAACGCAAACCATTGGCCGCGCTGGCGAACATGGCGGTGGTGAAGTTTCAGCTCAAGCGACTCAGCCGCGGGCGTAAGCCTCAGCCGCAGGTATCGGCGCTGTGGGCATTGATTCTTGACCAGTTGTACATCAGCCGACGGACTCGCCAGTATCGTCAGGCGATGAGTAAGTAACCTGAGCTAGACACGATGATGGCATATTAGTATCGCCTCTCTGCCCGCCCGGGACGATACTTTGCACTCCCAATATCGCAATCCGGAAGACGAGGCGCATCATTTGCCATGGAAGCCGAGTGTTCACAATGCTAACTGTAATAAACGTAGGTCAAGGCGACGCCTTTATTCTGAATCCAGGACAAGGTTGTGATTTAAGCGATCCACCGCTTCTAATAGACACAGGTCCCGCCAAGGCGAATATTGAAAACATACTGAGCCCAGGTATTTATCGGTTACTAATCACCCACTCACACGAAGATCATATCGGTGGGGTTCCGCGACTATTAAAGTCAAAAAAAATAGAAATTTTCCACACTTATATCCCCTACTATCTTCCTGAAATAACAAAAATATACGGCTATCTAAAAAAACACACCACTGAAAAACTTAAACAGCCGAACTGGAAGTTGATCAGCACCTTGCACCCGCAGTTGGTCGCACAGGGAGATACTTTGTGCACCCACGCAACCATATTGAACCCCCCTCGCCACCCCGAAAAAATTTTCGACGACTTCCCAACCTCCGAAACGTCCATCGAACAAGCGCTGACTATACTTTCGGAATATGGAATAGAGCTTCCGAGAGAAGAAATAATTAACTATGTCTCACCACTGGTTTTGCAACGCCACATCGAAAGCCAATTGGAGTATGGGTTCTTTGCGCGAAAATTCGTGCATTTATTTTTCATCACGCTCAGTGAGTCACTCGCCGGCGCCTCAAAAAACAATATAGATTACTACGTCTCCCGGCACGTAAAGTTGAACTCCAACCGAGCCAGCATTGTATTCAAACACCAGCACGACAGCGGCGACTGGTTATTTACAGGTGATGCAGACAACTCGGTATTTGAACGGCTGATCGAAGAAAAAACCGACATATCTGCGAGATTTCTAAAAGTCCCACATCATGGCAGTAGAGAAAATATTTCCAACAACGCAATGCTCGCCATTAAACCTGATCATGCAATTATCAGCCATAACAACCGAAAATTCGGCACTTCGAATGCCCCACACCCACACAACGAAGTAATCGATTTGCTCGATCGACACCGAGTTAATTGCTACTACACTAACGAAGTAGTAAAAAAATCCGTAACCATCAAAACCCAAGCTACCGGTTCCATTTTGGATGGGCTGATTAACTTTATTTAGATCTGCGAGTCCCCACACCACTGATCGCCCATCAGTGGTGTCGCCCCGAACATTTACCCTCAGAAAACAATGGGGGATTCCGGGATATCGATATGCAAATAAGTGGCACACAAGTCACTTGCCAACCGTTTAGCCCGGTTTAGTCGAATCGCTCCTCTTTCGATATCCACCAGCAAAATGGGACAATCCAGAGCAGGCAGAACTGACCACTCTTTCAATCGTCCATCGGTCAGCAGCAACACTCGCTGCTGCTCCGCTGGGAAGCGTTTTTTCCGTGCCACCAGCCAACGCCCTGCCTCTTCCAGCGCCGCCAACACTGGCGTGCCGCCGCTTGCACCCAGCCCGTCAAGCCAGGTACGCAAACCGCTGGAGGCTTTCAAGCCTTGCACCTGCCATTTCGGCACATTGCCGCTGGCCGTCAGCAACGCCAGTCGCGCACGTTGGCGATAGGCATCGTCGAACAATTGCGCCAGCAAACCCTTGGCATCGCTTAATGCTTGATGACGCCGCGTCGAGGCCGACGCATCGACGATCACCAGCCACAATTCATGGGCGCTTCGCGTGCGCAGATGGAACAGTACATCGCTGCATTGACGTGGCCGGCCGTTGAGCAAGGTTCCGGGCCAATTGATCGAGCCGCTGCGTGCGGCGTGACGCTTGCCTTGCTTGCCGTTGTCCAGCCGTCCTGCGCGGGGTCTGGCATTCGCCCCCGCATCAGATCGAGGGCGAATGCCTAAGGCTTTTTTGGCCAGCTCGGCACTTCACGGCGGGCGCCGACCGGCGACGCCTGGGCCGGCATGTCTCCCCATTGGCCCTGGCCTTCGCTCGGGTTGGGAGGTTGCGCAGACGGTGACTGACTGGATTGCGGTGCCGGCGGTGTTTGCTCGCGGCGACGATGACGCAAGGCGAAGTCGGCGACGGCGTCGATATCGTCCTCGGTGATCGCGTTCGCCCCTTGCCATGCGGCATGGGCGCGGGCGGCGCGCAGCCAGACCAGGTCGGCGCGCAAGCCATCGACCCCGGCGGCAAAGCAGCGCTCCGTAATCAGTGCGAGCGCTTGATCGTCGAGGGGGATGCTCGCCAACAGACTACGGGCCTTCTCGCAGCGTTCGCGCAGCGCCTGCTGTTGATGTTCCCACTGCGCGCAGAACTGTTGCGGATCGCTGTCGAAATCCAGTCGTCGACGGATGATCTGACCACGCTCGGTCGGTGCGGTATGGCCGCTGAGCGCAACGTTAAGGCCAAAGCGATCGAGCAGTTGTGGACGCAACTCGCCCTCTTCCGGGTTCATGGTGCCGATCAGTACGAATTTCGCCGAATGCCGATGGGAAATGCCGTCGCGTTCGATCAGGTTGGTGCCGCTGGCGGCGACGTCAAGCAACAGGTCCACGAGGTGATCAGGCAGCAGATTGACCTCATCGACATAGAGCACGCCGCCGTCAGCCTTGGCCAGTACGCCGGGGGAAAATTGCGCACGGCCATCGCTCAGCGCCGCATCCAGGTCGAGGGTGCCGACCAGTCGTTCCTCGGTTGCACCCAGCGGCAGCGTGACGAATTGACCGCTGGCGAGCAGATCTGCCAGACCACGGGCCAGGGTCGATTTGGCCATGCCGCGAGGGCCTTCGATGAGTACGCCACCGATTTTCGGGTCGATGGCGGTCAGGTACAGGGCGAGCTTCAAGTCGTCGGCGCCGACCACGGCGGATAACGGGAAATGCGGGGTGTCGGTCATGTCGGGTCTCGTGTGTGGTCGGTGATGTGATCGTTCCCACGCTCCGCGTGGGAATGCAGCATGGGACGCTCTGCGTCCCCAGAGCCGAACGCGGAGCGTCCGTTGAGGCATTCCCACGCAGAGCGTGGGAACGATCATGCCCTCATGAATCTTCTTCTATATCCAACAACAAATTCTCCAGCGCCTCGCGATACTCGCCCGGTTCCTTCCACATCCCTCGCTGCTGCGCTTCCAGCATCCGTTCGGTCATGTCTCGCAACGCATGCGGGTTGTGATCGCGAACGAAATCGCGAGTTGCCGGATCGAGCAAATAAGCGTCGGCCAGTAACGCGTACTGGTGATCGTCAATCAGTTGCGTAGTGGCGTCGAACGCAAACAGGTTGTCGACCGTCGCCGCCAGTTCAAACGCGCCTTTGTAGCCGTGACGCTTGACCCCGTCGATCCACTTTGGATTGGCCGCCCGGGAACGAATCACCCGGTTCAGCTCTTCCTTCAAGGTGCGGATTTTCGGCAAGTCCGGTTGACTGTGATCGCCGTGGTAACTGGCCGCGGCTTCACCGCTGAGGCTTTCTACGGCGGCGAGCATGCCGCCCTGGAACTGGTAATAATCGTTGGAATCGAGCAAGTCGTGCTCGCGATTGTCCTGGTTTTGCAGCACCGCTTGCACCTGGCTCAGGCGCTGGGCGAATTGTTCGCGAGCGGCGGTACCTTCGTCCGAGCCGCCATAAGCATAGCCGCCCCAGTTCAGGTATACCTCGGCCAGATCTTCGCGGCTTTGCCACAGACGCCCGTCGATGGCGCCCTGCACGCCGGCACCATACGCACCGGGTTTGGCCCCGAAAATTCGCCAACCGGCCTGACGATTCGCAGCGTCTTCATCCAGCCCCGATTGCATCAACGCTTCACGTTCGGCACGCACTTTGGCCGCCAACGGGTTCAGGTCGTCGGGCTCATCCAGCGCGGCGACCGCTTGCACCGCGGCGTCGAACAAGCGGATCAGGTTGGCAAAGGCATCGCGGAAAAAACCGGAGACGCGCAAGGTAACGTCCACACGCGGGCGGTCGAGCAAGCTCAGCGGCAGAATCTCGAAATCGTCGACCCGCTGACTGCCGGTCGCCCAGACCGGACGCACGCCCATCAGCGCCATGGCTTGGGCAATGTCGTCGCCGCCGGTGCGCATGGTCGCGGTGCCCCACACGGACAAACCGAGTTGGCGCAGATGATCGCCGTGGTCTTGCAGATGTCGTTCAAGGATCAGGTTGGCCGACTGGAAACCGATGCGCCACGCGGTGGTGGTCGGCAGGTTGCGCACGTCCACCGAATAGAAGTTGCGCCCGGTAGGCAGCACGTCCAGACGGCCGCGGCTGGGTGCGCCGCTGGGGCCGGCGGGAACGAAGCGGCCCTTCAGGGCGTCGAGCAGACCGCGCATTTCGGCTGGGCCGCAGGCGTCAAGGCGTGGTGCGACGACTTCGCGCAGGCTGTCGAGGATGGCTTGCACTTCTGCCCAGCGCGGAACCTGTGGGAGCGAGCTTGCTCGCGATAGCGGTGGGTCAATCGACATCAATGTTGAATGTTCAACCGCATCGCGAGCAAGCTCGCTCCCACAGAGTCCGCGCTCGGTGCTCAATGTTTGCGAGATGAGTTGTGCGGCGAACAATTCCAGTCGTTCACGGGTATCGCCCGCCGTACGCCAGAGTTCATCGTTCATCAGTTGCAGTTCAATTGGACGAGGCCCGGTCCACGGCTCGGCCAGCGCACAATCCAGCGGATCGAAACCCAACTCAAACGCTTTGGCCAACGCTCGCAGCAAACTGGATTGCGCACCACGACCATCGCCACGGGGAATCCGCAGCAAGGCCAGCAAGGTGTCGATGCGCAAGCGCCCGGTCGGTGACTCGCCAAAGATGTGCAGGCCATCGCGAATCTGCGATTCCTTCAAATCGCACAGATAGGTGTCCAGACGCGGCAACCAGATCGCTGCGTCGGCATCGCTGTCGAGTTTTTCGTCCAGTTGCAGTTCGCGATCAATGTGCGTGTCGCGCACCAGTTGCAGGATGTCGCGCTGCAATTCCCGAGCACGACGCGGATCGAGCAGTTGCGCTTCGTAATACTCGTCGGCCAGCAATTCGAGATTGCGCAGTGGTCCGTAGGTTTCAGCGCGGGTCAGCGGCGGCATCAGGTGATCGATGATCACCGCTTGAGTGCGGCGCTTGGCCTGCGCGCCCTCGCCCGGGTCATTGACGATAAACGGATAAATGTTCGGCAGCGGCCCGAGCAATGCGTCCGGCCAGCAGTTTTCCGAGAGCCCGACACCTTTGCCCGGCAACCATTCGAGGTTGCCGTGCTTGCCGACGTGAATCACGCCGTGGGCCCCGTAGGTGTTGCGCAGCCAGAAGTAGAACGCCAGATAACCGTGCGGCGGCACCAGGTCCGGGTCGTGATACACCGCGCTCGGGTCCACCTGATAACCACGCGCCGGCTGAATGCCGACGAAGGTCAGGCCGAAGCGCAGGCCGGCGATCATCATTCGTCCGCCACGGCACATCGGATCGCTTTCGGGCGTGCCCCAGCGTTCCAGCACGGCTTGGCGGTTGGCCTCGGGCAAGGCGTCGAACATCTGCCGGTATTCGTCCAGCGTGAGGCTTTGATGGCAGGGACGCTGATCCAGGGTATCGAGGTCGTTGCTGACCCCGCCGAGTAATTGCTGGATCAACGCCGTTCCGCTGTCCGGTAACTCGGCCGACAGCGGATAACCCTCGACCTGCAGCGCACGCAAGATATTCAACGCGGCGGCCGGGGTATCGAGGCCGACGCCATTGCCGATGCGCCCATCCCGGGTCGGGTAGTTGGCGAGAATCAGGGCGATACGTTTTTCGCTGTTCGCCAGCCGCGCCAGATCGATCCAGCGCCGCGCCAGTTCGGCGACGAAATCCATGCGTTCGGGTTGAGGACGATAGCAAACGACGTCCGACTGACTGCGCTCGCTGCGCCACGCCAAGTCCTTGAAGCTGATCGGGCGGCTGATGATGCGGCCGTCCAGTTCCGGCAATGCGATGTGCATCGCCAGGTCACGCGGGCCGAGGCCTTGCTCACTGGCGCGCCATCCGGGCTCGTTGTCTTGGGCGCAAATCGCCTGAATCACCGGGATGTTGCGGCGAAACGGTCGCAGGTGCGGCGCTTCGGGGCTGGATTGGGCGAAACTGGTGGTGTTCAAAATCACCCCCGCCTCGACTTCATCCAGCCAATCCTCGACCACCGTCAGGCAGCCGGGCTCTTTCAAACTGGCCACGGCAATCGGCAAGGGATTTAACCCCGCCGCCTGCAAACGCTGGCAGAAAACATCGATAAAACCGGTATTGGCCGCCTGCAAATGCGAGCGGTAAAACAACACCGCCGCCACCGGTTGATCGGCGTGCCAATCGGCTTGCCAGTCTTTCAGGGCTGCGGGGCTTTTTTTCGGATGGTAAATCGCCGTGCGCGGCAGGGTTTGGGGCTCGGCCCAGGCGTAATCGCGGCCAAGCCATTGAGTGGCCAGGCAGCGGAAAAAATCCAGGGCATTGCCCATGCCGCCCTGACGCAAAAACTGCCAGAGCCGGTCGCGATCGCCGGCCGCCACGGTGCTCAGGTCGCTGAGTTCCGGGTCCGGGCGATCATCACCCGGCACCAGAATCAGTTGCACGTCCCGCTGGGAAAGCTCCACCAGCCGCTCGATGCCGTAACGCCAATAGGCGATGCCGCCGTGCAGCGAAATCAGAATCACCTTGGCGTGCCGCAGCACTTCGTCGACATACAGGTCGACCGAGGCATGGTTTTGCACCTGCATCGGGTTGGCCAGGCGCACGCTGGGATAATCATCGGGCAATTGCTGCGCGGCTTCTGCGAGCAGCGCCAGGCTGGAATCGCCGCTGCACAGGATCACCAGCTCGGCGGGGGTTTGTCCAAGGTCGGCGATGTTGTCGTCCGACACGAAACCGCCGGGCTGGGTCCTGAGCAGGTGCATGGCTTAAACGCTGAGCGCGGCGCGCAACTGCGCTTCGAGTTGCGCGGCGTCCAGGTCTTGACCGATCAACACCAAGCGCGTGGTCCGCGCCTCATCGGCGCCCCACTGACGGTCAAAGTGCTTGTCGAAACGCGTGCCCACGCCCTGAATCAGCAAACGCATCGGTTTGTTGGGGATCGCGGCGAAGCCTTTCACACGCAGGATGCCGTGCTTGACCACCAGTTGGGTCAGCGCATCCAGCAGCAGGCTTTCGTCGGCTTGCGGCAGTTCGAGGGAGATCGAGTCAAACGCATCGTGATCGTGGTCGTCATGGTCATCACCGTCGTGGTGATGGTCGTGATGGCTGTGACGGCTGTCAATGTGCTCTTCGGAGCCGGCACCGAGGCCGATCAGCACGTCCAGCGGTAGGCGACCGCTGCTGGCTTCGATGACTTTGACCGCCGGCGGCAATTCTTCAGCGACTTCAAGGCGCACGCGGGCCAGGTCTTCAGGGCTGATCAGGTCGGCCTTGTTGAGGATCACCAGGTCGGCGCTGGCCAATTGGTCGGCGAACAGCTCGTGCAGCGGCGATTCATGGTCCAGGTTCGGGTCGAGTTTACGCTGGGCGTCGACCTGATCCGGGAACGCGGCAAAGGTGCCGGCGGCCACGGCCGGGCTGTCGACGACGGTAATGACCGCGTCGACGGTGCAGGCACTGCGGATTTCCGGCCATTGGAAGGCTTGAACCAACGGTTTTGGCAGGGCCAGGCCCGAGGTTTCGATGAGGATGTGATCGAGGTCGCCGCGACGGGCAACCAGTTCGCGCATCACCGGGAAGAATTCTTCCTGAACCGTGCAGCACAGGCAGCCGTTGGCCAACTCATAAACGCGACCGTTGGCTTCTTCTTCGGTGCAGCCGATGGAGCACTGCTTGAGGATTTCGCCGTCAATGCCCAGCTCGCCAAACTCGTTGACGATCACCGCGATGCGACGGCCCTGAGCGTTGTCGAGCATGTGCCGCAGCAGCGTGGTTTTGCCCGAGCCGAGGAAACCGGTAACGATGGTGACGGGGAGTTTGGCCAGTGTTTTCATCGGATGCCCTTTGGCTTTGGTGGCGGGCATACGGGACGACGACCGGCAGCGCGCACGCGCATGCCTGAAGAGTTCGCCACCGGATCACCCCGCCCGGTTGAAAGTGAGAATCTGTGTCGAGGCAGGTCTCCTGGCTGACGGCTGGCCAGTCGATTGACTGGCGGTTGCTGCGCCTTCCCGCTCGCGCCATGGCTGGCGCATGCAGTGGCATGGCAGAAACTGAACCGTTCACAGTTGCGGGGGCAGCCGCGGCATTGACCGCGTTCCCTTCTTAGCTTCGACAAACGCCGAAGAACCTCGAAAGCGCAAGGCTACGCATCGCTTGGGAGCGGGTCAATGTCTTGTGGCGGCCATCAGGACGCTTTCGCGGGCAAGCCTTGCTCCTACAGGATTAGGGCGGTCTTGTAGGCGCAAGGCTTGCCCGCGATAGCGTCGACACAAAGGCGAGTTGAGAACCCTTGCCAATTGACGGCCAACCCCCGCCCATGCTCTCCTACACGCCTTGTTACGGGTGCCCTTCACAGGGTGAAACGGGAAACCGGTGAATCATGTGCTTTACTCAAAGCCATGTCAGTCCGGTGCTGCCCCCGCAACGGTAAGCGAGCGAAGCATCAAATCCACTGTGCCAGCAGTTCGGCATGGGAAGGTGATGTTTGCAGGCCACGGCGAAAGCCAACGCCCCTCGTGAGCCCGGAGACCGGCCCGCAACACACAGTGACCCTTACGGTCACGGAACAACAAACCCGCGGTGGGCGGGCGCTGTTTGAACGTCTGCGAGCCCGAATCGCAGGGGTTTTCCATGCGCTCTATTCACCCGCTGACAGACCAGAGGGAAGCGCGCCATGTCGATCATCACCAGCACCGGCTCCAGCAGCACCGCCAGCACCACCACAACCCTGACCCAACGCCTGACCGCCGCCGTGTGTGCGTCGATCCTGGGCGCGTGCCTTGTCTATTTCGCCGGTTTCTCGCACATAGAAGCGGTGCACAACGCCGCGCACGATACCCGTCACAGCTCTGCGTTCCCGTGCCATTGAGACCTGCCCAAATGATCAAGCGTATTGCGCAAACCGCAGGTTTCACCGGGTTGCTGGCCGCCCTGTTGCTGACCCTGCTGCAAAGTTTCTGGGTGGCACCGCTGATCCTTCAGGCCGAAACCTACGAAAAAGCCGAGCCGGCAGTGGTTCAACCCCATGAACACGCCGACGGCGCCATGGCCGCTCATACCCACGACGCCGAAGCCTGGGAGCCGGAAGACGGCTGGCAGCGCGTGCTGTCGACCACCGGCGGCAACCTGGTGGTCGCGGTCGGTTTTGCCCTGATGCTTGCCGGTCTCTATACCCTGCGGGCGCCAAACAGCACCGCACAAGGTCTGCTCTGGGGCTTGGCCGGTTACGCGACGTTCGTCCTCGCACCGACCCTCGGCCTGCCACCTGAATTGCCGGGCACTGCCGCAGCCGATCTGGCACAACGGCAGATCTGGTGGATCGGCACGGCGGCGTCCACAGCAGCCGGCATCGCCCTGATCGTGTTCAGCCGTCATTGGCTGATGAAAGTGCTGGGCGCGGCGATTCTGGCCACTCCACATGTCATCGGCGCACCTCAGCCGGAAGTGCATTCGATGCTCGCGCCGGAAGCCCTGGAAGCGCAGTTCAAAATCGCTTCGCAGCTGACCAACGTGGCGTTCTGGCTGGCCTTGGGCCTGATCAGTGCCTGGTTGTTCCGACGCAAAAACGATGGCCAATACCACGCATGACAGAGACCCGCACAGCGCCGACGTTAGTGGTCGGCCTGGGCTGCCAGCGCGGCTGCCCCGCCAGCACGCTGCGGGCATTGCTTGATCAGGCGTTACAGGCTCATCAAGTCGGACTTCACGAAATAAAGGCCCTGGCCAGCATCGACCTGAAACGCGACGAGTCGGGTCTGGTCGAGCTGGCCGCACAACTCGAGTTGCCGTTGTTGTTTTTCAGCAGTGAACAATTGGCCTGCTATCACACCAAACTCACCCATCGTTCAGACATCGCCTTCGAGCGCACGGGCTGTTATGGCGTAGCGGAAAGTGCTGCCCTGGCATTGGCCGAACAATTGGCCCAGGCGCCAGCGAAGTTGCTGATATCCCGACAAAAATACGCTCAGGCGACCCTGGCATTGGCCGGCGCTGCGTAAAATCCCTGGTAATCGCGCATTCGATCATGAGCAATCTTCATCTGAAGCCGTTGCCCTGCCCCTTTTCTCACAGGAACCGACGATGACCGTCTACTTCATTGGCGCAGGCCCCGGCGACCCGGAACTGATCACGGTCAAAGGCCAACGGCTGATTCGCAGCTGCCCGGTGATCATCTATGCCGGCTCCCTGGTGCCCGTGGCCGTGCTGGAAGGCCATCGCGCCGAACAGGTGGTCAACAGCGCCGAATTACACCTGGAACAGATCATCGAACTGATCAAAACCGCCCACGCCAAGGGCCAGGACGTGGCACGGGTGCATTCCGGCGATCCGAGCCTGTATGGCGCGATTGGCGAACAGATTCGCTACCTGCGTGAGCTCGACATTCCGTTTGAAATCGTACCGGGCGTAACGGCGACAGCGGCGTGCGCGGCGCTTTTAGGGGCGGAACTGACCCTGCCGGACATTTCGCAAAGCGTGATTTTGACCCGCTACGCGGACAAGACAGCCATGCCGGCTGGCGAAGAACTGGGCAGCCTGGCGCAACATGGGGCGACCATGGCCATTCATTTGGGCGTCAATCACCTGGAGAAAATCCTCGCTGAACTGCTGCCGCATTACGGCGCGGACTGCCCGATCGCGGTGATCCACCGGGCGACCTGGCCGGATCAGGATTGGGTAGTGGGGACACTTGAGGACATTGCCGGGAAGGTTGAAGCGAAGGGATTTCGGCGCACGGCGTTGATTTTGGTCGGGCGGGTATTGGGGAGTGACCAGTTCAGCGCCTCGTCGCTGTATCGCGCGGGGCATGCGCATCTCTATCGCCCATAGGGCCTCTTCGCGAGCAAGCCCGCTCCCACATTTGATCTTCGTCGTACACAAAATTTGTTTTCGCGGGAGATTCAATGTGGGAGCGGGCTTGCTCGCGAAGGGGCCAGCGAACTCCACCCATAAAAAAACGGCACTCACGGGTGCCGTTTTTTCATTTCGCAGCGAACACCTTAGTAGTAGGCGTTTTCTTTCTGCGTGTGGTCGGTGACGTCACGAACACCCTTGAGCTCAGGAATACGCTCAAGCAACGTGCGCTCGATGCCTTCCTTCAGGGTCACGTCCGCCTGGCCACAGCCCTGGCAACCACCGCCGAATTTCAGAACGGCGATACCGTCTTCAACGACATCGATCAGGCTGACCTGACCGCCGTGGCTCGCCAGCCCCGGGTTGATCTCGGTTTGCAGGTAGTAATTGATACGCTCGTTAACCGGGCTGTCGGCATTGACCATCGGCACTTTGGCGTTTGGCGCCTTGATGGTCAGTTGGCCGCCCATGCGGTCGGTGGCGTAGTCGACCACCGCATCGTCCAGGAAGGCTTCACTGAAGTGATCGATGTAAGCGGTGAAGCTTTTGAGCCCCAGCGCCGTGTCTTCAAGTTTTTCTTCGCCCGGCTTGCAGTAGGCAATGCAGGTTTCGGCGTACTGGGTGCCAGGCTGGGTGATAAAGACGCGGATACCGATACCCGGGGTGTTCTGCTTGGAAAGCAGGTCAGCCAGGTAATCATGGGCGGCGTCGGTAATGGTTATAGCGGTCATGGAAACTCCTCGCAGGCTTGGGCGCAGTTTACGCCAATCATCGCGCCGCACAAAGTCCTAGTATTTTTGTCAGGAAAGAAATGGTGATCCCTTGTAGGAGCGGGCTTGCCCGCGAACGCGTCAGGTCATTCAACATTTATGTTGAATGTGACGACCTCTTCGCGGGCAAGCCCGCTCCCACAGGGAATTGCAGTGGCTCAGAGATTCTCGTAGCGATTCATATCCAGCACGCCCTCTTCCACCGGGTCGGTTTCGTGGACGTAACGGCTGAGGTCGTGGAAATAGAACCAGAATTGCGGATGACTGCGACGAATCCCCCACCGTTCGACGATTTTCTCGAAATCATCCGTGTCTTTGGCGTTTTCCATTGCAGCGACGAACGCCGGGACCTGGTCGGCCGGAATGTTGAACATAAAGTTCGGGTAACTGCTGAGTACACCCGGGTAAATGGTCAACGTGTCGAGCCCCGGCTGGTAGCGCAAAGATTCACCGAGCAGGAACGCCACATTGCTGTGCGCACGGTTGCGCAACAGGCTGTAGGCCACGCGTTTGCCGCTCGTCGTTTCGATACGCAACATCGTTGCTTCCGGCAACTGGTCGATGACCCTCAAGCCGGCTGCCGGGCGCGAAGTCAGGCGACTCAATACTTGTTCGGCGTCCTGCAAGTCCGGGTCGATATTCGGCCGCGAGCAATACGCACCATTGCACCGGTTGATCGGATCGGGGTTGGCATTGAGTTCGCCGTAACGGGCCAGCAACTGCATGGCGAAATCGCGCTTGGGGTCTTTCTCGTCGAGTTTCAGCGCGGTCGGTTTGTCGTCATCGATGGACTCATAGTCCAGCCACATCTTGAACTTGCCGCTGTTCTGGTACCAATCGTCGAGGTAGCCGTCCCGTGAGTCGGCCGGCATCAGGCGCAGGAAGTTCTGTTCGGCGCCGTTACGGATCAGGTCAAAGTACAGGCGGGTCTGGGCCTGGTGGGAAACGTTGCCGAACACGTCGAAGTTCACCGCCAATTGGTAGTAGGTGCGCTCCAGCAGCGGAAAATCGAACAGCCACATGGTTTGCGGCACATCGCCGATCAAGCCTTTGTTCACCGACGCACTGTCGAAGTGGCGGAAGATCGTCAGTAACGCGTTGTCATTCCCCGCCCACAAGGTCGACCAGCTAGGCGCCGGTGCGTCGGCGTAATTGTCCCGGCGCAGCGCTTCGTATTCGTTACGCTTGTCGCGGTAGCCATGCCACAGGCTCAAGACGCTACCGACATCGTCATTCTGACCCGGCATGGCCAGTAACGGTGTGGCCTGGCCGCGGTAATTCGGGTCGGTGATATAGAGGTCGTGCTCAGGGGCCTGGAACAGCGCCCAGAAGTTGTCGCGAATCACATCCGTGGCGATCTGCCCACGGCAAACCGGGCCACGAATGAACGTGCGCACGAAGTATTCGGCGTTATCGAGCATGAACTGGTAGCGCGCCTGCGCCGGAATAGCTTCGAAGGTATCGAACGGATTGGCCCGCCGTTCCGGCCCGTAGCCTGGCAAGGCGTTGACCTGCCAGTTGCCGCTATAGAACAGGCTTTTGACCCGCGCCATCTTCGCCGCACTCAGCGGATAGGTGATGTGGGTTTTCTGCACAATCACACCCTGCACCGGCCACAAGCGGTAATACACCTGAGTACCCGGGTCATCATTCGGACGGCGTGTGTTGATCAGGTCAATCGGCTGACCGGTGGGCGTACGCGAGCGCACCCACTGGAAAAAGTGCCCTGGCTCGCCGTCCTTGAAATAGAGATGGGCAAGAAACCAGTGCTCGAACAACCAGCGGGCCACCAGACTTTGCCGGGAGCCGGGGGCGTTGAGCAGGTTTTCCCACTGCACCACCTGCAACGCTTCTTTCGCGCTCGGCACCAGCCCCTGTTCATCAATCGGCGCACCCGAGGCCAGCCAGCGCTGCAGCGTCTGGTATTGCTGGTCGGTCAGGCCGGTGACCGCCAGCGGCATGCCTTCTTTGGGATGTGAACGGGCATAGCCGTCGAACTCCGCTGGCATGGCGCAGCTGTTTTCCCGGTTCAGACCCAGCACGATCTCGTCCGGCAATTTGGCATTGGGCTGCAAGGGGGTTTTATGGCCCAGCTCAAGCATCCGCGCCATCAACGCAGCCTGACTGCCTTGAGCGTCCAGCACGGGGAAGAAGCCCTTCTGCTGCCAGGCATGCTTGCCAAAGGCATCGTAAAACAGGCGGGTCGGTGCTGCGGCCGTTCGGCGATCGCCATCGTAGACCGGCACTTTGGTCGCGCCACGTGCCGCCCCTTCGCCACTGCCCAGGTTGAGCTGACAGGCGGAATCGTTGCAGGCATGGCAGGCCACGCACTTTTCAGTAAAGATCGGTTGGATGTCCCGGCTGTAGGAAATAGCGGTGGAAATGGCCGGACCTTGCGCCGCGGCGTCCCAGCTTAGAAGCAGCATAAAAATGCTGGTGATGACGCGATACGACATATCCCTGGTCCCAATCTTGAAAAATCGCCGCGATTCTACCGGGCAGGCACCCTGTCCAACATGAACGATATTCATGCAAAATCGGGGCATGCTCTAAAAGCGCACAGGTTTGCTATGATCCGGCCCCTTCGTCATGGTCTTTCCGAGTAGTCCAAATGTCCGATCGCAGTGTTCGCCTTCAAGCTCTCAAGCACGCCCTCAAAGAGCGCATCCTGATTCTCGATGGCGGCATGGGCACGATGATCCAGAGCTACAAGCTCGAAGAGCAGGATTACCGTGGCAAACGTTTTGCTGACTGGCCAAGCGATGTCAAAGGCAACAACGACCTTCTGGTGCTGACTCGCCCGGATGTGATTGGTGGCATCGAAAAAGCCTACCTGGACGCCGGCGCCGACATCCTGGAAACCAACACCTTCAATGCCACCCAGATTTCCCTGGCCGACTACGGCATGCAGGGCCTGGCGTACGAGTTAAACGTAGAAGGCGCACGCCTGGCCCGCAAGGTGGCCGACGCCAAGACCCTCGAAACCCCGGACAAGCCGCGCTTCGTCGCCGGCGTACTGGGCCCGACCAGCCGTACCTGTTCGTTGTCGCCAGACGTGAACAACCCTGGCTACCGCAACGTGACCTTTGATGAGTTGGTGGTGAACTACACCGAGTCCACCAAAGGCCTGATCGAAGGCGGCGCCGACCTGATCCTGATCGAAACCATCTTCGACACCCTGAACGCCAAAGCCGCGATCTTCGCCGTGCAAGGTGTGTTCGAAGAGTTGGGCATCGAGTTGCCGATCATGATCTCCGGCACCATTACCGATGCTTCTGGCCGAACCCTGTCCGGGCAAACCACCGAAGCGTTCTGGAACTCCGTGGCGCACGCCAAGCCCATCTCGGTCGGTCTGAACTGCGCCCTCGGCGCCCGCGAACTGCGCCCGTACCTGGAAGAGCTGTCGAACAAGGCCAGCACCCACGTTTCCGCGCACCCGAACGCCGGCCTGCCGAACGAATTCGGTGAGTACGACGAGTTGCCGGTGGACACCGCCAAGGTCATCGAAGAGTTCGCTCAAAGTGGCTTCCTGAATATCGTCGGCGGCTGCTGCGGCACCACCCCGGGCCACATCGAAGCCATCGCCAAAGCCGTGGCCGGTTACGCACCGCGTGAAATTCCGGAGATCCCCAAGGCCTGCCGTCTGTCGGGCCTGGAACCGTTCACCATTGATCGCAGCTCGTTGTTCGTCAACGTCGGCGAGCGGACCAACATCACCGGCTCCGCAAAATTTGCCCGCCTGATCCGTGAAGACAACTACACCGAAGCCCTGGAAGTCGCCCTGCAGCAGGTCGAAGCCGGCGCGCAGGTGATTGACATCAACATGGACGAAGGGATGCTCGATTCGAAGAAGGCCATGGTGACCTTCCTCAATCTGATTGCCGGCGAGCCAGACATCTCCCGCGTACCGATCATGATCGACTCCTCCAAATGGGAAGTGATCGAAGCCGGCCTGAAATGCATTCAGGGCAAGGGCATCGTCAACTCGATCAGCATGAAAGAAGGCGTCGAGCAGTTCATTCATCACGCCAAGCTGTGCAAGCGCTACGGCGCCGCGGTGGTCGTAATGGCGTTCGACGAAGCCGGCCAGGCCGACACCGAAGCGCGTAAAAAGGAAATCTGCAAACGTTCCTACGACATTCTGGTCAACGAAGTGGGCTTCCCGCCGGAAGACATCATTTTCGACCCGAACATTTTCGCCGTGGCCACCGGTATCGAAGAACACAACAACTACGCTGTGGACTTCATCAATGCCTGCGCCTACATCCGCGACGAACTGCCGTATGCCCTGACCTCGGGCGGCGTGTCCAACGTGTCGTTCTCGTTCCGTGGCAACAACCCGGTGCGCGAGGCGATTCACTCGGTGTTCCTGCTGTATGCGATCCGCAACGGCCTGACCATGGGTATCGTCAACGCCGGCCAGCTGGAGATCTACGACCAGATCCCGCAAGAGCTGCGCGATGCCGTCGAAGACGTGATCCTCAACCGCACCCCGGAAGGCACCGACGCCCTCCTCGCCATCGCCGACAAATACAAAGGCGACGGCAGCGTCAAGGAAGCCGAGACCGAAGAATGGCGCGGCTGGCCGGTCAACAAGCGTCTGGAGCATGCGCTGGTCAAGGGCATCACCACCCACATCGTGGAAGACACCGAAGAATCTCGCCAATCGTTCGCCCGCCCGATCGAAGTGATCGAAGGCCCGCTGATGTCCGGCATGAACATCGTCGGCGACCTGTTCGGCGCCGGCAAAATGTTCCTGCCCCAGGTGGTGAAATCCGCCCGTGTCATGAAGCAGGCCGTGGCGCACTTGATCCCGTTCATCGAACTGGAAAAAGGCGACAAGCCAGAAGCCAAGGGCAAGATCCTGATGGCCACGGTAAAAGGCGACGTGCACGACATCGGCAAGAACATCGTTGGCGTGGTACTGGGCTGTAACGGCTACGACATCGTCGACCTCGGCGTGATGGTCCCAGCGGAAAAAATCCTGCAAGTGGCCAAAGAGCAGAAGTGCGACATCATCGGCCTGTCCGGCCTGATCACGCCTTCGCTGGATGAAATGGTCCACGTCGCGCGCGAAATGCAGCGCCAGGACTTCTACCTGCCGTTGATGATCGGGGGCGCGACCACCTCCAAAGCCCACACGGCGGTAAAAATCGAACCCAAGTACAGCAACGACGCGGTGATCTACGTGACGGACGCCTCCCGCGCCGTGGGCGTGGCGACACAATTGCTGTCCAAGGAACTGAAACCGGCATTCGTCGAGAAAACCCGCCTGGAATACATCGACGTTCGCGAACGCACGGCCAACCGCAGTGCCCGCACCGAACGCCTGAGCTACCCGGCAGCCATTGCCAAGAAGCCGCAGTTCGACTGGAGCACTTACGCGCCGGTCAAACCGACGTTCACCGGCTCCAAAGTGCTGGACAATATCGACCTCAAAGTCCTGGCCGAATACATCGACTGGACGCCGTTTTTCATCTCCTGGGACCTGGCCGGCAAATTCCCGCGCATTCTCGAAGACGAAGTGGTTGGCGAAGCGGCTACCTCGCTGTACGCCGATGCCCAGGAAATGCTCGCCAAGTTGATTGACGAAAAGCTGATCAGTGCCCGCGCAGTGTTTGGCTTCTGGCCGGCCAACCAGGTGCGTGAAGATGACATTGAAGTCTACGGCGATGACGGCAAGGCGATTGCCAAGCTGCATCACCTGCGCCAGCAAATCATCAAGACCGACGGCAAACCGAACTTCTCGCTGGCCGACTTTGTCGCGCCCAAAGACAGTGAAGTGACCGACTACGTGGGCGGTTTCATCACCACCGCGGGCATTGGCGCCGAAGAAGTGGCCAAGGCTTATCAAGACGCGGGCGACGATTACAACTCGATCATGGTCAAGGCACTGGCCGACCGTTTGGCCGAGGCCTGCGCCGAATGGCTGCACCAACAGGTCCGTAAAGACTATTGGGGTTATGCCAAGGACGAGACGCTCGACAACGAGGCGCTGATCAAAGAGCAATACACCGGCATCCGCCCGGCACCCGGCTACCCGGCCTGCCCGGATCACACCGAAAAATCCACGTTGTTCAAACTGCTGGACCCGGAAGCCGAAGAGCTGAAGGCCGGTCGCAGCGGTGTGTTCCTGACCGAGCACTACGCGATGTTCCCGGCAGCGGCGGTCAGTGGCTGGTACTTCGCTCACCCGCAGGCGCAGTACTTTGCCGTGGGCAAGATCGACAAGGATCAGGTGCAGAGCTACACCTCGCGCAAAGGCCAGGAATTGAGCGTCACCGAACGCTGGTTGGCACCTAACCTCGGTTACGACAACTAAGTCAGCTACCTGGCCACAATACTGTGGCCAGCAGTGATTCCCTTGTGGGAGCGAGCCTGCTCGCTCCCACAGTTGTTTGTGTCCGCCGTAGGTCTATGCTTATGGCTCAAACATAAATGACGGGGGATGTATGGACGATCCAGTCGACAACAAGCCGCCAACCTTCTGGCAAATGCTGCACAGCGTCATGGCAGCAGCGTTCGGGGTGCAGAGCGGGAAGAACCGGGCCCGGGATTTCACTCACGGCAAACCGAGTCATTTCGTGATTCTGGGGATTTTGTTCACAACGGTGTTCGCGCTGATCCTGTACGGCATCGTGCAACTGGTGGTGCATCTGGCCGGGGTCTAGCGCATCAGTGTTTGCAGGGTGAACGGGTAGCGGTAGGACGTCGGTCGCCCTTTGGCTGAGAGTCGACGGAAGTTCACGCCGTAGTCCGGCGTTGCCCCCATGGCCAGCATTCGCTTGGCTTGCGCCTTGTCGATCAGTTGCAACAACGGTATCTGTCGGTCACGGCCGCCGTACCGGTCGAGGTCGACGCCCCTGTCATAATCATGCAACTGCACCAACGCCCAGCCACCCAACGTGAAGTGACCGCCCAACAGCACGCTCAGACGACCGTCAATCATCGCCTGCAACGCGACGGGAGACGCAGAGATTGCGCTGAACAACGCATCTTTGCCGGGTTTTCCACCGGTTTCCTCGAACGCCTGCATCGCGCCAAACGCCATCTCGTCATTGGCTGACCACACCAGGGATACCTTGGGGTAACGCCGGAACAACAGCTTCGCCTGCTCATAGGCCCGCTCCCGGTTCCAGCCGCTGTAAACCAATTGGCGCAAACGCACTTCAGGGTGTTCGGCCAAGGCGCGCATCATCCCTTGCTCGCGCAGTTGCGCCGAGGGGGTAATTTTCAGCCCCGAGAACGCCAGCAACTCGATGGGCTGGCCGGGCACTGCCCGCGGGTGCTGGCGGATCAGTTCCTTGAGCATCAGGTAACCGCCCTCCTCGTCGTTAGGCACCAGACTGCCCACTTGGTCCTCACGCTCACCCAGCAGGCTCTGCTGATTGGCCGTCAGCGACGCATTAACCATGAACAGCTTTACCCCGCTGCCTTGAGCCAGGCGCAGGATTTGCGGGGCGACGTACTGTTCATTGGCGAAAACCAGGTAGTCCGGGCGATCAGGACCCTGGAGGGCCAGCCGGGCTTGCGCCACCGTGAGTTCAGGCATGCGCTGGGCATACAGAATTTTCAGGTCAATGCCCAAGTCTTTGGCGGCGGCTTGCATGAATTGAACGTAGCTGATCCAGAAGGCTTCCTGGGTGGTGCCGGGGCTCAGGAACAGCACCGACTCTGCACGCGCAGTCGGACCGTAAATCGCGCCAAACGCCAGCAGGAAGGTGTAGAAAAACTTCAACATTTAACGTCCGAGCCCCCGGAAATTCCGCCGCGCATTATAGCCAGTGAAGTTCCGTAAAACGGGGTTTATTACGGCTTTTGTCCGACAATCGTCGGGTAGGGGCCCGGACGGGGTCGTTTATTGATGACTGACCCAGAATACCGCCGTGCCCACGACCAGGATGATCAGAAACAAGATCGCCCAAGCATCGACCGTACTGTCAGGCTTTGTAGCTTTGGTAGGGTTGCTCATTGCATCGCCTCTTGTCGGTTTTATCGGTGATTGCACAAAGACTCGACCACAGTAAAGACGACGATTGCCCGCACCACAAATAAGGGTTTTGCAACAACGATTCTCATTAGGCGATTTGGTTCTTTACATATACTTAAACATCACTTTTGCGCATAACTGCAAACTGGTATCTTGCCCCGGCTCCGTGGGGAGTGCGCGGCCGTGCGCGCAGAATTGCAGAGGCTCTTTCGGACTCCGGCAAGCACAAAAACGCAGCTGTATCCGAGCGACCCAAGCCTGAGAACAGGACCTATATGTACGTATACGACGAATACGATCAGCGGATCATCGAGGACCGCGTCAAGCAGTTCCGTGATCAGACCCGACGCTATCTGGCAGGCGAGCTGAGCGAAGAAGAGTTCCGCCCCCTGCGCCTGCAAAATGGGCTTTACATCCAGCGATTCGCGCCGATGTTGCGAGTGGCGGTGCCTTACGGCCAACTGACTTCGCGTCAGATCCGCATGATGGCCAAGATTGCCCGCGACTATGACAAGGGCTATGCCCACATCAGTACCCGGCAGAACGTTCAGTTCAACTGGCCGGCCGTGGAAGACATTCCGGACATTCTGGCTGAACTGGCGACCGTGCAGATGCACGCGATCCAGACCAGCGGCAACTGCCTGCGCAACGTCACCACCGACCAGTTCGCCGGTGTTGCCGCCGATGAATTGATCGATCCGCGTCCATGGTGCGAGATCGTCCGTCAGTGGACCACGTTCCACCCGGAATTTGCCTACCTGCCGCGTAAATTCAAGATCGCTGTCAACGGTTCGACGTCCGACCGTGCCGCCATCGAAGTCCATGACATCGGCCTTGAGCCGGTACACAACGCCGCTGGCGAGCTGGGTTTCCGTGTGCTGGTCGGCGGTGGCCTGGGCCGTACGCCGGTGGTGGGCGCGTTCATCAATGAGTTCCTGCCGTGGCAAGACCTGTTGAGCTACCTCGACGCCATCCTGCGGGTCTACAACCGTTATGGCCGTCGCGACAACAAGTACAAGGCGCGGATCAAGATTCTGGTGAAGGCACTGACACCTGAAGTCTTCGCACAGAAAGTCGATGCGGAAATGGAACACCTTCGCGGTGGCCAGACCACGCTGACCGAAGCCGAAGTACATCGTGTTGCCAAACACTTCGTCGACCCGGACTACAAGGCCCTGGACAACCAGGCCGCCGAACTGGCCGAACTCGACCAGCAACACCCTGGTTTCGCACGCTGGCGCACCCGCAATACACTGGCGCACAAGAAGCCGGGTTATGTCGCCGTGACCCTGTCCCTGAAGCCAACCGGTGTTGCACCGGGCGACATCACCGACAAGCAGCTCGACGCTGTGGCCGACCTGGCCGACCGTTACAGCTTCGGTCAGCTGCGTACCTCGCACGAACAAAACATCATTCTGGCCGACGTGGAACAGTCCCGACTGTTCGCGATGTGGGGCGAGTTGCGCGAGCAAGGTTTCGCCACGCCGAACATTGGCTTGCTGACCGACATCATCTGCTGCCCGGGTGGCGACTTCTGCTCGCTGGCCAACGCCAAGTCGATCCCGATTGCCGAATCGATCCAGCGCCGCTTCGACGACCTGGACTACCTGTTCGACATCGGTGAACTGGACCTGAACATCTCCGGTTGCATGAACGCCTGTGGTCACCACCACGTCGGCCACATCGGCATCCTCGGGGTGGACAAGAAAGGCGAAGAGTTCTACCAGGTGTCCCTTGGTGGCAGTGCCAGCCGTGACGCCAGCCTGGGTAAAATCCTTGGCCCGTCCTTTGCCCAGGAAGCCATGCCTGACGTGATCGAAAAACTGATCGACGTGTACATCGAACAACGTACCGAAGACGAGCGTTTCATCGACACCTATCAGCGTATTGGCATCGACCTCTTCAAGGAGCGCGTCTATGCAGCGAATCATTAAGAACAACGAGGTCGTCGACGAAACCTGGCACCTGCTGCCCAAGGATTTCAACATCGACGAGATCAGCAACTGCGACGACCTCATCGTCCCCCTGCAGCTGTGGCGCGAACACAGCCGCATGCTCAAGGCCCGCGATGGCGGCCTGGGCGTCTGGCTGGATGCCGATGAAGAAGCCGAAGAAATTGGTGAAGACGTGGAGCAGTTCAAGGTCATCGCCTTGAACTTCCCGGCCTTCACCGACGGCCGCAACTACTCCAACGCCCGCCTGCTGCGTGACCGTTACGGTTTCAAAGGCGAACTGCGGGCGATTGGTGATGTACTGCGCGACCAGTTGTTCTACCTGCATCGCTGCGGTTTTGATGCGTTTGCAATTCGTCCCGACAAAGATCCGTACGAAGCCCTTGAAGGTCTCAAGGACTTCTCGGTGACCTATCAGGCCGCCACCGACGAACCGCTGCCGCTGTTCCGTCGCCGCTGATGGTCAAACCTTGAACCCCTTTCAGGGGTTCAAGGCTCCTTCCTGTAATGAGTCAAAGACTGGCCCGCTCCTCCAGCGCGTTGAAAGCTGCCATCGGATGATCGAACCGCCCGCTGCTGCGACTTAGTCGATTCCACATTTCGTCCGAAGTACCCGCCTCCTCCAACAATCGCCAGACCCTTGTCTGTAGCGACAAGTAACTGATTTGAAAGTCGGCCGTCAGACTCAATCTGTCCATGACGGCTAAAAACCGAGTGCCAGAAGGCTTGCCCGCCAGTTGCTGCCAAAGCGCAAGCCGGGACTGTTGCAACGCTGCGTCACAGTCTCGTAGCCATACTGTCGGCGATCCATAGTCGGCACCGGGCGCGCCCAGCCATAAATTGATTCCTGTTGCCTCTCGATGACTGATCAGCCGGCGAAGCGTGTCTTCGTCGGTCAGCGGATTCCCCCATAGCAGCACGCGATCGTCTGCAACCGCCTGGTTTATGACCGCGGGAGGAACTCGGGTGATCTGGTTGTCACGTAAATCCAGGGACGTCAGATAAGGCTCATCCTTGATACCGATCGGGCATCGGCTGATGTAGGTATTTCTCAGGTTGAGCTGACGTAGATCGTTCAAGTCCAACACCAAAGGGGGCACACCCAGCGGGTTGTCGCTCAAGTCCAGCGATTGCAGGCGAGTCAGGTTACGCAGCCGGGACGCGGCGCTTTCACTGAAAACCAACTGTGTAGCACTCAGGTTCAGCGAGCGAAGGTGTTTCAATTGTTCGATGGCGGGCGGCAGCGAGTGACCTGTATCTCCCGCCACGAAGTAGTGACGCAAGTCCACGTTTTCCAGATTCAATATCTCAAGGTTTGGAAAGCCCTCGAGAAACCCGTTCAAGCTGTCTTCCTCGGTCAGATGGAAGCCCTTCATCAACAACTCGGTCACGTCGTCGAACCGCACATTCAACGCAGGCAATCGGTGATAATTTTCAAAGTTCATATCCAGCGTGGTATTTGGGGAGCCACCACGCTTTTGCCATACGGCGACCAGTTCTTCAGAGAGTTCCGTCCTCAGGGTTCGCTCGTCCTCCATTTCGTCCATCAGCAGCTGGACGTTGTAGGTCGAGATTTGTGCAGGGCTAAAGCCCTGCGCCGCCTCATCGCCAGCAACCAGAAAAGGAAGGTCCATGTCATCGACATCCTGGGGAACCTGATCTATCCAACCGCTCAAATCCGTGTTGAGTTGCTGTAATTGCTGGTTTAACCCATCGATGTAGGCTTGCGCAGCATTACCCGCTCGTTGCAGGGCTTCATCGGCCTGCGCAACGGTGAAGTCGGGATAAATATCCATGAGTTGCAACCTCATCATCTCGTGGGTCAGGGCGGTGCCTTGGGAGGTCGACGGATAACCTCCACCCCTCAGCCCCCGAGCCTCGAACGACAGCCCGCTGTCCATGCGTTGCAACCCGAGCAGGGTTTGCGACCGAGGCAGCGCCACCGCGCCGATCTTGAGTCGTAGCTCATTGGCGGGGTCATCGGATATCAGGTGCAGGGACGAGCGTTCGTCTTCTGACAGGGCTCCGAGGATCGCCTCATAGAGGTCAGATTGCCTGCCTTGCTGCTGATAGCGATCTCCATCCCTGATGATGCTTCGACAGTGAGCGTCATCGAGCGAACCACTGCGATCCAGCACCTGGCCGGCAGGCGAACGGTCAAGAATGTCTATTCGAAGATCTCTGGGCCATCCCGGCAGATGCTGGAGCGAATGCAGTGCCAGCGTGTCTGTCTCGGGATTGTGGAACGAGCGAAGGTAAAAGCCTTCGTAGGCACGATTGAGCCGGACATGTTGTTGATACTGCCGGGCCTTGCTGTCCAGACGCTTGATCACCTGCCTGACCTCGACAGCATCTGGCGCCTTGCGGACATCTACGCCGTAGCGGTCGAGCATTTGCTCAATGGCGCTTTTTGGCAGCCCTGGATACTCCCGCTGAAACAGCCGGACCCACTCATGCTCCGATTGCTGCAGTGAGGCATAACGACTGCTGAATAACCCGGTTTTCCCGGCCCCAGCCAATTCCTGATCGAGTTTGAAGCGACTGATCGTGTCGGCCAGCAATGGCGTCGGGGGCCGACCGGTGTGTATCAAGCGCAGCAGGTCGTCATCGACCGCACTGACCTTGCCGATCTGCGTCAGCACTTCATCGCTGAATGACGCCACCGAGGGGCCGATGCCGCGGATCAGTTCCAGCCGCGACAGACCGGAAGGCGCTGCCACACTTTCCTGCGTCGAGGTGACGACGATGTGTTCACCTCGTGAAAGCGTCTCGGACGCTGCGCCTTCAACTCGGGCATCCCGCCCCGCGCCTGCCAGCGGCAGCGCATTGAGCAAGCCAAATACCGTGCGGGTGATGCCCTCTTTGCGCTGGCTCGACGTCTCACCGTTCACGGCTTGATCCAGCCCATAACCGGCGTCTATGAGCCCGGCCAGCGCCAGTAACCCCTCTCCCCCCGGCACAAACAGGGCCAAAGGCCCGAACCGGTTTATCCATTGCACCACCGGTTCGACAACCGCGCTCAAATTGTCGCGGTTGACTTGCGCGTCGTCCCGGATGGTTTTGACGCTTTCCCGGGCGGCCTGCTTCATGGTCAAAACCAGCTGTGCAAACGGATCGGTCGCGGGTGGCTGATCGTCGAAACCGATGTACTCGGCGGGATCCCAATAACCATCATTGTTGAAGAACCCGGCATTGCTGGTCAGCCAGTGCTTTCGGGGGTAAATCCCCATGCCGTCCAGCGCCGTCAGTACGCCGGCGTGGAACGTGCCGTCCTGTCGGTCATCGTCGGCAAAATGGGCAGCCAGCGCCTGCTTCGTGTTACCGGCATGGCTCTGTTTCACCACCCATTGGTGCAACTGCGAAACGTCGGCGAAGTCATGCAAGGGTGAAGAGTTGCCCGGGATGTACATCAACACCCGGGGGCTGGCGGCGACACGAAAGGTCCAGATGTCGATTGCGGTGTAGCGATAGAGTGTTAATCGGCTGGCCGTGACCCGAGGTGGAATTCGGGTCGGCGCTCGAAGCGCTTCGATTGTCAGCGTTTCCCACGCCTGATCCACCGGCAAACCTGCGGCCTGAAAAGCGAGCGCCAGGCCTTTTTCACTCAGGCGTTGTTCATGCCGCTGCAGCCAGGCGCACATGAGAAATGCGGCTTTGACCGATGTCCTCAACGCATAGGGTTTCGGCGCAAAGAGCGTCTCGTCGGACGGCCAGGCCTTATCGAGATAGGCCTTGTACAAACCCGGCAAATCCAGCTCCCAAACCCACTGTTTGAAGTCGGCGGGTTTTAAGCGGATTTGCGTTGCCGGCCCATAGGTTTGCGCCTTTGTTTGGCGATAAATGCCTTCATAAGTCTGGTGATTGCCGCTGCCGTGGTCAGCGAATTCATCGACATTCTGCACGATCCGGACAGACGGCCCGATGTCCGGTGGTGTGTATAGGCCGAACGCGGTTTCCGCGAAACGTCCGTCACCCACGGTCTGATAATTGGACAGCAGCGCCTGTAACAGCGTCTGCGAATGTGCCACTTGCCCCTGTTGAATGCCGTCCTGGGCAGGATGCCCCTTGTAGTTGTAATCGAGCGTAACCAGCAAGGCTGTCTGCGGATCAATGTCCGCTCCCCACTTTTCCTTGATCAAGTGTGCGCCAAATTGATCAGGGGTTTGCGGCAGTGCGATGTTCACGGCGGCGGCGAGTTCGCCACGCATTCGTAACATTGGCGACGGGCTCGGGCCAGCATCGTTTTGGTCAGGGTGGTCGGTCATGTGCAATCCGTTGCAATCATTTGGAACACCACCCTACCCAGCCTTCAATCAATCGGATGCAGGAGCAAGTCGACAGCCGGCTTAGGAGATTTCGTCACCTCAGGAAGGAATTTGCACGGATCTGAAGCAAAAAAAAACCGGGACTTGAGCCCCGGTTTTTTTGTTTAAAACGATGATGAGATGTCGATTACCAAAAGCGTTGCTGAGTCAAACGGCTCCACCAGGTCAGCAAAACACGATCGACCGAACCGCTGGCCGCCATGCCGATGCGCTCTTGCAAACTTTTGCGCTCGGAATAGTGCAGATGAAAGAGCTCCGCATTTTTTGCCCGCTCGGCAAGGTATTCATCGCTGGTTTTGAGTTCGTCGACCAGTTGTTTGTCGAGGGCCGCGACACCGAGCCAGATTTCACCGGTGGCCACTTCATCAATGGCCAGTTGCGGGCGATAGCGCGCGACGAAGTTCTTGAACAACTGATGGGTAATGTCCAGGTCTTCCTGGAATTTTTCGCGGCCCTTCTCGGTGTTTTCGCCAAACACAGTCAGGGTGCGTTTGTATTCACCGGCGGTCAGCACTTCGAAGTCGATGTCGTGCTTTTTGAGCAGGCGATTGACGTTGGGCAGTTGGGCCACCACGCCAATGGAGCCGAGAATCGCGAATGGCGCACTAATGATCTTCTCGCCGATGCAGGCCATCATGTAGCCGCCGCTGGCCGCGACTTTGTCGATGCAGATGGTCAATGGCACGCCAGCATTGCGGATGCGCGCCAGTTGCGAGGACGCCAGGCCGTAGCTGTGAACCATGCCGCCACCGCTTTCCAGGCGCAGCACCACTTCATCCTTGGGCGTGGCAAGGGTCAGCAGCGCGGTAATTTCGTGGCGCAGATTCTCGGTGGCCGACGCTTTGATATCACCGTCGAAATCCAGCACGAACACGCGCTGTTTGGTCTCGGGGGTTTTCTTTTGCTTTTTCTCGGATTTGGACTGGGACTTGCGAAGGGCCTTGAGCTGGTCCTTGTCGAGCAAGGTTTGCTCCAGGCGTTCGCGCAACCCTTTATAGAAATCATTGAGCTTGCTGACTTGCAAATGACCGGCCGACTTGCGCCGCCCCTTGCTGCGCAACGCCGCAAAACTGGCCAGGACCACCAGAATGGCGATCACCAGTGTCACGGTCTTGGCCAGAAAACTGGCGTACTCAGACAAAAACTCCACAGTGACTCCTTCATTACTAAGCGCGGCTTGAACACGCGCGGGATACCTCCAGCATACCCATGCGCCAGCCCGGCGACCAGCCGTGCAACCTCTGGTAACAGGCCCGTAACGGCCATTTCAAACAAGCGTATGTTTTTTCATTGACAGCTCCGCGCCATCCTCATAACCTCGCCAAACCTTCAACGTACCGGGACGACGCGGACGTGGGCAGTATCTATTTGATTCGACATGGCCAGGCCTCCTTTGGTGCAGACGACTATGACGTCCTGTCGCCGACCGGTATTCGCCAGGCGGAAATCCTCGGCCAACACCTGGCCGAGCTGGGTATCAGCTTCGATCGCTGCCTCTCGGGCGACCTGCGCCGTCAGCAGCACACTGCCAATAGCGCGCTGGAACAGTACGCCGCAGTGGGCCTGCCGGTGCCGACCCTGGAAATCGATTCCGCCTTCAACGAGTTCGACGCCGACGCGGTCATTCGCGCGCTGCTGCCGGCCATGTTGGAAGACGAACCCGAGGCTCTGGACGTCCTGCGCAATGCCGCGCAAAACCGCGCCGAATTCCAGCGCATCTTTGCCCTGATCATCGAACGCTGGCTCACCGGCACCTATGACACACCGGGCCTGGAAAGCTGGCTGGGCTTCGTTGAACGCGTACAGGCCGGTTTGCAGCGAATCCTGGAAAGCGCCGACAGCACCCAGAAAATCGCCGTATTTACCTCCGGTGGCACCATCACCGCCCTGCTCCACCTCATTACCCAAATGCCGGCCAGGCAGGCATTTGAGCTGAACTGGCAAATCGTCAACACCTCGCTCAACCACTTGAAGTTCCGTGGTCGCGAGGTGGCACTGGCTTCCTTCAACAGTCATGCGCACCTGCAGTTGTTGAAGGCCCCGGAACTCATCACGTTTCGCTGAGTCCGGATTATTGTGACCCTGGCTGTAATCACCCAGCTCTAATTACCCAAGAAAGGATCGAACCATGACCTCCGTAGCTGATGCCGTACAAGCAATGAAAGCCAAGTTCAACCCAGCCGCTGCTGCCGGTCTGGACCTGGTTTTCGGTTTCCGCATCGACGACACCAAGAACTTCTCGCTGATCGTCAAAAACAGCACCTGCGAGCTGCAAGAAGGCGAAAACCCTGACGCCCAGGTCACTCTGGTCATGGACGGCGAAACCCTGGAAGGCATCGTTGACGGTTCGACCGACGGCATGCAAGCGTTCATGGGCGGCAAATTGCGCGCTGAAGGCGACATGATGCTGGCGATGAAACTGTCCGAGCTGTTCCCGAGCTAAGACTGCGCTCCCGACCTTCGGGAGCCCGTCTCGCTACCAACGAATCCCGTCCCTTGTGGCGGGATTCGTCGTTTTCCGCCCCGAGAAAACGGCTACCTGCGCATTCACCGTCTATATTCCTTGTGGCCGCATGCGTCAGGCAGTGGCTGATTGCCCCTCGACCCAATTGCGCGGAGCACGGCCATGACCCCGCCTGACGACTCTGACGGTTTTAACCGCCGACGTGTACTGCAAGGCCTTTCGGCAGGCGCTGTCGGTGCCTGGATCAGCCCGTTATTCGCAGGGAGTAAAACCATGCCCGACGCCCCGGCCGACCTCATTCTGTACAACGGACGCCTGCACACCGTCGATCGCAAAAAACCCCAGGCCAGCGCCGTCGCGATCAAGGACGGGCGCTTCGTGGTGGTCGGCAGCGATGCACAGGCCATGGCCCTGCAAGGCCCCGGTACGCACATCGTCGACCTGCATGGTCGCACGGTGATTCCCGGTCTCAATGACTCGCACCTGCACTTGATCCGTGGCGGCCTCAATTACAACCTCGAACTGCGCTGGGAAGGCGTGCCGTCACTGGTCGATGCCTTGCGCATGCTCAAGGACCAGGCCGATCGCACCCCCACGCAGCAATGGGTACGGGTGGTCGGGGGCTGGAATGAATTTCAGTTCGCCGAGAAACGCCTGCCGACGATTGATGAACTGAACAAAGCGGCGCCGGACACACCCGTGTTCGTCCTGCACCTCTACGATCGCGCCCTGCTCAACCGCGCCGCGCTGAAAGTGGTCGGTTACACCCGCGACACTCCGAACCCGCCTGGCGGTGAAATTGTTCGTGATGCCAACGGTGATCCCACTGGCATGCTGATCGCCCGGCCCAACGCGATGATTCTCTACTCCACCCTGGCCAAGGGGCCCAAGCTGCCGCTGGAGTATCAGGTCAACTCGACCCGCCAGTTCATGCGCGAACTCAATCGCCTCGGCGTCACCAGCGCCATCGACGCCGGCGGCGGTTATCAAAATTATCCGGACGACTATCACGTCATTCAGCAATTGGCCAAAGACCAGCAGCTCACGGTGCGCATTGCTTACAACCTGTTCACCCAGAAACCCAAGGAAGAACTGACCGACTTCAAAAACTGGACTAGCACTTCGCACTACGGCCAGGGTGACGATTTCCTGCGGCACAATGGTGCCGGGGAGATGCTAGTGTTTTCGGCGGCGGACTTTGAAGACTTCCTCGAACCGCGCCCGGATCTACCGCAAACCATGGAGCAGGAACTGGAACCGGTGGTCCGGCATCTGGTGGAACAGCGTTGGCCGTTCCGCCTGCACGCGACGTACAACGAATCCATCAGCCGCATGCTCGACGTGTTCGAGAAGGTCAACCGTGATATTCCTTTCAATGGTTTGCCATGGTTTTTCGATCATGCGGAAACCATCACCCCGCAGAACATCGAACGGGTAAAAGCCTTGGGCGGCGGCATTGCGATCCAGGACCGCATGGCCTTCCAGGGTGAATACTTCGTCGACCGTTACGGCGCCAAGGCCGCTGAACATACGCCACCGATTGCACGCATGCTGGCTGAAGGCATCCCGGTCGGCGCGGGTACCGACGCCACGCGCGTATCGAGCTACAACCCGTGGACCTCACTGTATTGGCTGGTCAGCGGCCGCACCGTCGGCGGACTTGAGTTGTATCCCCAAAGCTTGAGCCGCGATACGGCACTTGAGCTCTTTACCCACGGCAGCGCCTGGTTCTCCTCGGAACAAGGCAAGAAGGGGCAAATCAAAGTCGGGCAATTGGCCGACCTGATTGCGTTGTCGGCGGACTACTTCCACATCGAAGATGAAGCGATCAAATGGATCGAGTCGGTGCTGACCATTGTCGACGGCAAGATTGTGTATGGCGTCCAGGAGTTCGAAAAACTCGGGCCACCGCCGATCCCGGTGGTGCCTGAATGGTCACCCGTCACCAAGGTGCCGGGGCACTGGAAACCCGTGGCACCGCTGGCGGCGCAAGTGCATCAATGTGTTGGCGCTTGTGCAGTGCATGCCCATAGCCATGAACGTGCCCGACTGTCGAGTGCGCCGGTCAGCGACTTTCAGGGATTCTGGGGAGCGTTTGGCTGTTCGTGTTTTGCGTTTTAAGCGCAGACTCGCCACCGGTGAGGTGTAAACCTACAATGGCCGCACCTTCCCCGTCGGCCGCCCCATGGACATTGATCTCGCCCGCACCTTTCTGGAAATCGTCCGCCACGGCAGCCTCGCCGCGGCGGCCGAGAAGCTTCATGTCACCCAGACCGCGATCACCGCACGCGTGCAGAAACTTGAAAGCCAGCTCGGTAGCACGCTGTTTGTGCGCAACCGTGCCGGCGCGCGCCTGACGCCCAATGGCGAGGCCTTTGTGGTGTACGCCAATCAACTGGTCGAAACCTGGGAAGCGGCGCGCCGGGACTTGCCCTTGCCTGAAGGCTACCGCGATGTGCTGCACATCGGTGGCGAGGTCAGTCTGTGCAACCCATTGATGCTCAGTTGGGCCGGCGAGCTGCGCGAGAAAATTCCCAGCCACGCCCTGCGCATGGAAATCCGCGACGGCGAAAACCTTCTACGTCAGCTGGAACTGGGCGTGCTCGATGCGGCGCTGGTCTATCAGCCAGAGTACTGGCCGCGCCTGCAAGTCGAGCAGGTACTGGAAGAAAAACTGGTGCTGGTGCGCTTGGCGGGCAAGCCCGATCCCTACGTGTACATCGACTGGGGCCCGGATTTCCGTCGCCAGCACGATGCGGCCCTGCCGGAAAAAGCCAAAGCCGCCCTGAGCTTCAACCTCGGCCCGCTCGGTTTGCAGTACATCCTGGAAAACGGTGGCAGCGGCTACTTCCGCACGCGCGTGGTCCAGAGCTATCTGGAAAGCGGTGTACTGGAAATCGTGCCCAAGTCCCCGGAGTTCAGCTACCCGACCTACCTGGTGTATTCGCGCGATCGTGACTCGGCAACCCTGCAACAGGCATTCGATTTGCTGCGCGAAGTGATCCAGTCCGATGAAGACTGGTCGCAGCGCTGGAATCCGCTGACCTGAACACACCGGATCATGGCGTTTGTGTCCTGTAGGTTGCTCCAGCCTCTGCGGGCAGATCAACTAATCTGCTGGTTATAACAATAACCAGAGGTGACCGCAGTGAGGCAGACCACCCAGGCATTCCGAAGCCGCTATCGCGCCGACATTCATCCGCTGTACAACCCCTGGCTGCACGGCGTCTTTGTGCTGGTGTTCGGATTGCTGGCCATCGGCGGATTCTGGAGCACCGTGCATCAGGTCAAGCCGCTGGAATGGCTGGCGGTTCCGATTACGCTGTTGTTTTTCAACCTCGGTGTGTATGGGGTGCACCGACATCTGGGCCATCACAAAAAGCGCTTTGCGCGGATGTTCTACGCCCGCCATGCCGGCGACCACCACAGCTTTTTCGCCCCCGGGCACATGACCTATGACAGTGCCCGGGATTGGCGGGTGATCCTGTTTCCAGCCTGGCTGATCGTGGTGCACACCGTCGTCATCACCCTGCCCCTTTGGTGGCTGCTGGCGCAGTTCGACAGCAACGTCGCCGGTCTGGTCGGCGGTTGTCTGGTCCTGGGTTACCTGACCTATGAAGTGTTTCACGCCTGCGAGCACTTGCCGCCCGGCAACCCGATCACGCGTCTGCCGTGGATTCGCCAGATGCGCCGCCTGCATGAACTGCATCACCGCCGCGAGCTGATGCAGGAGCGCAATTTCAACATCGTGTTTCCGCTGATGGATTACCTGTTCGGCACCCTCTACTGGGAACCGGACCAGCCCTCCCTGCCCTTTTCGAGAACGCCCATGACGCGCATGCAGCACCAGATCGCTATCGCTGGAAATCCGATGGACGTGCTCGCCTATGCCAGCACCGTTACCCGTTGGCCGGAGTGGCATCCGTCTTCCCTCAAGGTTGACGGTCCGGCCGGCCCGCTGCACGCTGGATCGCGGTTTGAGGAAGACATCCGGGCCGGGGGTCGCGACGGGCATTTGAGTTGGGAGGTCAACGAATACCTGCCGGGACGCCGCTGGAGTGCCTGGGCACAAGGCGATCACGGCTTGTCGCTGACGGTGACTTACGAATGCGCAGCGGACGGTGACGACACGCAATTTATCCGCACGCTGGATTATCAATTCGCCGGCCTCGGAATGCGCATTGCCAATCACTTGCTGCTCAAACGGCGCATCGAACGTGAATCCGCCGAATCGATGCTGGCCTTGCGAGAGATGGCGCAAAAACAGCTGACCGCCGCCGGAGCCCACGCGTGAGCAGAATCAAGTTTCGACATGGACTGTTGCTGTTACTCATTGCCCTTGGCGCCTTCCTGTTGCTGTGGCCAACCAAGGTAAAACCGGTCGCCTGGAACCCGCCACCGGCCCCTTCCCTTACCAGCGGCGTCTACGCTGACAATCAGCGCCTCAAAGGCGTGGAGCGTGTCGGTCCGGCCGACATTGCGGGGCCGGAAGCCCTGTTGCTCGAGGGCGATACGCTGATCACCGGCTTGCATGACGGTAAGTTGATTCGTACGAGCATCGACGGCAAAGACACCAATGTGCTGGCCGATACCGGTGGCAGACCCTTGGGCCTGGCGCGCCACCCCAATGGTTTGCTGGTGATCGCGGACGCCGTTAAAGGGCTGCTGTCCCTGGACGCTCAAGGCCGGTTGATCCCGCTGTCCACTACGGCGGGCGGCGTGCCTTTTGGTTTTACCGATGACGTAACCATCGACAAGTCCGGGCATTACGCCTATTTCAGCGACGCTTCCAGCCGCTGGGGCTACGGCAAGGATGGCGAGGCGATCATCGAGCACGGAGGCGATGGCCGTTTGCTGCGGTATGACTTTCAGACCGGGAAAACCGACGTGCTGCTGGACAAGCTCGAATTTGCCAACGGTGTGACACTGGGGCCGGACGACGCTTTTGTACTGGTCAACGAAACCGGCGCCTACCGTATCAGCCGCTTTTGGCTGACCGGGCCGAAAGCCGGCACGCATGACCTGTTTATCGACAACCTGCCAGGGCTGCCGGACAACCTCGCGTTCAACGGCCAGAACCGCTTCTGGGTAGCGCTCTATGCACCGCGCAATGCGCTGCTCGACCGCACGGCGCCTCACCCTCACGTGCGCAAAATGATTGTCCGGGCGATGACGCTGCTGCCTAAACCGGTGGAAAAGCGCGCCTTCGCCCTGGGGCTGGATCTGGACGGCAAGGTGATTGCCAACCTGCAGGACGCCAGCAGCGGTAACTATTCACCGATCACGACGGTGCGCGAGTATGGGGACTGGCTGTACTTCGGCTCGCTGAAGGCGACAAACATGGTGCGACTGCCGCTCACCACTGCCCTCCAGAAATAACAAAAATCAAAATGTGGGAGCCGGGCTTGGCCGCGATGGCGGCCAGCCTGATACATCAATGTCGCCAGTGCCGTCGCCATCGCGGGCAAGCCCGGCTCCCACAGGGGTTTGTGTGGGTTATTCGGAATCTGGGGCGTCAGCGGTTTCGTCGTGCTTGCGCGCAGTGTCGTCATCCTCTTCATTCGGATGGGTCGTGATGCGGTTCGGGCTCAACGGCTGGGGATGCGTCGGAATCGGGTCATAGCCGCCCTGCTCTTCGCTGGGGTATTTGGCTTTGCCGGGGATAGGGGGACGGGTCATAAGGCACCTCTCAGGGAGTCGATAACGATGACTACTGACTTTCGAGGTGCCGGTTTTTACGTCGTTCCAAATTTTGCGTCACCGGTCGTCGGTGGCTCGATTCGGCGCCTCAGGACTTCGCCTGCAATTGTGCGACGATCTTGTCCTTGACCTGCACGCGCTTCTCCTTGAGCTTCTTCAGCACATCATCGCTGGGCGCATCGGATGTCGCGGTCTCGGCCTTCACCACATCGGCGTCCGCCTGGGAATATTTGTTGATCAGCGAATCCAGTAACGGATCCTTGGTGCGTTTTTGCTGGATCTCTTCCTTTGAAAGCTTTAAGTCCTGATACAGGTCATGGGACACCGGCATGGAACACCTCCGTTTGATGATCGGTAGCAAACGCGATCAATTGCGCTTACCAACTATCAGAATGGCCTCGGATACCGGGTTCTGTCGACCACCTGTCAGACCAGCGGTGCCCGTTCGTCGTCCTGTCGCAAATACGGTAAAGCTTGAGCAAAGGAGTTCAACCATTAAGGACGGTGCGAACCATTCGGGTAAGCGCTTGGGGCCCGTAGGGCTTGCTCAGCAAATGCGTGTCGGGGCTGAGTAGGTGGTTGCGCGAGATAATGTCGCGGGTATGGCCCGAGGCGAACAACACCGCCACCGGGGGAATTTGCACTTTGGCCCACGCGGCCAGGTCCGCGCTTTTGATCAGGCCAGGCATGACCACGTCAGTGAAAATCAACTCCACGGCCGCCCCCTCCAGCAATATCTGCATCGCCTGGTCGCCGTTGGCGGCCGTCAAGACGTGGTAACCCTCTTCGCACAACAACTCCACCGCCGAGGCGCGTACCGCTTCGTTGTCTTCAACCACCAGAATGGTTTCATGGCCGCCGCGGTGCTGCGCATCAAGCGGCGTCGTTTCGCTGGGCAACGGGCGCAGGCTGCGTGGGAAATACAACTGAACCCGAGTGCCCTGCCCCTCAGTGCTGGAAATCTCGATGTGCCCGCCGCTCTGTTTGACGAAACCGAACACCATGCTCAACCCCAGCCCCGTTCCCTGGCCATCTGCCTTGGTGGTGAAAAACGGCTCGAAGGCCTGGGCAAGCACCTGCGGTGGCATGCCGATACCGGCGTCTGTCACCGAAACGCAGACGTAGTCGCCGGCAACAATGCCCTTGCCCGCACAAAACGTTGAGTCGAGGACGATGTGTTCGGCACTCAGACCGATGGTCCCCTCACCTTTCATGGCGTCACGGGCATTGATTGCCAGATTGAGAATGGCGTTCTCCAGTTGATTGCGATCAACAAAGATGTGCCAGGGATCCTGCGGGGCACTGACGTTGATCTGAATGGTTTCCCCCAACGCCCGCTGCAACAGCTCCGCGAGGCCGTCGAAAATCTGCCGTGGATGGCACACAGCGGGTGACAGTGGCTGGCGACGGGCGAACGCGAGCAATTGCGAAGACAATTTTGCGCCACGTTCGACGGCGGCAATCGAGGCATTGACCCGGCGCTGTACGTTGGCATTGTCCGGTTCATGCCGCGCCAGCAAGTGCAGGTTGCCGGCGATCACCTGCAACAAATTATTGAAGTCGTGGGCGACGCCACCGGTGAGACCGCCGATGGCTTCGAGTTTCTGTGATTGGCGAAGTTGCTCTTCGGCGGCCAGCCGCGCGTCGACTTCATCCGCCACACGTTGCTCCAGGTTACGCGTGAACCTGAGCAACGAATCTTCGGCAGTCTTGCGTTCATGGATGTCGATCAAGACGCCGGGAAAGCGGAACGGCTCGCCCTGCTCATTGAACTCGCAACCGCCGCTCGCCTGCACCCACAGGTAACTGCCGTCCGGGCGCAGGACACGATATTCGGCATTGAACGACTCACCGGTTTCTACCGATTTATTAACCTGCTCCTTTACCCAACCGAGATCGTCGGGATGGATCTGCGCTTCGGCAACCTCCGTGGGCAGGTTGCTCAGGTCCTGATCGGCGGGATAGCAGAAGGTGCGGGCAAAGCGCTCGTCGCCAGACAGCTTGTTGGCCTTGATGTCCCAGACGAACGAACCCAGCAAGGCTCCGGCATTGAGCGCCAGGCGAACCCGTTCGTTGTCGGCGCGATAGGCATCTTCGGCAGCCTGGCGGCGGCGTTCGGACATCACATGGCCCGTGGTCTCGACCACCATCGCCATGACACCGGCCGGCTTGCCACTATCGTCGGCCACCGGGCTGTAATAGAGGTCCAGCCAGACGTCTTCGGGAACGCCGTCGCGCAGCAACACCAGTTCTTTATTGCTATAGGACAAGGTGCCGCCCGCCAGGCAGGTATTGACCACATGCCGATTGAACTCGGCGACTTCCGGCCAGCCCATTTCCACCGGGGAACCCAACAGATAGGGATGGCGGCCACCGGCGAATCGGGAGTAGGCATCGTTGTAGATCATGTACCCGGTGCGGCCCCACAGCATCACCATCGGCAGGGGTGAAGCCAGCATCAATTGCACAGAACTGCACAGGCTTGCGGGCCAGGTGTCGAGGCTGCCCAGTTCGGTCTGGCACCAGTCGAAGGCGCGAATACGCCCGGCCATTTCACCGTTCCAGCCAGCACACCCGTGGCTTTCGTCTAGAAACTGCATCGATTGGCTCTATCCCGGTCATTGACACCCGTTTGTTTCGAGCATTGCGCACGCAATTCGTTTCATAGAGGTATAGCTGATTCAAATCCTCCGGGCACTTGTGGCGAGGATGCCCCTCTAGCCAAAGGTCAGCGGAAATCCCGGCTGTGCACGGTGATGCCGTCGAGCAATGCACTCAGGTCGCTCAAGCGTCCGGCAATCAGGTGGCGGACCTCGCCTTCCTTTTCCCAGCGGCCATCGACCTTGAGCAGCTGCGAGCCGACCAGCACCTGGCGTTGCCGCTCGGCCAGGTCGCGCCAGACCACCACGTTGACATTGCCGAACTCGTCTTCCAGGGTCACGAACGTCACGCCACTGGCAGTGCCTGGCCGTTGCCGCCCCGTCACCAGGCCCGCGATGCTGACCGGCCGCCCGTGTTCCACCGCCATCAGCTCTTGCGAACTGCGGCAGCGCCGGGCTTTCAGTTCACCGCGCAGCAACGCCAGCGGATGCGGCCCCAGAGTGGTGCCGACACTGGCGTAATCCGCTTGCAGGTCTTCGCCGACCGTGGGTTTGGGCAATGCCACCGCGTCCTCCTCCTGACTTGGCAGGCCGGCAAACAAACCGAGTTGCTTTTGCACCCCCGCCACCTCCCAGCGAGCACGATGCCGGTCACCGGCCAACCCCCGCAACGCACCGGCATCGGCCAGTTGTTCCTGGGCGCGGGCATCGAGCCGTGCGCGCTGACCAAGGTCGGCGATGTCGACAAACAGCCCACGCGAGCGGGCCACTTCAATACGCTGGGCATCGTCTTCGCGAAAGCCCTTGATCATCCGCAACCCCATGCGAATCGCCGGTTGCGCGCCGATGATCGGCTCCAGGCTGCAATCCCAGTCACTGGCGCGCACATCCACCGGGCGAATCTGCAAATGATGCCGGCGCGCGTCTTGCAGAATCTGATCCGGGCTGTAGAACCCCATTGGCCAGCTGTTGATCAGCGCACAGGCGAAGGCCGCCGGCTCATGGCATTTCAACCAGCAACTGGCGTAAGTCAGCAAGGCGAAACTGGCGGCGTGGGACTCGGGAAACCCGTAGCTGCCAAACCCCTTGATCTGTTCGAATATCTGCGCGGCGAATTCGGCCGTGTAGCCGTTTTTCTTCATCCCGGCGGCCAGTCGATCCTTGTGCGGCTCCAACCCGCCATGGCGCTTCCAGGCGGCCATGGAACGCCGCAACTGATCGGCCTCGCCGGGGCTGTAGTCGGCGGCGACGATGGCGATCTGCATGACCTGTTCCTGGAACAGCGGCACGCCAAGGGTGCGTTTGAGCACCTCCTTCAATTCTTCGAAGGGATAGCTTTCGGGCTCTTCCTTGTTTCGACGGCGCAGATACGGATGGACCATTCCGCCCTGGATAGGGCCGGGGCGAACGATCGCCACCTCGATCACCAGATCATAGAACTTGCGCGGTTTGAGCCGGGGCAACATCGACATCTGTGCCCGGGATTCGATCTGGAAGACACCGATGGTGTCGGCACGGCCAATCATGTCGTAGGTGGCCGGGTCCTCGGACGGGATCGTCGCCAGGCTCAGGTCAAGGCCTCGATGGCGACGCAGCAGATCGAAACAACGGCGGATCGCGCTCAGCATCCCCAGCGCCAGAATATCCACTTTGAGCAACCCGACCGCGTCCAGGTCGTCCTTGTCCCACTGAATGATCGTGCGCTCGGCCATGGCGGCGTTTTCCACCGGCACGAGGCTGTCCAACGGTTGCTCAGAAATGACGAAGCCACCGGGGTGCTGGGACAAGTGCCGGGGGAAACCGATCAACTGTTGTGTCAGGCTCAGGACTCGACGCAGCACCGGGCTTTCGGGGTCGAACCCGCCTTCGAGCAGGCGCTCCACGGGCGGCGTTGCATCACTCCAGTGACCGCAGCAATCGGCCAGGGCGTTGATCTGATCCGGCGGCAACCCCAACGCCTTGGCCACGTCACGCACCGCGCCGGCCGCGTGATAGGTGCTGACCACCGCCGTCAACGCCGCGCGCGTACGGCCGTAACGCGCAAACACGTACTGCAAGACTTCTTCGCGACGTTCGTGCTCGAAGTCCACATCAATGTCCGGCGGCTCGTTGCGCTCCTTGGAGAGAAAACGCTCGAACAGCATGTTCATCCGGTCCGGGTCGATCTCGGTGATGCCCAAGGCGAAACACACCGCCGAGTTGGCCGCCGAGCCCCGGCCCTGACAGAGAATTTTTTCGCGCCGGGCGAAAGCGACGATGTCCTGAACCGTCAGGAAATAGCTTTCGTAGCCCAGTTCGGCGATCAGCTTCAGTTCCTTATCGATCAGCCCGCGCACCTTCTCGCTCGCCCCTTCGGGCCAGCGTTCGCGAAGGCCGCGCTCGGTCAGTTCGCGCAGCCAGGACGCGGCGCTGTGCCCTTGCGGCACCAACTCCCGGGGATACTGATAGCGCAACTGGCCAAGGTCGAAGGTACAGCGCCGGGCAATGGTCAGCGTTTCATCGAGCAAGGCTGGCGGGTAGATCGATTGCAACACATCAAGGCTGCGCACATGCCGCTCGCCATTGGGGTGAAGCCGCAACCCGGCCTCGGCCACCGACAGGTGATGACGGATGGCCGTCATGGTGTCCTGCAAGGCGCGGCGGCCACGGGTGTGCATGTGCACATCGCCGCTGGCCACCGCAGGGATCCGCAACTCCCGCGCCAGGGTCAACAGCGCCTCCAGGCGCCGGGTATCGTCCTGGCCGCAATGCAACTGGACGCTCAGCCACAGGCGTTCGGCGAAGGTCTGTTGCAGCCAGAGGCCCGGTTCGACGTCATCGACAGCGTCTGGCACCCACAACGCCAACAGCCCCGGCATCGGTTCGCTGAAGTCTTCGCGCAGCACTTGGTACTGGCCTTTCTGCGTGCGGCGGCGCGCCCGGGTAATCAGGCGACACAGGGTCTGATACCCCTCAAGGCTCTCCACCAGCAGCACCAGTTTCGGGCCGCCGTCGATGCGGATTTCGCTGCCAATAATCAGCGGCAGCTCCACCGACTTGGCGGCTTGCCAGGCGCGGACGGTGCCGGCCAGCGTGCATTCATCGGTAATCGCCAACGCTTGATAGCCGTGCTTTTTGGCGCGTTGAAAGAGTTCAAGGGCACTGGAAGCCCCGCGCTGGAAGCTGAAGTTCGACAGGCAGTGCAACTCGGCATAGTCGATGCTCATGCAAACCAGCCTTGCAGCCACAGAGGACCGCTCTCGCCGACCGCACGATAAGCCCAACCCTGCTGGCCGGAACGGGTTTCGATCAGGTAGTAGTCGCGGCGCACGTCGTCACCGTCCCACCAGCCCGACTCGATGCGTTCCGGGCCCATGAGGATGCGCGTCGAACCTTCGTGGATCGCCTGCGGTTCCGTCAGCAACCAGCCCGGACGCAGCACACCTGGCAACCCTGTGCAGCGTTGGTTGTCGGCCCGCGCCTGCCACGCGCACTCCGGCCGGTGGTCGGCCTGAAAGCGCAAGCCCTGCACCGCGTCATCCCCAAGCCGCGCACGCAAGCGTTCGCGCAATTGCTCCCACGGCAAGGACTGCTGCGGCCGGTCGTCGAACAGTTCCTGGCGCTGGGGGACGAAGCTGGGCAAGTCTTCGGCGCACAACCGAAAACCGCGCACCGGGGCGTCGACCTGCACCTGCTCCAGCCGCCCCCGGGCCAGTTCGAAGAGCATCGCCGGATCGCGCTCAGCGCTGAGCAGGCCTACCTTGATCACCGAGTCCGGCAAACCGGCGTGTTCCAGGTGCAGGTCGAAACGCTGCACACCGCTGTCCCGACCGCAGAGAAATGCCGACAGATCGCCGGTCAATCGGCGTAACGGAAACAGCAGCGCCTGATGCGACTGCACGTCGAAGTTGAGCTCGATGCGCACGTCGAAACGGTCCGGCGGCAGGTAGAACGCCAGGGCCAAGCGCCGTTCACCGAACAGCGCGTCCAGGTGCTTGAGCACCTGGGCTTCGAAACGCCGGGCCAGACTTTGTCGTGGCAGCGCCTGCACCTGACTCAAGGTGCGCAAGCCCATGCGCGACAACGCCGTGGCCACTGCGGGCTCCAAGGCGATGCGGTCGACGGGCAATTGCCCGAGATGGTGCTGCAAGGCGTCGTTGTCCGGCACCACCAGCCCGTCATACACGTTGGCCAGTACCCGCGCGGCCACCGGGTTGGGCGCCGCGACAATCCGATGGCGAAAACCCAGCTCGCCGAGCTCGGCGCGCAACCGCGCCTCAAACGTTGGCCAGGGCCCGAACAGCCCCAGGCTGGATTCGATTTCAAACACCACGGCACGCGGGTAATGGACGCTCACCTGGGAGCTGAACCGATAGGCCCACGCCGCCAGAAACTGTTGCCAGTGCTCGATCTCGGCGGCGTCGTATTCGGCCGTGGCAAAGCCTTTGCTCAAGGCTTGCGCGGCGGTCATCGACTGGCCTGGGCGCAGGCCCAATGCCCGCGCCGAGGCGTTGACCGCTTGCAACACCCGACGCTGCGCCGGGCCGGTCAGCAGGGCCAGCGGCGCCTCGGGATTGGGGCGCTGACGCAGCACCGCGTCCAGCGCCAATTGCGGGAAGAGAATACAGACCCAGCGCATGGCAACCTCAATGCCCCACGGGGAAGGCAATCGGCGCCGAGCGCGCCAGCCCGCCCCGGCACTTGAGCACGCGCAATTGCGCGGGGTTGGCGTCGATGGCGATGCGCAGGGCGGCGGGCGACGGGTTGATCGCTTCATGGAGCGAGCGGTAGGCAAACGCCAGGGTCGAACCGGTTTCCGCCGCCACCTGCAAGCGACGCAACGCCCGGTCATCGGCCTTGTGCGGCCAGCACAATACGGCGCCGCAACTGCCTGAACGCAGGCATTGCTCCGCGGCCCACAAGGCATCGCGCTCGCTGGCCTGGATGATCGACAACTGGCGCAGATCGACCCCGGCGTTCTGCCACGCTTGTGGATACGGCACATACGGCGGCGCCACCAGCACGATGCGCTCGCCCGCCGCCGACAACCGCGCCAGCGCTGGCCACACCAGTTGCAATTCACCCACCCCCTGCCCGGCCAGGAGGATTTCGGTCAGCGCCGCTTCCGGCCAGCCTCCGGTGGGCAGCGCCGCATCCAGCGCGGCATGCCCGGTGGGTTGCGGGCTGACGGCCGGTGGCGCAGGCCGGCCCTTCCAGACCTGGCCGCCATTGAACAGCGTATCCAGCGCAACGACGGCGCCCATCACCCTTGCCTCACCAGACCGCAGAACACCCCTTCGATGGCGAGATCCTGACCGGGCTGCACGATGATCGGCTGATACGCCGGGTTGCGTGGCAACAGGCGAACCGTGTCGCCGACCCGCTCGAAACGCTTGATGGTGACTTCACCGTCCAGCCGCGCCACGACGATCTGGCCGTTGATCGCCTCGGGGTTGCGCCGCACGCCCACCAGATCGCCATCGAGAATGCCGTCCCCGATCATCGAATCGCCCTGAACCCGCAGCATGTAATCCGGCACCCGCGAAAAGATTGCCGGGTCGAGCAGCAAACGGCTGTGCACCTCGGCGTCGGCACCGATGGGCGCACCGGCCGCCACCCGGCCGAGTACCGGAATGTCCAGCAACTCGGGGCGCGCCGGTTGCCCGAGCAGGCGAATGCCACGGGCCTGATGCGGGTTGACCTCGATGAAACCGGCCTCGGTCAGCGCCAGCACATGCTTGCGCGCCACGCTGCGAGAGGCAAAACCGAACGCCTCGCTGATTTCAGCAAGGCTCGGGGACTGACCGTGCTCCGCGATTCGGTCGCGGATAAACGTCAGGATGGCGGTACGACGGGGAGTAAGGTTTGTCATGGAGTACATTTGTACTCTTTTGGCATTTCCATGACAAGGACTTGTAGGCGCCGTGTAGGAATTATGTGTAGGAGCCCTGTAGCAGCTGTCGAGTGAAACGAGGCTGCGATTGGGTCTGTAGAAGATCGCAGCCTCGTTTCACTCGACAGCTGCTACAGGGGCCCGGTCAGTGTGTAAATGAAAACTCAACTGCCGCCGTCTTCATTCAAGCCGCGAGACGCCAGAAAACCTGCGATGTAGTCGATAAACGCCAAGACCTTCGCGGTTGCCCGGCGGTGGCTCGGGTACACCGCCAGAATGTGCGGGCCAAAGCTGTCCGGGTCGATGTCATAGTCGGCCATCAGCCGCACCAGCCGGCCGTCGGCAAGGTATGGCGCGGCGCTCCACAACGGCGTGTGCAGCAAACCGCGCCCGGCCAGCGCGTTGGCCAGCAACAGGTCGTAATTGTCGCTGCGCAGTCGCGGTGAAACCGGTTGAGGCAGGCTCAGACGCTGCCCGTCGCGTTCGACCCACCAGAATTCGCGACTGAGCAACGGATGGCGGTACAACAGCCATTCGTGGTCATCCAGGGTTTGTGGGGTGACAGGCAGCGTTTTACGCGCCAGATAAGCCGGGCTGCCACACAGGGCCAGGCGATTACTGCCGACAACGCGAGCAATCAGCCCCGGCAAGTCGTCGTGGCCTTCGCGCAAGGCGAGGTCGTAACCGCTTTCCAACAAATTGACGAACTCATCGCACAAGTCCACTTGCAGATTGATCTGCGGGTATTGCTCCAGAAAGCCGCCACACACTTGATCGAGAAACGCCTGTCCATAGGCCAGCGGCGCGGTGATTTTCAGATTGCCGCGCAGGCCATGCTGCAATTGCTCGATTTCCTCACCCGCCTCCTCCAGCCGCTGCAACACCTGGCGCGCGGTTTCCAGATAAAGCCGCCCGGACTCGGTCAACAGAATCCGTCGAGTGCTGCGCTCGAACAACCGGGCGCCGAGCTCGGCTTCCAGGTGATTGACCGCTTTGGTCAGGGCCGACGGGGTTTTACCCAGCTGCTCGGCGGCACGGCTGAAGCTGCCGAGTTGCGCCGTGACCACGAACATTTTCAACGCACCCAGCTTGTCCATACTTTTTCCATTCCGGCAAAAACGTTTTTCGTGAGGAAGGCGTTCTGCTGCGCACAAGCAGCCACTAATCTGGCCATCAGACGCAATAACAAGGAAACATTCAATGAAAAGATTCATCCCGAATCTATTGATGGCCGCAGTGAGTTTTGCCTCGATGGAAGCCATGGCAGCCACCGACCTGGTGCTGATCAATGGCAAGATTTTCACCGCTGACCGCACCCAACCGAAGGTGCAGGCGCTGGCAGTACAAGACGGCAAGGTGCTGCAAGTGGGCAGCGATGCGCAGATCAAAGCCTTGATCACACCGGAAACAAAAGTGGTGGATCTGGGCGGTAAAACCCTGATGCCCGGTCTGATCGACACCCATTCCCATGCGATTTTCGGCGGCCTGGAAATGGTCGTGGCCAACATGGAAGACGAGGTGGTCGAGCTCGACGAACTGGAAAAACGCCTGCGCGGCTGGCGTGACGACGGTAAGGCCAAACACGGCGATGTACTGACCGTGGCCGGCATGAGCTCGGTTTACTGGGCGCAGGCCGAGGCCCTGGGCAAAAAATTCAACACCGGTGAATGGGCTGATGTGCCCGTGGTGTTCACCGGCAGCGACCACCACACGGCCTGGGCCAACGACTTCATGCTCAAGCGCGCCGGCGTCGATGCCGCGTTGCTCAAGTCATTGCCCGCCGCCGAAGTCGACACCATTGGCAAGCGCGCCGATGGCACCCCCAACGGTTTCCTGGTGGACGCCGGGTGGGACCGGGTGTCCTCGAAAATGCCGGTGCCGAGCACCGCCGATATGCTCAAAGCCGCCCAATCGGCCGTGCGCTACAACAACAGCTTCGGCATCACGGCGTGGATGGACCCCGCCGCCAATGCCGCGCCCGGCGAACCGCTGTTCGCACTCAAACCCACGGAAAAAACCGTTGGCGTGCTCCCGGCCTATAAGGCGCTGGCCGAAAGCGGTGACATGAGCGTCCACGTGGCCGCCCTGCTGGTGGCCAACTCGAAAAGCGTGCCGGCCGATCTCGATACGCTGGACAAGGTTCGCCAGCAATTCCAGGGCATCCCGAACCTGACCCTGCCGGGCGTGAAGATTTTCGCCGACGGCGTGATCGAATTCCCGGCCCAGAGCGCGGCAATGATCGACCCTTACAGCAACTCGCACAAACAAGGTGAATTGCTGATCGATCCGAAGCATTTCGGCGAACTGGTCAGCGCCATCGACCAGCGCGGCTGGCTGGTGCACATCCATGCGATCGGCGATCGCGCGGTGCGTGAGGCGCTGAACGGCATCGCTCAGGCACGCAAGGATCGCCAGAGCGGCGTGACGCACTCGATCACGCACTTGCAAATCGTCAATCCGAAAGAGTTTGCACGGTTCAAACCGCTCAACGTCATCGCCTCGATGCAACTGCTGTGGGCCTCGGCCGACGACTACACCACGGACATGATCAAGCCTTACGTCAGCGCCCTCGCCTTCCGTTACCAATACCCGGCGCATTCGCTGCTCAAACAAGGCGCGACGATTTCGGGCGCCAGTGACTGGCCGGTGTCCTCGCCCAACCCGTGGAACGCCATGGCCCAGGCCATCACCCGCGTCGGTCCGCTGGGTGTACTGAATGCCAAAGAAGCCGTCGACCGCGAAACGATGTTCTACGCCTACACCGCAAACGCGGCGCGCACCATTGGCTTGGAGAAACAAATCGGTTCGCTGACCCCAGGCAAGCAGGCTGACTTCATCGTGCTGGACCGTGACGTTTTCACCGTCGACAACAAGGCCCTGCACGACACAAAAGTGCTGCAAACCTGGTTTGCCGGCCGCGAAGTCTACGCCCCCACCCTCTAATAAAAATCCACGGTCACCCCTGCCCGACCCCGCGCTCAACGCCGGGGCACGGCGCAGCTTTGCGTAAAAAAACTGCCCATAAAACAATCACAACATCGGGACTTTATTCATGAAAGCTTTCACCCTGTTCGCCCTCGGATCCCTGAGCCTGCTGCCATTGAGCAGCCAGGCCATTGTCCTCAATGATGACTTTTCCGTACTGGTGGACCTGACCCTGGCGAGCGATTACCGCACCCGCGGCATTTCACAAACTCAGAATGATCCCGCTGTGCAGGCCGGCGTGACCCTCACTCACAGCACGGGTTTATACGTGGGGGCCTGGAGTTCGAACGTCGACTTCGGTGGCGGCCTGAAAACCCGCCAGGAAATCGACTACTACGCCGGCTGGTTTTGGGAAGCCACCGAAGACGTCAATCTGGACATCGGTTACCTCAAGTACTCATACCCGAAAGAAAGCCAGTTCAACCAGAGCGAGGTCTACAGCATTCTCAGCGTCTACGGGGTGAAGTTCGGCGCCTACTATTCCGACGATGCGCCAGGCATCGAAAGCGAGCAGAACTCGCTGTACACCTATGTCGGTTACGAAACCCAATTGCCATACGACACGGGCCTGAAACTGCGCTACGGCAACATGGACTTCAAGGACCCGCACCTGTACTCAAGCTCGGGCCACGCCGAAGATTCGTACCGCGAATGGGAAGTCAAACTGACCCACGAACTGGCCGGCGTGATGCTGGGCTTGAGCTACGTCGACACCGACCTGTCGAAAAGCCAATGCGCCAGCAACTGGGGGTTTGACGACGTGTGCAGTGCGACCGTAGTGGCGAGTGTCAGCAAGTCCTTCTGACTGCGCACATCCCCCCTGTGGGAGCGGGCTTGCCCGCGATGAGGCCATTACATTCACCATCTATACCGAATGTCAGTCCGCCATCGCGGGCAAGCCCGCTCCCACATTAAATTTCAATAGACTCGCAAATGAGTTGTGCCAGGTAGGGCCACGGGTAGATGCCGCGTTCGTGGCCGTCGCTGAACACCAGTTGCAGGCCATAACCCTGGGCATTGAGTTCAACCACACGAATGCGCGGATCAACCTTTACCGTCAGCCCTTGCAGCCGAAACGCCCGGCACTGCGAGCACGGGCATTGGCGCCGCAACTCGGCATGTCCCAGCCACTGTTCACGCCCATCCGGCCAGTTCAATCGCAGCTGCTGTTTCCCCTGGGAATTGACCACGGCCAACGGGTTCATTGCAGTTGACTCAAGGCGATGCGCACGGCTTTGCGTACTTCCGGGTCGCCGTCGTCTTGCGCGGCCTGCAAGGCGGCGATGGCGCCTTTGTCGTTCAATTCGCCAAGGGCCAGCGCCGCTTCCTTGCGCAGGTTGCTGATGCGGTGGCCGAGGGATTCGATCAGTGCGTCGAGGGCCGGGGCGTAACGCAAGCGGCCGAGGCTGCGGGTGGCACGCAGGCGGACTTGCCAGTAATCATCGCTCAAGGCTTCGACCAAGGCGTCGCCAGCATCCCTGTGACCGACTTTGCCCAGCGTGGTCGCGGCTTCTTCGCGCACTTGCCAGGCGTCGTCCTGTAATGCCTGGCGCAACGCCGGCAGCACTTGCGCGTCGGATGCCAAACCGAGGGCCCCGGTGGCGGCGCGGCGAACTTCGGTGTCCGGGTCCTGACTGGCCAATCGGGCCAGGGCCGGCAAGGCATCGAGTTGCTTGAGCCAGCCGAGTACGCCGACCGCTTCGCGCCGGACACTGGCGTCCTCATCGTTCAACGCCACGATTGCAGCACCGGCGGCATCAGGAAACCGCAACTCACGCAACGCCCTGAACGCGGCAATGCGCACGCTGATCGCGGCATGCGCCGTCCATGGCAGAATCACCCGGCCCGCTGCTTCGCTTTTGAGCAAACTGAGGCTTTGTGCAGCGGCCGATTGCACGGTCAACGAGGGATCGGTCAGCGCCTGACACAGCGCTTCGACCACGGGTTCTTCCTCCCAGGCTTCGAGCAAGCGGGCGGCCTCGGCGCGGACTTCTTCGGTGGGGTCTTCGGCCAGTCGATTCACCAGCCACAGTAAGCCATCCGGTTCTTCAAGGTCGGCCAGTTCAATCAGCGCGATGCGGCGCACGCCGGGATCGTCATCGGTCAGGCGCGGTTGCAGGGCAAGGATGTCGTCGTTATCGGTTACATCGAATAGAGAGGTCATAGGGCAAATCGCGGCAGTTTGTTTTCAGGAGGGAGTCCGAGAGGGTTCAGGCGCGGTAGCTGCCGACCGTCTTCGTGACGCAGTAATTCGAGGCAATGGCGCTTCAAGCGGGAAAATTCGGGGCTAGTCACCAGTTCGGTGGTGCGTGGCCGAGGAAAGTCGAGACGCACGTCTTCGATGATGCGGCCCGGTCGAGTGCTCATGACCAGCAGGCGATCGGCGAGGAACAGCGCTTCGTCGATGTCGTGGGTGACGAACACCACGGTGGTGCGGATCCGCGTCCAGATGTCCAGCAGCAGTTCCTGCATGTTCAGCCGAGTCAGCGCGTCGAGCGCACCGAAGGGTTCGTCCATCAGCAACAGGCGCGGGCGATTGATCAGCACCCGGGCGATTTCCACCCGTTGCTGCATACCGCCGGAGAGCTGATCCGGCCAGCGTTCGGCAAAACCTTCCAGCCCCACCAACGCAAGAATTTCATCGGCGGCGCGATGCCGTTCGGCCTTGCCGATGCCACGCATTTTCAGGCCGAAGGCGACGTTGTCACGCACGGTTCGCCAAGGAAACAACGTGTGATGCTGGAACACCATGCCGCGCTGCGGCGACGGGCCCGACACTGGCGCACCATCGACCTTGAGACTGCCGGCACGCGGTTGCAGGTGCCCGGCCAGTGCGCCGAGCAATGTCGACTTGCCGCAACCGGACGGCCCGAGAATGCACACGAACTGCCCGACTTCAATCTGGCAATCCAGACCTTGCACGGCTTCGAAAGCGTGTGCGCCGTCGCCGAGAACGATAGACAACTGGCGGATGTCGATCCGCCCTTCCGGGGTTTGCATCACGCTCATCAGGCTTTTCCTCGTGGTCGGTGCCAAGGCGTGAACAGCCCGCCGAGGCGTTTGATCAGCAGGCTGCTGCCCATCCCCAACACACCGATCAGCAACATCCCGACCACGATGTCGGCATAGTTCTGGATGGTGTACGACTCCCAGGTGTAATAGCCGATGCCGTATTGGCCGGAGATCATTTCGGCGGTGACCAGGCAAAACCATGAAGTGCCCATGCCGATGGCCAGGCCTGTGATGATGCTTGGCGCGGCGCCGGGCAGGATTACTTCCAGCAGGATCGCCCGCCGCCCTGCCCCCAGGCTTCGGGCCGAGGCGATCAGGCGTGGGTCGACGCCTTCGACGCCATGCACGGTGTTGAGCAGAATCGGAAACAACGCCCCGGTGAAGGTGATGAAGACCATCGACAGTTCCGAGGACGGGAACATCAGGATCGCCAATGGAATCCAGGCAACGGCGGGAATCGGGCGCAGGACCTCCAAGGGTGGCAGCAGCACATCTTCGGCCCATTTCGAGCGGCCGATGGCCAGACCCAGGGCGATGCCGACGATCAGCGCGGCGAGGTAACCGGCGAAGACCCGGCTGAGGCTGCTGCTCAGGTGTTGGGCGAATTTGCCGGAGTCGCCGAGGCTCAAGGCAGCGTTAATGACTGCCAAGGGTGTTGGCACATTGGCGAAGGTGACCAGGCCAAGGTTCCAGTGGCCACTGGCGGCGAGTTGCCAGAACAGCAGGCACACCAACAGTGAAATGGCCCTGGGGAGCCAGCGCAAATAGGATCCGTACACAATAATTCCTCTCCATCGAGATCCCTGTGGGAGCGGGCTTGCCCGCGATGAGGCCTGATCAGTCAACATTGACGTTGTCTAACCCACCGCTATCGCGGGCAAGCCCGCTCCCACAGGGAATTGCACTGTTCTGAAATTAGCGTGCGGCAACGGCCTGGGTGGTGGCTTCGCTGAAGTCGAGGACTTTGCCGCCCTGGGCCGTGGCGAACTGCTGGGCTTGGCCTTTGAGCAGGAAGGCGCTCAGCTGCCCTTGCGCATCACTGGCAAACCACGCCTGATCCGCCAGCAACTTGATCCCGCTGTCGCTCGCCTGGGCATACACCGCGCGGATGTTTTTGCCTTCCTGCTTGAGGCTGGCCAAGGCGCTGAATGCCGCTTGCGCCGAGGCGTATTGGCGGACTTTCGGCTCGCCGCGCACCCAGATTTCCGCCACATGGCTGACGTCAGTGATCGCCTTCCCGTTCGCTGCATCCACGGCTTTCAGAGGTGTCTGCGCGTAGTTGGCCAGTTGCGCGGTGTAGTCGAGGTTCGACGCCTTGAACGCGGCGCGGATGTATTGATCGTCGATAAAGGTGTTTAGATCGAGACCGCGATCCGCCTTCTTCAACAGCTTGAGGGTGTCGATAGCAGTGCCTACCGCCTGACGGTATTCCGGCTTCCAGCTCAGGTCGCGGGTCTGCACGCCCAACGGCCCGTGGAACAGGTAATTGACCTCGGCATCGACCCCGGTGACTTGGGCGATCAACTCGCTGTACTTCTCCGGTTCAGCGGCGAGCAACTGATTGGCCTCGATGCTCGCCCGCAGATAAGCGACGACAATTTCCGGGTATTTTTTGGCATACGCCTGATCCACCAGCGCGCCATGGAACGTCGGTGCATTGGCCTGGGCACCGTCGTAAATCTTGCGGGCGAAACCACGGCTCGGGAACAGTTCGGCGAACGGCACGAAGTCCGCATGTGCGTCGATCTTCCCGGCCTGCAACGCCGAGCCTGCGACTTCTGGCGGCTGGGCGATGATGTTCACGTCTTTGAGCGGGTCCCAACCCTGAGCGGCCACCGCGCGGAGCAACATGCCATGGGCCGTCGAGGCGAACGGAACCGAGATGGTCTTGCCCTTCAACTCCGCCAACGACTGCACGCCCGAGGCGCTCGGCACCACGATGCCGTTGCCGCTGCCCTTGATACTGCCCGAGAGCACGCTGATAAACAGGCTGTGCTTGCCGGCGGTTTCGAACGCCACGCCGTTGAACGAGCCAGGGAAATCGGCCATGGCGCCGAAGTCGAGTTTTCCGGCGACCATCTCGTTAGTCAGCGGTGCGCCACTGGTGAAGTTCTTCCACTCGACCTCGTATTTCGCGTCTTTGTACTGGCCGTCGTGGGGCAGGTATTTGTCGAGCAGCCCGAGTTCACGAATCAACAGTCCGCCAGCGGCGCAATTGATCGTGGTGTCCTGGGTGCCAATGGCAATGCGGATGGTTTCGGCCGACGCCGACAGGGTGAATGAGGCCAGTACCAGACCGGCTAAAGCTGCACGCAACATAAGTGTTTCCCCTCGAATCATTTATAGGATGTTCGTCTCCGCCACGATCAGGGCGTGGTGGGAAACGAGGGGTGGTTTGAAGCTGGCGTCCGGTGTTGCCGGATGGCTTTTTGTTGTCTGTGGCGGCCTCATCGCGGGCAAGCCCGGCTCCCACAGTGATTTGTGCTGAATCCAAAATTTTGCAGACACCAAAGAAACCTGTGGGAGCCGGGCTTGCCCGCGATGGCGTCCGACCATTCAGCGCAACAGGTAAGGAATTTCAACTTTCACAGCGCCAGTCGGACAGTCCTTTTCGCACGGCATGCAGTACCAGCATTCGTCGAAGGCCATGTAGGCTTTTTGCGTGGCCGGGTTGATCGCCAGCAGGTCCATCGGGCAGACGTCGACGCACACGGTGCAGCCTTTGTGGGCGATGCAAAGATCCTCATCGACCGTGACGGGCGCGTTGGAGCGGAAGAAGATTTCCTGGGGTTGATAGGCCATTTTCGGTCTCTCTCTTGTGTTTAGCTCAGGCCGCAAAGGCGCCCACGCGCAGCCGGTCGTAGGCCTGCATTTCATCGACGTCCAGCGCGATGATGTAAGGTTCGACGGCTTTCTTGAAACTGCTCATCAAGCCGTTTTCATCCTTCTTCAGGTGGCAATGGCAGAACCAGTCGCTGTCATTGCGTTGCGGGTGATCGACGCGATAGTGGTAAAGCCCCCAGCGGCTTTCAGCGCGGAACAGCGAGGCCCTTGCGGCCATTTCGGCGCAGTCGCGGATCATGCTGACTTCCATGGCGCGCATCAGTTCGTGGGCGTTGTGGGCTTTGATCTGATCGAGATCGCGCTGGATATCACTGAAGCGTTGCAGGCCGATCTGCATTTTCTTGGTCACTTTCGGCGGTTGCAGGTAGTCGTTCACAAAGCGCCGCATCTTGTACTCGACTTGCGCGGGTGGCAGACCGTGTTCGCGGTCCAGCGGTGCGTAAACCCTTTGTTTCTCCGTCTCGATTTGTTGGGCATCGACGGCTGAGAACTCGCGCCCGGCGACGAAATCCGCCGCGTTGGTGCCGGCAAACCAACCGTAAGTGAACGCACCGAGCATGTAGTTGTGCGGCACTGCCGCCATGTCACCCGCCGAGTACAACCCCTTCACCGAAGTCTCCGCCCGTTCGTTGACCCACACGCCCGACGCCGAATGCCCGCTGCAAAAACCGATCTCGGAAATGTGCATCTCGACCATCTGCGTGCGGTAGTCAGTGCCACGATTGGCGTGGAACTGGCCGCGACTCGGGCGTTCGTTGCTGTGCAGGATCTCTTCGATGTTCTGGATGGTTTCCTCGGCCAGGTGATCGAGTTTGAGGAACACCGGGCCGTTGCCGCTTTCGAGTTCCTGGTGGAATTCCCACATCATCTGGCCGCTCCAGTAGTCGCACTCGATGAAGCGCTCGCCCTTGTTATTCGCGGTGTAGCCGCCCAACGGACCGGTGACGTACGCGCAGGCAGGGCCGTTGTAATCCTTGATCAGCGGGTTGATCTGGAAGCATTCCAGGTTCGCCAGTTCGGCCCCGGCGTGATACGCCATGGCATAACCGTCGCCGGCATTGGTCGGGTTTTCGTAGGTGCCCATCAGGTAGCCCGAGGCCGGCAAACCCAGACGTCCGGCGGCGCCGCAGCACAGGATCACCGCTTTGGCCTTGATCACATGGAAGTCGGCGGTGCGGCAGTCGAACCCCATCACGCCGTTGACCGCGCCCTCTTCATCCGTCAGCAATCGGGTGCAGACCAGGCGATTGGTGATGCTCACCCGTGCGCGTTTCAACTGGCGATACAAAACCTTTTTGATGTCATGCCCTTCCGGCATCGGCAGCACGTAGGCGCCCATGTGATGGACTTTTTTCACCGCGTAGTCGCCGGTTTCGTCCTTTTCGAACTTCACGCCCCAGCGGTCTAGCTGCTCGATGGTTTCAAAACTGTGCGTGGCATAGGCGTACACCGCCGCCTGATTGACGATGCCGTCATTGGCGATGGTGATTTCCTTGGTGTACTGCTCCGGCGTCGAGTGGCCGGGAACGATCGCGTTATTCAGGCCGTCCATGCCCATGCTGATCGCGCCGCTGCGTTTGACGTTGGCCTTGTCGATCAACAACACGCGCAGATCGCGGTTGCGTTCCTTGGCCTTGATCGCCGCCATCGGTCCTGCGGTGCCGCCGCCGATCACGACGATGTCGTATTCCTGTTCGAGGGTGCTTCTGGTTGTAGAGCTGCGCGTCATGCCTGTGCCCCTTTTTGCCGGTCGATTCGCAAGCGGTACTGGAAGGCATCGCCGCGGTAGTAAAGGTGTTCGAAGTCCACCGGCCGACCGTTTGCATCGTGGGTCAGTCGTTCGATGCGCATGATGGGCGAGCCCGGTTCGACGTTCAGTGCACGGGTCAGATCGCTGTCGGCCAAGACGGCATCAATGGCCAGGTCGGCGTGACCGAGGGCCAGGCCGCAGTCGTTTTCGAGGATCAGGAAAATGTCGCGGGTGACCAGATCAGCCTTCTCCAGGCGTTCGCCGAGGGCTCTGGGCAGGTAGGTGATTTCCAGCGAAATCGGTTCGCGGTTGATCAAACGAACCCGTTTGATCTGCGCCACGATTTCACCTTCGGCCACCTCTAAACGCTCGGCGACGAGTTTGTCGGCGGCGATGAATTTGAAGCTGCGCAGGCGGTTGATCACCTCATAGCCGCGACCGGTCATGGATTCGGCCAGGCCTTGCAGGGTGCTGACGTTCTGGAAGGTTTTCGGTTTGGCGACGAAGGTGCCTTTGCCGTGGATCTTGAAGATCAGCCCTTCCTTTTGCAGATCCCCCAGGGCCTGGCGCACGGTGATGCGGCTGACTTTGAACAACGAGCCGAGCTCGCTTTCGGAAGGCATCTGGCTGTCTTGCGGGTATTCACCGTCGAGGATGCGAGCGCGCAATATGTCCCGCAGTTGGGTGTGCAACGGGATGCTGCTCAGGGATAGAACGTTATCAGTCATGGCAGATCACTTGTTATAACGAGTTATAACGTGATCTTAGAGAGCCTGCAGGAGGGTTGAGAAATACTGTTTGAGCATAAGGTTAGATGCGTTGGACACACCCGAACCTCTGTAGCAGCTGCCGAGCACCGCGAGGCTGCGTCCGGCTGCGTAGCAGTCGTGAAATCTGATGACTCAGTGTGTCTGGCTAACCTTGCATGCAGGGTTTGCGACTGCTGCGCAGCCGGACGCAGCCTCGCGGTGCTCGGCAGCTGCTACATCGACTTGGTTCAGGTGCGCTTGAGGATCTGGTCCATCACCCAATCGGTTTTCAACGCTTCCCCGGCGACTGCCGGGTGCTGCGTGTCACCCCGAATGTGCGCGTTCATGCCCAGCACGTGGTGCCACTGGATGTGTTCGTGATGGTCGATGCTCAGGCTGAGTTGCTCATCCGCATCAAGTTGCACCGGGTGCTCATCGAACACCGAGAAACGGATCCGCCCCCGGCTGCCGATCAGCTCGACGCGATCCTCGCGCCGATCCGCCACGAAGTTCCAGCAACCCATGCCCGTCGCCCCCGAGGCAAACCGCCAACTGGCGCTGACCGCATCTTCGGCGGCATACAACCCGGCCTGTCGCGCGGTGAAACCGGCAACGTCGGTGATGTCACCGAGCAGGTACTGAAACAGGTCAAACCCGTGGCTGGCGAGGTCGGCGAAGTAGCCGCCACCGGCAACACGCGGGTCCGTGCGCCAGTTGTCCGTGCCGGCCAAATCAACCGGCGACGCTGCTTTGGTGAGTGTCCAGGTCAGGTGCCGGACCTCACCGATTCGCCCCGCATCCAGCCACTGCCGCACTTGCTGAAAGCGCGGCAACGAGCGTCGGTAGTAGGAAACGAACAGGTGCAATCCGGCGTCGGCAAAGACCTTTTGCATCTCGCGACTTTGCCCGGCATTCAGCGACATCGGTTTTTCGACGCAGCAATGTTTGCCGGCAGCGGCCACCAACAGGCTGTAGGCGTGATGACTGTCGGGCGGCGTGGCGATGTACACCGCGTCCACCTCGGGATCGTCGATCAGTGCTTGCGCGTCGGTGTACACCCGGGCGATGCCATGGCGCGTGGCGTAATCCGTCACCGCGTCCAGGCGCCGCCCCATCACCGCCATCAGCGCTGAACCGGGGGCCTTGTAAAAGGCTGGCCCGCTCTTGCGCTCGGCGACACTGCCGCAACCGATCATGCCCCAACGCACCACGTCCATCATCACGTCCCGAGGGTTAGCCGATGCGCAAGGCGCGCAGGTCCAGGCGACCGTCCTTGAGCGGCGGGCACCAGTAGTAGCCGCCCGTGATCGGGCGACTGATGCGGTACAAGCCGTCGGTGATGCCGTCTTCCAGACCGCTCATGCGCCGCAGTTGCGCTTCAAAGGCGTCGAGGGAAAAGCCAAACGCGAGGAACATCAGGCCTGCGCGATCACCTTCGATCCATGGCATTGAACGACGGACCACAAACGCCTCGGGCGCGAAGCTTTCCTGGGCGGTGCGCTTGACGTGGGCCGAGACCGGCGCGTCGTCGAGTTCTTCGTTGTCGCTCAAACGACGGCCCATGATGTTGTCTTTCTCATGGGACGGCATCGCGTGGAAGCCCTTGAGGTCATGCTGCCACTGCTGGATCGCGGCAAAGCTGCCACCGACCAGGCCCTCAGCGCCCTCGCCCAACAGGGCGGCGGCGACGGCGGCTTCATCGTGCGGGTTTTCGGTGCCGTCTTCGTAACCGGTCAGGTCGTGGCCGCTCATGTGGCGAAAGGTTTCGTTCATCTGCACCAGGCGCAAGGCCGGCGCCAGAGCGGCTTCGATGGCCTGGCTGCGATTGAGCAATTCGCCACGGTCGACGCCGTGCAGCCAGCACCACAATGCGTGTTGCGTCGACGGGTTATCGACGCCAACACCGGTCAACGCCGGAAAGGCTCGCAGGCCGTCAACCTGCGCGTGCAACGCCTTGACCAGCGATTCGCCGAAACCGACGACAGCCGATTTCCCGTCCACCAGTTGCATCAAGTTGTCGAGCGCGACTGGCAATGCTTCGGCGCATTCGAGGGCGAAGAACATATGGCGGGCTTGAGGCGGAACGGGGGTGGCGAGAATGCCCGGCTGGTAATAACTCATATGAACTCCTTGAAAAGAGCATGGAGTTTAACCGGGGATGAGCATTTATGTGCAGTCTCGTGTAGCAGCTGACGAGCAGCGCGAGGCTGCGTTCGGCTGCGAAGCAGTCGTAATTCCTCTGTGCAAGGTGTGCCTGACACACCGCACTGCCTGGTTTCACGACTGCTTCGCAGCCGAACGCAGCCTCGCGCTGCTCGTCAGCTGCTACAGGGGGTCGAGTATCGGGGTTTCGTTGCGGAACGCGCTCGGGCTCATGCCCGTCCAGCGCTTGAAGGCGCGACGAAAGCTGCGCACGTCGCTGTAGCCGACTTCCTCGGTAATGCGTTCGATGGACATGTCCGGGTTGGCCAGCAGGCTCATGGTGCGGGCCTGGCGTACTTGTTCCAGCAGCGTTTCGAAGGTCAGCGCGTGTTCGGTGAGGCGGCGGCGCAAGGTGCGGCTGCTCATGTTCAGGTCGCTGGCGATTTTCTCGATGTGGCTGCCCTCGGTCAGGTCCCGGGCAATCGCCCGTTCCACCGCTTGGATCAAGTCCATTTTCTGGTGCACTTGCGCCGCTTCCAGTTCGAGCAATTGCACCGCCTGACGCAGGGCCAGGGAATGGTGATTGGGCAAGTGAACATCCAGCCAATGCGCAGCGATCACCATACGGTTTTGCAGACAACCAAAGCGCACATCCGGCCCCAGCAGGCGCGAATACTCGCCGAGATAGTCCGGCGCGGCGTGCATGAACTCCACCGCCATCGGCTTGAAATCCGCCCCGACCAGCGCCCGGCCATACACCAGCAAACTGGCGAAAAACTCCTCGACCGCAAACAGCTGCACGTCGGCGAACGGCAAGCGGCATTCGACGTCGACAAATACCCGGTCACCCGCCTCCTCCACGCTCGACACGACAATGCCGCCAGAGGTGTGCTGATGCCGAATGCCCAGCTCAAAGGCATCTCGCAAGGTCTTGCACAGCGACAGCACATGCCCCAGCAACCCCAGCGTGCCGAGCACATTTTGCGCACCCACCCACAACCCCAGCCCTTGATTGGGCAAAGCCTTGAGCGCGCGTTGAATCATCGCCACGGCCTGGCGATAGGAAATCCGTTGTGCCGGGTCCTGAAGATCTTCAAAGGTGAAACCCAGCCCTCGGCACAGGTTGTCGGGGTTGACGCCCTGTTGCTGCGCGACTTCGGCCAGGGCTTGCAGGAGAAACGGCGACACCAGCGCCAGTTCAAAGGTGGGATCGATCACTTTCATTTGCATGGGGCTATACATTCCGGGTCGAGCTGCATTCTTATTTTTGTTACCGGTTATGTCGAAGGAAGTTAGCACAGGGTTCAAAGGCTGTCCGCAGAAGCCCCCCTAAATGGCCGCCAATACCCTGCCTTGTACGGCGCAGACAGCTTATTTCTATGTTGCGGCCCTCGTATGGACGCTGGACAGCCCGCTAACAATAATAATGAGTACCCCCATGATCCTGACCCGCACGACACTTCCCCTACTGGTCATTAGCCTGGCCGGCGTCTGTGCCCTTCAACCGGCACTGGCCACCGAGGCTGGCGTGGACAACATCGGCCCCGGCACCGACGGTTTTTTCATGTTGCCGCTGTCGCCCGACAGCCTTCCGGACAACATGCTGGCGTTCAACCTCTACTACAACCACTACACCTCCACGAAGCTGAACATCAGCTCGCTCGGCGGCAAGGTGCCGGACGTTGATATCGAATCCACGGCGGTCATTCCGCGCCTCGATTACCTCAGCCCATTGCGGGTATTTGGCGGCCGGCTGGCGGGCTATATCGCACAGCCGTGGCTCAAGCAGGAAGTCGCGGTGTTCGGCTTGCACGACACCCGCGAGGGCATGGGCGACACCACGGTCGCGCCGATCATTCTCTGGGACATGGGCCCGAACCTGACCCTGGGCGCGGCCGTGGAAGTCACCGTGCCCACCGGCGAATACAGCGTTGATCGCCTGGCCAACACCAGCAACAACTTCTACACCTACAAACCGTTGTTCTCCTTCACTTGGCTGCCGACGGACAGAACCGAGGTGTCGATGAAGACCACGTACAGTTTCAACGGTAAAAACAAAGACACCGATTACAAGTCAGGGCAGATTTTCCACTTCGACTATTCCGCCAGTTTCAAAATCACCGACGACCTGATGCTCGGGTTGAATGGCTACTACCTCAAGCAAACCACCGACGACAAACAGTTCGGCCACACCGTGCAATTCAATGGCCAGGACGTAAACGACGGGGTACGCGGGCAGGTGTTTGCGATTGGTCCGGCGTTGCACTGGACCTTTCTTAAGTACGCCAGCGCGGAGATTCGCTGGGCCAAGGAGTTTGATGTGGAAAACCGGCCTGAAGGGGAAATGCTGTGGGCCAAAGTCAGTATCCCTTATGCGTTCTGACAACTGATCGTTCCCGCACAACTGATCGTCCCCACGCTCTGCGTGGGCATGCAGCCCGGGACGCTCTGCGTCCCAACCAAGCGGACGCGGAGCGTCCATTGAGGCATTCCCACGCAGAGCGTGGGAACGATCAGTTATACGGAGAAATCTTCAGGAATACACAGGCCAGGTGTCGACGATCCGACCACCCCGCACCGCCAGCAAATCCCCAAACTGCAACAACACCGACTCCGTCTGGGTCGGGCGCAAAAACACCTGATCCTCAACCCCAAGCCCCACCGCTGCCGAACCATTGACCATTTCCTGATTCGAGCTGCGGCCATACACCCCGTTACTCTGCAACCCCGAGGGCGACTCGAACTCCGCCATCCAGTTGCCGCCATAGATAAAAAAAGTCTCGCGCTGATTGGTGTCCCACCAGGAAAACAGCCTGGACTTGTCATCCAGCGCCGGAATCTCCACCGCCCCGGTGCTTTTCAAAACGGGCGTGGCGATGTACGCCGCAGGCACATGCTCCACCAGTGACGGCAGGTCATAGTGAGTGGGCTTGAGCATCGCCGTGCCCACCGACACTTCAGTGCTGAGCTGTTCGTGTTCATGCATGCGATAGCTCGGGCTGCCGGCCGTATTGAGGGTCAGCCCGTCGTGCCACAAACCGGGGTATTGCTGACGGGTGAAGTCGACGCAGCGGTTGTAAATCACCATCACCTTGGCAAACAGTTCTTCGGGCGAGCCCAGAATCCCCGGCACGCCCATGCCCACGAACGGGTCGTAGCCCATGAACCCGGCAAACACCAGGTGCTGCGGGTTCTGGCTGATCAGCGTCAGCATCTGCCCGAGTACCCCCACCTCACTGACACCACCGCGATGCAGCCCGACATCCAGCTCGATGTTCACCCGCAATCGCGTACCCAAGCCTTGGGCCAGCGCCAGGTATTGCTGCAAGCGTTCCGGCGTATCGAGCAACCACTGCAATTGCTTCGCCGGGTCGAAAGGCCCCTTGTGCGACTGATAAAACAGCTGGGCCGAACGCGCCGGCAGCGGCTTGCCCAACAGAATGTCGGCCTCGGGAAACTGCACCGCGTCATGGTTGAGAAACGGTTGATGAAACGACATCAAGCGTTGCGTGCCGGCGCGCTTGGCGATGTAGGCCAGCAGCCCCGGCGCCGGCAGTGACTTTTCCACCAGTCGCAGGTGCTTGCCACCACGTTTGACCGACAGCATCACCGCATCGATGTTGTGATCGAGTCGGTCAAGGTCGATCAACATCACCGGGCGCATGGGCCCGTGATCCTTGAGTTCGGTGTTCAGCGCACGGAAATAATCACTGTACGGCGCGCCCCGATCACCCGGCCGCAACCAGGTGCCGACACCTGCCAACAACACGCCGACACCGGCGGCTCCCATCAAAAAATGACGCCGATTGACTGCCATCAGTTCACCCCCAGAATCGATGACAAATGCGCATTGAGGAATTTGCCGCTGGGGTCCAGTTCCTGCCGGACCTGAATAAAGTCCGGCCAACGCGGGTACAGCGGCTGCAGGGTTTTCGCGTTGAGGGTGTGCAACTTGCCCCAGTGCGGCCGGCCGTTGTACTTCCAGAAAATCGGTTCGACGGCGGCAAAGAAATTGTGATGATCCATCTGGTAATGCTGATGGACCGAAATCGAGCAACTGTCGCGTCCCTCGAACATGCTCAAGGGAATGTCGTCGGCTTTGACGTAGCGGTACTCAATCGGAAACCAGGTGCGCAGGTCTTTGTCCTGAATCAGCTTGAGAATCTCGCGCAGGCACGCCGGGCCGTGTTCGGCCGGCACCGAATATTCCATTTCGTTGAAACGCACCGTGCGCACGTTGGCGTAGATGTCGAACGAGTCGCCTACCCGGTCATCGAAACTGGCGAGGTGACGCAGGTTATTGAGCATCGTGCGGCGCAGGTCCGGGAAGTCGCTGCCGTACTTGTCGATCTTCTCGATCAAGGTCACGAACTCGTTGCCGCCCTCCTCATCCGCCGGGATCGGCGGTGTGGCCGGGTCGGTGGTTTCGTTCAGGGCGATCGACAAGGCGTAGTCGGAATGGGTCACGACAAGCATTTCCCAGTGCTGGTTTTCCCGGGTGTTTTTGTCGAGGTCTTCCAGCAACTCTTCGGTCTTGGCGATCCATTGGCGCTCCCTTAACCGATACGCCGGGCGGTTTTGCAGGCGAATTTTCGTGGCCACCCCAAGCGCGCCGAGCGACACCCGCGCAGCGCTGAACACCTCTGGATGACGCGTGCTGTCGCAGTCCAGAACCTCGCCCGTGGCGGTCACCAATTGCAGGCCACAGACGTGGGCTGAATAGGATTGAAAGTTCTTGCCGGTGCCGTGGGTCGAGGTGGAGATCGCGCCCGCGAGGGTCTGGTAATCGATGTCAGCCATGTTTTGCAGGGCCTGGCCGATGTCTTTGAGCGGTGTGCCCATGCGCGACATCGGGGTGCCGGCGGCGAACTCGGCTTGCAGCGTTTTCGCGTCGTGATCGAGCAAACCGGTGAAATAACTCAGCGACAGCAAGGTGCCGTCGGTGGGCACCAAGGCGCTGAACGAATGCGCCGAACCCACCGGGCGAATCTTGCCGGGCGCCTGGCGCACCACTTGCGTCAGCTCATCCAGATTCTTTGGCGCCAACCGCGCCGCCGGCAGGCAACTCTGGCCCCCCGACCAGTTGCGCCAGGGAATCAGCCGCGGCGCGCGCAGCAGTTCGGCCAGCGCAGGCGTTGAGCCGAGCGCAGTGAAAGTGCCAATGACGCTCGCCCGTTGCAACAACTGACGCCGTGTCAGGTCCATCGTCATGAATCGCACCCTGCCGTTCTTATTGTTGGATTTGCTGGCCGGACATAAAGGCAATCAGCGCCAGGAACTGTTCTTGCGAACACTGCATGCACATCCCCATCGGCGGCATGCCGTTGAAGCCGTTGATCGCGTGATCGAGCAGCGTGTCGGCGCCTTGCAAGACTCGCGGTTCCCAGGCTTTCGTGTCGCCGGTCAGCGGCGCCCCGGCCGCCGGGTTGGCGTGGCACAGCTTGCAGCTGTTGTCGTAGACCTGCGCCAGCTCGGCGTCGGCGGGCCTGGCGGTGGCCGCTTCGCTGCGGGTTGCCGGGTTTTTCGGCTCTTCGCCACACCCCGCAAGCAACACCGCGAAGACGCCCCCCACCAAGGCAAAACAAAGGCTAGGCTTTTCAGTGAATCGGCTTGCCCGCATGGCGGTCCTCTCATGGGGTGCCCGGACAGCCGGGTGCACCTTTTTTATTGTGATCAAGCACGGGTCAACACTAAGGCACCCCGCGTGGGTGGGTTGAGGGCATTGGGGGCCAACAAAGGGGGCTTCTGAGGCCATGACCGAACACGTTGGTAAATTCGCGGTTAATCACGCTGTGCGGCAAAACGCTGAGATGAGTCATGACAAGCGAGGCCGAGGTCTGCTAAAACGATTCATCACTGCATCACCCAATCCAGAGGGGGTAGCGACATGACCACAGCCAACATTCTCGACAACCTGTTCCCGAGCCACGCCGACATCCCGGAAAAGTACCGGCTAGACGGCCAGACCGAGCAACGTGAGTACCTGGTCGATGGCGAACTGAGAACCTGGAACGGGCCGTTGGCCCAAGTCCGCAGCCCGGTGTACCTGAGTGGCGCCAATGGCGACGAGCAAGTGATCCTCGGCAGCACGCCGTTGCTTGACGCCGACACCGCGCTGGTCGCCCTGGACGCCGCCGTCCGTGCGTATGACCGTGGTCAAGGCCTGTGGCCGACCATGCGTGTGGCCGAGCGCATCCAGCACGTCGAAGCCTTTTTAGGACGCATGCGCCAACAGCGTGACGCGGTGGTCAAGTTGCTGATGTGGGAGATCGGCAAGAACCTCAAGGACTCGGAAAAAGAGTTCGACCGCACCTGCGACTACATTGTCGACACCATCAATGCACTCAAGGAACTCGACCGCCGCTCCAGCCGTTTTGAACTGGAACAGGACACCCTCGGCCAGATCCGCCGCGTCCCGCTCGGCGTTGCACTGTGCATGGGCCCTTACAACTACCCGCTCAATGAAACCTTCACCACGCTGATTCCGGCGCTGATCATGGGCAATACCGTGGTGTTCAAACCGGCCAAGCTTGGCGTGTTGCTGATTCGTCCGCTGCTGGAAGCGTTCCGCGACAGCTTCCCGGCCGGCGTGATCAACGTGATCTACGGCAGCGGCCGCGAGACTGTCAGCGCCCTGATGGCCAGCGGCAAGATCGACATATTTGCCTTCATCGGCACCAACAAGGCCGCCAGCGACCTGAAAAAGCTCCACCCCAAACCACACCGTTTGCGTGCGGCGTTGGGCCTCGACGCGAAAAACCCTGGCATCGTCTTGCCGGAGGTCGATCTGGACAACGCGGTGAGCGAAGCGGTGACCGGCTCGCTGTCGTTCAACGGTCAGCGCTGCACCGCGCTGAAAATTCTCTTTGTGCATGAGGACGTGGTCGAGGCGTTCATCGAAAAATTCAACGCCAAACTCGCCAGCCTCAAACCCGGCATGCCGTGGGACAGCGGCGTGGCACTGACGCCGTTGCCGGAGTCGGGCAAAGTCGATTACCTGCATTCGCTGGTGGCGGACGCCGAAAGCAAAGGGGCCAAGGTGGTCAACCCCAATGGCGGTCAAGCCCGCGCGTCGTTCTTCTACCCGGCGGTGCTGTACCCGGTGACGACGCAAATGCGCGTCTATCAGGAAGAACAGTTCGGCCCGGTCATCCCGATTGTGCCGTACCGTCATCTGGACACCGTCATCGATTACGTCCTGGAGTCAGACTTCGGCCAGCAACTGAGTATTTTCGGCACTAACCCGGTTGCGGTTGGTCGGCTGGTGGACACGTTCGCCAACCAGGTCGGGCGCATCAACCTCAACGCGCAATGCCAGCGCGGCCCGGACACCTTCCCGTTCAACGGCCGCAAGAACTCCGCCGAAGGCACGCTGTCGGTGCATGATGCGTTGCGGGTATTTTCGATCCGCACGCTGGTGGCCACCAAGTTCCAGGAAACCAACAAAGACTTGATCAGCGAGATCATCAGCGGACGGAGTTCGAGTTTCCTGACCACCGATTACATTTTCTGAGGACACCGAGCCTGAGTACGTTCAGCCATCGACTGCCACCGCTGTTGCGCCGACTGCTACGGCCGTTGCTGGACCCGTATCGGCGCTATCGCCACGCCAGACTGATCCATGCAGTGCGGGTATCGCTCGGGTTGCTGGCGACGATTTTGCTGACCACCGGCATCCATCTGCCCCACGGCGAATGGGCGTCGGTGACGATGCTGGTGGTGATCGGGGGTTTGCAGCATCACGGCAACATCGGAAAAAAAGCCGCCGAGCGGGCCATTGGTACCTTGATCGGGGCGGGCGTCGGCCTGGTGCTGGTCGCGCAACAGGCCTGGCTCGGGATGCCCTGGCTGACCTATTTTGCAATGTCAGTGGTGTGCGGATTTTTTTCGTATCACGCTATCGGCAAGGGCGGTTACACGGCGTTGCTGGCGGCGATCACCGTGTTTATCGTCGCGGGGCACGGTGACAACCCAGTCACGGATGGCCTGTGGCGCGGGGTCGACATTCTGATCGGCATCGCCTTGGCGTTGGCGTTTTCCTTCGCGCTGCCGCTGTATGCGGTGTTTTCCTGGCGCTACAACCTGGCCGATGCCCTGCGCGATTGCGCGACGATCTACGGGCGCATCATCAATGGCCAACCGGTCAGCGATGACGAACACCTCAAACTCATGGGTCGCCTGAACTCGGTGATGGTGCAATTGCGTTCGCTGATGCCGTCGGTGTCCAAGGAAGTGAAGATTTCCATGACCGAACTGGACGCTATTCAGCGCAACTTGCGGATGTGTGTCAGTACCCTGGAAATCCTCGGCAACACCCGACCGGATGCCAGCGAACCGAATGCCGTGGCGCAGTTGCAATCGGCGATGACCGAGGAACATCGGCACATTCGCGTGCAACTGATCGGCATGGCGCGGGCCTTGAAAACCGGCGCATCCCAACGTCTGAGCCGCCCCGTCGACCTGCCAACTGCGTCAAGTCTTGAGGCACCGGTTTACAGCCCGTTGGACGGTTACCGTTTGTTGACCCGCCAGTTCGCCGCCAACATCGGCGAGATGCGCCAGCGCCTGGCAAAAACGGCCCCGCGCTGGAACATCTGACACCTACTGCGCCGCCAACTTACGCTGTTTGAAGCCCCAGCCCTGCTGCATTCCGGCGGCGGCCAGCAGAATCGCCACCACGCCAACCCATTGCAGCGGCTCCAGGCGATGGCCGAAGGCAAACCAGTCAACAAAAATCGCTGCAATCGGGTAGATGAACGACAACGCCCCGGTCAGTGCGGTCGGCAGTTTTTGGATCGCGCCGTACAACAGCACATACATCACGCCGGTGTGAACGATGCCCAGCGTCACCAGGCTCGCCCAGGCAGCAGGCGCTTGCGGCAGCGCTGAAAAGTGCGCGAACGGTGCCAGCAACAGCACACCAGTGCAGACCTGGATCAACGCGATCAGATGCGGCGGCGTACCGGTCAGGCGTTTGATGATCAGCGCGGCAATCGCGTAAAGGAAGGCCGCGCCCAATGCCAGGCCGATCCCCATCAGGTAATCATTGCCGTCCTCGCCCGACCCGCCATGAGCACTGACAATCGCCAGCATCCCGAGAAACGAAATGCCCAGCCAGAACAGTTTCTGCAGGGTGATTTTTTCATTGAGGAACAACGCGGCCAGGCCCACCAACATGAACGGCTGAACGTTGTACACCGCCGTACCAATGGCAATCGAGGCGCGCGAATACGAGGCAAACAACAGCACCCAGTTGCCGACGATCGCTACGCCACTGAGCACGGCCAACAGGAACGTGGTGCGGGTCAGAATGCCGGGGCGCAGGAAGCCGAAAGCCGCGCAAATCAGCAGCAAGGTGCCGGCGCCAAACAGGCAACGCCAGAACACCACTTCCAGCACCGGTTGCCCGGACACCAGCACGAACCAGCCGATGGTCCCGGAGATCAGCATGGCGGCGCTCATCTCGAATGAGCCGCGACGTATTGTTTTGTCCATCATCAGACTCCTGTGTTTGAGCGCAAAGTATGCCAATCCATCCGTGGGCTTCTCCAGCGCAAAAAACAGGCTAGACTCGGTTTCTGCCTTTTTTATCAAGGCGTTTTTGTTTAATTGCCTTACGAGGGTTGCCATGACCGACGACATCGACCAAGTGCTGATCACGGCATTGATGGAGGACTCCCGGCGCTCACTCAAGGCCTTGGCGAACATCAGCGGCCTGTCCTCGCCCAGCGTCGCGGAGCGTCTGCGCCGCCTTGAAGAACGGGGTGTGCTCAAAGGCTACACCGTTGAAATCGACCCGAAATGCTTCGGTTATCAACTCCAGGCCATCGTGCGGATTCGCCCGCTGCCGGGACAGTTGCAAGAGGTGGAGCGGCAAATTCAGGCCATTCCAGAGTTCACCGAGTGCGACAAAGTCACCGGCGACGACTGCTTCATCGCGCGCCTGCACGTGCGCTCGATGGAACAACTGGACACCCTGCTCGACCGCCTCAACACCCACGCCGAAACCAACACGGCGATCGTCAAGAAAACCCCGGTGAAACGCCGGTTGCCACCGATGGCCTGAGTGAAGTTTGCGCCCGACTGGCGTAGATTGGGGTTTTCCGGCGAAGGATTGGCGGCATGAAAATTCAGGCAACGCTACTGGCAGCGCTAATGCTGGCGGGGTGCGGCACGATTCAATCGGCCTTGCGCGGTGACGAAGTGGCGGCAAACAGTCTCAAGGAACAGAAGAGCTATTGCGGCGCCATTCCGCGGATCTACAGCGGTGTCAGCTATGATTTTTGCAGTTTGAATGCGCCGCTGAAAAAGGGGCTGGATGCACAAGATCACACCGATGCTCCAGCCATTGTGTTGATCGACGTGGTCATGTCCGGCGCGCTCGACACTTTGCTACTGCCCTACACCATCTACCGCCAACAGACCGATGGCAGCATTATCATTGCCGAGTAGCCCTGAATTTCAGGCAATAAAAAACCCGCCTAAGCGGGTTTTTTACTCAAGGCCTTCGATCAATCATCGCGGCTCATGATGCCGAACAGCTGCAACAAGCTGATGAACAGGTTGTAGATCGATACATACAGGCTGATGGTCGCCATGATGTAGTTACGCTCGCCGCCATGAATGATAGCGCTGGTCTGGAACAGAATGCAGACCGAGGAGAACAGCACGAAACCTGCGCTGATCGCCAATTGCAGGCCGCTGATCTGGAAGAAGAAGCTCGCCAGCGTCGCACCCAGCAGTACGAAGAAGCCTGCCGTGATGAAACCGCCCAGGAAGCTCATGTCCTTGCGGGTAATCAGCACGTAGGCCGACAGACCACCAAACACCAGCGCCGTCATCGCGAACGCCGAACTGACCACTTCAGCGCCGCCCTGCATTCCCAGGTAACGGTTGAGGATCGGGCCAAGCAGGAAACCCATGAACCCTGTCAGGGCAAAGGCAGAAACCAGGCCCCAGGCCGAATCACGGAGTTTGTTGGTGAGGAAGAAAAGGCCATAGAAACCGATCAGCACCACGAAAACGTTCGGGTAACCGACACGCATCTGCTGAGCGACAAACGCCATCACGCCGCTGAATGCGAGGGTGAGAGCGAGCAAGCCGTATGTGTTGCGCAGGACGCGGCTAACCTCTAGCTGCTCAGCCTGCACGCTGTTATTAACTGCGTAATCCTGTTCGCGCATGGCGACACTCCTGTTGGTTTGAAACGTTCAGTCGCAAAGATCATAACAGACGCTCTGTAACAAGCTACGTAGAGAGTTTGACAGTGTGTTTCATTCAGGTATTATGGCGCCCGCAACGCAAACGGAGGTGTGGCCGAGTGGTTTAAGGCAACGGTCTTGAAAACCGTCGACTGTAACAGGTCCATGAGTTCGAATCCCATCGCCTCCGCCATATTTGTACCGACAAAGCCCTGATTATTCAGGGCTTTGTCGTTTCTGGCTTTTGACAAAACGTCGCAGCCCATGCTTCAGCCCATACCTTGAATACAGTTTCAACACACTATCGAGTGTGATTCACCTGAAGTTCACGCTGAAGAAACTCAAGTGAATCCGGGGCTGCATGATGACTGTTCGCCGAGCGTTGTTCATCCCATGACATTGCGTCATCGGTGCAGAAATCTCCAACACACGCCATGCTCAATTCGGCATCGAGAAGACCCAGCGGAATCCAGAAGTAGTGTGTCTCGCGAAGCGCATTGGGTACGGTTGAGCCACATCGTGAGCAAAAGTCATTTCTGTACCCACTGGGTTTGCGCCAACTGCTGATCACATGCTGCCCCTCTTCCCATCGAAAATCGCAAGCGTGGACCAGCGTAGCGAGATTATGGCCGACCCCGGTTTGCTTGCGGCACAGAGAGCAATGGCAGCGATAAAAGAATCGCGGTTCAACCGCTATGGAAAATCGTACAGCCCCGCACAAACATTGCCCTGATGCCATGTGTATCTCCTTGAAAGCACAATAATTCGGTATTTTTACCGGATCGAGCCTTGGTTTCGCGACAAGTCAGCTGCCGTTTCTACAAGCAATTGCCGAAACCATCGGTGGGCTGGGTCATTGCGATAACGAACGTGCCAGGCGATGTCCACCGGAAAGGTGCCAAGATCGACGGGCGACGGCACCACTTTAAGCCGTGGGTCTTTGGCAATTTGATTGCAAATGAGCCGAGGCAGCGTCGCACAGTAATCGGTGACCGCAATGATTTCCGGTACCGCGAGGAAATGCGTCACTGAAATGGCCAGTTCGCGCCGCAAACCCTGGCGTTCAAGCGCCTGGAAAAGCCCCACTTTCAGTCGACCCGGCGGCAGCACGTTGACATGCCGCATCTGCTCATACTGCTCTCGCGACAGACTGTCTCCGACAACGGGATGGTCGATACGCACGACACACGCCAGAGCATCTTCCATCAAATGCTGAACCACCAGATTGTCGGGCGGATCGACAATGCGACCTAACGCCATGTCCGCCGTGCCCGAGATCACGCCCGTTTCATTCAGGTCATTGCCATACGACGTCAGGGACACCTTTATCCCCGGCGCCTGCTCGTGGAGTCTGGCGACGATGCTCGGCATGAGCACGATCTCGACATAGGTGTTGGGCGCAAGGTTGAACTGCCGGGTGGACGTCGCGGGATCAAAGTGCTGCCGCCCGATGAGGACGTCATCAAGCCTGGCCAGCGTCTCGACGATCACGGGCGCAATCTCTTCGGCGAACTGAGTGGGCTTGATGCCGTATCGCTCACGGATGAAGAGCGGGTCCTTGAGCGTATCGCGCAGCCGATTCAGTGAATTCGACAAAGCAGGCTGCGTAATGCCAAGGCGTGCGGCGGCCCGCGTCACACTGCGTTCCTCCATGAGTGCTACAAAAATCGGCAACAGGTTGAGGTCGTATCGCATGGCTTATAACGCCTTGTGAATATCTAAAATCAGCTAAGTAAATTTCTCGAATATCTGGGCGTGGGGCAACGTTAGCCCATCCAAAGGGATTCACCAAATCCTCGCGGCAAGTGTGTCGTCACAACCCCCGAGACAAACGTCTCCTGATCGCCCCGGAGTTCACATGACTATCAAACACGTGCTGTTCATTCTGACCAACACCGCCGAAATCGGCCCGAACCACCGCCCTACCGGTTACTTCTTCCCTGAAGTCGCTCACCCCTACGAGGTGTTCGCCGAAGCGGGCGTGGCGGTTGAATACGCTTCGCCACTGGGCGGCACACCACCGGAAGACGGTTATGACGAAAGCGATCCGGCGCAGCTCGCTTTCCGTAACAGCCTGGCAATCCGTCGCATGGCGAACAGCCGCAAGCTGTCGGAAGTAGATGTGCTCGACTACGACGCCATCTTTTTCCCTGGTGGTCTGGGCCCGATGGTCGATTTCGCCAACGACCCGGATGTGAAGCGCGCCGTCGAGCGTGCCTGGAACGGCGGCAAGATCGTGGCAGCCGTGTGCCATGGCCCGACGGCATTGCTGGGTGCCAGGCTGGAAGACGGCACCCCGCTGGTTCGCGGCCGCAAGTTGACCTCCTTCTCCAACGACGAAGAATCCGGATACGCACAAGCTGACGTGCCGTTCCTGCTTGAAGATGCGCTTCGCGCCGAGGGTGCCGAGTATTCGTCGGCTGACGTTTGGCAGGAAAAAGTCGTGATCGACGGCCGTCTGCTGACGGGCCAGAACCCGGCATCGGGTGGCCCTTTGGCCAAAGCGATTGTCGAAGCGCTGCGCTGAGTATCGCCAGGAAACACGCGGGGCCTGCCAGGGCAACACGGCAGCGCCCAGCTCCCCCAAATCCGCCTGAATGGCATTGAGGAATCGCGCATGTCCGCCTACGTTATTTTCATCCGCGAAGAAACCACCGACGCTGAACAATTGCAGCAGTACGCCCAGAAGGCGCCTGTCGCCCGCACAGGTCACGACATCAGCCGCCTGGCGTTCTATGGCCAACTCGATGTGCTGGAAGGCCCATCGCCTGAAGGCGTGGCGATCCTGCGTTTTCCCGACATGGCCGCCGCACGCGCCTGGTACGACAGTCCCGCCTACCAGGAGGCGCGTCAGCATCGCCTGCAGGGTGCGAAGTTCCGGATGCTGCTGGTGGAAGGCAGCGACGTGACACCCGCCTGATCGATGGCCACAGGTGGATGACATCCCGGCTGCCTTCTGCCATGGTCAAAAAAGCGGTTTATGTGATCACAGCAAGCTAACGACAGGGTTCGTCTCATGAGTAAAGCGTCCTACGTTCCTCCGAAGGTCTGGAAAAACACCGCGCCCTCCGGTGGCCAATTCGCCAGCATCAACCGACCGATAGCCGGACCGACCCATGACAAGGTGTTGCCAGTCGGCAAGCATCCGTTGCAGCTGTATTCCCTGGCGACGCCCAACGGCGTGAAGGTGACCATCCTGCTAGAGGAGTTGTTGGCTCTCGGACATGCCGATGCGGAATACGACGCCTGGCTGATCCGCATCAACGAGGGAGATCAATTCTCCAGCGGTTTTGTCGAGATCAACCCGAACTCGAAAATCCCGGCGCTGCTGGACCGCAGCACAGAGCCGGCTATCCGCGTATTCGAGTCCGGCTCGATTCTGCTGTACCTGGCGGAAAAATTCGGCGCATTCCTGCCCACCGATCCGTCAGGTCGCACCGGAACTTTGAATTGGCTGTTCTGGCAGATGGGGGCTGCGCCTTACTTGGGTGGCGGCTTCGGGCACTTCTATGCCTACGCGCCGGAGAAACTCGAGTACCCGATCAACCGCTTCACAATGGAGGCCAAGCGTCAACTGGATGTTCTCGATCGTCGACTTGGCGAAAGCCAATACCTGGCCGGTGATCACTACACCATCGCCGATATCGCGGTCTGGCCCTGGTATGGCCAACTGGTGCGGGACAAGGTGTACTCGGCTGCCGAGTTTCTTTCTGCGCACGAATACACCCACGTACAACGCTGGGCGGAGGCGATCGCCAACCGGCCTGCAGTCATCCGTGGACAGCGCGTCAACCGGACGTGGGGCGATGAGGCGAGCCAGGTGCCTGAACGGCATCAGGCTAGCGATTTGGACTGAACACCCGGTGCACCGCCAACCTCTGACACCCGAACAGGGCTACCACCGAAACCAGGCGGGCTGTCGATGCAACATTTGACTGTCTGCCAGGGGGTGCTGCGCTTCGTGGCAGGCAGATAAGGGCCAAGAACGGCCAGTCACCAAGAGCCACTGTGGAGTCCAGGCATTGATCGGGGATGTCTACCGGAGTGGCTAGTCCAACCCTCATTGGACGAAGTCCAGCGAGACCTGACCAATATCAACCAGACTGCTGATCTTCACTGCAGGATAACCAGACGGCGATATTGCCAGTAGCGGCGCCCAGCGCTCGGCATCTGAATAGCGACCGTGACTATTGCCGACACCTCCATGATCGCTTGCGAAAATGACCAAACGCTGAGGCGTTGCACCCTGGGTGGAGGGTGGCGCAAATGCCTTCTCCCAAAGGCGACGAATGCGCGAGTCTGTTTCTCGCACGGCGGCAGCGTAACCCGGGTCAGACGGGTCAAAAGAACCGTTATGGCCCGCTTTATCTACAGCATCGAGATGAATGAAGGCCAGTTCTGGCTGGCATGCTCGCCAAGTGGTCAATACTTCTTGCTCGATCGCTGCATCGTCCTGACGCAGAAACGCTGCATGGTGTATCTCCGGCAAAGACCGCAGTCGCCCCTGGACCAAGTCATACAGCGGCTTCCAGGAGGTCATCAGAACGCTGCGACTATCGGCCTTGCTGCCCTGAAGACGCTCAAACACGGTTTGGACTTTGATGGGGCCTGCGCTGCTGTTATCAACAATGCCATGTGCGGTTGCCCAGCTTGCGGTGAGCACACTGACCCAGCCGGGTGCGGAATAGGTCTGTTGCGTTCGACCGTTGCTGACATCGATTTTCCCCCAAGCCAGCCCATGAGACTCAGCCAATCGGAACAGGAAGGGGGTCAGTGCCGGGCTAACCGCGTCGGCACGCAAGCCGTCGATACCGATGATGACAACCTGCCGCACGGGCACTTGCGGCGCGGCATTGCATTGCCCTTGCTCGTCGCTACGTGAACAACCAAGCAGGCTTATCGCGCACAGCGCTACCAGCAGCTTGAGCCCCGAGCACAGAGTGAGTTTCTGAGTATTGAAAACCATTGTTAAATATCGCCAACAAAATGCATGAACGGAGTACGCCGGGGGCCCGGCACAGAATCAGGGCAGCGAAACCGCGACAGTCTCAATGCTGTAGAAGGTCTGCGCCTCCACCAGCCCCTGATAAAGCACCGACTCGTCACAAAGACGTTGCGAGTCGTCTTCTCCGCTGATTGTAGGCATCTTGAGAAACTTCTTAGCGGAGATATTCGCGATCTGGTCTTCGATCAGCCCATAACCGCACACGCTTTATTGCAATGGCGAAAAGGCCGCGGGCAGATAAATCGTCGAGCGCATGTCACGCAGTTGCGGACCAGAATTCTCGGGTGGCCAGACACCGTCCTCCACGGCTTGAGTCCGCACTTGCAGGCGCTGTTCCAGGGTTGACCATGGCCAGATGTGCAGGTAGCGCGGCAAGGCACCGTCGGTGGCATAAAACGCCGCATACACTGGCGAATACTGCTCGGCCGTACGCGGTTCCACGGCCTTTATCCAGCCATCGAGTGTCGGTTGCAGCCCGGAACTGACCAGGTCATACACGCGCATTTCGTAATACGGCCCGTGTTTTCCGGCGCTCAGGGGATTGAGGAACGGGAACAAGCTGTAGTTTTCGATTCGCAGGTCGGTGATATAGGCGTTGATACCGAATGCTTCGCCTTCCAACAGGAAGCGCTCGCGCTCCGCTTGCCGAAGACTTTCGTCGGCATAGCCGCGCAGCACGGCAATTTGATTCAGTTGGCCGATTTCCGACGCCCAACACCCCATCAGCGTGCCGCCCACCCCGGGCTTGGCCAGCGCGGCCTCAATGCAACCCAGCGCATCTGCAACGGTTCGCACACGCACCGTAATAGTAATCAGTTCAAACAATCGCATGACGTGCTCCGCTCATTCATTGCCATTAGCCTAACCCGGAGCCTCCAAGGCGAATATTGAGCCGAACCCCTTGGGGTACGGCGATCACCTTAGTGTTCTAGGTAGTTTCTTTATGGCAACAGTCAGCGGACAAGCCTCACGCAGCAAGTACGCCCATCACTCGATGCGGCGTACTTGCCTGGCACTCAATGCGGCGCGCGGGGGATGGTCTTGAGCAGGTCTTCGGGACTGATGTAACCAACGACCGGTTCCGCGACACTGCCCGGCAGTGGCAGGTCAAGGATGTGGCCCTTGATCTTGCCGATGACGTGCATTTCGCAAGGTTTGCAGTCGAACTTCAGCGTCAGCACTTCGTCACCGTGCACCAGTTGCATTGGCGCGACCTTGGTGCGCACACCGGTGACGCCTTTGGCTTGCTTGGGGCACAGATTGAAGGAGAAACGCAGGCAGTGCTTGGTGATCATCACCGGCACTTCCCCGGTTTCTTCATGGGCCTCAAACGCTGCGTCGATCAACTTGACGCCATGGCGGTGATAGAAGTCCCGGGCCTTCTGGTTGTAGACGTTGGCCAGGAAGGACAAGTGCGACTCCGGATACACCGGCGGCGGAGTGGTTTCGGCCTTGCGATGACCTCTCGGGTGCGCAAGCAGACGGGCCACGGTCAACGCCTCAATCACTTCGCGGCGCAAGGCCTTGAGTTGCGAGTTGGGAATGAAGAACGCCTCGGGTGCAATCAACTCGATGGCGGTGGCGTGATAGTCAGTGGTGCCCAGTTGACCGAGCAGATCGCGCAGTTGCTCCAATGCCTGTTCCGGTTTGTTGGCCAGACCGAACGGACCGTCCAGCGACAAGCTGGCGCTGACACCCTCCTCGCTCGTGGCGGTCAGTTGCAGGCGCTGCGCATCAAGACGCGCAACCCAACTCAAACCGATACGACGCTCGGCAGAGGTCTTCTGCAAGGCTTGCTGCCAGTTATGGTCAAGGTTGCGGCTCAGTGGATGGTTGGGGCGTAACTTGAACATCCCATCCGGCATCTCGTTGGGTTCGACACGGTAGCGATAGCGCTTCTGGCCCTCTTCGAGGAACTCACCCTTAGGCTCGGCGATGTTGGCGCGAAAGCCCACCACCTCGCGCTTGATCTGCACATTGAGGCCGTCGCCATTGGACAGCGGCTCAAAGGTCACCACCTGCAAATCACGCTTGCCCACCTTCTCCACCACGCCCACCGACAAGCCAGTGAAGGTCGGTGAATCGAAGGCGCCGATGTCGATCTTGCGCTCACTGACGAAGTAGTCGGTGCTGCCACGGTGGAAAGTCTTGTCCGGGTCGGGCACGAAGAAGTGTGCGGTGCGGCCGCTGGATGCCCGCGCCAGGTCCGGACGATCTTCAAGCACGTCGTCCAGACGCTGACGGTAATAGGCTGTGATGTTCTTCACATACCCCATGTCCTTGTAGCGCCCTTCGATCTTGAACGAGCGAACACCGGCTTCGACCAACGCACGGATGTTGGCGCTCTGATTGTTGTCTTTCATCGAGAGCAAGTGTTTTTCGTAGGCGACGACGCGGCCCTGGTCATCTTTGAGGGTATAAGGCAAACGACAGGCCTGGGAGCAGTCGCCACGGTTGGCGCTACGACCGTTCTGTGCGTGGGAAATATTGCACTGCCCGGAGAACGCCACACACAACGCGCCGTGAATGAAGAATTCGATCGCCGCATCGGTCTCGTCGGCGATGGCGCGAATCTCTTGCAAGTTCAGCTCGCGGGCCAGCACCAGTTGAGAGAAGCCAGCCTGGTCCAGGAACTTTGCCCGTGCCAGTGTCCGAATGTCGGTCTGGGTACTGGCGTGCAGTTCGATCGGCGGGATATCCAGCTCCATCACGCCCAGATCCTGAACGATCAACGCGTCGACGCCCGCATCGTACAACTGGTGGATCAGCTTGCGCGCCGGCTCCAGTTCGTTGTCATGCAGGATCGTGTTGATCGTGGTGAACACGCGGGCGTGGTAGCGACGGGCGAACTCCACGAGTTGGGCAATATCGCTGACTTCGTTGCAGGCGTTATGGCGAGCGCCGAAGCTCGGGCCACCGATGTACACGGCGTCGGCACCATGCAGGATGGCCTCGCGAGCAATGTTCACGTCACGGGCGGGGCTGAGCAGTTCCAGGTGATGCTTGGGCAGAGACATATTTTTTATCTGGTTTGTCACGGTCGAGGTGCGCATTGTAGCGGCCAAAAGCGGGATGGGCACGCGTCAAGGGTTTCGGTGCTGACAGGCAGTTGTCAGCTGTTATTCACGAGCGCCCTGGCCACAGCGGTTGGCGGAGCAAGACCAGCCTGCCCGTGGGGCCTCATGCGCCCTACCCCGACATGCCCAACGTACCGAACCTGCACGACATAACCCCAAACTTTGTGGATGCTGATCGGGAATTCATCAAAAACAGGCACGATGATCCCAAGGCAATCAAAATGAGTTTCGATTACGAAGGGTTGCTCATCGGATTCCCGCAACGTCGCTTGATTTAGTGGCAAGTAGCCGCTACTTCTTAAAGTACTGAAACGCTACTACGACAGGGGAAAGCCGATGCCTAGATTCGTTGTTGTTCCCTCAATACCAAAGGAAACAGGATCAGCACGCAGCGGATCACGCTTCTATTGCACCACCGCTCCTATAGATTTCGACATCTACGACAACGAAGGTAAGTGCAGGCTAAAAATCTGCTATCCGACCCGGATGGAAGCCAACGCAGAATGCGAACGGCTGAACGCTGAACTCATTGAAACCCAGCAGGCTGAATATTCGAGGGTCAGCTCGTCATGGTCTTCGACGGCATGATCGGGAGACCTGTCGCAGGCATCGGATGCGTTCGATACCAGTGGTGGCCCCGTCTGCGCTAAAAAACCCACTTCAAGAGAACATGAGAAGCGATCCAGGGAGATGCCGCGGCTACCCCCCATGCAATCAGTGCAGAGACGGACAAGTACGCTGCAAAAAACTTGATGATTGCTGGCCTTCCCATTGCACCTCCCTCCTATAACCGCTCAGAAGCTGCATTTTTTGACTCAGTTGAATGCTCGCGGTTCCATGCCGTATGTCGTGGGGCTTACATCGCCGTCCTGACGCGTTCTGGATCCAAATCAGACCCACCACGACGCAATGCCCGTCAGTTCGGCGCCCTCCTCAGTCTGCGCTAAGTTTCGTTGCGTACCTTCTCCCCTGCGCACTTTCAGCGCTGCTCAGGAGAGGCTATCCACATGAATTCCGCCACAGCCGGTTGGCTCAATAAAGTGCCCGAGGTGACGCTGTCGTTTTGGGTGATCAAGATTTTGTCCACGACCGTGGGTGAAACCGGCGCGGACTTTCTTGCCGTGGACGCCGGTTTCGGCGCGGGCTGGACCAGCATCGGCATGGCGACATTGCTGGCGATTGCGCTGTTCTGGCAAATGCGCACCAAAGCCTATACGCCATGGATCTACTGGCTCACCGTGGTGCTGGTGAGCATCGTCGGTACGCAGATTACCGACATTCTGACCGACGTCCTGGACGTCAGCCTCTACACCAGCACAGCGGTGTTTTCCGTATTGCTGGCGGTCAATTTTCTGGTCTGGTACCGGATCGAGCGCAGCCTGTCGATTCGTGAAATTGTCACGCCACGGCGGGAGTTGTTCTATTGGGCGACGGTGCTCTGCACATTTGCCCTGGGGACGGCGGCCGGCGACCTGGCCACTGAAGCCCTGGGTCTGGGTTTCACCCTCGGCATCGTCATCTTCGGTGCGCTGATCGCTGCCACACTGGCAGCCTGGCGCATGGGCGGCAATGTGGTGCTGACCTTCTGGATTGCCTACATCCTGACCCGACCTTTCGGCGCCTCCCTGGGCGACTTGCTGACGCAATCCAAAACCTATGGCGGCCTCGGCATGGGGGCTACCTGGACCAGTGCGATCTTCCTGAGCGTCATCCTCCTGCTGGTGATTGCCGCCCAGATCAGCGTCGGCACGCGTAAATCAGTGACTCAGTAACGTTTAAACGCCAATCAAGGAATCTTCATGCGCCACTTTCAAACCCTTATTCGTCACGCCGCGATCGTCTCGTCCATCTGCCTGCTGAGCCTGGCCAGCGGTTGCTCCAAACCTGCTGACAAACCCAATACAGGCGCCGCTTCCAGTTCGATGAGCAGCACAAGCCAGTCAGGCACCCAACTGGGTGACCTGTCAGAGTTTCGTAACATCGCCGCCGACGTGACCGCCCTTGTCGACAAAAATGACCTGCCTGGGGCCAAAGCCCGGATCAAGGACCTGGAAACGTCCTGGGACTCTGCCGAGGCCGGCATCAAGCCTCGGGCCGCCAGCGATTGGCATGTCGTGGATAAAGCCATTGACCATGCACTCGACGCCTTGCGCGCCAGCAGCCCGAAACAGGCGGAATGCAAAGCCACAATGGATGATTTAATGAAGGCCTTCGACTCGATGAAAGGCAAGGCCTGACCGGGCCCGCTAGCCGCAGTCATCCGGCGGCGGACAAACCCTGGTGCAGGTGCTTCAATACAGGCGCGACGGTCATGACCGCCGCGCCTTTTTTACGGAGCAGGACATGCGGATATTGCTGGTCGAAGACGACCCGATGATAGGCGATGCCATTCAGGGCGCCCTGAATGATGCGAGCTATGCCGTCGACTGGGTGAAAAACGGTCTCACCGCGCTCACGGCGCTGGAGGCTCAAAAATATGACCTGGTGCTGCTGGACCTCGGTTTGCCGGGCAAGGACGGGCTGGATGTACTCGACAGCATCCGTGGCCGCAAAAACCCGGTGCCGTTGCTGATCATCACCGCGCGCGACAACCTCGAAGATCGCCTGCGCGGCCTCGACGGTGGCGCTGACGATTATCTGGTCAAACCCTTCGAATTGTCAGAGTTGCTGGCCAGGATGCGCGCGGTATTGCGGCGCAACGGTGGCAACGCCCTGTCCGTGCTCGACAACGGCGTGGTGGCACTGGACCTGATATCCAAGCAAGCCAGCACCGAACAGGACCGCGATGTCCAGCTGTCCAGCCGTGAGTTCGCCCTGTTGCAAGCCCTGTTGATTCGGCCCGGCGCGATTCTCTCGCGTAGCGAGCTCGAAGACCGCCTCTATGGTTGGGGCAACGAAGTGGAAAGCAACGCGGTGGAATTTCTGATTCACGCGTTGCGGCGCAAGCTTGGCAACCATGTCATCAAGAACGTCAGGGGAATGGGATGGATGGTTTCAAAAAGCGCTTGAGTGATTCGGTACAACTGCGGCTGTCCGTCACGCTGTCGCTGGCCATCCTGATCGTTGCTGTCGTGGCCGGGGTTTTTGCGTTCGTCTCGGCGTTCGACGAGGCCCACGAAATGCAGGACGACACCTTGCGTCAGGTGGCCGTGCTGGTTGATCGCCAACACATGACCCCGCGCTATCCCGTGGGCAATAAGGTCGACGATGACAACGAAGAATCCAGGGTAATCGTGCAATACCTGGCCGACGGCAGCAAAGCCCTCGGCAACGATGACGCCACGCTGCCGCTGCCCTTCCCCACGACATTGGCCGATGGCCTGTCGACGTTGAATGTCGCAGGCGAGGATTTTCGTGTCCTGGTCAAGACCACCACCCAGGGCGAACGTATTGTCGTCGCTCAGGAAACCGGTATCCGCGACAAGGAGGCTCGCGAAAGCGCCTGGCGCAGTCTGCTGCCGTTTTTGATCCTGTTTCCGGTGCTGTTGCTGGTGGTCGGCGATCTGGTGCGCAAGCTGTTCCGCCCGATTGCCACGCTCTCGACCGAAATCGACCAGCGCGACGAGCAGGCCCTGCACCCTATCGACGAACACCATTTGCCAACGGAAGTCCGTCCTTTCGTGGTGGCCATCAATCGCTTGCTCGAGCGCGTCGCGCAGTCGATGGACGCCCAGCGCCGCTTTGTCGCCGACGCCGCCCATGAACTGCGCTCCCCCATGACCGCCCTGTCCTTGCAAGCCGAGCGACTGGCCGCCACCGACATGCCGGCACCCGCCCGCGAGCGTTTGTTGCCCTTGTCACTGGGCATCGATCGCAGCCGAAAACTGATCGATCAACTGCTGACGCTGGCCACTGCACAATCAGACTCCCATCGAGCGCAGTCCGCCGTTTGCGTGCATGAAATCTATCGGCGGGTACTGGAAGATTTATTGCCACTGGCAGAGCGAAAGCACCTCGACATCGGTGTGGAGAGCATTGAAGACGTACAGGTGATTATCAACGAAACGGATCTGGTGATCCTGGTGAAGAATCTGGTGGACAACGCCATCCGTTATACCCCCGACGGCGGGCGTATCGACCTGTCGGTTGAGCGTGTGCAAGGGCTGGTGATGTTGCAGGTCAAGGACTCGGGGCCGGGAATTTCCCTGCTGGAACAAACGCGGGTATTCGATCCGTTTTATCGCAGCCTGGGGACCGATGAAGCGGGTTCCGGGTTGGGGTTGTCGATCGTCAAGGCGATAGCAGACCGCACGGGCGCGCGGGTTCAGATGGGGTATACGGATGAGATAAACAAAAACGGATTGTGTGTGTCGGTATGGCTGAGCGCCGGCAAACAATAGGAAGGGAACGCACCATTACAGTGCGACTGTAGTGGCAAAAAACCGAATCCTCTACTAAGGTCTCTACGCAATCAAATGCCCCTGCTTATGGATTGGGGCGACTGATCAAGGAGAGATTGATGACGTCCGTTCGCAACGCCGAAAAAACCTATCGCGCCTGGTCGAGCCCGATCCTGCTGGAGCTCAAGGCGCGAGAACACCAAATGGATCCCGCCTCGCGCCAGGCACTCGAAAACATTCTGGTTGAAAGACGACTGATAGACCTCGGTCATCCTACAGGCACGGATCGACGTAAAACCGGGCGCACTCAACAGGACAAACCTCAGTGACCCGCGTGCGTCTCGCTGAGTCCCTGTCCGTTTTTGTTCGCGCAATCAGAAGTCCGAATCCGAAGGGAACTGGCACTACGCCATTAATGTCGTAGTGACTGCACCTGGAGAATTGGATGACTCGCACTCGCTACTTTCAAATCACGTACTGCCTCAATGATGAGCGGCATACTTTTGTGCAGTCGGACACGCACATGCACCCCGCAGACGCTTGGTATTACGCCTGCCTGCATTCAGGGATTGGGCTTTCGTATGGGCAAAATCACGATCAACAAAACGACGCGGCGCTTCGAAGCCATGCGCAAGCAAAAGGTTTGACCGACGTCAGCTGGGTAAAATTACCCGGTTGACGAGACCGGAACGCGCCCTTTCAACTTACAAACAGTTCTTCACTGCCTTGCGCATCGCGTCGGACTTGGCCCAAGGTGGCCCCTGATACAGCGAAACCCGGCTGCCGTCCTTGTACTTGACGATGTCCAGCACTTCATCCGCCGTGATGATGCTCGGCGCCTTGATTCGGTAGCCGTTGGAAATGCCGACCTGAGTCGTATTCGAAACTTCTTTCTGCCACACCGGCAAGATGCACGCGGCCAGCTCTTTTGGCGGCTTCTTACTGTATTTGCTGACGTTCGGTTCACCCGGCACCACCGACGCCGGCAATGAACAACCCGCCAGCATTGCCAGCGTTACTCCCCCAATCAACATCCGCATGACGCATCCTTATCCCGTAAAAACGCGAAATGTAACGCTTCGCCGTCCGGACATCCATCTATTGCACACAACTTAATGCGCGGCATTGTTTTCATTGGGGTACTGGATAGGTTCTTTCGTTCAGATAGGCCATCCACCGTTCATACGCCTCATGCTGCCATTGCGTGACCCGATCCCACTCCGGGCCGCTGAACTGGTGAGCCGAAATCAGCTTCATCATCTCAGTGGTGGCGGCATCCAGATCAACAATCAACTCCTGGGCGTGAAATCTGAAATCGTCGGTCTTGCTCATTGGGGGTGGCCTCGCCCTGGTGAAATGGCACTGACCTTCGTACGACATCCACCTGGGCCTCTTGCCCTCATTTTCCCGACCAATGGACCCACCTTCTGCCTCACGGACGAACAAACGCCGCATCGGGCCAAATCGGACTAATCTTTCTTGGCGAGACATTGCGGGAGGTCGTCATGTGGCTCAACGAAGATGAAAATGAACTTCGCCGTGCCCTGCAAGGCATTGCGTCGGATTTGAGGTGGTCGGCGGTAGAACTGCTGCGAATTGAAAAACAGCTGCGCCTGGCCGGTAATGACGTAGATGCGGAAGCGATTCTCAGGTTGTGTGCGTTGTTTCAGGGTGATGAGGAACGACTGGCGGGCTATGCCGAAGAAGTCAAAGCGAAGGTGATCAGCCGGACGAAAGCCCACTGACAGGAGCGTTGCAATGAACAAGCCTTTGTTCACGCTGGTGGTTGTACTGGCGGTGGGTGGCTGCAGCACCGAGGAACACATCTACGGTGCCCAACCGCTGGTCGCCAAGGTCGAGACGGGAATGAACAAGGATCAAGTGCAGAAAATTGGCGGTCAGCCTGCCTCGATTACCGACCGCACGGTGGTACCTGGCACCTGTTTTGATTACCGGTTAACGCAGGCTGGCCAGCATCAACCGTACAGCATCAGTTTCGATGGCAACGGCCAGGTCGACCACAAAAGCTTTATGACCTGTGCGGAGTGGAGTCACGCCCAAGAGAGGGCGAGGGAACCTACCCGCTCGGGTGGCGGCGGCTACTGATCGAACGTGGACTGCCAAACCTGCTAGCCGGAAACCGGCTTGTTACAGGTATCGCGCCATTTATCGGCGAAGGCATTGATTGCCTCGTTCTTTTGCTCTTGAGAACTGCGAACGGGCAGGCTGTATGCGTCGTTGATTAACATGGCGCCCAATTTGTCATGGTCCGGGTTGCCCGATTTTACTGCCAGCAAACTGGCCTTTGACTCATCATTCTGACGAGACTGCATGATCGATCCGGCCAATATACGGAAGACATCGCACACGTGCGGAGTCGTTTGTATTTCGCCGAGAGTCTGCGCTTGAGCCGCGTTCGTGCAAGCCAAACCGAGTGCAGACAACACGAGCAGCGACATCCAGCGCCCTTTCAACATGGGTTCTTCCTTGGAGTGAAAGCGGCCACCCTATCACTCAAATGTCGCGTTTCAAATCCTCCATCCTCGGTTCCGTGACAAAAAAAGCCCCGGGATTCCGGGGCTTCAAATGGGCTGTCATTCGGATTTCTGACTTGGCGCTCGTGTCGCTCTTGCCCTATAGGCGGGAAGCGACGCGGCATACGCCAGTGCTTCTTCCCGGCTGCTAAAAGCTCCCAGCCGATCACCTTGGGTGCACACCCGCCAGGGGCCGTTGTTCACACTGAGTACTTCATAACCGTTCATGCGCATTTTATTCAGCATCGGAACGCTCATGGTCACCTCCTGTTCGGCAGTGAGAATTGACGATTGACCTGATTACCTTACACCTGACCTTTGTCCAGGTGCCAACCAGACGTCGCGCCAGTTTTCCAGCACCCGATGGCACTTTACGCGAAGGCCATCGCTCTAACCCTTGAAACAGGGGGCTCGGCCCGAATGTTGCATTTTGATGTCTTTTTTGTGACAGCGACTATCAGGTAACGAATGAAAGTACGTGCAACGGTTATTTGCGAGCAGGATCGGCATGTTCTGCTGGTGCGCAAACCCAGGTGTCGCTGGAGCTTGCCCGGCGGAAAAGTCGAGCCCGGCGAAACGACAGGCGGCGCCGCCCTGCGTGAACTTGAGGAAGAAACCGGCCTTGGCGCCGACCACCTGCTGTACCTCATGGAACTGGAGTCCGGCAGCACCCGCCACCATGTCTATGAAGCATCGGCACCGAACCTTGAGCAGGCCCGGCCACAAAATGAAATCGTCGACTGCATCTGGCATCCACTGGAGACGGTCGACAACCTGAGCACCAGCGATGCCACTCGCCAGATCATCAAAGCATTTCGGCGTCGCCTGTAAGCGTATTCAGGCCAGGGCCGTCGCGGCCTTGTCGATGAACGCGGCAACCTCGACCGGCATTGAGGCCAGCGACGCATGACCGGCGTTCAAGGTCAGGATCTCCCTGGCATTCAGCCGTCCAGCCATCCATTGCTGATTTTGCGGCGCGATCATCCGGTCATCGCTGGAGACCTGATACCACGACGGTTTGTTCTTCCAGGCCACGGTGCTGATGGTGTCGCCGAAGGTGCTGGCCAGCGGTGCTTTCTGGGTGATACCCATCACCAGGCCTTCGGACGCAGGTAAGTCCTGGCAAAAACTCTCGTGATACAACTCCGGCTTGACCCACAAATACCCATCGCTGTCAGGGGCCAGGTTCGCCGCCGCAGCCGGTGGATGCTGGTGAGTGATGCTGCCGGGACTTTCACCAGCGTCCGGGGCGAAGGCTGCGATGTACACCAGCCCCACCACGTTCGGCTGATCGCCCGCCTCGGTGATTACGGCGCCGCCATAGGAATGCCCCACCAGCAACACCGGCCCCGGCACCTGGGCGACCATTTTGCGGGTGCGCTCTGCATCGTCAGCCAGGGAAGTCAGCGGCATCTCGACCGCGCGGATGTTCGTGTAACCCTTTCTCAGCAGTTCAGCGATGACCTTGTTCCAGTGGGCTGCGCCACCCCAAAAACCGTGTACTAGCACAATCGTGGGTCTGTCACTCATGACGATGACTCCTGTTCATGGGTAGGTTTTAGTGAGCCGCGTCAGCCCTGGTCGCCGCCGCCGACCGGCATGATCATGCCGGTGATGTACGACGCCTCGTCGCTGGCCAGAAACAGAATAGCCCCGGCCTGTTCATCCAGCGTGCCGTAGCGCTTCATCAAACTGCTGTCGAGCGTCTGTTCGACGATCTGCTGATACCAGACCTTTTCTTCCGCACTTTGCTCGGCATTGTTGCGGGCAATGACCCGAGGTGGCGCTTCGGTACCGCCGGGCGCGGTCGCGTTGACCCGAACCCCGCGACCGGCGGTTTCGAACGCCAGGCAGGCGGTCAGTGCATTCACCCCCCCTTTCGCCGCGCCATACGGCACGCGGTTGATGCTGCGCGTGGCAATCGAGGAAACGTTGACGATGGCGCCACTGCCCTGCTCCAGCATGAACGGCAGTGCCGCATGACAGCACCACAGCGTCGGGAACAGCGAACGCCGGACTTCTGCCTCGATCTGCTGCTCTTCGTAGTGCTCGAACGGCTTGGCCCAAATCGTCCCGCCGACGTTGTTGACCAGCACGTCCAAGCGCCCGAAACGCTCGACGGCGGTGCGCATCACACGGCTGCATTCACCGTATTGCTCAAGGTCAGCGGTCAGGGCCAGCACCTGACTGCCCTGCCCCAACTGCTGCTGTACTTCGAAGACATGCTCGGAGCGGTCGACCAGGATCAACCGCGCCCCTTCGGCGGCCATGCGTTCGGCCACCCGCCGACCGATGCCTTGCGCAGCACCGGTAATCAGCACGACTTTTTCGTGAAATCTGTTCATGACGACCTCAGGCCGCGCTGGCGGCAAACTTCTCATAATAAAAATTCGCCGGCTGGATGCCTTGTTCGCGAATGAATTGACTGACCGCCTCGACCATCGGCGGCGGGCCGCACAGGTAGACGTCGACGTCGCCCTCGTTCAAATGCCGGGGCTCGATGTGCTGCGTCACGTAGCCCTTGAGTGGGTGCTGACTGTCGGGATTGGCCACGCAGGCGCTGTAACTGAAGTTCGGGATGCGTGCGGCAAACGCTTCTAGGCGATCAAGCTCCACCAGATCGAAATCGTTGGTCACGCCGTAGATCAAATGCAGCGGATATTCACTGCCCTGCTCGGCGATTTTTTCCAGCATCGCCGTGAACGGCGCCAGCCCTGTACCGCCGGCCAGCAGCAACAACGGGCGGCGGATGTCGCGCAGGTAGAAGCTGCCCAATGGCCCGGCCAGGCTCATGCTGTCGCCGGCCTTGGCCATGTTGGTGAGGAAACTGCTCATCAGGCCACCGGGCACGTTGCGAATCAGGAAACTGACCTCGCCGTCGCGCTGCAACGAGCTGAACGAATAGGCCCGCGTCTGCTCGCTGCCCGGAATCCCGAGGTTGACGTATTGCCCCGGCAGAAACGCCAGTTTGCTCAACGCTTCACCCTTGATCGACAACGCGATGGTGCTGTCGGACAACTGCCGAACAGCGCTGATCGTGGCGTCGTAGCTGGCCTGGCGGGTGCGGCAAACCTGCGAAGACGTCGGCACCCGCACCACGCAATCGCTCTGGGCGCGCATCTGGCAGGTCAGGACAAAACCTTGCTCCGCCTCTTCAGGGCTGAGGGCGTCTTCGATGTAGTCCTCGCCCAAGTCATAACGACCCGCTTCGGCAAAGCACTTGCAGGTGCCGCAGGCGCCATCGCGGCAGTCCAGCGGAATATTGATGCCTTGGCGGTACGCCGCATCGGCCACGGTTTCGCCGGCATTGGCGTCGATGAACCGGGTGACGCCGTCTTCAAAATTGAACGCAATGGAATGAGTCATGACGGGCGCCTCACAAGTGGTAGACATCGATAACCTGGCGAACGTAATCGTTCTTCAAGATCACTTTCTTGGCCTTGATCAGCGGGTTCTGACCGCGCACATCAAGGGTGTAGAAACTGCTGCCGAAATAGCTGTCGACGGTCTTGTAGCGAAAGCTCAGGGTGTGCCAGTTGAAGCGCACCTTGCACAGGCCATCCGCCTGATCGAGCAGCTCGATGTTGCTGAGGTTGTGCGAGGTGCGGGTGTCCGGAATGCTCGCACTGGAACGTTCGGTCTTGATGCGGAAGATGCGGTCCTCAAGGCCGGTGCGGTTGCCGTACCAGATCAGCGAGATTTCCCGCTGGGGGTCTTCGGTCAACTCATCGTTGTCGTCCCAGGACGGCATCCAGAACGAGGCATCGGCGGCGTACAGTTCCAGCCAGTCGTCCCACTGTTTGTCATCGAGGTAGCGTGCTTCGCGATAAAGAAAATCGCGCACGGCGTCGTAGGTGATGGTCATTGCACGGCCTCCACGGCAATCAATTCGCTCTGTTCGGTGGCCAGGGCCTTGAGCATCGTGTCCTGCCAATATGTGTGTTGCAGCACAAACAGGCCTTCGTCTTCGGTGCGCACGCCGCTGAGCAGCGGATGCAGGTCGATCTCTTTGGCCGCCTCGTCTGCGCCTTCGATCCAGTGTTCGGCGCCCCGGGACATGTCATTCCAGGTGGTGACGCTGCCCTGGTAGCTGGTCTGGCACGAGCGAAACTCCTCCAGATCATCCGGGGTGGCCATGCCGCTGACATTGAAGAAATCTTCGTACTGGCGAATCCGGCTCGACCGGGCGTGGTCGCTCTCACCTTTGGGGGCGATGCAGTAAATGGTGATTTCCGTGCGGTTGACCGAAATCGGCCGGGCGATGCGGATTTGCGAACTGAACTGGTCCATCAGGTACACGTTGGGGTACAGGCACAGGTTGCGAGAGTTCTCGATCATCCAGTCCGCGCGGGCCTGGCCGAAGTCCTGGGCCAACTCATCACGGCGCTCGTACAGCGGACGGTCTTCGGGGTTGGACCAACGGGTCCAGAGCAACATATGGCCCTTGTCGAAGGAGTAGAAACCACCGCCCTGCTTGGCCCAGGTGCCGGCACTCATGGTCGGATTGCTGTCACCGGCCTCGCGCTGCTTGCGCTGGTTTTGGGTAGCTGCGTAGTTCCAGTGCACGGAGCTGACGTGGTAACCGTCGGCGCCGTTTTCGGCGGTGAGTTTCCAGTTGCCTTCGTAGATGTAGCTCGAAGAACCGCGCAGCACTTCCAGGCCATCGGTGGACTGGTCGACGATCATGTCGATGATTTTTGCTGACTCGCCCAAGTGCTCGACCAGCGGCACGACATCCGCGTTGAGGCTGCCAAACAGGAAACCGCGATAGGACTCGAACCGCGCGACTTTGGTCAGGTCGTGGGAGCCTTCGCAATTGAAGCTCGCCGGGTAGCCAGCCGCCGCCGGGTCTTTGACCTTGAGCAACTTGCCGGAGTTATTGAAGGTCCAGCCGTGGAAGGGGCAGGTGTAGGAGCTTTTGTTGCCGGTTTTGTGCCGGCACAGCGTCGCACCGCGATGGCTGCAGGCATTGATAAAGGCATTGAGCACACCGTCCTTGTTGCGCGCGATGAAGATCGACTGGCGCCCCATGGTGGTGGTGTAGAAATCGTTGACGTTGGGGATCTGACTGTCGTGGGCCAGGTACAGCCAGTTGCCTTCGAAGATGTGTTTCATCTCCAGATCGAACAACCGGGGGTCGGTGAACATCTCGCGCTTGCAGCGATAGATGCCGTTTTCCTTGTCATCTTCAAGCAGGGATTGAAGGTATTCGGGTCGCAGGGACATGGCCGCCGCCTCCATTGTTTTTATTCAGGCAGGGCCATGCTAGGACGGGGGGATGGGGCGGACTATCCGTTGGGTGCAGACGTGTATCCGTTTAGTGCAGCATTGAATGCACAGATTCATGTAGCAGCTGCCGAGCTTGCGAGGCTGCGTGTAGCAGCTGTCGAGCTTGCGAGGCTGCGTTCGAGTGCGCAGCACTCGCAGAATGCTTCCCACGATATTTCAGCCAGACCGCATTGCTCCTCGGCGAGCGCTGCGCACTCGAACGCAGCCTCGCAAGCTCGACAGCTGCTACAAGCTCGGCTGTTACGAGGGTTTGGCGGTCTGTCAATACCGGCGTTTGAGGGTGTCGGACGGCAACTCGCCGAACTGTTTGCGGTAGTTGTCGGAGAACCGCCCCAAGTGAAGAAAGCCATAATCCATGGCCACTTCCGTAACGTTGCGCACGTTGCAGGTCGGATCACTCAGGCACAGGTGGATGCGTTCGAGTTTCTTCTGCCGGATGTAGTGTTGCGGTGAAGTGCCCGCGTTGCGTTCGAACAACCCATACAACGACCGCAGGCTCATCCGCGCCTGGCGTGCCAGCTCTTCACTGTCGATGTCTTGTTTGAGGTGGCGTGCGATGTAATCGGCAATCGCCTCGAACGTGACCGACGGCGCACTCGGGCTGGTGCGAATCACGTTGGTTTTCATCAGGCTGAGCATCTTGCTGACGATGATCTGCGCGTAATGCTCCTGCACCCGGGGAATCTGTTCGGTGGCCTCGGCTTCCTGGCAAATCATTGCCAGCAGGCTGACAAAACCTTCCAGCTCATCGAGCTGATAAAGGTTCTCCAGAAACCGCACGCCCTGCCCCGGATAACGCCAGCGCTGTTCATCGCACACGGACTCGAACAAGCGGGTGGGAACTTTGAGGATGAATTTTTCGCAATCGTCGGAGTAGGTAAGATCGACCGGCTCATCGGGGTTGATCAGCAACAGCTCACCCGGCGCAAAGTAATGGTCCTCGCCCCTTCCGCGCGAAAGGCAGTTGCCCCGCAGCAGCACTTGCAGGTGATAAATGCTGTCGAGCGCGCCCGACGTCACGCGCACGCTGGCGCCGTAACTGATGCGGCACAGGTCCAGGCTGGCGAATTTGCGGTGATCGAGGCTGGCCAGCGGTCGGCCGACCCTGGGCATCAGGATGCAATGGTTGCCGACATGCTGATTGACGTAACCCGAGACCGCATAAGGGTCGGCATGGTCGAATACTCTGCTGCGCTGACTCAACAGTTGCGCGTGCATCATCGGGTCACTCTCGTTGTTGTTATCGGCGGTGTCAGTTCCATTCTAGAACATTGACTGAAAATCCCTGTGGGAGCCGAGCTTGCTCGCGATGACAGAGTGCCAATCAACATAGATGTTGAATGTTAAACCGCTATCGCGAGCAAGCTCGGCTCCCACAGGGTAGGAGTACCGCGCTATCAATCTTCCAGTGCGCGAACCCGTTCGTGACGTTGTTGCTCTTCGGGCTGGGCGGTCGACTGCAGCGTGAAATCGAACTCGATTTCAGCAAACCGCCCGCTGACGCCATGCGCTGCGGCGCGTTGCTGGTCGTCGCTGAACGTGATGTGGGCGATCAGCTCGTCACGGGTGGCGTAGGCGAAATCGTCGTGCAGGTATTGATCGCCATCGAGGTTGATCTGGGTGGTCAGGTGGCGGTGATCCGGTGCCGAGATGAAGAAGTGCACGTGTGCTGGACGCTGGCCGTGACGGCCCAGTTGATCGAGCAGTTGCTGGGTCGGACCGTCCGGCGGGCAGCCGTAACCCGACGGCACAATGCTGCGGAAACGATAGCGACCTTCGGCATCGGTAACGATCCGGCGGCGCAAGTTGAACTCCGATTGCGCGGTATCGAAATACGAGTAAGTGCCGCCGGTATTGGCATGCCAAACGTCGACCACGGCACCGGCCAATGGCTCGCCAGCGGTATTGAACACGCGCCCTTGCATGAACAGCGTGACACCTGGATCGAGACCGTCATCGAGTCGCGCTTCGCCTTCGGACAACGGCGCGCCGGCTACGTACAGCGGACCTTCGATGGTCCGTGGCGTGCCGCCGGACTTGCCGGCCTGCTCATCCTCGGCATCCATCAGCAGATCGAGGTAATGCTCCAGGCCCAACCCGGCCACCAACAGCCCTGCTTCCTGACGCGCACCCAGCACGTTGAGGTAGTTGACGGCTTTCCAGAATTCTTCCGGAGTCACCGCCAGGTCTTCGATGATGTTCACCGAGTCACGCAGGATGCGGTAAATCAGGGCTTTGACGCGCGGGTTGCCGGCATCATTGAGCAGGCCGCTGGCGTCTTCAAGAAATTTCTGGGCGTTGGCAGTGTGGGAAATCTTGACGTTCATGGTGGTTCCTCATCTTGTAATTATTAGCGTAGCGAACTGAACAGGCTGGGTTCAGCGGTCATCCTCGCGGATGGAAGACGGGTGCCGGCACATTGCGTCGATCTCGATCGCCATGTAGGGAAACAGCGGCAGTTGCATCAGCAGGTCGTGCAATTCCTGGACGCTGTCGACATCGAAAACGCTGTAGTTGGCGTAGTGCCCGGCGATGCGCCACAGGTGACGCCACTTGCCCTGCTCTTGCAGGCGCTGGGCCAGGGCTTTTTCGTCAGCCTTGAGTTTGGCGGCTGCTTCGGGGTTCATGTCGACCGGTAGATTCACGGTCATTTTTACGTGGAATAGCATGATCTCTCCTCAGGCTTGATGAACGGAAGTGGATGTTTTGTCGCGACGGAAAAACGCCAGGCGTTCTTCGTCCAGGCTCAGGCCCAGACCTGGTGTTTGCGGCACATGCAGTTCGAAATCGCGATACACCAACGGCTCGCTGAGAATGTCTTCGGTCAGCAGCAACGGGCCGAACAGTTCAGTGTCCCAGGCCAGTTTATTCAGCGTGACAAAGGCATGGGCCGAGGCCAGCGTACCGATGCCGCCTTCCAGCATGGTGCCGCCGTACAGGGCGATGCCCGCTGCTTCGGCGATCGCGGCGGTACGCAGCACGGCACGGGGGCCGCCGTTCTTGGCGATCTTCAAGGCAAACACCGAGGCCGCGCCTTCGCGCGCCAGGTTGAAAGCGTCTTCCACGCATTCAATGGATTCGTCCGCCATGATCGGCGCCGGGCTCATCGCATTCAGGCGCGCCATGCCAGCACGGTTGTTGCGCGAGATCGGCTGTTCGATCAGGTCGATGCCGTTGGTGCCGAGGATCCGGCAAGCGCGCACTGCGACCGCTTCGTCCCAGGCCTGATTGACATCGACCCGCACGCTGGCGCGATCACCCAGGGCTTTTTTGATCGCGATGACGTGCGCCAGGTCGCGGTTGACTTCACCGGCACCGATTTTCAGTTTGAAAATTCGATGGCGGCGCAAGTCGAGCATTTTTTCCGCTTCGGCGATGTCTTTTTCGGTGTCGCCGCTGGCCAGGGTCCAGGCCACCGGCAAGGCATCACGCACCCGCCCGCCCAGCAGTTCGCTGACCGGCAGGCCGAGGCGTTTGCCCAGTGCATCGAGCAAGGCGGTTTCGATCCCGGATTTGGCAAAGGTATTGCCGCGGATGCTGCGCTCCAGACGCAACATGGCGGCATTCACATTACCGCTGTCCTGACCGATCAGCAGGGGCGCGAAGTGTTTGTCGATGTTGGTCTTGATGCTGTCCGGGCTTTCGTTGCCATAGGCCAGGCCACCGATGGTGGTGGACTCACCGATCCCTTCGATGCCATCGGCGCAGCGCACGCGAATGATCACCAGGGTCTGATTCTGCATCGTGTGCATCGCCAGCTTGTGCGGGCGGATAGTCGGCAGATCGACGATGATCGTCTCGATCGATTCAATGGCTGTTGCACGCATGTCGATACCCATCAGGTTCTTAAAGTTCTGGAACCGATTCTCGTACGGCTTTTTTGGCGACGCCAATATAGAATTGGTCTGACTTGATACCTTTAAGGTATGCAAACGACTGACGTCTGGAGGCCTCATGGAACTGCGTCACCTGCGCTATTTTCAGGTATTGGCTCAAACCCTCAATTTCACCCGCGCCGCTGAACTGCTGCACATCGCCCAGCCGCCCCTGAGCCGGCAGATCCAGCAGCTGGAAGACGAACTCGGGGTGTTGTTGCTGGAACGTGGCCGACCGCTGAAGCTGACGGAGGCCGGGCGGTTTTTCCATGAGCACTCCACCGCCCTGCTTGAGCAACTGAACAAGGTCTGCGACAACACGCGACGGATCGGCCTGGGGGAAAAGACCTGGCTGGGCATCGGCTTCGCGCCTTCGACCCTTTACGGAGTGCTGCCGGAACTGATCCGCCGTTTACGCAGCGGCGAGCCTCTGGAGCTTGAATTGGGGCTGTCGGAAATGACCACGTTGCAACAGGTGCAGGCGCTCAAGGCCGGGCGTATCGATATCGGCTTCGGCCGTATTCGCATCGACGACCCGGCGATCATTCAAACCGTGCTCACCCAAGACCGGCTGGTCGCCGCCCTGCCCGCCGGCCATCCCCTGCTGGCCGGGCCGATCAGCCTTCGCGAACTGGCGAAGGAGCCCTTTGTGCTGTACCCCGGCAACCCGCGCCCCAGCTATGCCGACCATGTGATTGCGCTGTTCGAATCCTATGGCGTGAGCATTCACGTGGCGCAATGGACCAACGAACTGCAAACGGCAATCGGACTGGTGGGGGCCGGGATCGGCGTCACGCTGGTCCCCGCCTCGGTGCAGTTGCTGCACCGCGACGACATTGGCTTTACCCCATTGCTGGAAGACAACGCCACGTCACCGATCATTCTCAGTCGGCGGGTGGGCGATGTTTCACCGGGGTTGAGTCACTGTTTGAAGGTGATCGAGGAGCTGCAACCGCAGGCCAGGTTTTAATGGGAGTTTTTGTCCCAGAACCAGTTCCAGAAACCCGGCAGTTCTACTGGCTGCGAACTGTCCTTGACGGTGCGCGCCATCGCCGCTTGCAGCACCGCGTCGCGATCGTCGTAAAACGGCTTCTGCGCCAGTGGCACGCCGGTGGCCCTGGCGCTGTCGATCAGGATTTGCAGGTATTCGCGCGCGTGCCGGGCGGTGTAGCGATTGAGGTCGTGGAAGGTCACCACCACCGGAATCACCCCGTCCACAGTCGGCAACTGGCCCAACGCGATGCGCTCGCGCACTTCGGACATCGAACGCAGCATGTGCGAGCGGCGTCGGGGGCTGGCGTTGAATCCCCAGATTTTGCCGTCATTGGCGCTCAAATCGGTCAGCAACACGTGCATGCCGTGCTGCTGATAGGCCGCGAAGACGCGTTTGTCGTAATTCCAGAACGGCGGACGCACCAACGTCGGTGGCGCGCCGGTGATGGCGGCGATGTCAGCACTGCCTTTGCTCAGCGACTGCTCCAGTTCTTGCGGGGTCAGCGAACGGTGATTGGTGTGCCAATGAGTAGCGGTGTGAAAACCCAGCACGTGCCCCTCTTCATGCTCGCGATGCATCAGCGCCCGCCCGATGTCACTGTCGCCGGCCCTCGGCGCACCGGTCTGCACGAAAAACACCGCTTTGATACCGGGCTGCAGAGGATTGTCCTTCAGGCTGTCGAGGACCGTCGCGGTAGGGTTCCAGAAACTCGACGCGCTGGGACCGTCGTCATAGGTCAGCAGAAAACGAATTGGCGCCTGCGCCTGTAGACGTTGTTCCGTCTGCGGGGTCAGCTCGATGGGGGCAGCGATGCAGCCCGCCAGCCCGATGGCAATGGCGAGTGCACAAAATGCGTTGAACAGTTGTTTCATGTTTTGCCTTGGGTCAGACCGTGACGGTCAACACTTCAAACGGCAAAGTCCTTCGCCCGTTCTTCCTTCGCCGGCCCGCCAATGGCGCGGGCCGAGGTTGGATCAGGGTACACAGTGTTTGGTTCCGCAGCCCCCTCTTCGCTTATTGCACCAATGCCTGCTGGAACGAGTGGTCGATGATCGGGGCGGTCGCCAGTTCCGTCGGCAGCGCCTTGACCTTGAACAGGAAGTCCGCCGTGCTCTGCAAATCCGCCGCCGCTTGTTGATCCACCGGGCCAACGGTCATGTGCGCCTGACGCAACCAATGGCGAGACACGTCCTGATCCAGATTGGCCTTTTTCGCCCACAGATCGGCGTACTCGTCGGTATGGCTGTCGACCCAGGCCCGGGCTTTTTTCAGGCGCACCAGGAAGTCGGCGATGGCGGCGTGCTTACTGTCGATGGCCGGTGTCGACGCGGCGATGGCGCTCAAGCCGGGCATCAGGTTTTTAGCGGTCAGAATCGGTCGCGCGCCGGAGAACAGAATCTGTTGGGAAATGTACGGTTCCCATACCGGGAACGCGTCGATGCTGCCTTGAGGCAACGCCGCGGCGGCGTCAATCGGCATCAGTTTGATGAAGTCGACGTAGTCTTCCGGCAGGTCGGCTTTCTCCAGTGCGCGCAGGGTCAACTGCTGGCTCCAGGCGCCGGGCCAGTAAGCGACTTTCTTGCCCTTGAGATCCGCGATGCTATGAACCGGTGAATCCTTGGGCACGAGCAAGGCAATGGTGTCCGGGTTCTGCCGCGACACACCGATCAGTTTCACCGGCGCCTGTTTGGCCGCCAGGAACAGAAAGCCGGAATCACCGAGAAACCCCACGTCCAGCGCGCCAGTGTTCAGCGCTTCGGCCAATGGCGCAGCCGCCTGGAAGTGCTTCCAGTCGACGGTGTAGGGCGCGCCCTCCAATACACCCGAGGCCTCAACCGAGGCACGCACGTTGTAGTAATTCTGATCGCCGATATGCAGGACCACCGGCTCGGCGGCATAGGTGATCGGGGCGGCAAACAGTGCGCTGGTCAATAGACCACGCACGAATCGGGACAGGTTCATCAAAGGCTCCAGAGTGCTATTTCTTATAGACCCTACCGCTATTACAAGAGCCTTTATAAATTCGATTTAGGCATAAGTTAATGACCAGAAACAAACAGTGTCGGCCCTGCAACAGCACCTCAACAGACTGTTTGCCCAGCGACATCCTTCACACCGTTGATGAGCGAAAACCCTCGAGAAACCAGTAGCCCCGGAACATGGCACAGAGCCTGCAATATTCCTTTTACGCAGGAAGCGACTCTACATAATAAATTTTTGGATATAACCAGCCTTGCCCGGAGCAGCCCATGAAACCGACCTTCCGCTTTCCCGCCTTCAAGTCTCTGCTGGGGGCCTGCGCACTGGCCCTGAGTCTGCAACCGCTGGCCCAGGCAGCCGAAACGCCACCGGCCGAAGTGCATCTGGATTACGCCTATTACTCGCCGGTGAGTCTGGTGCTCAAGCACTTCGGTTTCCTCGAAAAGGCCCTGCCACAGACCAAGGTCAGTTGGGTCCTGAGTCAGGGCAGTAACCGTTCGCTGGAATACCTCAACAGCGGCGGCGTCGATTTCGCTTCATCCGCCAGCCTGGCCGCCGTGCTCAGCCGCGCCAATGGCAGCCCGATCAAGTCGGTTTACGTCTACAGCCGGGCCGAGTGGACAGCCTTGGTGGTGCGCAAGGATTCGCCGTACAAAACCGTGGCCGATCTCAAAGGCAAGAAAATCGCTGCCACCAAAGGCACCGACCCCTACCTGTTCACCTTGCGCAGCCTGCAACAGGCGGGCTTGAGCAAGGACGATGTCGAACTGGTGCATTTGCAGCACCCGGACGGTCGCATCGCATTGGAGAAAGGTGACGTCGACGCTTGGGCCGGGCTTGATCCGCACATGGCCGCCAGCGAAGTTCAGGCCGGTTCGCGCCTGCTGTATCGCAATACGCAATTCAACAGTTATGGCGTGGTCAGCGTGACGGACACCTATGCCAAGGAGCATCCGCACACCATCGATACCGTGCTGGATGCCTATGAACAAGCCCGCGTCTGGGCGGTAAAAAACCCTGACGAACTGGCGAAGTTACTGGCCAGCGAATCCGGCCTGCCACTGGAAGTGGCCAAGCTGCAACTGTCGCGCACCGACCTGAGCAGCCCGCAATTGACCGCCAGGGATGTGATCGCCTCTAAAGCCGCGGCACCGATACTCGTGTCCGAAGAATTGGTTCGCCGTGGGGTCAACGTCGATCAGGTCATCGATCAACTGATCGATACCGGTTTCAAAGAAACCGTGGCCCGTCAGTAACGGGGGGCTCATGACCAGCAAAAGCAAACACCTGCCACTCGAACGGCTCCCATCGCGCCGCGCCAGCGTGTCCCTGAACAACGCCTGGCGCCTGCGCCTCAAGGGTCTGGCGTTGCCGGTGCTGATCGTTCTGTTTCTGGAATTCGTCGTGCGTATCGGCTGGTTGCCGTCATACCAAATGCCGGCCCCGAGCGAGGTCGCGTTGACCCTCGCAGACTTGGCCGACGGTGCGCTGTGGAAGCACATCAGCGCCAGTCTGCTGCGGGTGCTACTCGGTTTCGCTATCGGCGCCAGCCTGGCGTTGGGGTTCGCCGCATGGGTGGGGTTGAGCCGTGAAGCCGAGGCGTATCTGGAACCGACGTTTGCAGGTTTGCGCTCGATTCCGAGTCTGGCCTGGGTGCCGCTGTTGTTGCTCTGGCTAGGCATCGACGAGACCTCGAAAATCGTCCTGATCGCGATCGGCGCATTCTTTCCGGTGTACCTGAACGGCGTCGCGGCCATCCGCGACATTGATCGCAAACTGGTGGAAGTGGGGCAAATGTATGGCTTCAGTCGCCGTCGGCTGGTCCGGCGAATTCTCCTGCCCGCCGCCCTGCCCGGTCTGTTCACCGGGTTGCGCAGCGGCATGAGCCTGGCGTGGATGTTTCTGGTGGCGGCCGAATTGATCGCGGCCACCAAAGGCCTGGGCTATCTGCTCAGTGATGGTCGTGAGACATCGCGCCCGGACATCGTACTGGCCGCCATCATCGTGTTGGCGCTGCTGGGTAAGCTCAGTGACGGCCTCCTCGCCAGCCTGGAGAAACGTTTCCTGGCCTGGCGCGACACTTTTAATGGCCAAAGCGCCGAGGACTGAGCCATGACCCGACACCTGCTGGACATTCGAATCGAGCGTAAAACCTTCGCCACCACCACCGTCCTTAAAAACATTCACCTGCAATTGCGGCCCAGGGAAACCGTCAGCCTGCTCGGCCCCAGCGGTTGCGGCAAAAGCACTTTGCTGCGCATCGCCGCCGGGCTGGAAAAGGACTTCCAGGGCGAAGTGCGTCACAGCGCCGGGGAAGTGGCCTTCGTCTTCCAGGAACCCCGGCTGATGCCTTGGCTGACGGTCGAGCAAAACATCGGTTTCAGCGCCGATTCCCATTACGACAAAGCCTGGGTCGCGCAACTGATCGAAGAAGTCGGCCTTGGCGGTTTCGCCCAGGCACTGCCCAAAGCCCTGTCCGGGGGCATGGCTCAGCGAGTCGCGATAGCGCGGGGGTTGTATTCGCGACCGCAGGTTTTACTGTTGGACGAACCCTTCAGCGCGGTGGACGCCTTTACGCGCATGAAGCTGCAGGATCTGTTGCTGCAACTTGCCGAGCGTCACGCCATTGCCCTGTTGCTGGTGACCCACGATGTCGATGAAGCGCTCTATCTCAGCGACCGGGTACTGATATTGGACAATCGCCCCAGCAGCGTCCGGCAGGAATTGGCCGTGGAACTGCCTCATCCACGGGATCGGCGCGATTCGCTGCTGGCGGGTTTGAAGGCGTTGTCATTGACCGAACTGCAGCGTGCCCATGTGATCTGAAGGCTAAGCTGAGCATTCCCGCCAGTGCTTTCCAACCGCAGGGTCAGCCGATGTGTGGACGACTGTCGCAATACCGTGGCATTCATGATTTTGTCGCCGTGCTGAGTATTCCCGACGCGATGATCAATCACGTCGGGAACGAACCCTTGGCGCGCTATAACGCGGCGCCCACCACCCAACTCGCCCTGCTGCACCTTGAGCCTGACGGATTGCACGCCGATCCGGTGCGCTGGGGATGGCGGCCGCACTGGGCAAAAGATCGCGCGGCGCCAATCAACGCGCGGGTTGAGAAAGTCGCTCACGGGCCGTTCTTCCGCGCAATCTGGCCACACCGGGCGATTGTGCCGATCGACAACTGGTTTGAATGGGTCGATGCCGGGGATTCGACGCGATTGCCATGGTTGATTCGCCGACGCGATTGCGCGCCGATTTGCTGCGCGGCCATTGGTCAGTTTCCCGGCGCTGGCAACGAGCCGCGCAGCGACGACGGTTTTGTCATCATCACGGCGGACAGCGCGGGCGGCATGCTCGACATACATGACCGGCGACCGGTGGTGTTGTCCCCGGAGCTGGCACGGGAATGGCTCGATCCGGCCACACCCAGGGAACGTGCCGAGCAGATGGTGCTTTTACAGGGTGAACCTAGCGAAACGTTTGAGTGGTACAGGGTCGACAAAGCTGTCGGGAATGTCAGGAATCAAGGTTGTTCATTGATTAATAAGCTTATTTAAACTGACCGCCCAGGCAGTTTTGTCTATATAGGCAAGTTTTAACTAAACCTATGCCCGGCATAAACGTTACACAGACTGTTTCATATTAGAAACACTTCCCGTTGTATGCCTTATTGTCCCAATTACCGCTTGTCTGACAATCCATTCGCCATACATACATTTAGAAACACTAAAGCTAGGATGCGCGCCGCGTTTCCCGTGGCACCGCCCAGTTGACCAAACAGTCAACAAAGAAGGAAATCCTTAAATATCAACAAGCCTGCAGAGAACTAAGTTGCGCGACGATCTTGTAATCAATCAAGTCAGCAGCCTGGAGTGTGTGTACCTGTCGATGACGGAACGCTATCAACTTGACTGCTTTATCGGGCAATACATACAGACCCGAAACCTGCGCTCTACCCCCAATATCGACGACATACTGCGTTCAACCCTCTCGAACTACGCCGGCCAACCGCCGGTCATGCTCAACGAGCTGAATGCATGGATCGACAAGGCCTTGGGCTATCGGGCTTCCCACCCGGATTTTCCGTGTCTGGAAGACCTTTGAAATGATGCCCGGTCCCGCTCAGCAGAAGAGCTGAACGAACCGCACAGCGTTGCACTCTCAGTAGTAGAGGCCTACGGGCCTCCTTCTTTCGTGGACGCGATTCATTCGGCCTCCGCCCATGCCTATCCACAGTCCGAACGAAAGATCGCGGCACACGCCACCCTTGAAACGGCTCGCTTGATGGCTCAGCAACTGGGCATCACGCACATACGCTGGAACGAGGCGGTGTGATTCATCCAGGCACAATCCGTAGCAGCTGGCGTAGCCTGCGTCCGGCTGCGTAGCAGTCGTCAATCCTGAATGCACGGATTTTCTGAAACACCGCGGCGTCAGATTTTACGACTGCTACGCAGCCGGACGCAGGCTTCGCCAGCTGCTACAAGGTTAGGCGTGTCTTGGAGGGATCAGTCAGGGCTTAAGCGGACGCTCTTCATCGCGGTCCGACAGCTCACGACTGTCATCATGTTTCCAGTCCTGCCGCGAACGTTCCTGACGCTTGATCTCTTCCTCCGAGGGTTCATCTTCATCTTCAAAATCCGGACTTTTTTGATTGTTAGCCATGCGCACCTCTCTTCCTGTGAAGGGATTCATTAAGCGTAGAACAAATTCGGACGTTCGATTCAGAGCCACCAGCGCAGCAAAAAGAAAAACCCCATGCTCAGGAGCATGCTGAGCAAGGTATTACGGGTGTAAAGCACCAGCCCCACCGCCACCAGCGAACTGATCAGGTACGGGTTGTCCCATTGCAGATTCAGCTGTTTGTCAGGCATGAACACGATGGGCCCGCAGATCGCGGTCAACATGCCCGGCACTGCAAAACCGAGGAACTGCCGGGCATTGCTGCTCAACCGCACCGGCAGCCGGGGTTCAAGAAACACGTAGCGGTTGAGAAACACCAGCACGCCCATTCCGAAAATTACCGCCCAAACGATCATGCTGTGCGTCCCACGTAGAGTTTGTTGCAGATAAAACCGGCGGTCATGCCTGCCAATCCCGACAGCACCAGCGCCGAGCCCCATTGCCAGTAGCTGAACAACACCGAACAGAACAGCGACACCGCGACACACACCACGGTTGGCACATTGCGCACCACCGGCGTGATCAAGGCGATGAAGGTGGCGGCGATGGAGAAGTCGAGGCCCAAATGCTCCAGCCCCGGAATGCTGCTGCCCAGCACGATGCCCGCAAGCGTGAACAGGTTCCAGGCGATGTAAAACGTCAGCCCTACCCCCAACGCGTACCAGCGATTGAATTGCTGCTTGTCGTGCTGACTGGTCAAGGCGAACAGTTCGTCAGTCAGTAAAAAGCCCAGCCCTACCCGCCAACGCCCCGGCAACGGGGAAATCACCGAACGCATGCTCATGCCGTACAGCAAATGTTGAGAAGTCAGCAATAAAGTGGTCAGCAATATCGAAAAGATCCCGGCGCCACCCTTGAGCATGCCGATGGCGACCAGTTGCGCGGCACCGGCAAACACAATGCTCGACAAGCCCTGGCCTTGCAGCGGCGTGAGATTGGCCTCGATGGCCATGGACCCGGCCAGCAACCCCCAAGGCGCGGTGGCCAGGGACAGCGGCATGATCGCCGCGGCACCACGAAGAAACGCACTGCGTGGCATGAGTAAATTCGACATAACGCCCTACAACCGGTGAAAGACCTGAGACTGTGCCAGCCGCCGCGCCCGAAGGCTTGAACAATCTTGCGCATTTGCGCGGTGAGCGTGTGCAGCGAAGGTGTTCCATTCATCGGCTTGGCGCTTGCTTCGCCTCGATAGTAGCAACATGATGGCGCTGAATATTCCCCAGAGACCAGGCCCTTCATGAGCTCACTCGAACCCGCCAGTGCCGTCTATAAAACCCTGCTTGAGTCGACCAATGCGATCCCCTGGCGAATCGACTGGAACACCATGACGTTCAGCTATATCGGCCCTCAGATCGAGGCGCTGCTGGGTTGGAAGCAGGACAGTTGGGTGACGGTCAATGATTGGGTCGAGCGCATGCACCCGGATGATCGCGATTACGTGGTGGAGTTCTGTGTCTCGCAATCACGGGCCGGGGTCGATCATGAGGCGGATTATCGGGCGCTGACGCAAAGCGGCGACTACGTGTGGATACGCGACGTGGTGCACGTGGTGCGCAAGGACGGAGAAGTCGAGGCACTGGTGGGCTTCATGTTCGACATCAGCGAACGCAAGAAAACCGAGGAGCACTTGAGCCGACTGCAAAAGCAACTCGAAGAGTATTCCTTCCAGGACGGCCTCACCGGCATCGCCAACCGACGCATGTTCGATACGGTGATGGCGCGCGAATGGGGCCATGCCCAGCGCACAGGCCTGCCGCTTTCGTTGCTGATCCTGGACATCGACTACTTCAAGCAATTCAACGACCACTACGGCCACATCAAGGGTGATGAATGCTTGCGCCAGGTCGCCCAGACGTTGTCCCAGGCCGCCAATCGACCGCGTGATTTCATCGCCCGGATCGGCGGTGAAGAATTTGTCTGGCTACTCCCGGAAACCGATGCTGAATCGGCAAGGCTCGTGGCGCGCAAATGCCTGCACCTGATTCGTCAGCAGCACATTGCCCATGAATATTCCCCGGTGGCGCCACTGTTGACCGTGAGCCTGGGTGTCGGCACCACCGTCGCCCCGCTGCAGGCGAACGCACTGGCGTTCATCGAGCAGGTCGACAAGTTGCTCTATCGAGCCAAACACAACGGCAGGATGCGCGCCGAATTCGCTGATTTTCGCTGAGCACACTCCCCATAGAGCAGCCGCCAGCGCCCGAGTACCATGGAGCCATTCGCATAACGGGTCAGGGAGTCGACATGCTGTACCGGATCGCCGCCGATGGGCTGGTGCTGCTTCATTTGCTGTTCATTCTGTTCGTCCTGTTCGGCGGCTTGCTGGTGCTCAAATGGCGGCCGTTGATCTGGGCGCACCTGCCCGCCGCGGCGTGGGGCGTGACGGTAGAAGTCATGCACCTGACCTGCCCGCTGACCCAATGGGAAAATCTGATGCGCCAGGCGGCCGGGCAAACCGGTTACGGCGGCGGTTTTATCGAACACTACGTGTGGCCGGTCATTTACCCGGCCGGCCTGACGCCCACCCTTCAACTGGCGCTGGGTAGCGTGGTGCTGGCGATCAACGTGCTGGTTTATCTTCGGCTGATCCGGCGCTGGAAACTGCGCCGGGCCGCCTGAAACAAACGCCGAGGATTGAATCCATGTTGTCGCTTGAAGACCTGACATTGCTCCAAGCCATCCGCGAGACCGGCAGCCTGTCGCGGGCCGCCGCTCACCTGGGCAAGGCACCATCGACCGTGTCCTATGCGGCGCGGCAACTGGAAGAGCGCTTCGACGCGCTGCTTTTCGATCGCCGTCGTTATCGCTTGCAGCTCACCCCGGCCGGCGAATTACTGGTGAACGAGGCGGCGCGGTTGATGCAGGACGTGTCCCGGCTGACCCAACGGGTCCAGCAAGTGGCCAACGGCTGGGAAAGCCGGCTGTGGATTGTCACCGACGAACTGCTCGAATTCGAAACCCTGATTCCGGTGATCCACGAGTTCGATGCGCTGGCGTCCGGCGTGCCGCTGCGCATCACCCAGGAAGTGCTCAAAGGTGTCTGGGAAGCCCTGCGTGAAGGCCGCGCCGACTTGATCATTGGCGCCACTAACGAACCACCGGCAATCCCGACCTTGCGCTGGATGCAACTGGGGGAAATGGAGTGGGTGTTCGCGGTGTCGCCCAAACACCCGCTGGCCAAGGCCAAGGAGCCGATTTCACGGGCGATGGTGGCGCAACATCGGGCGATTGTGGTGGCCGATTCGTCCCGGGTCACCGAAGGCAGCACCTACGGTGTGACTGGCGGCCAACCGGTTTTGGCCGTGCCGACCATGCGTGCCAAAATTCTTGCTCAATGCGATGGACTGGGCGTCGGCTGGTTACCCCGGCATCGGGTGGGCTCGCTACTGAAAAACGGCACGCTGATTGAGAAGCTGATGGCTGACCCGCGCGAGCCAAACATTCTGTATGCCGGCTGGCGTGGCGATCATGACGGTCGTGCATTGGGCTGGTGGCTGGAAAAACTCAAGCAGTCGTACCTTTGCACCCAGCTCGTTCAGGGCAGTGACCGGTTTGTCTGAACGCCGTCGGCAATCACGCTCATGTTCCGCCCGCTGGCCTTGGCCACATACAGCGCCTTGTCCGCGGCGCTGACCAAATCGTCGGGCTGATCCTGTGAAGCCGGGTTGAAGGCACACACACCAATGCTGACCGTTATCCGGCCCTCGACGCCTTCGCTGTGCTCGATGCCCGCGCTCAGGACCGCGAGGCGTATTTTTTCGGCCACCAGAAACGCGCCTACATAGTCAGTACCCGGCAGCACCACCGTGAACTCCTCACCGCCATAACGAGCCGCAAGGTCACCGGGACGCTTGATATTGTCCTTGATGATCGCGCTGACCCTGCGCAAACACTCATCGCCGGCGACATGGCCGTAGCGGTCGTTGAAACTCTTGAAGTGATCAACGTCGATCATCTGCAGCGCAAGTGGGGTCAGCGTGCGCCGGGCACGGCCCATTTCCGCGAGGATAAACACGTCGAACTGACGCCGGTTGGACAGCCCGGTCAATGCGTCCTCAAGAGCCAGCAACTCAAGGCTGCGATTGACCTCGATGAGCTTCTCCCGCGCATCGAGCAAGACACTCTGGACATGATGTTGCTGCTTCATGAAGCGAATGAGGCGGTAACCGAGCGCGCCCAGAAATGCCAGCAGCGACAACATGATCCCGGCGCTGAGCGCTGTCTCGCCACGCCAGCCGGCCAGCACTTCCTTCTTGTCCAGCGCGGCGAAGATGATCAGTGGATAGCCGTCGACACGGCGATACCCCGTCACCCGTTCGACTCCATCCACAGAAGACTTGACCGTCGCGGTGCCGGCATCGCTTTTGGGTAACAACTCGGTAAACAGCGGCCCCTTGGCGACACTGCTGCCAATGTCGGCCTCATTGAATGGCCGGCGAACAATGATGCTGGCGTCATCGGCAATCAGGTTGATGACCCCGTTGTTGCCCATGTCGATGTTGTCGTACAGGTCCAGGAAATGACTGAGATAAATCGTCGCCAGGGCCACACCGGCGAACCGGCCATCGGCATGATTGACCCGGCGAGAGACGGTCATGATCCATTCACCGCTCGAGCGACTTTTTATCGACCGACCGATGTGCGGGCCACGGTCAGGATGATCACGATGGAAGATGAAATATTCACGGTCGGAATTATTGGCATTGGTCCCTTCCGCACCATTGGAATTGGCGATCCAGTTCCCGTGTTCGTCATAGACAAACAGGCCATGAAGTTGCTTCAGCTCATCACGCTCGGCGCTGAGCAATCGCTGCAACCTGGGCAATTGCTGCGCGTCGATGCCTTCGTGTTCGAGGCGGTCTACCAAGGCAAAGAGCAGCGTATCGGCCTGTTTGATCGACGATTGCGCCTGCGACGCCAGAGTCTGGGCCAGGTTGGACATCGCCACTTCTTTGTCATGCAGGTGGTATTGGCGCGAGGTCCAGGCTTCCCAGATCACAATCGCCGTCATCGACAGGCACACCGCCACGAGCAGCACCACCGCGTATCGGACCTTGAGCCGTGACTCGAGCTGACCGGGCGCCCCGGGCGTGGCGGGCTGGGGGCTTTCAATCGGATCTTTAATGGACGAGTACCCCATGACAATCCCTGACTGGTGATGACAAGGCGACTTTTCCTGTTCGCCCATCGCAACAACACGATAGGTGATTTACTGACCGCGTGACGGGGTTTGTGGCGGGAATCCGCCCTGAGGTCATGACTTGCCGGACTGTTTCACCGCCTCAAGCCAGGCCGGATCCAGTCGGGTTTGTTCGGTATCGATGCCCAATGCTTGCATGCGCGCCTTGTGCTCATCCATCTCACGAGTCAACTGGCCGTGGTCGCTGGAGTTGCCGTCCAACTCATGCATCTGGTGCAAACCCAGGTGGTAGAAACGCAGCAGTTTCATGGCCACTGGATCACCGGTTGCCACCGCTGCGGTGACCTGATGCATGATGTTGGTCACGCTCATCAGGCTGCGCTTGAGCTGCCAGCCGTAGACCGCCGCGGCCATCCATGGCTGGCTCCAGAGTTTGCCGCGCATCAGCGCCACTATCAGCAGCACCGCGACGAAAACGCCGCCGACGTTAAATCGCAGGTTGTCGCCACCGGGTTCACCGAACAACGCCACCGCGGCCGTGGACAGCCCCATCGCCAGCGCCAGGAAAATCAGGGCAATTATCACCGTACTGCGTCGCGTCTGTTGTCGATAGGTTTGGGCATTCTTCGGCTGGATTTCGAACATCGCGACAGGGTTCCTTGGGGGCATGAACAAAAAGACTGCGGCGCATTATCGCCTCTGCGCGGGATTTAGCTATGCTGGGGCTCCTTTTCATCTTTTCATCGTCAAACGGGGAACATGGCGATACAGCTCGGTTCGTGCCATCTTCATCCATGGATACACACTATTCAGATGCCATTCCCGCCGTTCAGTGAATGACATCGTTTTAAGGATCTTTGAATGACCCAACGACAAGTAATCAACGCCTCGGTCAGCCCAAAAGGTAGCCTGGAAACCCTCTCCCAACGCGAAGTCCAACAACTGAGCGAAGCCGGTTCCGGCAGCACCTACAACATTTTCCGCCAGTGCGCCCTGGCCATCCTCAATACCGGCGCCCATGTCGACAACGCCAAGACCATCCTCGAAGCCTACAAGGATTTTGAAATCCGCATCCACCAGCAGGACCGCGGCGTACGCCTGGAACTGTTGAATGCCCCGGCCGACGCCTTCGTCGACGGCGAAATGATCGCCAGCACCCGCGAAATGCTCTTCAGCGCCCTGCGTGACATCGTCTACACCGAAAACGAACTCGACAGCCAGCGCATCGACCTGAGCACTTCCCAGGGCATCAGCGACTACGTGTTCCATCTGTTGCGCAACGCCCGCACCCTGCGCCCCGGCGTCGAACCGAAGATCGTGGTCTGCTGGGGCGGCCACTCGATCAACACCGAAGAATACAAATACACCAAGAAAGTCGGCCACGAACTGGGCCTGCGCAGCCTCGACATCTGCACCGGTTGCGGCCCCGGCGTGATGAAAGGCCCGATGAAAGGCGCGACCATCGCCCACGCCAAACAGCGTATCCACGGCGGTCGCTATCTGGGCTTGACCGAGCCGGGCATCATCGCCGCCGAAGCGCCGAACCCGATCGTCAATGAGCTGGTGATCCTGCCGGACATCGAAAAACGTCTGGAAGCGTTCGTGCGCGTCGGCCACGGCATCATCATTTTCCCCGGCGGTGCAGGCACGGCCGAAGAGTTCCTGTACCTGCTCGGCATCCTGATGCACCCGGACAACGAAGGCCTGCCCTTCCCGGTCATTCTCACCGGGCCGAAACATGCCGCACCGTATCTGGAACAACTGGACGCGTTTGTCGGCGCCACGCTGGGTGACGCGGCGAAGAAACATTACGAGATCATCATCGACGATCCGGCTGAAGTCGCACGGCAGATGACGCAGGGGCTCAAAGCGGTCAAACAGTTCCGTCGCGAGCGCAATGACGCGTTCCATTTCAACTGGCTGCTGAAAATCGACGAAGGCTTCCAGCGCCCGTTTGACCCGACCCACGAAAACATGGCCAACCTGAAACTGAGCCTGACCCTGCCGGCCCACGAACTGGCCGCCAACCTGCGTCGCGCGTTCTCCGGCATTGTCGCCGGTAACGTCAAGGACAAAGGCATCCGCCTGATCGAACAACACGGGCCGTACCAGATCCGGGGCGATGCGGCGATCATGCGTCCGCTGGATCAACTGCTCAAAGCCTTCGTCGCCCAGCACCGCATGAAGCTGCCGGGCGGCGCGGCGTATGTGCCGTGTTATCAGGTCGTGGCATAACCTCGACCTGACCAACACTATTTACCCCTGTAGGAGCAAGCTCACTCCTACAGGGGTTAACGTGGCTACAGGTGATCAGCGTCAATCACCGCTTTGGCAAAGGCTTGCGGATCTTCCTGTGGCAGGTTGTGGCCGATGCCGCCGGTGATGAGCCGGTACTCATACTTGCCGGTAAAACGCTTGGCATAATCCTCGGCTGCCGGGTGCGGTGCGCCGTTGGCGTCACCTTCCATCGTAATGGTGGGCACCGTGATGGACGGAGCCTTGGCCAGGCGTTGCTCCAGTGCTTCGTATTGCGGCTCTCCCTGAACCATGCCCAACCGCCAGCGATAGTTGAAAATCGTGATCGCGACATGGTCCGGGTTGTCCAGGGCAGCGGCGCTGCGGTCGTAGGTCGCGTCGTCGAATTTCCATTTCGGGGACGCCAGTTCCCAGATCAACCTGGCGAAGTCGTGACGATTTTTTTCGTAGCCGGCCTGGCCGCGCTCGGTCGCGAAATAGAACTGATACCACCATTGCAACTCGGCCTTGGGCGGTAACGGGTTCTTGCCCGTGGCCTGATTGCCGATCAGATAACCACTGACCGAGACCAGCGCCTTGACCCGCTCCGGCCACAACGCCGACACGATGTCTGCCGAACGCGCGCCCCAATCGTAGCCGCCAAGCACGGCCTGTTTGATGTTCAGGGCATCCATGAAGTCGATGACGTCGCTCGCCAGCGCGGAAGGCTGGCCATTGCGCAAGGTCTTGTCGGACAGGAACTGCGTGTCGCCATACCCCCGCGCATACGGGATCAGCACTCGGTAGCCCTTGGCCGCCAGCAATGGCGCCACTTCGCTATAGCTGTGAATGTCGTAGGGCCAACCGTGCAGGAGAATCACCACCGGGCCATTGGCGGGGCCGACCTCGGCGTAAGCCACGTCCAGCAAGCCAGCCTTGACATGTTTCAGCGCGCCGAAGGTGTCCTTCTTGGCCACCGCCGAGTCTGCGGTGGCCGTGGTGCTGGTTTGGGCGCTGGCCGCACCGAGAACACCGAACTGCATCAGCGCAAAGGCGAGCACCGCGGGTCCCATCAAACGGCGGCCTCGTGATTCGGTTTTATTGCCCGACACATTCATCTTCATGGTGATTTCCCTATAAGTCATTCAACGATTGTTTTGGACGACGTAGTGGGCCGATCAACCGCCCTGATTGGCGCAGTCCGCGAGTTTGCTGTAATCGAGAACCTTGTGCGTGCCGCTGGAATCAAGGTAGTTCAGGCGAGCATTGACAATGCCGCAACCACTGCCGGAGTCTTCAGTGGACAGCACTTTCTTGATATCCAGATGCGCGCCGTGAGCAGTGACCTGCGCCTGGGTTTGATCATCGGCATGGGCTGAAAACGCAGCGATGTTCAGGACAGCGAAGAAGCTGGCGGCAACGAGTGTGTTCCAGTTCATGGTGATTTCCTCAGGGCTGCGATAGGCGGTGGTGGTGAGGCAAGTCGTCTTGTCTCGATGGAGCCCATTCAACCGCCCCAAGGTATCTGCCATGTGTCGTCAAAACGGCGTTATTAAGGCGTAAGGTGTCAAACAGCGCGCCCGATACAGTGCGATACAAATCTGCATGGCGCCGTGTAGCACGCAGCGAACTAATAAGAAGAGGTTTGTGCAATGGACCATGTGAACCACATCCTGATCGTCGATGACGATCGGGAGATCCGCGAGCTGGTGGGCAATTACCTGAAGAAAAACGGCCTGCGCACCACAGTGGTTGCCGATGGCCGGCAGATGCGCAGTTTTCTGGAAGCCAATCAGGTGGACCTGATTGTACTGGACCTCATGATGCCCGGCGATGACGGCCTGGTGTTGTGCCGAGAATTACGCGCCGGCAAACACAAAGCCACACCGATTTTGATGCTCACTGCGCGCAACGACGAAACCGATCGCATCCTCGGCCTGGAAATGGGCGCCGACGATTACCTGACCAAACCCTTCGCCGCCCGCGAGTTATTGGCGCGGATCAATGCGGTATTGCGCCGCACGCGAATGTTGCCGCCGAACCTGCTCATCACCGAAACCGGCCGGCTGCTCGGTTTCGGCCGCTGGCGCCTCGATACCACAGCCCGCCACTTGCTGGACGAAGACGACACGCTGGTGGCCCTCAGTGGCGCGGAATACCGTTTGCTACGCGTCTTCCTCGATCACCCGCAGCGGGTACTCAGCCGCGACCAATTGCTCAACCTGACCCAAGGCCGCGACGCCGACCTGTTCGACCGTTCCATCGACTTGCTGGTGAGCCGTTTGCGTCAACGCTTGCTGGATGATTCACGCGAGCCGACCTACATCAAGACCGTGCGCAGCGAAGGCTACGTGTTCTCGTACCCGGTGGAATTGCTTGGCGCAGAATCTTCCTAGGGGTTTTGTATATAGAAACTGGCGAAACATACGCAAATCCCACAGCCTTTAAATCCTACGATCTGACACAAAAGCCCCGGCAATTCCTCGGGACAGTGCCACCCGCTCGTACTAAGCTGCGCGATTCATTTCATCAGGGACGATTTATGAAGCGCATTGCCGGTTGCTTGCTGCTGTTGCTGAGTGTTGGCGCAGTCGCAGCAGACCTGAAACTGCTCACCGACAACCACCCACCGTTGCACTTTCAGCAAGGCGACACACTGGTGGGTTTTGGTGTGGATGTTGTGCAGGCGTTGGCACAATGCACGGGCGACTCGGTGCATTTGCAGCAAGTCCCTTTGCTGCGGGCCTTGCGCGATGCCGGGACCGAGCCCGCCACCGGGGTGTTCACTATCTTTCGCACCGCCGAGCGCGAAGGCCTGTACCAGTGGGTCGGCCCGCTGATGGAGGTGGAAACGGCCCTCTACGCCACCGACAGCACCCTGCCCCCTGTCCGCGCCCTGAGCGAGACCGCCAGCCTGGGCCGAATCGCCGTCCCGCGAAAATGGCTGGCCTACAGCTACTTGCAACAGCAAGGCCTGAACAACCTGTACGGCGTCGAAACGCCCGAACAAATGATGCGCCTGGCGAGTCTGGGCCGTGCAGAATTTGTGGTGGCCGATACCCTGTCCATCACGGCGATGGCGCGAGAAGTCGGGCTGGCGCCCAGTCGGCTGCACTACCAGATGCCCCTGATGAAGCAAAGTACGTACATCGCGTTTTCACCGCAGACCGATGCGGCTCAAGTGGCGCGCTGGCAACTGGCGCTGGACGAGATGAGGAGCGACGGACGCCTGGAACATATCAAGCAGCGCTGGCTGATCGACCGCACGCCTCGCTGACAACGGATCAGCGCGCTCGATAACGACTATGCCCAAGGGTGTTTTTTCATGGCCGGGCTCCAGCACTACAGTGGCGACATCTTCTTCCCACGCTCTGGAGTAATCCCATGAAAAGCCTCATCGGTCTTGGTTTCGCCCTCTCGGTTCTTGGCGCAACGTCCGCTATCGCCGCCCCCCACGCCACCTCGCAGGTTGTCGCGGCAGTGAAAGTCAGCCAACCGGCCACCCTCAATGTGAACACTGTCGAAGTCGATAAAAAGGACAGCCAGCCGACCACGTTGTACGTCGCTGAAAACCGCCCTGAGTTCGGTTCGAAATATCAGCGTTATTGATCAACAGCTTTGCGCCGCTTACACACAAAAAACCCCGGGCAGACCCAATCTACCCGGGGTTTTTCCTGGAAACACACCGGCTCCTGTAGCAGCTGCCGAGCCCGCGAGGCTGCGTCCGGCCGCGCAGCGGTCGTAAACCCTACTCACTCGGTTTGACTGAAACACCGCATCGCCTGATTTTACGACCGCTGCGCGGCCGGACGCAGCCTCGCAGGCTCGGCAGCTCCTACGTCAGTCGTGCGGCGAGGGCCTTGGCTTGTAGTGCGACGTCGGTGACCGCCGTGCTTTCCCACCACATGCCGCGCAACGGGGGGCCCATGGCGAACAGGCGAGTGGCAACCTGACCACCGGCATCCAGCACGGCGCCGTCTGCAGCCGCTGCAATCCCCAAGGCCAACGGCCCCGGTCGGATCAACCCGCGCGCCAACAGTTGTTGTGGCAACGGTCGAGCAACCCGGCGCCAGTCATATTCGATGCCGCTGGAATTGATCAACGCTGCGCCCTGAACCACACAGGTGCCCTCTTCGCCACGGCGACGAATGCGGATGCTGACGCCGCCCTGCGACACGGGCTCAAGGCCCTTGAACGACGCCGCCTGAATCCGCAACCGCCCTTCCCTGTGCAACCGTTCCACCAAGGCAGCGCTCAGCGGTGGCGAGCGATGGTGATGACTTTCCCACCACGGCCGAACATGCCGCACAAATTGCCGACGCTGGCGGTCCGTCGCCTGATTCCACAACCGGCCAATGTGTGCACGCACGGTGTCGAGTGGTGCTTGCCAGTCGATGCCTTCAGCGATGGCCTGCCGGCAGTGCCGGCGCAGTTCACGCACTAACTGCCGAGGTGTGCGAATGCTCTGGTCCTCGGCCAGGAAATCCACCCAGGCCGGCGGTTGGCGACGCACATGCGGCAGCAAGCCGTGACGCGAAAACACTTCGATCGGCCCACGATGCCCAGCCTGCTCCAGCGACACCACGGCATCGACCATGGTCAGGCCGGAACCGATGATCAGCACTGTGGACTGCGGATCGAGCTGGCGCATGGCGGCCACATCCCACGGATCCAGCGCCGCGGCGTTCAAACCGCTGGACTCGGTCTGCGGTGTGCGCGCCGCGGGAAACATCCCCGTCGCCAACACCGCATAAGCGCCCTGCAAGCGTTGACCGTCACTCAATGTCAGCCGTACAGAATCATTGCCTGCTTGCAGATCAATCACCTCGGCCTGCACATGCTCGACCGTCGAGCCATTCAACGCCCCGACGGCTTGCGCCTCGGCCAGGCGTTGTTGCACGTACATGCCGAACAGGCCGCGTGGCGGGAACAACTCACTGATCGGCACAGGTTGCTCGGCCGATTCCGGCCAGCCACCGGCGGCGATGTGTTCGGTCAGCCATTGCGTCAGGTCATCGGCGTTGTCCGGGTCGACACTCATGCGCGCCGCGTTGCCGTTCAGCGTATGGCCCAACTCGACCGCACTATAGGCTTCACCCCGCCCCAGTTCGGCGCGAGGCTCGATCACCAGCACCGAGCGCCGGCCAGGCAAGCGCAACAACTGCGCGGCCAGCATCGCGCCACTGAGGCCGCCGCCGATAATCAGAATGTCTGCATGGCGGATGGCGTCGTTGGCCTGTCCGCTTTGGATTTCGCTCATTCCATACTCACCGGTCAATGACTCCCTGAATAAAAATCCACTGTCTGCCACCTTAATGTTTTGCCCTCCAGCACACAAACACCCCTCCTTGCAGGAGTGAGCCTGCTCATGATGGCGGCTAAGCAGATACCACCTTCTTCTCCTGCTGCCGCAACGCCGCCAGATCCCGATAACCCGCTGCAGGATGAACGTCTGCCAAACGCGGCCCCTCCCCAAACAATTTTTCACGCAAGGTCCCCGGCGCATAGTCGGTCTTGTACACCCCACGCTTCTGCAACTCCGGCACCAGCAACTCCACCGCGTCGATAAAGGTTTCGTGGGTCAGTGCATAGGCCAGGTTGAAACCGTCCACGTCGGTCTCCTCCACCCACTCTTGCAGAAGATCGGCGACTGTCTCGGGGCTGCCGACAAACAATGGCCCGAACCCGCCAATGCCGACCCAGTCCGCCAGTTCATTGGGCGTCCAGACCTTGTTCGGATCCGCCGTGGAAAACGCCTCCACCGCCGATTGAATGGCATTGGTGTGCACATGCTTGAGCGGTTCATCCGGTTTGAACTGGCTGAAGTCGATGCCGGTCCAGCCGGAAATCAGCGCCATGGCACCTTCGTAGCTGACCCAGGTTTTGTACTCCTCGAACTTGGCTTTGGCCTTCGCGTCGGTTTCGCCAAGGATCACCGTTTGCAGGTTGAAGATCAGGATCTTGCGCGGATCGCGCCCAGCCTCGGCGGCACGGCGACGAATGTCTGCCACGGTTTTCTTGAGCAGCACTTTCGACGGTGCGGCGACGAAGACGCATTCGGCATGCTCGGCCGCAAATTGTTTGCCACGACTCGATGCTCCCGCTTGGTAAAGCACCGGTGTGCGCTGCGGCGAAGGTTCACAAAGGTGAATGCCCGGCACCTGGAAATGTTTGCCAACGTGGCGGATCTCGTGAATTTTGCGCGGGTCGCTGAAGACCCGCCGCTCGCGATCGCGCAGAATCGCGCCCTCTTCCCAACTGCCTTCCCAGAGTTTGTAGCAAACCTCCAGGTATTCCTCGGCGAAGTCGTAGCGGGCGTCGTGTTCGGTCTGGTTTTTCTGGCCAATATTCTTGGCGCCGCTTTCCAGATACGAGGTGACGATGTTCCAGCCGGCCCGGCCCTTGGTCAGGTGGTCGAGCGTCGACAGGCGCCGGGCGAATGGATACGGGTGCTCGAAAGACAACGACGCGGTCAGGCCGAACCCCAGATGCTCGGTGACCAGCGCCATTGGCGGAATCAGTTGCAGCGGATCGTTGACCGGCACCTGCGCGGCCTGCCGGATCGCCGCGTCACCATTGCCGTTGTAAACGTCGTAGATGCCGAGCACATCGGCAATGAACAGACCGTCGAACTTGCCACGCTCAAGGATCTTCGCCAGATCGGTCCAGTATTCGAGATCCTTGTACTGCCACGAACGATCGCGCGGGTGAGCCCACAAGCCCGGCGACTGGTGGCCGACGCAGTTCATGTCAAACGCGTTCAGGCGAATTTCGCGGGGGATGCTTGGGGGGTTGGCGGGGGTTGTCATGGACCGGCTCCGGGTTTCTGGTGAATGCTCTGTTCGCATTTGCAGAAGTCATGCCTGAACATGATTGCAAGTTATTTCAACAGGTTGAGATGCTTTCCAAGAAATAACATCAGCTTTAAAAGAGCAAAGTGTCTATCCACTGTTGATGAGCCAACAGTCAAATCACCACGTTGCGCACAAACCGCGCCGCCACCGGCCCGTCATTGCGATAGGCATGGGGCTGGTTGCTGGCGAACATAAAGAACTCACCAGCAGCAATGTGCTGCGGGGTGTCACCCAACATTAGGGTCAGGCAGCCTTCGAACACGTAGATCTGTTCGCTCCAGCCTTCGGCGTCCGGTTGCGACGGGTAAATTTCCCCCGGTTGCAGGCACCATTCCCATTGTTCCACTTCGCGGGTGGCGGTGGCCTTGGACAGTAAAACGGCTTTGCTGCCGGGGATTACTCCGGCCCACGCCACTTCGTTGATGCGGCTCGTGTCACGGGCGTCCGGGGCCTGGATGAGGTCGCTGAACCTCACGTCCAGTGCCTCGGCCACGCGGTCGAGGGTGGTCAGGCTGACGTTGTTGTCGCCGGCTTCGATGGCCACCAGCATCCGGCGGCTGACCCCGGACTTTTCGGCCAGCACGGTCTGGCTCATGTCAGCGGCGTGGCGCAAGCGCCGGACGTTCTGGCTGACGTGCTGGAGGACCGAAGCCCGCGGGGTGGAATCTTTGTGCACTATATTGCTCACTTGGTGGGGTTGGGCAGTATACTGCGCAACATTCGGCGCATTGTGCGTCGCCCTCAAGTAGCGCGCAAGGTCATGACGTCAGTGAACTCTTCTCCCACCTCCCCCCGCGTCTCACGGTTCAGCAAAGCCGAGTGCGTGCTGGTGCTGATCACCATGGTCTGGGGCGGAACCTTTTTGTTGGTGCAGCATGCGATGACCGTCAGTGGACCGATGTTTTTCGTCGGTCTGCGCTTTGCCGCTGCCGCGAGTCTGGTCGCGCTGTTCTCCTGGCGACACCTGCGGGCACTGACCCTGTTCGAACTCAAGGCCGGGGCGTTTATCGGGGTGGCGATCATGCTCGGTTATGGCTTGCAGACGGTGGGTTTGCAGAGCATTCCCAGCAGTCAGTCGGCGTTTATTACCGCGTTGTACGTACCCTTCGTGCCGTTGCTGCAATGGTTGGTACTGGGGCGGCGTCCGGGGCTGATGCCAAGCATCGGGATCATGCTGGCGTTTACCGGGTTGATGCTGCTGTCGGGACCCGCCGGCGCTTCGTTCAATTTCAGCCCTGGCGAAATCGCTACGCTGATCAGCGCCATCGCGATTGCCGCAGAAATCATCCTGATCAGCACCTATGCCGGTCAGGTCGATGTGCGTCGAGTGACCGTGGTGCAATTGGCGACCACGTCGGTGTTGTCGTTCTTGATGGTGGTGCCGACCCAGGAACACATTCCGGACTTCTCATGGCTGCTGTTGTGCAGCGCGCTGGGCCTTGGCGCTGCGAGCGCGGCGATTCAGGTGGCGATGAACTGGGCGCAGAAGAGTGTCTCGCCGACACGCGCGACCTTGATTTATGCCGGGGAGCCGGTGTGGGCCGGGATTGTCGGGCGAATTGCCGGGGAGCGGCTGCCGGCGATTGCACTGGTGGGTGCCGGTTTGATCGTGGCGGCGGTGATTGTGAGTGAGTTGAAGACCAAGGGTAAAGGTGCTGCGGCGGCGGAGGAGTTGGAGCGGGAAACACAGGGTTAAACCGCGAGATCTGTGGCGTCTGATAATAGCTATCGCGAGCAAGCTCGCTCCCACATGGGTTCTGCGTTGTGCCACCAGAGTGTGAACACAACTGGCCCCTGTGTGCGAGCTTGCTCGCGATGGGGCCAGAAGGGTTTAAACCGGCCCGTTGAAACAATGTGAATCAGGCTTTTTCCGTCTACCGTGTAGGATTCTGCGACAGCTTCCCGTTTGGTGATCCGGGAGCTGGCACGTATGATGCTTCACAAACTCCCGCAGATTAGAAGCCTATGTCCCTGATAGTTCTACTGCTTCTGCCATTTATTGGCAGCTGTCTGGCAGCCGTCCTGCCGCACAACGCACGCAATACAGCCCCCTTGCTCGCGGGCCTGATCGCACTGATCGGCACCGTCCAGGTCGCGTTCCTGTACCCGCAAATCGCCCATGGCGGCGTAATCCGCGAAGAATTCTTCTGGCTGCCAAGCCTCGGCCTGAACTTCGTCTTGCGCATGGACGGGTTCGCGTGGCTGTTCTCGATGCTGGTGCTGGGCATCGGCACACTGGTCTCGCTGTACGCACGCTATTACATGTCGCCGGACGATCCGGTGCCGCGGTTCTTCGCATTTTTCCTGGCGTTCATGGGCGCCATGCTCGGGCTGGTGATTTCCGGCAACCTGATCCAGATCGTGTTTTTCTGGGAGCTGACCAGCCTCTTCTCGTTCCTGCTGATCGGCTACTGGCATCACCGTGCCGACGCACGACGCGGCGCCTACATGGCGTTGATGGTCACCGGCGCGGGTGGTTTGTGCCTACTGGCGGGGGTCATGCTGCTCGGCCATGTGGTCGGCAGCTATGACCTGGACAAGGTCCTGGCCGCCGGCGATCTGATTCGCGCACATGCCCTCTACCCGCTTCTGTTACCCCTGATCCTGATCGGCGCCTTGAGCAAAAGTGCGCAATTCCCTTTCCACTTCTGGTTGCCCCACGCGATGGCGGCGCCGACACCGGTCTCGGCCTATCTGCACTCGGCGACCATGGTCAAGGCCGGGGTGTTTCTGCTGGCGCGACTTTGGCCTTCGTTATCCGGCAGCGAAGAATGGTTCTACATCGTCAGCGGCGCCGGTGCCTGCACCCTGTTGCTGGGTGCGTATTGCGCGATGTTCCAGAACGACCTCAAAGGGTTGCTGGCCTACTCGACCATCAGCCATCTGGGCCTGATCACCCTGCTGCTGGGCTTGAACAGCCCGCTGGCCGCCGTGGCCGCGGTGTTCCACATTCTTAACCACGCCACCTTCAAGGCCTCGTTGTTCATGGCCGCCGGGATCATTGACCACGAAAGCGGCACCCGCGACATCCGCAAACTCAGCGGCCTGATCAAGCTCATCCCGTTCACCGCCACCCTGGCCATGGTCGCCAGCGCCTCGATGGCCGGCGTGCCGCTGCTCAACGGTTTCCTCTCCAAAGAAATGTTCTTTGCCGAAACCGTGTTCATCAATGCCACGGCGTGGATCGAGTGGAGCCTGCCAATCGTCGCGACCATCGCCGGCACATTCAGTGTCGCCTACTCATTACGCTTCACCGTCGATGTGTTCTTCGGCCCGACCGCCACCGATCTGCCGCACACCCCGCACGAGCCGCCACGCTGGATGCGCGCACCTGTTGAGTTGCTGGTGTTCACGTGCCTGGTCGTGGGGATGTTCCCGGCGCAAGTGGTCGGTTCCATACTGGCCGCCGCAGCCCTGCCAGTAGTAGGCGGGACGCTGCCGGAGTACAGCCTGGCGATCTGGCACGGCTTGAATGCGCCAATGATCATGAGCCTGATCGCCATGTCCGGCGGCATCGTGCTCTATCTGCTGCTGCGCAATCAGTTCAAGCGCGGGCGCTTCAAATACCCGCCGGTCATTGGCCGGTTGAATGGCAAGCGCCTGTTCGAACGCAGCCTGGTGATCATGATGCGCCTGGCCCGCCGTCTGGTGCGCCGGATCAGCACCCATCGCCTGCAAACCCAATTGTTCCTGATGGTCCTCGCTGCCGTGTTGGCCGGCTTGATTCCGATGCTCCACAGCAGCCTGAGTTGGGGGGATCGACCGAAAATTCCGGGCTCTATCGTGTTCGTGACCCTGTGGCTGCTGGCGATTGCCTGCGCCCTCGGCGCGGCGTGGCAGGCCAAGTATCACCGGCTCGCGGCCCTGACCATGGTCAGCGTCTGCGGCCTGATGACCTGCGTGACCTTCGTCTGGTTCTCCGCGCCAGACCTGGCACTGACGCAACTGGCCGTCGAAGTGGTGACCACCGTGCTGATCCTGCTCGGTTTGCGCTGGCTGCCACGGCGGATCGAAGAGGTGTCGCCACTGCCAAGCAGCCTGCGCAAGGCGCGCATCCGGCGTATCCGCGACTTGCTGTTGTCGACCGTGGTCGGTGGCGGCATGGCCTTGCTGGCCTACGCGATGCTGACGCGTCAGACGCCTAACGATATTTCCTCGTTTTACCTCAGCCGTGCCCTGCCCGAAGGTGGCGGCAGCAACGTGGTCAACGTGATGCTGGTGGATTTTCGTGGCTTCGACACCCTCGGTGAAATCACTGTGCTGGTGGCAGTGGCCCTGACCGTGTTCGCCCTGCTGCGACGCTTCCGCCCGCCCAAGGAAAGCCTGCAATTGCCAGCCCAGCAACGCTTGCTGGCACCGGACGTGGTCACCGACCTGGTCAACCCGCGCCACGCCAGCGACACCGCGCTGGGCTTCATGATGGTCCCGGCAGTGCTGGTGCGTCTGCTGCTGCCGATTGCGCTGGTGGTGTCGTTCTACTTGTTCATGCGTGGACACAATCAACCGGGGGGCGGTTTTGTCGCGGGGCTGGTGATGTCGGTCGCGTTCATCCTGCAATACATGGTCGCCGGCACGCAGTGGGTCGAGGCGCAAATGAGCCTGCGACCGCTGCGCTGGATGGGCATCGGGTTGCTGTTTGCCACGGTCACGGGGCTTGGGGCCATGGCGGTCGGCTATCCGTTCCTGACCACCCACACCTGGCATTTCACCCTGCCGGTACTGGGTGACATTCACATTGCCAGCGCGCTGTTCTTCGACATCGGCGTGTATGGCGTGGTGGTCGGTTCGACGCTGTTGATCCTCACCGCCCTCGCTCACCAATCGGTTCGCGGCCACAAAACCGCAGCCCAGCCCAAACCCGTCGCCACACAAGGAGCCGTCTGATGGAAGAAGTCATCGCAATCGCCATCGGCGTTCTCGCGGCGTCCGGCGTCTGGCTGATCCTGCGGCCGCGAACCTTTCAGGTGGTGATGGGCCTGTGCCTGCTGTCCTATGGCGTCAACCTGTTCATTTTCAGCATGGGCAGCCTGTTCATCGGCAGGGAGCCGATCATCAAGGACGGCGTGCCGCAGGACTTGCTGCACTACACCGATCCACTGCCGCAAGCACTGGTGCTGACCGCGATTGTGATCAGCTTCGCCATGACCGCGTTGTTTCTGGTGGTGCTGCTCGCATCCCGGGGCTTGACCGGGACCGACCATGTCGATGGCCGGGAGCCTAAAGAATGAATCCAATGACGCACCTGATCGCCGCCCCGATCCTGCTACCGCTGCTGACTGCCGCCATCATGTTGATGCTCGGCGAAAAACACCGTCCGCTGAAAGCCAGGATCAACCTGTTCTCCAGCCTTCTGGGCCTGGGGATTTCGGTGTTGCTGCTGCAATGGACACAGACCACCGGCGTTCCCGGCTCTATCGGTGTGTACCTGCCGGGCAACTGGCAGGTGCCATTCGGCCTGGTGCTGGTGGTTGATCGCCTGTCAGCGTTGATGCTGGTGCTGACCGGGATCATCGGCGTCAGCGCCTTGCTGTTCGCCATGGCCCGCTGGGACGGCGCCGGTTCCAGCTTCCACGCGCTGTTCCAGATTCAATTGATGGGGCTGTACGGCGCGTTCCTGACCGCCGACCTGTTCAACCTGTTCGTGTTTTTCGAAGTGCTGCTGGCCGCTTCCTACGGTTTGATGCTCCACGGTTCGGGTCGACCGCGAGTGTCGGCGGGGTTGCATTACATCTCGATCAACCTGTTGGCGTCGTCGCTGTTCCTGATTGGCGCGGCGCTGATTTACGGCGTCACCGGCACCCTGAACATGGCCGACCTGGCGTTGAAAATCCCGCTGGTGCCACAAGCCGATCGCGGCTTGCTGCATGCCGGCGCGGGGATTCTCGCGGTGGCGTTCCTGGCCAAGGCCGGGATGTGGCCGCTGAACTTCTGGCTGGTACCGGCCTACTCCTCGGTCAGCGCGCCAGTAGCGGCCATGTTCGCGATCATGACCAAGGTCGGCGTCTACACCCTGCTGCGTCTGTGGACGTTGCTGTTCTCCGGCCAGGCCGGGGCATCGGCCTACTTTGGCGGTGACTGGCTGATCTACGGCGGCATGGCAACAATCGTCTGCGCAGCGCTGGCGATTCTGGCGGCCCAACGCCTGGAGCGCATGGCCAGTTTGAGCATTCTGGTGTCGGCAGGGATTCTGCTGTCAGCCGTCGGCTTCGCCCAGCCGAACCTGATCGCCGCGGCGCTGTTTTACCTGGTCAGCTCGACCCTGGCGCTGAGCGCGCTGTTCCTGCTGGCCGAGTTGATCGAACGTTCCCGTTCGGTCAATGAAGCGCCGCTGTTCGATGACGCCGACCTGATCGCACGACCGAGGCTGTCCGAGCAACCGCCCAAAGGCTTCAACCTCGATGACGATCAGAAAGCCGTGGTCGGCCAGGTGATTCCCTGGACCATGGCCTTCCTCGGCTTGAGCTTCATTGCCTGCGCGCTGCTGATCATCGGCATGCCGCCGCTCTCCGGTTTCATCGGCAAGCTCAGCCTGCTCAACGCCCTCCTCAACCCGCTGGGCTTGGGCAATGGCGCTGGCGAACCGGTGTCGAACGCTGCATGGGGGTTGCTCGCACTGTTGATTCTGTCAGGGCTCGCCTCACTGATCGCCTTCTCGCGCCTGGGCATCCAGCGCTTCTGGACCCCGCAAGAACGTCCATCGCCGCTGCTGCACCGTTTGGAAAGCGTGCCGATCATCATTCTCCTGGGGCTGAGTATTGCGCTGACCTTCAAGGCTGAACCGCTGCTGCGTTACACCCAGGCGGCCGCCGATGCCTTGAACAACCCGCAGCAATACGTGATGGCCGTGCTCGGCACACGCGTAGTGCCAAGCCCGGAAGCCAAAGCGGCAATGTTGGAGGTGCAACCGTGAAACGCCTGTTTCCTGCCCCTTGGCTATCGCTGGCGTTAGGGGTGTTGTGGCTGGTGCTGAACCAGTCGATGAGCCCCGGCAATCTGTTGCTCGGCGCGATGCTGGGCTTCTGCGCACCGTTGATGATGCGCCGATTGCGACCGCTGCCGATTCGTATCCGTCGCCCCGGCGTCATCTTGCGCTTGCTCCTGGTGGTCGGTCGAGACGTGCTGGCGTCCAACCTCGCCGTGGCCTGGGGCGTGCTGAACGCCGGTCGCCGCGCGCCACGCTCACGCTTCATCAAAGTGCCGCTGGACCTGCGCGACGCCAACGGCCTCGCCGCACTCTCGGCGATCTGCACCGTGGTCCCGGGCACCGTTTGGTCGGAACTGGCGCTGGATCGCAGCATCCTGTTGCTGCATGTGTTCGATCTGGATGACGAAGCCGTGTTCATCCAGCACTTCAAGGCAACCTACGAGCGCCCCTTGATGGAGATCTTCGAATGAGCCCACTGCTGTCGAACGCCGTCCTGCTGAGCCTGTTCATGTTTTCCGTGGCGATGATTCTGACGCTGATCCGTCTGTTCAAGGGCCCCTCAGCCCAGGACCGGGTTCTGGCCCTGGACTATCTGTACATCATCGCGATGCTGATGATGCTGACGCTGGGCATTCGTTATGCCAGTGATACCTACTTCGAGGCGGCGTTGTTGATCGCCCTGTTCGGTTTCGTCGGCTCGTTTGCCCTGGCGAAATTCCTGCTGCGTGGCGAGGTGATCGAATGAATGGCGAACTGTCGCTGTGGGTCGAGATTCCAGTGGCGATCCTGCTGTTGCTCAGCAGTCTGTTTGCGCTGGTCGGCGCCATTGGCCTGGTGCGGATGAAGGATTACTTCCAGCGCATGCACCCGCCAGCGTTGGCCTCGACATTGGGGGCATGGTGTGTGGCACTGGCGTCGATCATTTACTTTTCGGCGCTCAAATCGACACCAGTGGTGCATGCCTGGCTGATTCCAATCCTGTTGGCGATAACCGTACCGGTGACCACCTTGCTGCTGGCGCGCGCGGCGTTGTTCCGCAAGCGCATGGCCGGCGACGATGTGCCGGCCGAGGTGAGTAGTCGGCGCACGGATGGCAGAAGCTAAGGTTACACGCTGAATCACCCGGATTGGCCTGCCCGGCCATGCGCCAATCCGGGCACTTCAAACCCAGGCAACCGTCAGCAACCCGGCCCCCAACACCACGCACAGTGGTGAATAGACCCAGGTATCGAGCCGGGCAAACGTCGAATTCTTGACCTCTTTGAAGAACCCCACCAGTTCCGAATCGCCAATCGCCCGGGCGAACATCAGTATCGCAATGGCACTGAGCACCCATTGCAGCCACTTGTCATGCACCGCCGGCAAACAAAGCCCGACCCGCAGACACACCAGCATGGCGATCAGTAACAGCGCCCCCGCCACCAGCAACGTCACGATTCCCGACGGCTTGAACGCAGGCCTTGATTGCGCGCCGCCCTCCCCGGGCACTCGCGGCACCGCCGCCTCGCTGCCCAGCTTGCCGCCCGAGGCCCAATACACGTGGACCAGGCTGATTATCAGAAAAATTGAAGCCATCCATTGTGCGACCAGCAGATTCATCTTCGGGCATCCATCCAGAGGGAGCGAACGTGCTCCGGGCGGTGATAGCGATACTCGGTGAAATACAAACGTGTGCGGCACAGACTTACTTCAGTTCGGCGGAGACCTTGTCAGCCACCTGCTTTGGCACCCAAGCCTGCCAGATATCCGGATGCGTCTTCATGAACGCTTCCGCTGCCTGGCGTGGCGGGGTGTGTTTTTCGCTCATATCGGCCAGTGCCTTGTTCAGTGCATCGATGGGGAAATCGACCTTGCTGAAGAACTCGACGATCTGCGGGTACTGTTTCTGGAACGGCGTGGACACGCCAATGGACAGCTTCGAGGGCAGCGAACGCGTCGGCTGCGGGTTTGGATTGTCGGCGTCGGTCAGGGTTTTCCAGGCTTCGGCGTCGAAGGGGGGTTCTTCCAGTTGAATCAACTTGAAGCGTCCGAGCAATGGCGTCGGTGACCAGTAATAGAACAGCACCGGCTTGCCCCGATGGATCGATGAAGTGATTTCTGCGTCCAGCGCGGCCCCGGAACCGCTGCGAAAGTTCACGTAGCTGTCGTTCAGGCCATAGGCGGTGAGCTTCTGCTTGTTGACCACTTCCGACGTCCAGCCGATCGGGCTGTTGAGGAAGCGCCCCTTGCCCGGGCTTTCCGGGTCGCTGAACACGTCTTTATATTTAGGCAGGTCGCTGACACTGCGCAAATCCGGCGCTAACGCCTTGATGCCTTTGGCCGGGTCACCCTTGACCACATACTCCGGGACCCACCAGCCTTCGGTTGCGCCCTTGACCGTATCGCCCAGGCTCGCGACCTTGCCTTCAGCCTCCGCCTTGACCCAGACCGGGCTGCGACCGGCCCATTCTTCACCTATGACCTGAATGTCATTGTTGGCCAGTGCAGTCTCCAGGGTAATGGTGGTTCCCGGCAGGGTATCGGTCGGCAACCCGTAGCCCTTCTCGACGATGATCCGCAGGATATCGGTGATCAGGCTGCCACTTTCCCAATTCAGGTCGGCGAAGTGGATCGGTGCCTGGGCCGCGAATATCGGGACGGGAGATGTTAACAATCCGACGCTGGCCAGGGACGCCGCCAGCAACCGTCGAAATCCTCTCATGCTTTTGCACCTCGTGCTGTTCACAGCAATAGCAGGATGGCCTGATAAACGACCACAAGTCTCAAAATATTCAGTCAATTGACTGTAGTAGAGGATCCTGATTTCGAGGGGTGCGAATTACGTTTCGGAAGATTCCTGCAAACGGGCCAGCTCTCTTCTGACCATGCTGGCGTACGCCGCCGGACGCAGCGTATAGATCTGTGACGCCACCCAACTCAGCCAGGCTCCCTGCAGAACTGCCTTCTGCTCGAACAGCCGCAGGGCTTCAGTGTGGGCACTGGCCTGGTTCTGTTCATGGAAATCGGCGCGGGTCACCGACATCACTCACTGGCCTTGAACGTCACCAGTTCGCCCTTGCGCCACTTGGCGGCTTTGGCAGTCACGGCTTTCAGGGTCTTGGTCAGGCCTTCCTGCAATTGTTGATGAGCGGCGAACACCATCACCACGCTATGACCTTCCTTGAACACAATCGCCTGACCGTCGGGCGTGGTGACAAATGCGTAATCACCCAATCCATACACCGTCAGTTTGATTTCGCGGAACTTGATGTCCAGCTTGCCGCCTTCGCGACTGGGTAGAACAGACGCGCTGAAATGATCACCGACCTTCAGTTTGAGCCCTGGCTTATCGTCCACCACCAGCGCTTCTTCAGTGTCGATCTCGGCAATGTAAATGCCTTCGGCGTTCTGTTCGGTGATGTAGACGAAACGAGATTGAAACTGTTTGACCAACTTTGCGCGCAAATCACCCAGCACGAACAAAGCATGCATATCGAGATTACTTACTGCCAAGGAAACATCCCCACATCTGAAATTGATGCCGCACGCAAAAAAAGCGCACGGCAGAAAATAGCGGCCATGCCGATGGTCTTTCAAAAAACCGGGTTGAAATCCTGATCCTGGCTGAGGGCTCATGCATCGCGAGGTCAGCGAGCCTACTGGAATATCGCTCGCGCCGTCTTCCGTCAAAGTCGTCAGATGTTGAAGGAAATTGCCCTTCTTACCGCCAGAGGAAACCGGATTACCAACTGTAAGGAAAAAACGCTTCAAGAAAAGCACTTTTCCGACATATCAGCCGCAAAAAATTGCTTTAGATGAACACCATTCGCCAACCCGTGGTGGCGATTCTAGAGCAGCGACGCTCACAGAGACTACCCATAACGACGTACATACGTCGGTAAAATAAAGAAAAGGACTTCATATGTGCACGATGACTCACTTTGCAACCGCCCAGCCACCTTACGCTCACAACGCCTCGCCGCTGCATCAGGGGTTGCTCGAAGCACCTCGGTTTCACCCAGAAGAGCCTGCCCGACCAAGGTTTCAGGTGGTTCCGGCAGGTATTGCATTCTTCCACATAAAGGAAACCGCCACAGGACGCGTCAGAGGTTTCCGCGGCGATCATAACCAGGCGTGTGCACTTGCTCGTTCACTTGAATCACGCGAATGAAGCGTCCACCGAATTCATTTCAATAGACGTTTCGTCAAACGCTCGACTTAACTCAGCCGCCGGCGGGCAACAACTGCCATACTGCCCGCCCCATGAAACCCGTTCCCACGTCGGACGGCGTTCAAAACAACAAAACATTTCCAAGGGAAGGCTGCTACGTGACGGAATTTGATATCGGCGAGTTTATGATCCGGGGTGAAGCCAGAGAGATCGATGGCGAATTCCAGGCAGTGATTGTCATGCGCGCCAAACCGAAATTGACCACGGTGACGTATCACCAGGTCGAGAAAGATCGCTGGTTCAAAACAGCGGAAGTCGCCGCTATCGCCGCTCAGGAATCGGCCAAGGAACTGAAGGCTGCCGTCGATGCGGGGGCATTGAAAGCCTGATCATCGAATTTGCCGTCTATGCTCTTTCCTGCTTTGGCACAGCCATCGAACTCCTGAAGCGCGGCCTCCTCAGATGCAATGAAGCTGCCCTTCAGATCTCGCACTCGACGCGGCCCGCAAGGAGATGAACATGGATTCACCCACACACGACTTGAAAGGCTTGTTCGACCAACTCGGCCTGGACTCCAGCCAGAAGGCCATCGATGATTTCATCGCCAGCCATTCACCGTTGGCCGACGACAAGAAAATGATCGACGCCGAGTTCTGGACCCCGCAACAAGCCGGCTTTCTGAAAGAGCAACTGCGCGAAGACGCCGATTGGGCGCGGGTGGTCGATGACTTGAACTTGCGCTTGCACCAGCTTCACTAGCTCGCGCAATCAATGCAGGCTGTCAGGTGATTCAGCGCTCAATTGCGCCAACCAGGCAGCCCTGCACTCTTCGGCCTCATCGCGGCTGGAAAACGCCGTCCCCCGGCGCTCACCGTTGAGCAGTACAACCCAACAGACACTCTGCCCCATCGCGCGCAAACAGGCGGGCACACCGCTACCAATCATGACGGCGACATCCACTTTGCTTTGCATGCTGGCCTCTAGAATTTCATTAGCAACCTAACTACATAGGCATGTTAATGAGTTCATTCGCGAGGAAACAGCAACGAGCTTGTATAGCTTCGTTGCCAAAATCGTAACAATCGCCCCCTTTCAGCGAGGAACTTGGGGCTTGTAACCCAAGCGCAAACCGCCCCAATGCCGGCCCTTGACCATGATCGGCACCGAAAGATCGTGCATCAATTCACCTGTGTCGCGGGTATACGTCTGCAACAGCACTGGCTTTTGATGGCTGCCACAACGGATACCGGTGCGGTCGGCGAATTTGCGTTTGGTGCGGTTTTGCAGCGTATCGACCTGCACGTCGCCGGTCAGCGACTGGCTGAAGACCTTGTTATGCGTCGGCACATATCCCTGTTGAGTGCAGGCGATGGCAAACACCAAGCCTTCATGAAGCGGCAATAACGGTTCCTGTATCGCCGGCAAGACTTGATCGGTATAGCGGTCGAAGCGGGTCTGGAACTTGGGCGGGCTGGTGTTCGGGATCGCCTGGTAATTGCGATCAAACAGGTCATCGAGGCTGACTCGCCCCTGGCTGATGTCCGCTTCAAAGCGCGCCGCAATCTGCATCGCGCCCTCGCGGGCCAAGTCATAGACCCGCTGGTGATAGTCATCCAGCCCGACTTCGGCCAGGCGCTCGCTGATGGACTCAGCCTGACCTTCCATCTGCACGGCGGCCTGGGCCAGGCGCTGGGTCTGTTGGTCGCTGATCGCCAGATCGCTGCGCATCTGCTCGATCGCATGAAACAGGCTGTCGAGTTGTTCGCGATTGGTGTCCGCGCCCCGGGCGATTTCCCCGACCTGGCTTTCGACGCCAGCGGCCAATCGCGCAATGTTTTCCAGGTGCTGCCCCGTGTGCTCGACTTGCTCGACACCCGTGTCGAGGTCGCTGGACAGTTGGCGGATCTGCTCCACGACCTGAGCCGTGCGTTGCTGGATATCGGCAACCATCTCGCCGACTTCGCCGGTCGCCGTCGCGGTTCGCGCCGCCAGGCCACGCACTTCATCGGCCACCACTGCGAACCCGCGACCATGTTCCCCGGCCCGCGCCGCTTCGATTGCGGCGTTCAACGCCAACAGATTGGTCTGGTTGGCAATGGACTGGATCACCAGCGTCACCCGCTGGATATCGTCACTGCGCAGGCTCAGGGCCTCGATCAGCTCGCGACTGTTGCTGGCGCGCTGGCTGAGTTGATGCATTCGGGCGATGGACTCAACCAGCTCTTTACGCCCCGCTGCGCCGCTTTGATGCGCTTCGCTGGCGGCGTCGAGGGCGTCGCGGCTGAGTTTGGAGGTGACTTGTTCGGTAGCGATCATCACTTCGGCGTTGCTGACAATTTGCGCCGCCGCGTTGAGCTGCGATTGCAGTTTGTCCGCCAGTTGCTTGACCGAATAGGCCACACCGGCCGCCGACAACGCGTTATGACTGGTGGTGTAGGAAAGATCGCGAGTCAATTCGCTGATGGCGCTGGCACTGTCCGCGGGGTTGTCTTGCGGGTTAGCGCGCGAGCGCAGGCGAGGCAACCAGATAATCAACACGGCCAAGGGCAGGCCAAGGTAAAGCGACCCGTAACCCAATGTCATGCCACACAACAAAAGCATCAGGGCGATGCTTTGCAGGGTCGGCGTCAGCCAAGGGTTTTTCGGCAAAAGCACTGGCGCAGGCGCTGCCGCCGCCAGAGATCCGTCTCTCGTCATCTTCGTCACCCCACGATCTTCTAATTGTTGTCTTCGCATTTAACGCCACTACAACGCCATTATCTATGGTCCATTAGTAGTGGGTATTGCAGCAGATCAATAGAGGGGCACGAGTTTTCTACGGACGAAAAAAAGCATCGCGGGCCAGCCTTGCTCCTTCAGGAGTGAGGCTCGCCCGCGATGCGTGGCGCTACGAAATCAGGCCTGACGCTGGTGCTTGTCGATCTGTTCGTGACGCTCTTGAGCTTCGATGCAGTACTTGGTGGTCGGGCTGATCAGCAAGCGCTTCAGGCCAATGGCCTCGCCGCTGTCGTCGCACCAGCCGAAGCTGTCTTCTTTGATGCGTTCCAGAGCCTGTTCCAACTGAGGCAGCATGCGCTGGTCGCGATCGATCGCGTTTACCAGCCAGGTGCGCTCTTCTTCAACAGAAGCTGCATCTGCCGGATCGGCCGGAGTGTCCAGGCTCTCGATGGCGATGCGGTTCTGTTCGATGCGCTCATGGGTTTCGACTTTCATGTTCTGCAACAGCTCGGAGAAAAAAGCATGTTGCTCAGCATTCATGTAGTCATCCGCCGGCATGGCCAGCAACTTGTCCTTTGTCATTGATATCTCTATAAAAAAACGTGCATTAAGGCGAATTAGGGAGCGTTCCGGCTGACCGGGTGAGGCCATCGGAAAGGCGCCGTTTAATTCCAAGCGCCACCCGGCACTCAATTTACGAGGGGCGGCAGTCTAAGGCCGACGTGAGGCCCCAGCAACTGAAAAGTCAGCGAATTTGTCCGACAAGGTGTGCAAAGTGCTCTATAGCAACCGTTGCGGCGGTTATCGGAGTGCGTTTATAGCAAGAAATTCCGTCGAGCGGCTGTATATAGAAGACAAACGGCTGCGCCAGCCCCACCCGTTTGCAGCTAGCGCAAGCTCAGCTAAGGTTGTCCGTCCCGAAATGGCCTTTAAAAGGAATGCATTAATGAAGCTGATCGGCATGCTGGATTCGCCTTATGTACGGCGTGTGGCCATTTGCGCCCAACACCTGGGTATCGACCTGGAGCACCAATCGGTATCGGTGTTCCGGCACTTCGAGCAGTTCCAGCAGATCAACCCGGTGGTCAAGGCGCCGACGCTGGTGTTGGACGATGGTGATGTGTTGATGGATTCGACCCTGATCATCGACTACCTGGAAGCCTTGGCCGGCCCTGGCAAAAGCCTGATGCCCAGCGACCTCAAGCAACGGCTGCGCGCACTGCGCGTGACCGGCCTGGCGTTGGCGGCCTGCGAGAAGTCAGTGCAGCTCTATTACGAACGCAACCTGCGCCCCGTCGATATTCAATTTCAACCATGGGTGGAACGCGTCGAAGGCCAATTGGCGGCGGCCTATGCGGCACTTGAGCGCGAATTGGAAAAACAGCCGCTGGCTGGCGGCGCCTCGATTGCACAGGACGGCATCACAGTAGCGGTCGCCTGGAGCTTCACCAACCTGGTGGTGCCGGATCAGGTCGATGCCGCGCGCTTCCCGCAGATCGCGAAATTCACGGCACAGGCGGAAACGCTTGAGGCATTTATCAATACCCCGATAACCTGAGCCGCCCAGCCCACCGGACTCTCCCATGACCGCCGTCGAACAGACCGCCCCGGCGCTGAAGGAAATCTTCAACGCCGAGCGCCTCAAGCACATCGCGACCGAAATGACGGCGGTTTACCCCCGGTTCAACACCAAAGCCTTCTTGAAGATGGCCAACGAAGGCCTTGCCGACCTGTCGATCATGCAACGCATGGCCCGGGTCAGCGAATGCCTGTACGCGGTGCTGCCGCTGGGATATGACGAGTCCCTTGAAGTATTGCGCACCCTCGCCCCACGCCTCAACAGCAGCTTCGTCAGCATCTCGTTGCCGCACTACGTGGCGATGTATGGCGCTCATGATTTCGAGCAGTCGATGGATGCGCTTAAGTATTTCACCGCGTTTGGGTCTTCGGAATTTGCGATCCGGCACTTTCTGCGCAGCGACCTTCAGCGTTCATTAACGCTGATGCAGCAATGGTCGCTCGATGACAACGAACACGTGCGGCGCCTGGCCAGCGAAGGTTGCCGCCCGCGTTTGCCGTGGTCATTCCGACTCGAACAGATCCAGGCCGATCCGACACTGGCTGCGTCGATCCTCGACAACCTAAAGGCTGATGAAAGCCTGTATGTGCGCAAGTCCGTGGCCAACCACCTCAATGACATCACCAAGGATCATCCCGACTGGGTGCTGGACCTGATTGAAGGGTGGCCGCTGGATAACAAGCACACAGCGTGGATTGCCAAACATGCGTTGCGCAGTCTGATCAAACAGGGCAATCAGCGAGCGTTGGCCGTCATTGGCGCCAGCGGCAAGGCTGAGGTCGAGATGGTCGGGGTTAAAGTTGAACCGGCAGTGATTCGTCTGGGGGAGAAAATCTCCCTCTCGTTCACTATGAAATCCACGGTGTCAGAGAGTCAGCGACTGGTAATCGATTACGCGATTGATTACGTCAAAGCCAACGGCGGTACATCGGCGAAGGTGTTCAAGCTCAAGGCGTTGACGTTGCCGGGCAAGGCCACAGAGTTCGTCAGTCGCTCTCAGCAGATCAAAGAGCTCACTACTCGCAAACACTATGTGGGCAAACACACGGTGCACATTCTGGTGAACGGCGAACGCCTGGCCAGCACCTCATTCGAAATCCTCGCTTAGCTTGTAGCAGCTCGTCCGCTGTAGCAGCTGCCGAGCTCGCGAGGCTGCGTTCGGCAGCGCAGTTGTCGTGAAATCAGGCCGCGCGGTGTTTCAGAAAGACCGCGTATGCAGGTTTTGCGACTGCTACGCAGCCGAACGCAGCCTCGCAGGCTCGACAGCTGCTACAGCTGCTACAGCTGCTACAGCGGACATAGCGCTGCTACAAACTATCAATACATCCGTCCCGTTAGTTGATGCCTGAGTTATCCAGAACCATTTCCAATACCTCGCTGACCCGACTTGGCGGCCCGACGTCAACTTCACAAAGTTTTTAGACGAGATGACGTTTGCCGACCATCCTTACGAGACTTCCGTCCCCATGGATCACTTCGCATCAGCGCGAGGAAGACTTCGATGCTCAACTGGATGCTGGTTTTCGTTCCCATCGCCATTGTCGTGGAATATGTCGCAGCAGACTTCCACCTGCTGGTCTTCCTGATGGCGGCCCTGGCCATAGTGCCGCTCGCAGGTTGGTTGGGACGGGCTACCGAGCATCTGGCGGAACGCTCCGGCGAGGGCGTTGGCGGGCTGCTGAATGCGACGTTCGGCAACGCGACCGAGCTGATCATTGCCCTGAGCGCCTTGCGCGCGGGTCTCTTTGATGTGGTGAAGGCGTCTATCGTCGGGTCCATCGTCGGCAACATCCTGCTGGTGTTGGGCGTGGCCATGCTGGCTGGCGGGTGTCGTCACCATGAACAGCAATACAACATCTCCGGGGCGCGCTCCCAGGCTACCCTGCTGACCCTGGCTACCATCGCGCTGATTCTCCCGGCTGCCTACAACGCCGTCATCACGCCCCGAAATCCACAGGGTCTGCAGTCGCTGAGTCTGTACATCTCGCTGATTTTGCTGGTGGTATACGGCTTGTTCCTGGTGTATTCGCTGGTCACCCACAAAAGCCTGTTTTCCGGTACATCCAACACCGAGCAAAGCCCGGATCAACCGCGTCCCTGGTCAACGCGCAAAGCGTTGCTGGTGCTTGGCGGGTCGACGGTACTGATCGCGTGGATCAGCGAGATTCTGGTCGGCGCCATCGAACCCAGTGCTCATCAGCTCGGCCTGAGCAACCTCTTTGTCGGTGTATTTGTCGTGGCCATCCTCGGCAATGCCGCCGAGCATGTCTCAGCCGTCTCGGCCGCCATGAAAAACCGCATGGACCTTGCGCTGTCGATCGCGATCGGCTCCAGCGTCCAGGTGGCCCTGCTGGTCGCTCCCATTCTGGTATTGGCCAGCCATTTCATTGGTCCGACGCCCATGGGGTTGGCCTTTTCCGCAGGGTTGGTGCTGAGCGTCCTGTTGGCGGTGCTGATTACCGGGCAGGTCGCCGGCGATGGCCGTTCGGACTGGCTCAAAGGTGTGCAATTGCTGGCGGTGTACCTGATCCTTGGCCTGGCGTTTTTCTTCACACCTGATGCGTCCATTCCATAAAGCGGCCCCTATACCTCTAGCCTGTAGTCCTTAAAATAGCCGGGTGATTTCATTCAAGACCCGATCCTGGGCTTGAGGACTTGGCCTGTGGCGATAAGCCACTGCGAAAAAAGCAACGCCTTCGTAGTCACAGCGAATCGAAAAAGTCATACCTTCACGCAACCCAAAGACTGATCGGTCCCCTGCATCAACAAAATATCTCGCTTTTGTAAGAGCCGCTCTGGCGTGCTTCAGGCAGTCAGACTGGCTAAACGAGTGTTGCAGCCAACTAGTAGTGACACGCACAGACGAAGTCTCGCTGTCATCGATAGGTGGCTGAGTAATGACTTTAGTAGGTGCAGTAATGTTATCGTCGCTGGCGCAAGCGGCCAGTCCCATTGAAATAACACCCAGTAAAAAACCCAAACGAAGTTTCGAATGCTTAAGTGCGTTTCGCATCGTGGGGCGTTCCTGTGACGATCTGCAATGAACGAAGTGGCAGTTACTAACGTAATAGCGGGTTTCTGCTATTTTGCTACCTATGTTCAGTGAATACGACCAATGGTCCTATGTAGGCCGGTCATTTTGTTCTCGAAATCCATGCTGACTAACTGAGCGTTTTCAGATTCAACGTATAAGCGATAGCTTCAAGCCGACATTCGTTTTTGACACAGTCTGGGCCGATTGCTGCCTGTCGCGAAGGCAGCAAACGACTGTGGATTCGACTGGACGATGCAACACACCGGATGTTGTGTGAACGGAGTCTCGGTTAAACCGACACTAGCAGCACCTTGCGTGCTGCATCTGAGACTTGAGACTGTACATCTCTGTCAGTCGGGGACGCGCTGCACAGATTAGCTTTTGGCCTGATTGATCGTCCTGACTTTACTTTCAGCTACAGCGCCTTCAGCCTTCTGTTTCTGTGCAACCTGGAAGGCTTCCATCGAGATTTTCCGGGCCGCCTCCATGCGTGTGAAGGTGCGATCACCGCCACCTGTGGCCATAGCCAGAGAAGAAGCGGTCAGCGTGGCGACTACCAAGAGAGCTTTCATGGATTTCATTTGGGTATCCTCAAGTGAGACTTTGTAAACAGCTAACAGTGGGCACTACTGGCCAAAACCGAACCGCCTTATTCAACTTGATTTCATCACGTAAATATTCCACGGCGGACAAAGAGAACACATGACCTGTTGGTGACAACAGCGAATCAACATGGCTCTCAGCACAACTTGATTGGAGCTTGCCGTTACTGACTACAATTAAGGCCCAGTAATTTCCACTCATTAATCTTGCAGTATTGTGCCACCAAATTAATGGAAAGCTTCGCGAATGAACTTTTACTCATTCGATTATTTTCATTTCGAGATAACAAAAACCTGATTCGCACTGAGTGCATATGAGGTTTAACTTCCGCTTCTGGGTACAGGCGAGGCTCAGACCACTTTCGGCGAGCGGATCAGGCAATGCTGGTGGAGTTGGCCGGGCTTGCGCCCCATTCAAGGAAACGGATTTTGTGAACCTCGCCCTCGCTATCTGCGTAGACCAGGGTCACCGGTACCAGGCCAGTCTTGTCGGAAGTATCGGTACTTTGCAGTACCCTCTGCACATCGATTTCCATCCCGTAGTGGTATTCGACAGCTGAGATATGCGCAACGGGGTCTTGCAGGTCATTCTGGGCAAATACACTTGGCGCGATAGCCAATGCCTGCATTTACCAAGGCCGCCAGATGCTGGAAAAGCTTCGAAAACAACGGCTGGCGAGCCGGGGGGAAAATGTCAGGAATTGACCGTTATCTGCCTGATGCAGTGAATCGGAGCCGCGGTCCGCAAAAGAAACCGCGGCGACCGAACAATCAGGCGGCGGGGAGCAAGCCTTTCTGTTTGGCGACATGAGTCGCCATTGCGTCCATCAAATCCGGGGACAGGCAGTCATAGGGTTCCAGGCCGATCGAGCGCAAGCGCTCGCGGATAGCCTTCATTTGCGCTGGCGGTGTGCCGGTTTCGATGATGGAGGACACGAACGCCGCGAATCCTGGCGCAGCCCATCCGCGCTGTGGCGAAAGCTCGGTGTGGACGAAATCCAGGCCATAAAACGCATGGTTCTTGTTCTCGATGCGCCCAAAGAGATGGGCGTGACATTGCTTGCAGGCGTGGCGCTGGATGGTGGCGGACTCGTCGACAATCGCCAGTTTTTCGCCGTGGGCAATGACGCTGACCTTATCTCGAGGCACCACGGCGATGACGGCGAATGTCGCGTTTTGTGGTTTCCAGCATTTGCTGCAGCCGCACGCGTGGTTATGCAGGGTTTGTGCGTCGATCTTGACCTCGACCTTGTCGGTCGCACACAGGCATTGCAGGGTGCCACCTGTGAAATTCGCGGCGGCAGGTTGGATACCGTTGTCCAGTGCTGGGTGAAGTTGCAAGGTGCTCATGCTGGCGTCTCCGATTCAGGGTGTCAGACAAAAGTGCCTGGGGCCGTGCCCCAGACCGGTAGTTCATCGGAACTCGATGACAGCGCGGATCGATTGGCCTTTTTGTATCAGATCGAACCGCGACGGATTTCGAAAAGGACACAGTGCATAAACGACTGACCTCCTTCGGTGCGACCGGTCGATTACCCAGATCAAGAATAGTCTGCGATGACGCCTCGAGCACGGCCAGGCCCAGCTAACGGTAGAGGCAACAGGTGCTTACAGGAAAACCGCGTTTGCCGATGGCGAGGACTACGTCCTCGAACGCAGCCTGGCGGACTCGGCAGAGGCTACAAATGCAGGCACTGATTAACCTCCCACTGTGCGGGCGGGTCCGATCAGAATGTTTTCTTCAGCCCTTTCAAGCGCACTTTCGCCCTTTGCACAGCGGCCATTTTTTCAGGCCGCTTCATGCGCTTCCACTTTTTGATGTCTTCCTTGCTTCGCCCGCAACTCACGCACAGATCCCCACTCAGTTGACATACCGAGATGCAGGGATTTTCGATTTCTTTAGCCATTGTCAGTCCCCCTTGGCCGCACGTGATTGAGCCAGGCGCTTTTGCCAATCGCCACCGTGAGTGCGTTGGCACTCTTCCTCGGAGTCGAAACGGACACTGTGGTCTGAAAGGTTCAGGTCGATATTGGCCTCATTCAACGCGATAGCCGTCAGCTCAAAGATGCGCGTCTTGGTGTCAGCCAGGGCGAGTTTTTTATCGGCCAAGGTTTCAAATACCCAGATGACCTTCAGGGTCTCAGCCAACGCGTTCAGGTCAGCGGTGTGAGTGAGCCAGGCAAACCCTTTGATTTCACCTTTTGCTGTTTCGCACGCGTCGGTGAGCGTGGTTATCAACCGGCGTTCGATCCGCGCCAGTTCACGTTTCCCTGGGGGCATTGCGGGTTCCTTTGGAGACAATTAAGGGGAGGCGCTGAATCAGACCGGTCGAAATTCGACCGTCAGATGGCTGACTTCGTGAACCGGCTTGAGACGTTCACGAATGCTGTCGGCGTTCGCAGTGGCCTCACCAAGGACGCTGACGATGGCCGCATGGGCTTGCGGTCCGACCCGCCAGACGTGCAAGTCGGTGATGGTGGCATCCCCCGGTTTCTCAACCAGTTCGCGAATTTCCTCGGCAACGTGCGCATCGGTCTGATCCAGCAGTACACCTGCGGTGACCCCCATCAATGTCCATGCCCAACGCGCAATAACGATGGCGCCGACGATGCCCATGACCGGGTCCAGCCACACCCAACCGAGATACCGGCCAGCGAGCAGTGCAGCGATGGCCAGAACCGAAGTCAGCGCGTCCGCGATGACGTGGACGTAGGCCGATTTCAGGTTGTTGTCGTTCCCGTGATGAGCATGGGCATGATCATCATGATCGTGGCCATGACTGTGTCCGTGGCCCAGCAGCAGGGCACTGACAATGTTGACGATCAAACCGGCAATCGCGATGAGCGTAGCGGTGCCGAACTGAACGTCCGTAGGCTGCAAGAGGCGCATGACAGACTCAACGCCAATTCCCAGGGAAACCATACCGAGAATCAGCGCCGAGGCGAACCCGCCCAAGTCTCCAACCTTTCCAGTACCGAAACTGTAGCGCTGGCTGGAAGCGTGGCGTTTTGCGTAACCGTAGGCGGCCGCCGCAATGCCCAATGCGCCGGCATGGGTTGCCATATGGAAGCCATCGGCCAGTAACGCCATCGAGCCCGTGATATAGCCGGCGGTGATCTCACCAACCATCATCACAACGGTCAGTGCCACAACCCAAAGCGTACGCTTGGCATTTTCGTCGTGCGCTGAGCCAAGGAACATATGGTCGTGTGTGTAGTTGATACGGGAGCTACTCATGAGTGGGTACCTGGATGCGTTCACTTCGAGTAACGGCGAATGGCTTCAAGAAGCTCTTCGACGCCCTTGTTTCGCTCCTCTTCACTGAGTGCAGGGTTCGCGACGTGCTCCCGGGCGTGGTCCTCTATGATTTCCTCCATCAGCCCGTTGATGGCTCCGCGGGTGGCGGCCACCAGGTGCAGCGTTTTGGCGCAATCGAGATCCGATTCCAATGCCCGTTCAACGGCCTGGATTTGTCCGGCGATACGTTTTACGCGCTTGAGCAGTTCGTCTTTGTTGGCTGCGATGTGACCCATTTGATACCCCCCCCACCTATGCATTGCGCATGATAGGCATACCCCCTATACCTATGCAAATCGTCTGATGCACAGACCACCTGAGGGTTGGAGCGAGAGGGTCTTGAATGCCCGATAACAGCCGCTACTGATCCGGCTTTTCCAAAACGTTGATACTTCACGCATACCGATGCGGACGTGCTACCTCCCTGCGTGGCAACGGGCTAACCGTTCGCCACGCGGGATTTTTCTTACGCCGTCGGCTCCACGTTATCCAACGCTTGATTCACCGCCAGTTCCCCCAACATCACCACTTGCGTAATCCCCAGCAGGGTCTTGCGGTTTGAGTTGTCCAATAACGCCGCAAGATTGCTGAGCATGGTGGTCGCCGAGCCCAATGATTCGCTGGCGTTGGCCAGCAGGGATTCGGTGTCGCACTTAGGGTTGGCGAGGAACATCGGTTCGGGTTCGTGGGTGCTGGCCATGATTTGGGCGGCCGGGTTGAGGTAGTGGTCGAGGGCGCGCTCGGCGGCTTCGTGGAGTTTTTTGGAATCGAGGGATTCGTAGGGGGATGCCGGATCGGTTTCCGGTGGGTTTGGCGTTGGTTTGATCATAGATGGAACCTCTAGCGCGAATACTGAAGGAGCCATCACCCTCGCTACCAAACGAAGGGTGGTGGCCATACGCAGGTTGGTAGACCGGTCGCACTAGAACCCGGCGCCCACGAATGGGCCCCACGCATGACCACCATGAAAGCAAAGTCTTAAAAACGACTGTGCAAGGTGACGCCATACATCTAGGCAAAAACCGGGCTACCAAACCCGATCACTGATTTTCAGTGACCCAGCAACGATAGAAGCCCTGTCCTAGACGCACAAGCCGGCGGATTCTGTCTTACCTGTGGGCAGCGGCGCAAGGCGTTGTAGCCTTTGGGTGGTAACAGGAGGCTTCGTTTAAACAGTCAGGATTTTTGTTGTTTAAGCGTAAGTGAAACAGAGGATTCTCTCGCTGCGTCAGCCGATCGAAATCCATGGGGGAGCGACCTTGCTCCGGGCGGCGTACCGACGATATCGGTGTGTCAGCGGCATCGATGTTGAATGGGCCTCCGTCATCGCGAGCAAGCTCGGCTCCCACAGGGTTTGGTGTTTTGTCTGAAGGGTGTTGGGAGGGCATGAACATGCCCTGCCCGCCCGGCTCAGTCACTTCTTGCCGGCCGCTAAATAATGCGCAACCAAAGCATTGGCATGCCCATGCCCCATACCGTGCTCAGCCTTCAGCCAGGCCACCATTTCCATGTGCTTCTTGCCACTCACTGCCCCAAGCAAATCCAGCCAGTGGCTGATGGGCTGTCCATACTTTTTCTCAATGGACGGGAAGTACGACGCGGGCCCTTTTACTGTTGTCTCATCGGTCATGCTGCAAGCTCCCTTTATCACGACGGAGTGTCGGATAACGCTCCTTGTCGTCATCCATTGGCTGGACGCAAAAACATTAGCCCAACAACAACGCCTGCTCAACTTCACACAACTCCACCACGTAATCCCACAGCACGCGCAGCCGCACCGATTTGTGCAGCTCGCGCCGCGTACTGATCCAGTAGCTGCGCTGGATGCTCTCCTCCGGCAGCAACGGCACGAGTTCCGGATCTGCGCTGGCCATGTAGCACGGCAACACCGCAATCCCCAACCCAGAACGCGCTGCCTGTTGCTGGGCGATGACGCTGGTGCTGTGGAACACCACCTGGGGATTGCGGCAGAAGCTGTTGAGGAACATCAGTTCCTGGCTGAACAGCAGGTCGTCGACATAGCCGATCCAGGCGTGACGAGCGAGGTCTTCGCGGCTGTGCAAGGGCGGTGCGCGGTCAAGATAGGCTTGGCTGGCGTACAGCGCCAGGCGATAGTCGGTGAGTTTGCGGGTGACCAGCATGTCGGCGGACGGGCGTTCGAGGTGGATGCTGATCTCGGCTTCGCGGTTGAGGATGCTGACGAAGCGCGGCACCGCCACCAGCTCCACTTCCAGCCCCGGGTAGCGTTCGAATAAACCGTTCATGCGGCTGGCCAGGAACATGATGCCCAGCCCTTCCGTCACCCCGACGCGAATCTTGCCCAGCGGTGCCGTGGACTGGGTGATTTCTTCCTGGGCCAGCAGCGCGACGTTTTCCATCGCTTCGGCGTGTTTGAGCAGCGCTTCGCCGGCCGGCGTCAATTCGTAACCCTGCGCATGCTGGACGAACAGCGCCGTGCCGAGGCTCTTTTCGATGGCCTCGATGTGCCGCGCGACCGTGGCGTGGGTGGTGTTCAAACGGCGCGCGGCGGTGAGCAAACGCCCGCTGCGCTGCAATTCAAGAAAAAACCGCAAGTCATTCCAGTCAAACATGATCCGTCCTTGAAGTGATGCTGTTTAAAAACGCACAGCGGCTGCGCAAAAACTAACATTCTTTTGACGAAAGCTAACAACTAGGATGACCGACAACAAGAACAACAAGACGAGGTCAGGGATGTCGACTTCCCCAGATGAATACGACTACATCGTGGTCGGTGCCGGGCCGGCCGGTTGTTTGTTGGCCAATCGACTGTCGGCCAACCCGCAACACAGGGTCTTGCTGCTCGAAGCCGGCGGCCGCGATAACTACGCGTGGATTCACATCCCCGTGGGTTACCTGTTCTGCATCGGCAACCCGCGCACCGACTGGTGCTTCAAAACCGAGGCGCAACCCGGCCTGCAGGGGCGGACGCTGAGTTACCCACGCGGCAAGGTCCTCGGCGGGTGTTCCTCGATCAACGGCATGATCTACATGCGTGGCCAGGCGGGCGACTATGATCGCTGGGCCGCTGACGGCAATCCGGGCTGGAGCTGGAACGACGTATTGCCGCTATTCAAGAAGAGCGAAAACCATTTTGCCGGCGATTCGGAATTTCACGGTGCCGCTGGCGACTGGCGGGTCGAACGTCAGCGGTTGTCGTGGCCGATTCTGGATGCCTTCCGCAGCGCTGCCGAGCAAAGCGGTATCGCCAGCATCGACGATTTCAACCAGGGCGATAACGAAGGCTGCGGTTACTTTCAGGTCAATCAGAAGGCCGGAATCCGCTGGAACGCGGCCAAGGCGTTTCTCAAACCGATCCGCCACCGTGCCAACCTGACGGTGCTGACCGACGTTGAGGTCGACCGTGTGCTGCTGGAAAACGGCCGCGCCTGCGCCGTCCTCACACGCTGGCAAGGCCAGGCGAAAACCTTCAAGGCACGTAGGGAAATCGTCTTGTGTGCCGGCTCCGTCGGCTCACCGGGCATCCTCCAGCGCTCGGGGATTGGCCCTCGCCCGCTGCTGCAAAAACTGGGGATCGACGTTGCCCATGAGCTGCCGGGCGTGGGCGGTAACCTGCAGGATCACCTGCAACTGCGACTGATCTATAAGTTGGAAAACGCGCGCACGCTAAATCAGATCGCCGGCAGCGTGTGGGGCAAGATGGGCATGGGCCTGCGCTATTTGTATGACCGCAGCGGCCCGCTCTCCATGGCGCCGAGTCAACTGGGGGCCTTCGCCCGCTCGGGGCCGGAACAGACCTCGGCGAATCTCGAATACCACGTGCAACCCTTGTCGCTGGAACGCTTCGGCGAACCGTTGCACCCCTTCCCCGCCTTTACCGCCTCTGTCTGTGATTTGCGGCCGCAAAGCCGTGGCCGAGTGGACATTCGTTCAGCCGACCCACAGCAAGCGCCGCTGATCCAGCCCAACTATCTGAGCCACCCAGAGGATCTGCGCGTCGCCGCCGACGCCATTCGCCTGACCCGCCGCATCGTCGCCGCACCGGCCCTGCAGGCCTTCAATCCGGTCGAGTACTTGCCCGGCGATCGTTTGCAGACCGAGGAAGAATTGCACCAGGCCGCCGCGCAAATCGGCACCACCATTTTTCACCCGGTCGGCACGTGCCGGATGGGCAACGACGCAGACGCAGTGGTCGACGCCGAACTGCGTGTCCACGGCGTTCCCGGTCTGCGCATTGCCGATGCGTCGATCATGCCGCGCATCACCTCCGGCAATACCTGTTCGCCAACGTTGATGATTGCCGAAAAAGCCGCGCAGTTGATGCTCGACTCACCCACAAGGAGTTTTGCCCCGAACGAAACCGCACTGACCGCAGTCTCTTGATCAAGGAATAGCGGCGCCAGCCCACAAGACCGGCGCCGACAGTGGAACAACAAAAACAATCACTGTGAGGGATACCGATATGTCAGAACATGTTCAGCCAATGGAAGCCATACCCGTCGCGGCCATCAGCCACGGCACCCGCAAAGTCATCTTCGCGTCGTCGCTCGGGACGGTCTTCGAGTGGTACGACTTTTTCCTCTATGGCGCCCTTGCGGCGGTGATCAGTAAACAGTTTTTCGCCGGGGTGAATGACACCACGGCGTTCATTTTTGCGCTGATGGCTTTTGCTGCAGGCTTCATCGTGCGGCCCTTCGGTGCGCTGGTATTTGGGCGACTGGGAGACATGATCGGGCGTAAATACACGTTCCTCGCGACCATTGTGCTCATGGGCCTGGCGACCTTCTGCGTCGGCTTGCTGCCGACCTACGCGAGCATCGGCATCGCCGCGCCGATCATCCTCGTGGTGCTGCGCATGCTTCAGGGCCTGGCCCTGGGTGGTGAATATGGCGGCGCTGCCACCTATGTCGCGGAGCACGCGCCGATGGGCAAACGCGGTTTCCACACCAGTTGGATTCAGTCCACGGCGACCCTCGGTTTGCTGCTGTCGCTGCTGGTAGTGCTCGGTTGCCGCTACTTCACGGGCGATCAGTTCGAAGTGTGGGGCTGGCGGATTCCGTTCCTGTTTTCGATCATTTTGCTGGGCATCTCGACCTGGATCCGCTTGAGCCTGCATGAGTCGCCTGCTTTCGTGAAAATGAAAGAAGAAGGCAAACTCTGCAAGTCGCCGCTGCGCGATTCCTTCGGCAAGTGGGAAAACCTCAAGGTCGTGTTGATCGCCCTGTTCAGCATCAATGCCGGGCAAGCGGTGACCTTCTATGCCGCGCAGTTTTACGTGCTGTTTTTCCTCACACAATTCCTGAAGATGGACCCGGCCGTGGCCAACGGCTTGCTGATCGTCAGCGTGATCATCGGCGCGCCGTTCTTCATCTTTTTTGGTTGGCTGTCGGACAAGGTCGGGCGCAAACCGGTATTGATGATCGGCCTGTTGCTGGCCACCGCGCTGTATTTCCCGATCTTCAAATCCCTGGCGCATTACGCCAACCCGGCCATTGACCAGGCCAGCCGCCAGGCGCCGATCACCGTCATGGCCGACCCGGCCACTTGCACCTTCCAGTTCGACCCCGTGGGCAAGGCGAAATTTGATAGCCCGTGCGACAAGGTCAAAACCTTCCTGGTCAAACAAGGCCTGCCCTACGCCAGCGCAGCCGCACCCGCCGGCAGTGGCGTGCAGGTGAGCATCGGCGAGGTACAAATCGACGGTTACGACGAAGCCGCCCTGCGTGGCGCGGTGACACTGGCTGGCTATCCGTCCCAAGCCGATATGCAGCAAATCAACAAACCGATGATCGTCGCGTTGATCGTGGCGCTGATCATCATCTCTGCCATGTGCTACGGCCCGCTGGCGGCATTGATGGTCGAACTGTTTCCCACGCGCATCCGCTACACCTCGATGTCCCTGCCCTATCACATCGGCAACGGCTGGTTTGGCGGGTTCCTGCCGACGGTGTCGTTTGCGTTGGTGGTCTACACCGGCGACATCTTCTACGGGCTTTGGTACCCGGTGGTGATTACCGCGGTGAGCCTGGTGGTGGGGATGATTTGCTTGCGTGAAACCAAGAACGTGGACCTGGACAAAAACTGACAGGTCGTTGTGGCGAGGGTGCTGGTGCCCTCGCCACGCGTGGCTTTGTTACCCTTCAGACCTCGGAGTCGAGCAATTCAAACTTCACCTGATCCGGATAGAACGCCACGTACTCGCGAATCTGCGCCACCGAGATCTTGGGATTTTCGTAACTCCACACGGCGTTAGCGCCTTCATGCCCCGGCACCTGCAAACTGAAATAGCTGGCATCGCCCTTGTAGGGGCAATAGCTGGTGTGATCGGTGCGCGCGTAATACTTTTCGTCGATGTCCTCTCGCGGCACGTAGTACACCGGCGGGTAATTGGCTTCCAGCAGCACCAGTGCGCGTGCAGACGCGGCCACCTGGATGCCATGAAACTTCACCAACAGGCAGCCTGGCTGCTCTGCGATGGTGATGACAGGACTGGGACCGGAGCTTTTCATGGAATACGTTCCTCATGACGGTGATGAACCTGTGGGAGCGTGCGGTGCGGCGATCCGACTTGCCCGATGGATCGCACAGCAGCCCCAAAACCTGAGACCACGACTTTCAGGTATAACCCAAAATTCATCATTGCTCCTGCCTCGCAGCCAAACGGGGCATTTTGACTGCCGCAAACAAACGCAACAGCTTTAGCTGTACATCCATACAGATAATGATTGCTCCATCGCTCATCACCCGCCATTCTGTGCGCCTCTTGCACATTTGATGAACGATGGTGGTTATGCGGCTGTACCTCTGTGAAAAACCTTCCCAGGCCAAAGACATTGCAGCAGTGCTCGGCGCCAAGCGCCGGGGCGACGGCTGCTGGCTGGGAACAGACGTCACGGTGACCTGGTGCATCGGTCATCTGCTGGAAACCGCACCGCCGGACGCCTACGACGCGCGCTACAAACGCTGGGTATTGGCGGACCTGCCGATCATTCCCGATAAATGGAAGATGACCGTCAAGCCGCGCACCGCCAGCCAGTACAAAGCCGTGAAACGCTTGCTCGGCGAGGCCGATGAACTGGTGATCGCCACCGACGCCGACCGTGAAGGCGAAATGATCGCCCGCGAACTGGTCGAGCACTGCCGCTATCGCGGGCCGATCCGCCGGCTGTGGCTGTCGGCGCTGGACGATGCGTCAATCCGCAAGGCACTGGCCGCCTTGAAGCCTGGGGCGGAGACCTTCAGCCTTTATCATTCGGCGTTGGGCCGCTCCCGGGCCGACTGGTTGATCGGGATGAACATGAGCCGGTTGTTTACGCTGCTGGGCCGCCAATCCGGTTATCAGGGTGTCTTGCCGGTGGGTCGGGTACAAACACCGACCCTGAGGCTGGTCGTGGATCGTGATCGCAGCATTGCCGACTTCGTCCCCGTGGCCTATTGGGCCATCGACGTGCAACTGCTGCACGATGGCACGGCGCTCACTGCACAGTGGCGCGCGGCATCCGACGCTTGCGACGATCAGGATCGCTGCCTGAATCAGTCTCTGGCACAGAGCGCAGCCCAGGCCATTGGCAACGCCGCTAGCGCACGGGTAATAAAGCTGCGCACCGAACGCATGCGTGAAGTCGCGCCTTTGCCCTTTGATCTGGGCACCTTGCAGGAAGTCTGTTCAAAGAAGCTCGGGCTCGGCGCCCAGGAAACCCTCGATATTGCCCAGGCGCTCTACGAAACCCACAAGGTCATCACCTACCCGCGCAGTGATTGCGGTTTCCTGCCGATGAGTCAGCACAGCGAGGCCCCGGGCATCCTCGCCGCCCTGCGACAAGCCGATCCAACCCTGAACGCGCTGAACGATTACCTTGAACCCCAGCGGCGCTCACGGGCCTGGAACGATGCCAAGGTCACGGCGCACCACGGCATCATTCCAACGGCCGCGGCGAAGAATCTTGATCGGTTGGTGGGCAAGCAACGGGCGGTCTACACGCTGATCCGTGCCCGCTATCTGGCGCAGTTCCTGCCCAATCATGAATACGATCGCACCCAGGCTGACTTCGACTGCGCCGGTGAAGCCTTGCGCGCCGTCGGCAAACAGATCGTCGAGCCCGGCTGGAAGCGTGCGCTGCCGGAGGCCCTCGCCCCCGCCAAGGGCCGAGAGGTGCCGGCGCCGCAAACCCTGCCGGCATTGGCCGAAGGGCTTGATTGCGCCGTGGCCGACGTGAAGCTCAAGGACCTCTGGACGCAACCACCCAAACCGTTCACTGAAGGCGACCTGATCAAGGCCATGAAGAACGTCGCCAAACTGGTGGAGGATCCGCTGCTCAAGCAGAAACTCAAGGACACCACCGGTATCGGCACCGAGGCGACACGCGCGTCGATCATCCAGGGCTTGCTCGACCGGGGTTATCTGATCAAGAACGGCAAGGCCCTGGCCGCCACCCCGGCGGCCTTCAGCCTGATCGATGCCGTGCCGCGCGCCATTGCCGACCCCGGCACCACGGCGATCTGGGAGCAGGCGCTGGACATGGTGCAGAGCGGCGAAATGAGCCTGGAAGAATTCGTCACCAAACAGGCGGCATGGATGAGCAAGCAAGTCGCGCGTTGCGCCGGTCTGAGCCTGACCATCAGCGGGCCGGCAAGCCCGGCCGGGCGTGGTGCCGCACCGTGGAAGAACAAGCGCAAACCGGCGAAACGCAAACCGTCCACGGGCACCAAACGCACGGCGAAACCGGCAAGTTAAGGTTGATGGCACTTCAAATGGATCGTGATGGTCTAGTGTTCTTCAAACCCGTCGACAGCCCCACTTTCACGCGCTGAAGAAAGGCGCAAAGTACAACTTCTCACCACATTGCATGATTCACGGACAGCCCTGCTCAACCTGGAGCGCTCCGACATGTCTTCGATAGAACTGCACGCCGCAAAGCGCGACGAACTGGACACCATCGAAAATCTGATGCAGTTCTATGTGTACGACTTCAGCGAATGGCTGCCACTGAAACTGGGTGAACATGGTTTTTTCAACATCCAGCCCAAACCGGGTTATTGGCGCACCCCCGCGACCCGGCCGTTTTTGATCAGAGTCGACGGTGAGCTTGCCGGTTTCGTGAGCGTGGACGGCGACACCCACCTCGAGGGTGCCGAATACAACATCGGCTACTTCTTTGTCAGTCGGCGTTTCCGTGGCCAAGGTGTCGCGAAGTTTGTCGTTTCCACCCTCTTGAGCCAGTTCCCCGGTCAATGGCAGATTTTCCATCTGGATGCGAACCCGCCCGCACGGCGGTTCTGGGCCAAAGTGATCCCTGATCTCGCAGGCGGCCAATTCACCCTGCATCAGCGGTCTGTAGACGGTTATCCCTGCACCTTCTACCGTTTCCAGTGTCCGTCGCCGTCACCCTGACGGGCTTCTCCTACAGACTTTTCTCATTCCAATCCGTTTTGTCAGACAATATGTAGTGACTGAAAATAATCACTACATAACTGTTGACGCCTCCGATTTGCCCTTGCATGATGCAGACATCTCCCCGATCGGGAGTACCGCAACATGTTTGAGCAAGCTCGTCTGACCGCCGAGCTGTTTTTCCCGGATACACGCTGCCCACAAGGCAGATTGAAGAAGCTGACCTGGCCCGAACGTCCAGTACAAGGACGAGAAGCGCTAGCGATCAATCCTCATGAAGCTTGTGGCCGACCCTGAAAAGTCGGCAATGGCCAGAAGGTATTCGCTGCTTCTCTTCGTTGTGACGCTTTTGCGTAGCAGTTATTCAACACGACTACATGCAACAGATGCGCGACCTCGTTGAATTCAACGGCCGACCGCTGACGTCCTGGTTTCGGTGCCAGGGATCAACTAACCGATGGGCTACTTGTATTAGCGAATCAACTTTGAAAGATCACCAAATGGTCAAGGGGCATATTATGAATCTGAACAACCAACCCACTATCGATGAACTGGCTCGTATGTTCGCTGCGCAAAAAGACAGCCACGACAGCCACATCCTGTGGATCAGCAAATCGGGCCAGGTTCATATCGACTGCCTGTCGCCTCATGCTCACGAAGCGGAGTTCGATCAGAACAACCAGAACCTGCTGGCCCGACTGAAGATGTACCGTCGCGGCCATGGCTATGTCGGCAAGAAAGCCGCAGCCGACAAGGACTTCATCGGTAATGTTCTGCAAACGCTGAAACAGGCCTGGGCATCGCTGCAAAACCAGAACGAAGTTCGGGTGATTGATCGGTTCTACTGATACTCCCCACGGTTCTATCCAGCGTCTCTAAATTAAAAGGCCCCGCTCGTCATATCGAGCGGGGCCTTTTTTTGTTTGTCGTGTGCGCCGTAAATGAAGCTATGGTTATCGGTATGCGCTGCTGGATTTATGGAGGCTTGCAATGAAAAACCCCCTGACATTCCTGCTGTTTCCGGTTGCAATTGCCGCACTTGCAAACACCACCCCCGGCATCCCGCCATTCGATGCGGACTGCCCCGCAAACGTTACGGTTCATGCGGATCAGGATGGTCCGGTACTGATTAACAACAAAGAAGCCGAAACCAAAGCCGTCGATGATCGCCACTTCGAAACCACGGGTTCGGGTGTCACGATTTCAATCAGCCTTGCCGAAGACGATTCCGTCGTCGTGTCTGCCACCAGCAAAAGCGGCAAAGTCATGTGCCAGTCAGTGGAAGATTGAGGTCGTTGACGCCAGCGCAGGCGTCCCCAACACCAGATTCATGAACGCCACCGACGCCGCACTGTGGTAGTTGTTTTTACGACGAAGCATCGCCGCCCCACGGGTAGGCGCCGCCCCCAGCAATGGAATCTTGCGCAGCGCGCGCTCCTGGCTGGCGATGGCCTCCGGGAGGATGGTGGCAATGGCCGTGTGCCGAATGACCTCCAGCAACGTGCTGACAGAATTGACCTCAATCACCACCTTGGGGGTGATCTGTTCCTGAGCAAAATACTCATTGATGCGGGTGCGGGTGACGAAGTCCGGGGTCAACAGCGCAAACGCCAGTTGAGCGAGCTCTTCAGCAGGCAATGCGACCTGGCTGTCATACAACGGGTGCCCCTGCCCCACCATCACGCCCAGCGTCTCGGTAAAGGCCGGAATCGACTCGATGTCGGCATTTCTGACGTCATTGAACGCGATGGCGATATCCAGCGAGTCATCCGCCAACCCCGCCTCGATGTCGTCCATCGACAACTCGAAAATCTCCAGATGGATATTCGGATACCGCGCCACGTAATCGCGCACCAACGGCCCCACCAGATACGCCATGAACGTGGGCGTCATGGCCAGGCGCAAGGTGCCGCGAGACAAGTCCTTCACGTCATGCAGCGCACGTTTTCCGGCGTCCAGCTCAACCAATACGCGGCGGGCGCACTCGATATAGGCCTCTCCTGCATCGGTCGGCTTGACGGTGCGCGAGGTGCGGTCGAACAGGCTGACCCCCAGGGTTTCTTCAAGCTGGCGGATTTGCTGCGACAGGGTCGGCTGGGAAACATGCAGCGCCTCGGCGGCCCGGGTGAAACCGCCGTGGTCGGCGACGGCCAGCAAGTAACGCAAATGTCGTAGCAGCATGGCTCTTCATCTATAGGCAGGACTTATGCAAAGCATTGTATATCGATCTTGGACGCTATGAGTCAATCGGCAGAAGATGGCTTCACACCCAAGCGACACCACGCCGACAGGAGAATCACCATGCAACAGTCCCACGCTTACAACGACCCGAGTCTGGCCCTGACCACCTCGATTCTCGATGCCAAGGCCCGCAAAAATCTGTCCTGGCAGGACCTGACTGACGGCACCGGCCTGGGCCTGGCCTATGTCACCGCCGCCCTTCTCGGCCAGCATCCATTGCCGGAAACCGCTGCCAAAGTGATTGGCGAAAAACTCGACCTGGACGCCGACACCGTGGCCCGCCTGCAGATCATTCCGCTGCGCGGCAGCCTCACGGGTGTCCCGACCGACCCGACCATCTACCGCTTTTACGAAATGATCCAGATCTACGGCACCACCCTCAAAGCCCTGGTTCATGAGCAATTTGGCGACGGCATCATCAGCGCGATCAACTTCAAGCTCGACATGAAGAAAGTCGAAGACCCGGAAGGTGGCTCCCGAGCGGTGATCACCCTCGACGGCAAGTTCCTGCCACTGCGCCCGTTCTAACCAACACCCTAACCCCGTAGCAGCTGCCGAGCCCGCGAGGCTGCGTCCGAAGACGCAGTCTTCGCCAATCCCGGCGACTGCTTCGCAGCCGAACGCAGCCTCGCAGGCTCGACAGCTGCTACACACAATAGTGAGGACATCACCATGAAAGCGCTCATCGACGGCTTTTTGAAGTTTCAGAACGAAGCCTTTCCACAACGCACCGATTTGTTCAAACACCTGGCCACCACCCAGCATCCCGGCACGTTGTTCATCACCTGTTCCGACAGCCGTGTCGTCCCCGAACTGCTGACCCAGCAGGAACCCGGTGAATTGTTCGTCATCCGCAACGCCGGCAACATCGTGCCGTCATACAGCCCGCACCCCGGCGGTGTGTCAGCCACGGTTGAATATGCGGTTGCGGTGCTCGGTGTCAGCGACATTGTGATCTGTGGGCATTCGGATTGCGGCGCCATGACCGCCATCGCCTCGTGTAAATGCATGGATCACCTGCCGGCGGTCAGCGGCTGGTTGCAGCACGCCGAGTCGGCAAAAGTCATCAACCAATCCCGCCCTCACGCCACTGACGCGGCGAAGGTGAGTTCAATGGTCCGGGAAAACGTCATCGCGCAACTGGCCAATATCCAGACGCACCCGAGCGTGCGCCTGGCGCAAGAAAAAGGCCTGTTGAATTTGCATGGCTGGGTCTACGACATCGAGACCGGTTCGATTGACGCTCTGGAAGCCAGCAGCCGCACTTTCGTGTCGCTGGCAGAACATCCCGCTACCTGCGCTGTTTACGGCAAAACTGTACAAGCCGCCTGATGCGCCTCCCCTGCGCAGCGCTCCTGGCTTACAGGAGCGCTGCTGATGGGATCATCAGGCTCATTTGTCATCCGGTGGCCGACGCTCACTGCGTTCTTCGGCGTCAGGTGGTTCGGGAAAACTGCCGGGTGTGAATACGTGAGTCAGCAACTCCCTGGCATCGACATCGACAACCCCCTGAACCGAACGAGTCAGTGCAACGACCTTTTCACATTGCCGATGGGTAGTGACCCGGCCACTCAACGCCACCGTGCCCGCATGGGTTTTGACGTGAATTTGCAGTCCCAGGGTTGGATCGTCCATGGCCAGGACCGATTTCACCCGGGTCGTCAGCCATGCATCGTGGGCGACCGACTCCAGGTGATGAGAATATTGCTCGAAGGAACGAAGTTTCATGGTGTATCCCTCTTTCAGAACGAAGGAGCAAACACCTTAATTATAGTGTGCCCCTCGCCTAGCGTTTGACCGACAAAGCGGTCTGCGTCATGCGACTACGAACCGTGAACACCCCGTCTCCCGAGAGAATCGCGCTGCGCGCAAACAGCCGGCCGCTTTCCCAGTTCGAAAGCCCCAACTCCGGCTTGTTCAAGGCGTACTGCCCGTCGACCCAACGCGTGATGCCGTTACCGACAAACGGAGCATTGACCGCGTTGTAGAAACGCTCATGCGCCGCGTCATTCTCACTGATCAACGACACCGTGAACTGCGGGCTGTAGCGATTGAACAAGGCAATGGCACGGTCCAGGTCATCGACGATCATCAAGCTGGCTTCCGGGGTTTCTTCCCATTCCCACTCGCGACCCAATTGATCCTCCGGCAGTGGCTCGGCCATCGCCTCGGTCCGGTAACCTTCGGCGCGCAATACTTCGACGCTCGCACTCAACCAGTGCGTCGGCAAGCACGACTCGCTGCCTTCGACGATGTGCAATTTGCAGCCCTGGGCCCGCGCGCTGCCGGCTTGTTGCAATGCATCGAGAAACAACGGCACCAGATCGGCGGCGCGGTCGCGCTGGATCAGGCAGACGTTCATCGTGTTGCAGACCTTGCGGTCCAGAGAATTGCGCACCACGGCGGCGAAACGCGTCGCGTCGGCGTCCTTGTCAGCGATCAGCCAGGCGCCACCAGTGCCATGCAGGCTGACGGCGGTGCCCGCCTGTTGAGCGATGCTGCCCAATTGACTGACCGCACGCCCTGAACCTCGGGCCACGGCCAGGGACAGACGCCGGTCAGCGAACATCGCCCAACCGGCCGCATGATTGACGCTTTCGACCAGCGATACCGCGCCGACCGGCAACCCGGCGTCGCTCAATGCCGGATTCAATGCATGGGTGACGATCGCCTGGGCGGTGCCCAACGCATCGCTGCCAATGCGCAGCACGGCGGTGTTACCGGTGCGCAAGACACCGGCGGCGTCGGCAAACACATTCGGTCGGCCTTCGAAGACAAACGCGACGATGCCCAGCGGCGACACCACTTGTTCGACTTTCCAGCCGTCATGTTCAACGCAACTGATCACTTTGCCGCGTGAGGCCGGCGCATCGCGCCAGGCCCGCAGGCCGGCGATCATGTCGCGGCGCATGCGCTCATCGGCCAGCAAACGCGTGGTGGAACGCCCGCGGGCCTTGGCCCGTTCGATGTCGGCGAGGTTGGCGGCCGCGATCAAGTCCCAGCATTGCGGGGTTTCCAGACGCTGGGCAAAGAGGTCGAAGAAGGTGCTGATCGCTTGATCCGACACCGCTGACATCGCGGTGAATGCGGCTTCTGCTCGCTCGATCGCCACGCTGGCCGCTTGCTGGTCGGCCACCGGAATCAGCAACAATTCGCCGCTGACCTGCTCCACCAGCAGGTGGTCCCCGGGCTGAAACCGCGCGGCCAGTTCGGGGCTGACGACCGTGACACGATTACCGGCAAAAGGAATCGGCGTGCCAGCGACTAGACGTTCGAGCGCAAGAGACATGAAGCGGTTTCACCATGCAGGGGGGCGGCCGGAAAATGTATAGGAAATTGCCCGGAGCGTCACGCGCCGGACCGGCCGGCACCACACAACCTCAAACCCACCACAAATCCCCTGTGTGTTGTGGCTATGTATCAGTGTGTGTACAGCCAGCCTCCTGACACACCTCGCCCATAAAACCCCGCTGCAACGACACATCGCAGATACACCCGCTTGATGAACTACGCCAGTCGATTGGCCACGCCGATCAAAGCGCTCAACTCACTCAAGCTACGGAGTATCACCATGTTCAAACTCTCGACTTCTTCCCTGACCCTCGGCCTGCTCATCGCGGGTGGCCTGGCCCTGTCGAACGTCGCTTCGGCGTCCGAATCCGAAGCGTTCAGCATGAAACAACTGACGCACGGCTACAGCCAGGCTCATGCCGACACGTCGGAAAAACCCGCCGAAGGCAAGTGCGGCGCCAGCGAGTAACCCATCGCGCGGGGCACGCCGTTGCCCCGCATTCCTGACCAGACGGAAATCATGCCAATGAACACTTCAATTTCTTCGGCCGTGAAAGGCCTGCACCTGAACCTCGACCGTGCCGGCAGCTGGCTCGCGCCCCTGACCTTGCGGTTGTTCATCGCCTGGGAATTTTTTGAGTCCGGCCTTGAAAAATGGAACGGCGAAAACTGGTTTGCCGATATCCAGGACCGTTTTCCGTTTCCATTCGACCAGTTGCCGGCCACGCTGAATTGGGAACTGTCGATGTGGGTCGAGCTGATTGGCGCACTCGCCATTCTGGCGGGCCTTGGCACGCGGATATCGGCGATCAGTCTGATGGTGGTCACGGTTGTCGCCACCGCTGCCGTTCACTGGCCGGCCGATTGGTCTACATTGAGTGAGCTTGCCCAGGGTTACGCCATCAGCAACAAAGGTCACGGCAACTTCAAACTGCCGCTGATCTACCTCGCCGCCCTGATGCCATTGTTGCTCTCGGGTGCCGGCAAGCTGAGCCTCGATACGCTGCTGGCGCGATTTTTCTGGCGCCGTCACAATCGTTGAGATGCTACCGTGGCAAGCTTCACCCTACACCTCACTTGCGTAGACAGGAGCCACCATGAGCGTAACCACCCAATGGATCGAGATCGACAGCGACGACGGTAAATTCGGCGCTTACCTGGCCATTCCGCATACTCAAAATGGCCCTGGAATCGTATTGATCCAGGAGATCTTCGGTGTCAACGAGCACATCCGCTCGGTCGCCGAACAATACGCCGCTGATGGTTATCTGGTGATCGTGCCGGACCTGTTCTGGCGCAGCGGCCATCGCATCGAATTGACCTACGACGAAGCCGGCTGGAAGCGCGCCGTCGAGTTGATGAACGCCACCGACATCACCCAGGCGCAGGCCGACATCAAACTGGCCATCGACGCCCTCGATGCGCAACCAGGTCTGGACGGCGGCATCGCCTCCATCGGTTATTGCTTCGGTGGTTTGTTGTCCTACCTCACCGCCACCAATGGCTATGTGGATGTGGCGGTTGCCTATTACGGCGGCGGTATCCAGAATCACCTGGACCGCGCCGATGACATCGAAGTGCCGCTGTTGATGCACTTCGGTGAAGCAGACAGCCATATTTCGCTGGAAGCCGTGGAGACAATCGCCGAGCGTTTCGACACCAACGATAACGTGGAAATTGTCGTGTACCCGGAAGCTGAACACGGCTTCAACTGCTCGCACCGCGACAGCTATAACCAGCGCGCAGCGGCTGAGGCGCATGGCAATACGTTGATTTTCCTGGGTCAGGAGCTCTGACGCAAACGAACCGGTGGTGCGGATGACCTTCGCACCACCGGGCTCGCCACGCGCTACTTCGCTACATCGATCGATACGATCGTCGCCGTCGCCCCTTCAAGCTGAAACTCGAAGTTCACCTGGTCCCCCACCTTCACCGCAGCCAATTGCGCCTCTGTAGCCTTGAACCCCATGGTCATCGGCGGCCACTTCACCGCGGGTACGGCACCGTGGGCGATGGTTACCGTGTGCTTGGCACTGTCGATTGACTTCACGGTACCCGCCGCCTTGGCAACCGGTGCTTGCGCTGTTTGCGCCTTCATCGGCTGACCGTCCATGGCCATGTCATCCATCTTCATGCCGGGCATATCCGCTGCGTGGGCAGAAAGAGAAAGAGCAATCACCGTGCTTGTTACTGCGATCAGAGTCAGTTTCATTGGGCGTTTCCTTGAGCTTTAGGGTTTTTTGACAGGAGCGGACGACGGCGCATCAAGCGATACGCCGCCGGAATCACAAACAGTGACAGCAAGGGCGCGGTGATCATGCCGCCGACCATGGGCGCGGCGATGCGACTCATGACCTCGCTGCCGGTGCCACTGCCCAGCAGAATCGGCAACAGGCCGGCAATGATCACGGCCACGGTCATGGCCTTGGGTCGAACCCGCTGCACTGCACCTTCACGAATCGCTGCCACCAACCCGTGTTCTGTCCGGTCGCCAGCGTCTTCGCGCTCAGCCCAGGCATTTTTCAGGTACAGCAGCATGATCACGCCAAACTCGGCAGACACCCCGGCCAGCGCAATGAAGCCAACGCCGGTGGCCACCGAAAGATTGAACCCCAGCCCATAGAGGAACCACGCTCCGCCCACGAGTGCAAAAGGCAGCGTGGCCATAATCAGCAAGGCCTCGTCGAAACGGGCAAAGGTCAGATAAAGCAGGACAAAAATGATCAGCAGCGTGGCCGGCACCACCAGTTTTAGCCGCGCATTGGCCCGCTCCAGAAACTCGAACTGCCCGGAGTAGCTCAGGCTCATGCCGGGCTGCAACGTCACCTGTTCAGCAACGGCCCGGCGCAAATCGGCGACCACTGACGCAATGTCCCGCCCACGCACATCGATGTACACCCAACCGGAGGGCCGGGCGTTTTCGCTCTTGAGCATCGGAGGCCCATCCGTGACCTTGATTTTCGCCACCGTGCCGAGGGTGATCTGACTGCCCAGAGGCGTGTAGATCGGCAATTGCTCCAGTGAGCCAAGGGAATCACGCCACTCTCGCGGATAACGCACATTGATCGGGAACCGCGCGCGCCCCTCGATGGTTTCTCCTACGTTTTCACCCCCGATGGCACCCGCCACGATCGATTGCACGTCGGCGATGTTCAGCCCATAACGAGCGGCCGCCTTACGGTCGATGTCCACATCGATGTAACGCCCGCCGGTCAATCGTTCGGCCAGCGCAGAGCTGACACCCGACACCCCTTTGGCGACCCGCTCCACGCCTTGCGTGACAGCATCGATTTGCGCCAGGTCATTGCCCGCAACTTTGACCCCGATGGGGCTTTTGATGCCGGTGGCGAGCATGTCGATGCGGTTGCGAATCGGCGGAATCCAGATATTGGTCAGCCCCGGCACACGGACCACGCGATCCAATTCTTCCACGAGTTTTTCCGGGGTCATACCGGGGCGCCACTGATCCTGGGGCTTGAACTGAATGGTGGTTTCGAACATCTCCAGCGGGGCCGGATCGGTGGCGGTCTCGGCGCGCCCGGCCTTGCCGAACACGTGCTCGACTTCCGGGACGGTCTTGATCAGGCGATCGGTTTGTTGCAGCAGTTGCGCAGCTTTCTGTACTGACAACCCCGGCAATGCGGAGGGCATGTACAGCAAGTCGCCTTCGTCCAGCGGCGGCAGGAACTCGCCTCCCAGGCGCGACATCGGCCACACCGCGCTGACCAACACCAGCAACGCCGCCAGCAGTGTGATCTTTGGCCGGCGCAACACCGCGTCCAGCGCCGGTTGGTAGAGCCTGATCAACCAACGGTTGAGCGGGTTTTGTTGTTCATTGGGGATCCGTCCCCGTATCCAGTAACCCATCAACACCGGCACCAATGTTACCGACAGCCCTGCCGCAGCCGCCATGGCATAGGTTTTGGTGAACGCCAACGGACCGAACAGACGCCCCTCCTGCGCCTCCAGTGTGAACACCGGAATGAACGACAGCGTGATGATCAGCAGGCAAAAGAACAGCGCCGGCCCCACTTCCACCGCCGCATCGATCATCACCTGCCAGTGCCGCTCACCCGTCAGGGTTTCGCCCGGATGAGCCGTGTGCCAGGCTTCGATTTTCTTGTGGGCGTTTTCGATCATCACCACGGCAGCATCGACCATGGCGCCAATGGCGATGGCGATCCCGCCCAGGGACATGATGTTGGCGTTGATCCCTTGATGGCGCATCACGATGAAGGCGATCAACACCCCCACCGGCAACGAGATGATCGCCACCAGCGCGGAGCGCAAGTGCCAGAGGAAAATCCCGCACACCAGGGCCACGACGATGAATTCTTCGATCAACTTGTGGCTGAGATTTTCCACGGCGCGATCGATCAATTTACTGCGGTCGTACGTGGTGACGATCTCCACACCCGCGGGCAAGCTGCTTTTTAGCGCATCCAGCCTGGCCTTGACCGCAGCGATGGTTTCGCTGGCGTTCTTGCCGCTGCGCAAAATCACCACGCCGCCGACGGTCTCGCCTTCGCCGTCGAGTTCCGCCAGGCCACGGCGCATTTCCGGTCCCTGTTGAACGGTTGCCACATCGCCAAGGGTGACGGGCACGCTCCCCACACCGAGCTTGAGAGGAATGGCCCGAAAGTCATCGAGGGTTTTCAGATAGCCCGAAGCCCGCACGATAAATTCGGTCTCGGCCAACTCCAGCACGGCGCCACCGGTTTCCTGATTGGCCTTGCCAATGGCGTCGGTGATTTGCGCCTGAGTAATCCCCAGACTGGCCATTTTCAAAGGCTCGAGTTGCACCTGATACTGTTTGACCATGCCACCGACCGTGGCGACTTCGGCGACATTGGGCAAGGTCTTGAGTTCGAACTTGAGGAACCAGTCCTGCAAGGCCCGCAGTTGCGCCAGATCGTGACCACCGCTGCGATCCACCAACGCGTATTGAAAGATCCAGCCAACCCCGGTGGCGTCCGGTCCCAGCGCGGGTTTGGCGCTGGCGGGCAGACGACTCTGCACCTGACTCAGGTATTCCAGCACCCGTGAACGTGCCCAGTACAGGTCGGTTCCATCCTCAAACAACACGTACACAAAGCTGTCACCGAAAAAGGAATAGCCGCGAACGGTCTTCGCCCCCGGCACCGACAACATGGTCGTTGCCAGTGGGTAGGTCACCTGGTTCTCGACAATTTGCGGCGCCTGGCCGGCATACGGTGTGCGAATGATCACTTGGACATCGGACAGGTCCGGCAACGCATCGATGGGTGTGCTCTGTACCGACCACACGCCCCACGCCGTGACGAACAGCGTCGCCAGCAGCACCAGGAAACGGTTGGCCACGGACCAGCGGATCAGTGCGGCAATCATGGCTGGCCTCCGCTTTTTTCCAGCGGCTGCACGACAATGCCTTTGAGGCTGGCTTCGGAGTCGAGCAGAAACTGCCCCGACGTGACCACCTGCTGGCCCTCCTCCAACCCCTTGAGCACGGCCGTTTGGCCGTCGCTTTCCGGCCCGGCTTGCACTTCCACCGGACGGTAGTGCCCGCCCTCTTCGGCCAGCATCACCAGCACCCGCCGGCCCGTACGAATCAAGGCTTCACTCGGCACCTGCAACGTGGTGTCGGTGGCGCCTTGCAAACGCACCTGCACCGTCAACCCGGGACGCAAGCGTCCCTCGCTGTTAGGCAGTTCAATGCGCACACTGACCGTGCGGCTGTCCGCAGTGACTTGCGGCAGGATCGCACTGACCGTCCCGTGCAGCACCGCCTGCGGGAACCCCGCCAGCCGGGCTTCCACGGTTTGACCGGTCTGGATTGACCCTGCGGCCGATTCCGGCACCGCCACCGTCAGCCAGACGCTGTTCAGGCCATTGACCCGGGCCAGTGTTTCTCCGGCGGCCAGGGTCATGCCGACGCGCACGTTCAGTTCCTGTAGCGCCCCGGCAATCGGCGTGGTGATCGTTTGGCTCGACTGTACCTTTGCATTGCGTTCAACCTGGTCAATCAACGCGGCCGGCATCCCCGTCAGGCGCAGACGTTGCCGGGCGGCAGCCAACAGACCGGGATCACCCAGGCGTTTGAGCGCCAGAAACTCCTCTTGGGCGCCAGCCCATTCCGGCACCAGAATGTCCGCCAATGGCGCCCCCGCCTTGAGCACATCGCCCGGCGCACGGGCGTAAACCCGTTCGACGAAACCCGGCGTACGCGCTTGAATCACCGCCACATCCCGCTCGTTGTAAGCCAGCACACCGGCAGCCTCAAGGCTCGATGACTGAGTGCCGCGACTGACTGTCGCCAGCCGCAGACCGAGATTCTGCGTCACACTCGGGTCGATCTGGAGGGAGGCCGTATTGGCCGTGTCGTCGGCGTAGCGCGGCACCAGCTCCATTTCCATGAAAGGCGACTTGCCGGGCTTGTCGAATTTCTGCTGCGGGTACATCGGGTCGTACCAGTACAAAGCCTTGCGCTCGTCCCCGGCCATGGTGCCTTGATTCGTCGTTGCAGATTGATGAGCGAACCAATAACCGCCAAGACCGCCCAGCGCGATAGCGCCTGCAAACCCTGCCACGCTTTTTATGCGGCTCATTGGCCAGTCTCCCCGTAGGCGAAATACAGCCGGGCGCTGGTCAGCGCTTTCTGTTCGTTGATGTCGATCTGCTTCAAGCGGGCCTCGATCAGTTCACGCCGGGAAGCGACAACCGCTGACACATCGCTTTTGCCCGCCCGGTAACTGGCGAGGGTCAACTCGGCTTTTTCCGTGGCCAGCGGCAACACACTTTCCTGTGTGCGACGCACCGCGCGGTCCAGGCGTTCGTACTCGGCCAATTGCGCCTCCAGTTGCTGGGTGTGTTCGCGAGTCAACGCCTCACGCTCGGCTTCAAGTTGATTGAGCTCGGCCCGTTTGGCAGCGATCTTCGGGTTCTGCCGCGTCTCGGGAAACAGCGGCAGGTCGAAGGTGAATTGCACACTGACCATGTCGCCGAACTCACGCCCGCGCTTCTGGTAATCGAGCTCCCAGCTCCAGTCGGATTGCTTCTCGGCTTCGGCTTCGCGGACTTTGGCTTGCGCTTGCCGGGTCATGGGCGCGAACGCTGCCAACTCCGGGTGATGCTCGAGTTTGTGCACATAACCCGAGGTATCGATGGGCCATTGCGGCCAGTTGCCGGTGGGTTGCTCATTGGCCGCAGGACCGATCCAGCGCTTGAGCGCCGCACGCGCCTGGGCTCGCTGTAACGTCAATTGGTCCTGCTGCTCTTCCAGTTGCACCGCTTCCTGCCTGGGCGTCACGGCATCGGCCGGTTGCGCACGACCGCTGGCAATCTGCGCGCGAACGATGTCGGCCAGCAGACGGTTCTCGCGATAAAATTCCTGGAACAGCGCGTGTTTCAGCTCGACGGCATAACTGTCGATCCAGGCCAGCGCCGTGGCCTGACGCACAGTTTGGCGCTCGACCCGCCCTTGCGCAGCGGCCAGGTCTACAGCCGCTTCGGCGACTTCGGTGCGCGCCCGGCGCTTGTCGCCACTGGGCATTTCCTGCATCACACCGACCATTTGCATGGTCATGAAGTCGTGGTCCAGCGTGCCCCGATCAGGGCCGCCGACCGGAAAGTTTTGCACCCCCAGCAACAGCTTCGGGTCGGGCAATTCACCGGCAGGAATCGCGGCGCTTCGGGCCGCCTGGAGTTTTTCTGCTTGAGCGGTGAGCGACGGCGCGTTGTTATCGGCCAGCCGCAAGGCTTCATCGAGGGTCAGTGGGGCAGCGACGCACGGCAACGCCAATACACTTGCCGCCAGGGCCGCCGCGAGCGGCCACCCCGTACGAAAGCACATGAGTTTCATGTCTTGAATTCCTGTCATGATCCGCGGCGCGCTTTAACAGGCGCGCAGCAACGCCATCCCGCACAGGCGGAATGGGGCTCAACGTGGAACAGGAATTAGGCGCGAGGGGGTCGCCATACCCCGGACGGGGTCTGGACAGGCAGCGCATCCGCGAAGAATGTGGCTATCACAGGGCTGAACAGATTAACGGGAGGTTTGATGATCGAGACTTGCAGAAGGGCACCGGTCTTGCACTCCTGACCCGGCTTGCAAGGTTTGCCATGGTCTGGCGCGGTGCTCATGTCCTGGCAGCAGTCCATGCCCATGTCACCCATCATCGACATGTCCATGGTTTTCATCGGACAAGGTTCTGCAGGTGCGGAAACGCCCGCCATTCCACTCAGGGGAAGCGCGAGGCTGATCAGGAAAATCAGGCAAAACCGCAGATAGCGTTTCATGGGGCTGGAGTCTAGCGCAGGCCACTGCGGGTTCAAATACCGGACAACAAAAAATGGCGTAACCGGAGCTGCACGCGATGACAGCCCCGGCACGCCAGTACGTTTACCTGGTCACACCTCTTCCACTGGTGCAGCCACCGCCAACGTCGGCTGGGCATTGCGTTCATGAACATGGCGATGCGGTGTGCGGTCGATGTTCAGGCTGAGGATTTCCGGACGGCTGTAGTGACCGCGACCATCCATTTGACGTTTACGGATCTCGATCTCGAACAAATCGATGTCAGCGATGACTTCGCCCTCGCCTTCGGTCAACGCGCCGATGACTTCGCCTTGCGGATCGATGATCGCGGTGTAGCAACCGCCGGAAATCGGACCGATCTCGCAGCCGGTGTCGGCCATGATCTGGGCTTGTTGTTCCGGGTACAACCAGGCCGTCGAGTTGACCACGAAGCAGGCCGATTCCAGGGCGTGCATGCGGATGCTGACTTCCATCTGGCGGGTAAACCGTTCACCGGCAAATGAACCGGGGTACATCGCGGCGTGAATCTGTTCGCCGTCTTCGATCAGGGCGTAACGCGCCAGCGGGTTGTAATGTTCCCAGCAGGCCAGTTGCCCGATGCGGCCAACGGCGCTGTCCACCGCTTTGAGGCCAGAGCCATCGCCCATGCCCCAGATCATGCGTTCGTGATAGGTCGGCGAAATCTTGCGCCGGGCCTGGATCAGGGTGCCGTCGGCATCAAACAGCAACTGCGTGTTGTACAGGGTGCTGCCATCGCGCTCGTTGACGCCGATGGACACCACCATGTTGGCCTCCTTGGCGGCCTTGCCGATTTCATCGGTGGTCGCAGAAGGCACCACCACCGCCTGATCGAGCAATTTGTAGTGCTCGGCACCCATTTTGAAAGGCGCCTGCACAAAAGAAAAATACGGGTAGTACGGGACGATGGTTTCCGGGAAAACGGCGAACTGCACGCCCTTCTCGCCGAGTTCGCGAATCTTGTTAACCACCTTTTCTACAGTGCCTTCACGGCTGTAGAGCACAGGTGCGATTTGGACGGCAGCAGCTTTGACAATGGTCATGGCGGTGATCTCACTGAGGGTTTGGGCTTCAACGAGATAAAGATTACGGCAATCATATTTTGTCTTAAATGCCGAATACACCACCTTTTAGGACATGCCGATTATCACGTCCGGTTCGCGCGCTGAATCACCTGCGGCGGCTGCCCGAACGCGCGAATAAACGCCCGACGCATGCGCTCACGGTCGCCAAAACCGGTTTCGGTGGCGACCACATCAATGGCGTGCCGCCCGGTTTCCATCATCAGCCGCGCGGCCTCTACCCGCAGGTTTTCGACAGCTTTGGCCGGTGATTGCCCGGTTTCGGCCTGGAACACCCGACTGAATTGCCGAGGGCTCAGATTGGCCGCCTCGGCTAATTGCTCCACCGACAACGCCGACTTCAAGTGTTGCTTGGCGTAGGTCAATGCCGCCTGGATGCGGTCGGTCTTCGGTTCGAGTTCCAGCATCACCGAAAACTGCGACTGCCCCCCTGCGCGGCGGTGATACACCACCAGTTGCCGGGCCACCGTGCGCGCCACGTCAGCACCGAGGTCTTTTTCCACCAACGCCAGGGCCAGGTCGACACACGCACTCATGCCCGCGGCGGTCCAGAGGTTGCCGTCGTTGATGAAAATACGGTCCTCCTCGACGAGCACCTTCGGATACGCCCGTTGCAAGGCCGGCGCATGGCACCAATGCGTGGTCGCCCGCCGCCCGTCCAGCAAACCGGCCTCGGCGAGCGCGATGGCGCCGGTGCAGATCGAACCGATACGGCGAGTGGTCTGGCTGGCGCTGCGCAAAAACGCCACCACGCCGGGCGACGTCGGACGAATCACGTTGTCGCCCATCACCAGCAGCGTGTCGAAAGTGCGCTGATCGAAAGCGCTGGTTTCCACGCCGAAACCGGCGGAGGTCTGCACCGTGCCGCCGTGCTCGGACAGCAGTGAAAGGCTGTACACCGGCTCGGTGGTAGTGTTGTTGGCCAGCTCGAAAGTGGCGCACATGGCGAGGCCGAGTACCTGGAAGCCGGGGTAAACGATGAGTCCGATGTTGTGCACGGCTGACGACCTTAAAAGTGGCATAAGGGGTTTCAGGCCATAAAAGGTGGACTCTACGCCACTTGGCATTCTGGACAACAGGCTTTGCGATCAATGGATCGAACAATGCCGTTATGCAACTTCCTCAACCCGTTCTATTTCGCGTTAAGTTTCATACTTGTGTATTGGCCACGTTACAACTTACAGGGCAATAACACGCTCAACTAAAAGAACTAAGCACTCAACAAAACCAACTTGTAAAACAGGTCTATAAATAACCTAGTAGCGTCGGCCATTCGAGGGATGGGCCATGGACAGCAACAAGGATTCCGGTACTAACCTGGCGTTCTGGCTGCCGGGCAGCGCAGTCATCTTCAGTCTGGTCGTCTCTACGTTTGCACTGACCCGCGAACCGTTCCTTGAACCGCGCCCCATCGGTGCACAATTTCAAGCGCAGTTGCCGATCGAAGCGCGGTTATGGCAGGACCCGTTTGATGCGCTGGAGCGTTATCGCAAGAAACTTAACGACATCGATAGTCCGGATGCCGCGAATTTATGCGCGCCCAGGGTTTCCCCGCCGCCCGGAGCGCCCACCCCGCCCGACATCATGGTTTCGCTGGTGGAAGGTGGCCCCTACGCTGACGAAGTCGAACGCCGACGCCGCACTCGTTATGCTCTGCTTGCCGGGTTTAAAAACTCTCATCGTGTGCCGGATCAAGAGCAATACATCCATTGTTTGAGACTGGCGGCCGATCTGTCGGTTGATCCTTCGCCGGACCAACACTTCATCGATGTGCCCTACGAAATATTCGTTTCCAATCCATTCGATCCACCAAAATCTCTTGAAGGCGCTCCCCAGCCCGCCGAGCAGACCATCGTGTTCTGGCTGAAACAAGACGCACTGGGTTCACAGCCATTGCAGCAACTGGAAAAGCTGCGCCAGAGCCTGGCGTGTAGCACTCTCGAAAGCAGTTACCCATTGGCCTGCACAGGCGTGCCTGACAATCGTACTGTGCTGAAAGTCATCGGCCCCGCCACTTCAACCGTGCTGCGGGCTATGTATCAGGATGACGCCAACGCCCGGGCAACACCCAATGTCGAGATCTACTCGCCCCTGGCCACTGCGGACAATTTGACACTGACTAACCACCTCAATGTTCCCGACCCGCCGCCACCGCGCGAATACGACATGAAGCTGCTGCGAACCGTCAACGACGACGGCACCATGGCGCAATTGATGCTGGCGGAACTGAAGCTGCGCAATGTTGATCCGGCCACCAGCCTGCATTGCAATAAAGAAGGCGGCTTGCAGCGAGACGGAAAAACTTGCGTACAGAGCAGTTGGTCGCTTGCGCCAGACCGAATCGCACTGATTTCCGAATGGGACAGCTTTTATAGCCGCGCACTGATCGAAAGTTTCAAGACCTGGGTTGCCGACAATGCAGGGTTTAGTGAACAAGGCGACAAGGCATTTGTCGACAAATGGGTTTTGCGTTTCAGCTATCTACGGGGCCTCGACGGACGCCTCCCCGAGGAAGCCGCGAGCAATGACAAAACCGCCAGCAGCGATGCCAGCAAAAATAACAAGGACGCCGGCAAAATTGACCTCAGCCCACTGGAGAAAGCCGATGGAAACTCCCAGCTCGACTACCTGAGACGCCTTGCCGACCACATCGCACGCGAGGACGCAGCCTATCGACGAGACGGCATGCCCGGCATTGGCGCAATCGGCATATTAGGTGTCGATACCTACGACAAACTTTTGGTGTTACAGGCGCTCAAGAGTCGAATGCCTTACAAACTGTATTTTTCCACGGACCTCGACGCGCGCATGCTGCAACGAGGTCAGGCGGAAACCACCCGCAACCTGGTACTGGCGGCGCCTTATGGGCTGACGCTGACGCGCGCTCTGCAACAAGACGTGCCGCCATTTCGCGACAGCCTGCAAAGTTCGGTGTTTGTGGCCGTTCAGGCGGCATTGGCGCCGCAATCGTTCCATGACAAGCGAGAGAAATTCGACTATTCAACATCGAAGCTATTGCCCGGCATTTATGAGGTGGGCATCAACGGTTTTATTCCGCTGGCGAGCCCGATAGACCAAAAGCGCACACAGAAATGCAACGTACAGTCCGAGTCGAACCGTTCGGATCAAGAAATACATCCGCACGATTTGATGTCCTTAGACTGCCTTCAGGACCCGTCACCCCTGTCCTACCCTGGAACCTCCAAGTCAGTGCGCGAGCACTTCAAAAGAACTCAATCGCTTTTCTTGGCCGGCCCGCTGACGTTTGTCCTTCTTCTACTGGCCGGGTTCGTCGTCTGGCGCTGGATCTCGGGGCCGGAAATGGCCACACAAACGAAGCTGGCCTGGGCACGCGGCGTGCCCATGACGCTGTATATGATCGCGGTAGCCTGTGCATTTATCGCCACCCACTTCTGGTATGTCGGGTTTCTCTGGGGCACGTTTTTGCTGATCCTGCTGGGCATCATCACCTCAAACCGGATCCGTCGCCTCGAGCGGCTGGCACAAGACAATAACGCGACGGCCAGCGCCAGCAGCGGCGTGTACGATTCCCCATCGTGGTACATCGTCGTCCCCCTCGTCGTATTTGTCCTCGCGTTGATGCTGGCGTACCAAAAGCGCGGCCCCTTGACGAACTATGGGCTCGGCGAGCCGATGTTCCTGTTTGAAGGCATCAGTGCCTGGCCGACGGTGGGACTGCGCGTCACCGCCGTGCTGATCTCGCTTTCGGCACTGGCATGGGGCTGGCGCAACCTGCGCGTCAACAGGGTCGAGATAGAACGCACCTATCAATTGCACGCATTCATGCGCAGGTATCGATTGGGGTTGTGCCGCCAGGTACTGCACTTTTTCCATAAAGGCAGGCGCTGGAACTTTCGTCGCTGGTGCAATGAATTTGGGTATTTCCTGCTGCTGATTTTTTTCCCGCTGGTCAGTACCAATGACAACTGGTCAAAGACTTGTACAACTATCCAGGCCAACTGCGACGACGAACGAAAAATGATTTCCATCGCACGCTTCTGGGGTGAGCACTGCATCTGCGGAGCGTTCGGCGCCCGCCTCTTGCGCGCTCTGCTCGCGACCTGGGTGTTCATCGTGGTCACCAGCGTCTTGTTTGTGATCTGGCCAATGGAACAGGTTCCGGTGCGCGGGCAATCGATGATGTGGATGTTCGTCTGGCTGATCCCGACCCTGGCGTTCCAGGTGCTGGTGTTCTGGGTCGTGGATGCCAACCTGCTGCTGACACGATTCATACGGCACCTGAGCAATCACCACGCGATCTGGCCCGAAAAGCTGCAGCAGGAACACGGGAAAATCTTTGGCGTTCTCAGACACCCCTGCATCGATGAATGGGTGGATTTGCAACTGATCGCCAAGCGCACCTCAGCGGTCAGCCGCCTGATCTATGCCCCGACGGTGGTCATGTTGATTCTGTTGGCATCGCGCAGCAGCCTGTTCGACAACTGGCCGACGCCCCCCAGCGTGGTCATTTCATTCCTGCTGACCACGCTGATCCTGCTCGCGTCCGCACTGTCGCTGCGTCGGGCGGCCGAAAAGGCTCGTACGCTGGCACTGCAGCGTATCGATGCCTATCTGCTGGAGACCCCCAAAAAGCCGGGCTATTACGAAAAATTCCAGATGATCCGCGACCGCATCGCGACGCTCAATACCGGTTCGTTCTCCCGCTACTCCGAAGACCCGTTGATTCGTGCGTTGTTGCTGTCGCTGACCGGTATTGGCGGCTCCGCCATTGTCGATGCGTTGAACTACGCGAAGTTCTGACGTCCCATCAGGGCGTTCCACCGAGCGCATGACGCCAATGGACTTCCCCCTGCTCCAGCGGTTTAATCGCAACGGACTTCAAGCACAACAAGGGACAACCATGTTCGATATTTCCATGCAGGACAGCGCCGCACCCGATGGCGTTTGCTACGGCTGCGGCAGCCGTAACCCTCACGGGCTGCACGTCAAAAGCCGCTGGGATGCCGATGGCGTACACGTGGTCGCCGAGCACCTGCCCGAGGCCAAATATTGTGGCTGGCCGGATCTGGTGTACGGCGGGCTCATTGCGATGTTGGTTGATTGCCACTCGAACTGGACCGCCATGGCTTACCACTATCGGGCCGAAAACCGCGAGCCTGGCTCACTGCCGCGTATCGACTGCGTCACCGGCAGCCTTGGCATCAAGTTCATCAAACCGACACCGATGGGCGTTGCGCTCACCTTGCGCGCCAGGGTCGAGGGTGACGTCGGGCGCAAGAGCCGGGTGATTTGCGAGGTGTACGCCGACGACGTGCTCACGGCAGTGGGCGACTCGGTGTTTGTCCGGGTCGATACCGGCCAACTGGCCGCTGTGGCGCATGGTCGCGAAGTGTAGAGCGCTTGAACCTCAGGGTCGGCCAATTTACTTCGCCGACCCGTCATGCGGCTTGTAGAACACGAACAAGCCGATGCTCGCCGTTTTGATGTACTTCTTGGCCCAGACCGGCTTCACCGTCTTGTCGTGGAAATACATCGCGCCGCCGGTGCGATCCGGTAGCTGCTTATTCAGCGCCTTGCGCGCGATTTCCTTGGCCAGCCCATATTGGTTTTCTTCCTGGACCGAGTCCGACTTCCCGTCGCACCACCAGGAGAACTGGCAACTTTTGGTTTCGGAGCCTTGCTTGACCACCCCGCACACGGTATCGGGAAAACCCTCATGGCCGAGGCGGTTCATCACCACATTGGCAATCGCTTCCATGTCGATCTTGTCCTTGCCTTTGGCTTCCCAGTAAATGGAGCGGGCCATGCAGGTAATCGCATCGTCCAACGGGGCCTTGCCGGCCGGGTCGACCGCCTGGACTTCGGACGGGGTGATGGTCTCGGACTTGGGCACCGGCGCATCACTGCCCTTCTCCGCCGCCTTTTGTTCAAGTACCTGCGCCTTGCCTTCCGCCACCTGCTTTTTTTGTTGTTGCTCATCCGCGATGACGTAACCGGCGAAAAGCACAGCAGTGAGAAGCACGGCTATCCATTTGCTGGACATGGTGAAAACACTCTGGGAGGTGTCGGAACAGTGTAGTAGCCAAATCATGTCAACTACTGAGCAACAAACTGCAAAAAGCCATTGCCTTGTACCGGGGGAGTTCGCGCATCATGGGCGCAGTCCGTCCAAGGGGGTTTCCATGCACGTCTTATCATCCGCATTGCGCTTGTCGGGGTTGTCGTTGGGTCTGATGCTTGCCGCAACGGCGATGGCGTCCGAAGAAACGCAACTGGCCGATTCGATCAACGCCTTTCGCAGCCTGTCGCAGCGTTGCGGCGGTCAGGTCTCGCCGGAGTTGCCTCCGCTGACCAGCGATCCGCGTCTGGTATTGCCGGCCAGCGGACAGGTCGACTTGCAGCAGGCCATGGTGCGTGCGTCGTATCCGATGTTCAACGTGCAAGCGATATCCCTGAAAGGCCCGCGTGATGCGCAAGCGGCGATGATGGCGGTACAGGAAAGCTTCTGCCAGGTGGTGCTGGACCCGAAATTCATCGACATCGGCGTCAGCCGCCAAGGCACCGACTGGCGCATCGTGCTCGCCCGCCCCCTGTTGACCGCGCGCCTGGGTGATGCCGCCGCCGAAGGCCAGAAGCTGTTGGTCGAGCTCAACGCCGCGCGCAGTACACCCCGTCAGTGCGGCGGCCAGCCATTTACCGCGACCACGCCGCTGGCCTGGAACGCCACCCTCGCGTCCGCCGCCGAAACCAACTCGCGGGCCATGGCCAACAACAACTATTTTGATCACAAGGACCGCGACGGTCGCACGCCGGGAGACCGGGCGGAACTGGCGGGCTATGTCTATCAGCAGATCGGCGAGAACATCGCCGCCGGGCAAGACTCCGTGCGCAAGGTCGTCGACGGTTGGCTGGCCAGCCCCGGTCATTGCGCCAACCTGATGAATCCGCAGTTCCGTGAATTGGGCGCGGCTTACGCGGTGGACCCGAAAAGCGATTCGGGGATTTACTGGACGGCCATGTTCGGTACGCAGTAGCCGAGTCGGTCAGAGCGGTGCTGCACCGCTCTTACAGCGTTTGCTGACTGTTGCCGACGGTTTTGGCCTTTTCGATGGCCCAGTCCATCGCGTCCTCCATGTCCAACAGGTGCGGCGACGGATGGTGGTCCTCTTCAATGACCGAACCGTCCGGCCGGTACACACCGATCAACATTTTCAGGGAGCCGTCTTTCAGTATCTCGGCCTTGACCCTGATCGAGCATCCGTTGGAAAGCGTCTCCTTGTGTTCCTCGTGGCGTTCAGTCATCGCTGTCTCCCTCTCATTGTGAATGGATCGGGCCAGTCATTCTTTTTGAGCGTAGTAGAAGTTCATCGTCGGACGGCACCCGGTGGTCACGGCGATGAACCTGCCGAGACAGCGGCGTAATGCCACCTATACTCCTTCCCACCAACCCCGCCCGGGGCCTGCACGATCAACAATAAAAAGCAGAGGTGGAACATGGTTTGGCAACAAGTCTACGACCCCTTCAATAACCCGGTGCTTTCCACGCTCATGGCGGCAGTGCCGGTGGTGGTGATGCTGGCATCTCTGGCGTTTTTCCACATCAAAGCGCACATGGCCGCATTGTTCGCCTTGGCGTCCGCCTTGCTGATCGCAATTTTCGCTTTCGGCATGCCCGCGAACATGGCCGGTTCGGCGGCGCTGTTCGGTGCCGCCAACGGTTTGCTGCCGATTGGCTGGATCGTGCTCAACATCATCTTTCTGCACCGGCTGACCACCGAAAACGGCTCGTTCAAAGTGCTGCAGGACTCCATTGCACGCATCACCGACGATCGACGCCTGCAGTTGCTGCTGATTGCCTTCTGTTTCGGTGCCTTCTTCGAAGGCGCGGCCGGTTTCGGTACGCCGGTGGCGGTGACCGGTGCGATCCTGATCGGGCTGGGCTTCTCGCCCCTCGCCGCGTCCGGCCTCGCGTTGATCGCCAACACGGCACCGGTGGCCTTCGGCGCGCTGGGCACGCCCATCATCACCCTGGCCAAAGTGACCGGGCTGGATGAAATGGAGCTGTCGATGATGGTCGGTCGGCAGCTGCCCTTCTTTTCGGTGCTTGTACCGTTCTGGTTGATCTGGGCCTTCGCCGGTTGGCGCAAGATGCTGGAAATCTGGCCGGCGATTCTCGTGGCGGGGGTCAGCTTCGCGATACCGCAATTTCTCGTGTCCAACTACCACGGCCCGATGCTCGTGGACGTGATCGCCGCGCTGATTTCCATGGCCTGCCTGACGGCTTTTCTCAAGGTGTGGAAACCGGCCTCGGTGCACACTTCGGCCGCACTGACCGGGCGTGTCGACAACTCGAAAATCGATGCCGAGCATGAACAGAAAACCGCACCCAGCGCGACGTTTGCCAATGATGCCAAGCCTGCAGTGATGCGCGCGTGGATGCCGTGGATCATCCTCACGGTGTTCGTCTTTATCTGGGGCACCCAAGGTTTCAAAAACACCTTTGATACCCGCCCGGCCATCGATCCGCAAACCAGCGCAGCCAAGCTCGACCCGCAAGGCAAACCGATGCGCGAGGCCAACCCGATTTTCGCCCCGATCGTGACGTTCACCACGCTGCACCTGCAAGTCGAGAAAGTGCCACCCGTGGTGCCGGCACCGAAAACCGAGGAAGCGATCTATAAATTCACCTGGTTCACCGCCACCGGCAGCGGCATCTTGCTGGCGGCAATCCTCGGTGGCTTGCTGATGGGTTACTCCATCCCGCAGCTGATTCACCAGTATCTGCGAACATTGTGGGTGGTGCGTTTTTCGCTGATCACCATTGCGGCGATGCTCGCCCTGGGCTTCCTCACGCGTTACTCCGGACTGGACGCCACCATGGGCCTGGCCTTCGCCGCGACCGGCATTTTCTACCCGATGTTCGGCACCCTCCTGGGCTGGCTCGGCGTGGCGTTGACCGGCTCGGACACCGCGTCCAACGTGCTGTTCGGCGGCTTGCAACGGGTGACCTCCGAACAATTGGGGATCAGCCCGGTGCTGATGGCAGCGGCGAACAGCTCCGGCGGGGTCATGGGCAAAATGGTCGATGCGCAATCAATCGTGGTCGCGTCCACCGCAACGCGCTGGTACGGGCATGAAGGGGAAATTCTGCGTTATGTGTTCTTCCACTCCATCGTGCTGGCGATTCTGGTCGGTGGGTTGGTGACGTTGCAGGCGTATGTGGCGCCGTTCAGTCATATGGTGGTGGGTGGGCATTAGTCGGTAGGCCCTTTTGTTTGCCACGACCCGCAAAGAACGTCCGGGTTGTGGCGACAAAACCCACTGTCGGTCGAAGTTTAAGCTGGGGTGCTAAATCATGACTGACGTTGCATTCAAAGATGCGTTCGACATTTATCAGAAGCAAAGCGACAGCATCCATAAACTGTGGGCCTACTTTCAGGTCATCTCAATTGCTGTCTTGGGTTACACCATTGGAAGCGACAAGGGTAAATGGCCAGCTACCACCTACCTGCTGATTGCAGTCAGCTACTTTATTTTTGCAATGGCCAGTCAATGGGTAATTGTCCTGTCACAAAAAGAGCTTCGCAGATTCGGCGAAGCCGTCAGGCTGGCCTCGGATGAAACGGGCCCGGTCGGCAAAAGGCTTGTCGTTCAAGCAGTGAAACCACGGACTGTTCGAATATTCCATGTCCTGTCCACATTGATCGTCCTGGCTGCAATCGGGGTGACCTGGTACTACACGTGCCCAGAACCCACGCCCTGCAAAGCTCAGGCAACGACTGAAAATAAGTGCCCCTGAGACAATCACTGCTTTACTGATTCAAATCCTGACCAAACGGGAAGCGCCCCTATGGACCGCCTAACCGCCAAAGACTTCGCCCCCGAACTGCTCGAACTCTACGACTACTACGCCCATGGCAAGATCAATCGGCGAGAGTTTCTCGATCGTGCGGCACTGTTCACCCTGGGCGGTTTGACCGCCAGCGCACTGCTCGCCTCCCTGAGCCCCAACTATGCGCTCGCCGAGCAAGTGGAGTTTACCGACCCGGACATCTTCGCCGAGTACATCACCTACCCCTCGCCCAAGGGCCACGGCAATGTGCGCGGCTATCTCGTGCGCCCGACCAAAGTCACCGGCAAGGTGCCGGCGGTGTTGGTCGTGCATGAAAACCGCGGGCTCAATCCTTACATCGAAGACGTCGCCCGACGCGTTGCCAAAGCCGGGTTTATTGCGCTCGCCCCCGACGGCCTGAGTTCGGTCGGTGGTTATCCCGGCAACGATGACAAAGGTCGGGAGCTACAAGCGAAGGTCGATCCGGAAAAGCTCATGAATGATTTTTTCGCCGGCATCGAATGGCTGACAAAAAACGACGCGACCACCGGAAAAGTCGGCATCACCGGCTTCTGCTACGGCGGCGGGGTCTCCAACGCCGCGGCCGTGGCGTATCCGGAACTGGCGGCAGCCGTACCCTTTTATGGTCGCCAGCCCAAGGCGGAAGACGTACCCCGGATCCAGGCACCGTTGCTGCTGCATTACGGCGAACTGGACGCAGGCATCAATGAAGGATGGCCGGCGTATGAGCAAGCGCTGAAAGCAGCGGGCAAAACCTACGAGGCCTACATCTATCCGGGCTGCAATCATGGTTTCCATAACGACTCGACGCCCCGATACGATGAAGCCGCCGCGAAACTGGCGTGGGACCGCACCGTGGCGTGGTTTCGCAAGTATCTGGTTTAGGCGGTTGGCCAACGACTGCCGAGGCGCAACAAGCGGAACGCCTGGTCAGGTATCAATTCCTTCGATCTTTTAAATCACGAAGCCGAATTTTTTATTTTTCTTCGACGAATTCATGATGGCGTCCTTTCGGATCAGTCGGACGATACCCTCATGAATTTAAATTTTGCCTTTGCCTGCCTCATCGTCGTGTCGTTTGCGATTGCGTTGGGGCATGGCTGAACTCAGGCATCGACCTGAACCACTTCAATGCCCAACCGCTGATAATCCTCGACGCTGCCCGACGCTACGTGTTGCTCGGTAATCAGTGTATGGATGCGATTGCACGGTGCAACCACAAACGGCTCCACCGCCCCGAGTTTGTCCGCCGTAATCACCGCCACCACGTGTGAAGCGCTGGCAAGCATCGCTCGCTTCACGGGCGCCTCATCGAAATGCAGCGAGCTGATGCCGACGTCCGGGTGAATCGCGCAGACACCGGTGAACAACAGATCAGCCTTGATGCCTTCGATCAGCCGCAGGGTTTCATGCCCGCTGGCCGACATCGTCGCGGGGTTGAGCTGTCCACCGGCCAGGATCACCTTGATGCCTTTGTACTCGGCCAGGGTGATGGCGATCATCGGCGACGCGGTAATGGCCGTGATGGAGATGTCCGAGGGCAGCGACCGCGCAATTTGCAGCGTTGTACTGCCCGAATCGAACAGCACAATCTGCCCCTCCTGAACCCGGCGCGCCGCGAGTTGCGCCAACTGCGCTTTCACCTCATCGGTTTCGCTGACCCGAGTGAAAAAATCCTTGCCCGTGTCTTTCGGTCGCGGCAGCGCCCCGCCGTGCACCCGCTGCACCAGGCCGGCGGTGGCAAGCTCGGAGAGATCGCGACGAATGGTGTCTTCGGACACCGCAAAATGCTGACTCAACTCTGAAGCCATGACTTTGCCGTCGCGCTCAAGGATCAGGAGGATTTTTTGCCGGCGCACCGAAGGGAGCTCGGCGATGGAATGCTGATCTTGCATGTTTATGCCTGATTTTGCGGGTTTGTGCGAGGTTAGCCAAACAGGCGGGTAAACACAATCGGGAGGGACCGGGGCGGCAAATGGGCAGGTGTCCCCTCGCTTATTGGCAACAGTCACGAAACAGACAACATGGACTGGATCAAACGACCAGATTTGATCATTGAGTAAATGCGATTAGCGGTCGGGCAATACGCGGCGCAATGACGGTGATGGAACTAACGTTGTAATTCCACGCTGGTCAACCCGGCATTCCCGAAGCGGTGAACTTCCATGGAAAAGATCGCCCGTAAGTTAATCCAACCCTCGGCCGTTCGTGTCGCTGGGGCCGGGCTGGCGCTGATTCTCGGATTGAGCCAACCGATCATTTCGCTGGCAGATGAGGCGTACGCCAAAAATTTGCTAAAGAACATGTCCGACTATATGTCAGCGCAAAAAAACATATCGTTCAACTACGACACCAACTTTGAAGTCGTCACCAAAGAAAAACAGAAACTTGCCCTCGCCGCTTCCGGCACGACGGTAATCAGCCGGCCAGACAAAATACGCAACATCCGCACTGGCGGATTTGCAGATATCGAAATGCTGTATGACGGTAAGACGCTGACTGTGCTGGGCAAAAATGTGAATGCCTATACGCAAGTGCCCATCACCGGCACGCTGGATCATTTGATTGATGAGTTAAGGGTTAAGTACGACAGGCCAATAGCCGGTGCCGACCTGTTTGGGTCCAACCCCCAGGAAGCGTTGATGGTGGGAGTGACCGACATAAAAGACTTGGGCAGCGGCGTCATCGGTGGCGTCGAATGCGATCACCTGGCCTTCAGAACCAAGGAAGTTGATTGGCAAATCTGGATCGCTCAAGGCGAGCGTCCTTACCCTTGCCGCTATGTCATCACCTCAAAACAAGTCGAGGGTGGTCCGCAGTACAGCATTCAGTTGAGTGACTGGAAAACGGGCACAGAGGTTGCCGCTGACGACTTCACGTTTGATAACTCGACGGATGCCAAGAAAGTCGACTTGAAAGACGTGCCCAACGGCGATGACTTACCGAAAAACTTTGTGCGAGGACATGCCAAATGAACGGCTTGATAAAAACCGGTGGCTTGGTGCTGGTGGGCTTTGTTCTGGTCGCAGCGCTCGAACTCGGCGAAACCCTATCGATCCCGGGCGTACACAGTGTCATTTCCTCGGCCGAAGCCGTCGTAGGACGCCCTCTTACTCCGGTCAGCGTTTCGGGTGTGGCGCGGCGTAGCAATCGGCGTGATTGAAGGGCCAGTGCTTATAACGATTGATTATAAATTGAAAACTTGCCGGACTTTTCGGCCCGGCAAGTAACAAAACAAATATAAAATACCGGTGCAAAATATTTAAATATTCTCATTTTTTTATCAAACCTTGTCACAACCAATTAACACTGACTCATAACTTTTACAACTTTCGTCATACGTGAATTTCCTCGCATATTGACGCACTTGCAAAACACGCCTTTTATATATGTCCGAGCCCAACCTTCTCGGCTCACGCAGTTGGCAAAGTGCGCTCCCCCTGAAAGGAAACTTATCATGCTCATTATCGACACCCCCTACAACACCACGACAAAACTCCGTTGCCTGTCGAAAGAAAACGTAAAAACTGTTATCCGTTATTACAACTTCAGCAACTCAAAAACGTTTCCAGACAAATGCTTGACGCTTATAGAGGCGCAGTCCATTTGCGCGCAAGGCATGAACATCGCCGTGGTGTTTCAACAACGACAGGACAATGCCGCCGATTTCTCGGAAATCAAAGGCTATGAGGCGGGACGCAGAGCCTACCGATACGCCCTCAACGACATCGGGCAACCCGAGGGATCGGGGATCTATTTCTCTGTCGACTTCGATGCCAGCACCAACGAAATCACCAGCGACATCATTCCTTATTTCCAAGGGGTGCAGCGGGCGTTCAACGAGATCTCCGGTGCTCAGCCAGCCTATCGGGTGGGTATCTATGGCTCTGGCGCAACGGCCAATGCGCTGACAAAAAACGGCCTGTGTTCACTGGTATGGCTGGCCATGTCGTCCGGATTTCGCGGGACCAAAGACGCAATAAAAAACGGCACCTATCACATCGAGCAAAAAGCCCCATCGGCAAAATTGTGCGGCCTGGACCTCGACTACAACCTCATCAATCCCCAGCACGCCAACGATTTCGGGGCTTTCGTTCTACCGGTCGAAACCTCGGTGGTCGCGACATCCCATGCCGCCGCTACCCACGAAGTGATATCGCGCACCAGCCTCAGGCTGCGCGGCGGCCCTGGTACCGAGTACAGCGTAGTGAGCAGCTTGAAGCCCGGCCAGTTGGTTACCGCGAAACCGGTCAATACCGAATGGTCAAGTATCGATCTTCAGGGTGACGGGTTGATTGACGGGTTTGCGGCTTCGGCTTTTTTGAAAGAGTTGAGTTGATTACCGGGCTGTTTCAATCGAGCAGGAGGCACCATGGCCCTTGAACGCGGTGAAACGCAGTTGATCCCAGGCGTACACAACACAATTTCCTCGGCCGAAACCGTCGTTGGGCGCCCGCTCACCCCGGTCAGCGTTTCTGGGGTGGCGCAGCGTAGTTCGCGGCGTGATTGAGCGATCAGGATTTGCAATTGTCAGTGATAGTTGAAACGCCTACCGGGCCACTAGGCCCGGTAGACATGGGTCCCCCCTTAAGTCCAGAAGCAACTACTCGGACGACCGCTGAATTATCTCAAAACGAAACATTCAATATTATCTAATAATCTAATCACGGTTGGCCGACAGATTTAACAAAGGCTACGCTGTACTTCCAACAGCAACTGGCAATAGCGACTTAAATAGAAAATCAACACAGGGAAATTAAGCATGGGAATTTTCCCAGCGGGAATAATCTCCACTATAAAAAATTGCGCCTATCAAGCGGACAAACTTGCACGCTCTGACTTGATTGCCAACCACATCACGACCGAAAACGATTACACCTCTAATTTCACCAGTTTTTTCCGACACAGTATTAACGCATTAAAAATTTTCGGTTTAAGTTCACGCATCCAACAACTTCACCCCCCGCATGAGCGAAAATTCGGCGCCGATGGGTGCATCATTTTCCACAACATCACCAATCACACCATGAAGGTTGGTATTTTTGAAGCCAAGTGGCCCCGGCTGAGCACTCATAAAGACTGCTGGGATTCAATTCAAACCACGAAGAACACATCACACTTTCACGACCAGCTTCGTCGGCAAGCAACAAAAGCAAATGTGTGGGCCATTTGGGAAATGTTTTATTGTGAGTTCCCGTTTAGAGGACAACCCGCCTTTATGCCGCCAGAAGGGTCAGCGTGTGTTTGGCATTCGCCAGCTTACGCAGCTTCTAACAAAAGGCCCAATCCAGCGATTGCCTGGCGGGATAGCGATCTGGAGCAATTGCTCAAAAACCATCCGATGACGATATCTGAAGTTATTACCGATATCTGTAAATGCCACGAAGGAGTGGAGTTACCCGCCACAGGTTTCGACGAACTGTTCCAGGGTGCTATCACCCCTGAAGAAGTGCTGATAGTTGAATATTTTGCTTCATGACCACAGACCACCATCGTCCCTCTTCAAAGCAATTTTAGGACTTTGATATGAACCTTCCAGAACCTGACTTAGTGGCGATTCTGCAAGCTGGAGATTGGGGCCCCACCGCTGAAGACAGCTCGGATTTTTATGGTGAACAAATCCCTGCTCAATGGGTCAAGCAATGGGTTGAGCAATATGACCCGCACAAAATCGAGTCCACGGCAGGCCTCGGCGCATTGACCCTGATTACCGCAGCTGCGGCGTGGGGAGTGACCCCAGGGGGCCTGCTCCCGGAGGATCCGGAGGGAAAGCAGTGGAAGGGTGCACAAAGAGGCAATGATGGAAAACACCTGATGAGCTATGCAGTGGGGGGTGTGGGTGTCGACCATACAGACAGCGCTCAACTCAAGCGCTTGTTCGACTTTATTAAACTAAATCATCTAACGCTGGCCCCCAAGGCAGACCAATTTTTCAATCTGCGCGGGATCAACTTCGACAATATCCGGGCTAGAGGTGGAGTCTGTTCTACGCCACGCTCGGAAATCACCCTCGATCTTGACGCAAAACCGTTCGCTCACGACATCTATGGCGGCGGTAGCAGCTACTGCGGTGCACACATGAACGGCGCAACGACGCTGGAAGACTGGCAGATTTTCCGGCATTGGATACGCACAGCCTTACGCCAGAAAGATGTTCAGAGTTTTATCATCAATCAATGGCTGACGAACGTCTGGGTGCCTTCCTACCAAGCGGTTTTGGCGGCAGGAGGTTCTGTAGAAGAAGCGATGATCAATAGCCGCATTAGAAACTCGAGCCCAGTCACCGCAAAGTGTGCAATTGACAAGGCAAACCAGGTCGCTGACGGCAAACGAATCGAAACCCAACTAAAGGCCTACACAGACCCTGATTGCAAGGGGAAAGCGCGCCATAGCGAGCGTTTCGGCGTGATGAAGAGACCCATGGTGCTCTACCGGCATTTTCGCCAGCAACCCTAATGAACTCAGCGATAACCCGCACATCGACTCACAAGTTTGAGATTGCACGGTAGCCCCGGCAATTGAATTGAATTCAATAACCGTGCTGAAGCTGAGCATCGGGAGGCCAGGTTCAGTTACTCGCCACCTGCGCCACAGTGCCCGCAGTCACCAGCGCTTTAAGCGAAGCATCAAACTGCTTCAGCGCATTCACTTGCAGCTCAGTCTGCCGGTCAATCTGCGCTGCAATCTCCGGGGCCGCTTTGCCATGCACCCAGACCGAAGGCATTTGCTGAGCGCGTGAACCTTCGGCCTTGCCGATGTACTGCAGGTTCGCATCGTAGAACTTGGCCATGAACCGCGCTTCAACCTGATTGTTGCGCTTGGACACCAGGCGGCTGTAGGTATCCAGCATCACCACCACGTCGGGGCGTGCCTGCACCAGCGCGTCGAGGTTGTCGTAGACCGTCACCGAGCCGAACTCTTTTTGCAGCGAGCCCATCAGCCAGTTGATCGCAAGCTGCGGGTCGGAACTGTTGACGAAGGCGTTGCTGATGCGCGAATCCAGTTGAGGGTTTTTCGCACCGTTCACCGCCACCGCATGGTACTGCTCAAGGTATTGGAGGGTGTTGAGGGTGTTTTCACTGTAGAGCACGCCCACGGTCTGGGCATGTTGCAGATGGGTTGTACTGTCGGCGACCGGCGGCAAATGGCACGACTGGTCAGCCGCGTAAGCCGGCCCGGTGGCGGCGACGCTGCCGGTGAATACGGCGATAAAGGCCAGCAAGGTAGACATTTTCATCGCTCAGGTTCCTTCAAAGGCGAGTTCGGTATGCAGCTATCCTCCTCCCTTGGCGAAAAAACAGAACTTGCATTCCTTGATGGTGATTATTGATTAAACGAATGGTTGGGCAACGGGCCTGAATCGGGCCTGGCGTGCGTAACCTCTCAATAGGAAAACGCTGCCCGTCGCAAAGCGCGGCTTTCGGTCTACGCTGTTCTGACGTCCCTTTTCTCTATCACTCATGGAGCCCAAACTTGAACTGGACTGCTTCTGCCGCTATCGCCTTGACCCTATTGTTCTCACTCTCAAGCCCTGCCTTCGCCGAAACACCGGCCCTGAATGAAGCACGCGCACTTGTCGCCAAGGCACACATGGGCAGTAACCTCCCGGCCATTGCCATGTCGACGGCGCAGGGAACGGTGTCCTACTCGATGATTGCCGAGAAGCTCGGCAGTGCCGACGCCGACCGTATCGTTTCCGAGGAAATCACCGCATTGCTGCCCAAGTACCAGCCAAAATGGGACGAGAACCTGGCACAGGCCTATGAAAAGTCATTCTCTGAAGAAGAACTGGCTTCGCTCGTCGCGGACGGTCCGACCTCACAATACGTCGAAAAAGTAAAAGCACAGCAAGCCACCGTCGGCAGCGAGATGCGCTCGACTTCAGAACCGATTGTGGCTGCCCTGGTGACCGAAGCACTGAAAGAGACCATGGAAAAACGTGTCCAGTAACGGACAGCAAATCTGTCTTTGAAAAGCCGTCTACGCTGCTGCAATCGGTATCCCGCTCAGGCTGGGGGGGTACGTGACATTCCACGCGTACGTTGGGAGACACCGTTATGTTGCGTACCCTGCTGACCACTGCCTTACTGCTAGCACTGAGCCTCCCGGCGCAGGCTGGGGTGACACCGTTCCCTGCGGCGTTCCAGACAAAAGACATCAGCGTCGAAGGCGTCAAGATCCATGTGCGCGTCGGCGGCAAGGGACCTGCCGTGGTGATGCTGCACGGCTTTGGCGACACCGGTGACATGTGGGCGCCACTGGCGGCGAATCTGGCCAAGGACCACACAGTCGTGGTGCCGGACCTTCGAGGCTTGGGGTTGTCGTCGATACCGGAAAGCGGCTACGACAAAAAGACCCAGGCCGGTGACATCCGCGGGGTATTGGCGGCACTGGGGATCGAGCATTCGGTGGTCATCGGCCACGACATCGGCACGATGGTCGCCTTCGCCTACGCCTCGCGTTATCCGCAATTGACTGATCGCCTGGTCGTCATGGACGCGCCGGTACCCGGCATTCCACCCTGGAACGATATCGTGCGTTCGCCGATGCTATGGCACTTCGACTTCGGCGGACCGGACGCCGAACGCCTGGTGGCAGGCCGGGAACGCATCTACCTGGACCGGTTCTGGAACGAGTTCGCAGGCGACCGCAGCAAAGTCGATGAAGCCACCCGCCAACATTACGCCAAGCTCTATGCCCGCCCCGGCGTCATGCACGCGGCCTTCGCTCAGTTCCGCAGCATTCGCCAGGACGCGGCGGACAACGAAGCGTCGATGAAGACGCGGTTGAGCATGCCAGTGCTGGCCATCGGTGGTGAAAAATCCTTCGGAGCCAATGAGGCAATCGTCATGCGCAATGCGGCGGACAACGTGACCGAAGTGGTGATACCGGGGGCCGGTCACTGGCTGATGGAAGAAGCGCCGGCAGCGACTATTCAGGCGATTCGCGATTTCATTGCACAGTGATGCCAATCGACAGGGACGAGTGATTGGCAATGCAGTTCCACGGCGAGGCGGTCAAATGATCGCCACGCTGTTTCATGGCTTGATACAACCCCGTTACGCCAGCTGTTACCTGCCGGTCCGAATCAGTGTTGATGACCACTGCGACTGTAACGCCAAGACACTTCGCCGCCCTTTTCTGCCCGCCTACAGTGAAGCCGTCGATGTGCTAACAGGGCCATTGATTGCCCAACATATCACTCCAAGGAATAGGGAAATCATGAGTAAATCCACTGCGGTAAGTGCCCATCAAAAACAGCTGCATGATGACGTGCAGGCGGCCGTCAAATCGATCATGGCCGCACCAACGGCCTTGAAAACCACCGACTACAGCAAGGTCCTGACCTCAACCCTGGCGGCCACGCAAAAATCGGTGAAGATCCAGATCACATCCGGCGACCTGACCACGCTGAAACAGTCCGGCTACAAGCTGTGTTTTGCCAAGAAAGTCGGTACCGAAGCCTATAACGTGGTCTGGCAGTCTTATGTCCAATACTTGAGTAACAGCACCTTCAGCTGGACCCCGCAATATCAGCTATTCGGTTCCAACTCGTTCCAGGCCAACGTGCAAGTGGATGTCTCGACCAACATCGTCAACATCGGCCTGGGTCAACAGTCAGTGCTTGATACTTCCGGCCTGCTTGGCTCGGCGACGACCGGCGGCCCTGACACATCGATTACCCTGATCAATAACTACGGCGCGATCCACCCAGGCATCAGCCAATTGTCCACCGGCATCGATGGCAAGCAGGTCAGCACGCCAATCTACGTGGCTTCCAATCAGATCGTCACCGGCTCCACGGTGTTGACCCCGGTCGAAACCATATTGGTCTGGTTCGAACAGAACGTGCAGACCAGCACCATGTTCAGCACTTCGCGCTCTCAATCCGTCGAAATCGATCTGACTTTCGACAACACTGCCACCCGCCTCTACTCCGGCGGCAGCTGGACCGTCGTGTAACACGGCATCCGGGGCGACCTTGCGGTTGCCCCGCTTTCTCAAGCGTCACCGTCGCCCCGGGCGAAATACCCGGTCAATGACTGGCAGATAGACTCCGCCAAATCTTCCTGAGTGGCGATGCCGTAAGGTCGATTGCGATCAAACTGCTCTGACCAGCGAATTCGCCCCTGCGCAATATCGATCAGGCGCACCGAAGCCCGGACCCGGGTCGATTCAACCCGCACGCTGCCCTCCAGTGAATAACTGCCGCGCCCGGCCCGCACCAGGTCCGGGGCTTTGACGCTGTTGCGCGCGACCTTCATCAATACGTGGTTGCCTAGGCTTTGCGTCTGCTCGAATGACTCGAACAGCTTACAGCTCAACTCTTCGCACAAGCCCCGGGCGAAGTCATCGCCGTCGCGGGTGATGCAGGTGAATGGCTGAATCTGCAAGACCGGATGGCGAGTCGCGATCCCTTTGGGCCTGAGCCGCTGGTAAGCCAGCCGATAACACCCGGCCGGTATGCTCAGGCGTATCGCGTCTTGTTGGCCGGTGGTGGCGTAATGGGTGGTGAGCTTGCGTCGCAACCGCCCCACTTGCACGCGCACCACCGGATCATCGCCCGTGCAGTAAATCGCCGGATCACGGCGAAACACCGCCAGGCCGATGGCGTGCTCGGTGAGCGCAATGTTCGGACATTGAAGGTCATGATCGACCAGAAAGCGCAGCAGACTGCCCATTCGCCGGGACTTGGAAAACACCGGGCTGGCCAATAGCTGCGCCAATACCCGCTCCATTTCTTCACGATCAAGTGGTCCGGGGACACCCTCGGCACTTGAATTGCCAACGTGCTTGATCACCATTGCCTGCCTCCGTGCAGGTTATCGACAATCACTCGTCGTACTCCATGGCCACGCGCAACGCCCGCCCTGAAGTGGCTCGGGCGCTGCAATGTCGAAGCTTAGCAGCCGTAGAATATTGTGCTGAGCGCAACGCTCACAGAGGCATTCAGCAGCAACGCGTCGTGCATTGCTTGCCGCCGTAGCGGGCCTCCTGACGCTCGCGAATAAACATCGAATGGCTCATGACCGGCTGATCTTGTAGCAGCTGCCGTAACACCGACTTTGTAGCAGCTGCCGAGCCCGCGAGGCTGCGTTCGGCTGCGCAGCAGTTGTGAGATCAAAAAATGCGGTGTGTCAGGCCCTCCTTGTACTCAGGGTTTACGACTGCTGCGCAGCCGAACGCAGCCTCGCGGGCTCGGCAGCTGCTACGGGATCGCGTTATGGCCACTGATCCGTATTTTTCTGCACGTTCTGTCTCTGTACTGGTACCAGCGCTGGTCCGACAATGAGCAACGCACCGCAACAGTTTGTTAATATCCACCCGCTTTTTTCGTCTGATTTATCAGCCGCCACAGATTTCACGTCGCTACACAGGATTTTCCCCATGAGTACGTTGTATACCCGTCGCACTGTCCTGCGCGGCATGAGCCTGCTGAGCCTCGGCCTGTTGGTCGGCTGCGATGACAGCAGCAAGCTGTCGTACAAGTACGGCAAGGACCTCAGCGACAACATCATGGGCCGTACCTTCAAGCTCAAGGACGCCGACGGCGAAACGAAGATGCTGACCAGCTATCGCGGCATGATGCCGATGGTTTTCTTCGGCTTCACCCAATGCCCGGCGGTGTGCCCGACCACCCTGGCCCGCGCCGCCCAAGCGAAAAAACTGATGGGCCGCGATGGCGAAAAGCTGCAAGTGATCTTCATCACCCTGGACCCCGAGCGCGACACGCCACAGATGCTCGACAAATACGTCAAATCGTTCGACCCGACGTTCGAAGCGCTGCACGGCACGCTGGAAGAAACCGCCGCCACCGCGAAGGAATTCGGCGTGTTCTTCGAAAAAGGCCCGAACGGTGACAGCTACACTCTCTCCCACACCGCGACCAGTTACGTCTTCGACTCCCGGGGCAATCTGCGCCTGGGCCTGTCCGCATCCCTTACCGCCCAAGAGTGCGCAGAAGACCTGCTCACCGTCATGGAGGTCTGCTAATGACTTCAACCCCCTTCAAGCGCATCAAACAACTGGCCCTGGGCCTGTCCCTGATCGGCCTGGCCTTTCAGGTGTCGGCTCAAACCCAGGTCCAGGACGCCTGGGTTCGCGCGACTGTGGCCGACCAACCGTCGACCGGCGCCTTCATGACCCTGCAAGCCGACAGCGACAGCACCCTGCTGAGCGTGCAGTCCCCGGCGGCAAAAACCGTACAGATTCACCAAATGAGCATGAAAGACGATGTGATGAGCATGCGTCAGGTCGACGCTGTGCCGCTGCCGGCCGGCAAGCCCGTGAACTTCGACCCGCATGGCTACCACGTAATGCTGATTGACCTGACGGCTCAAGTGAAAGAAGGCGATAAAGTGCCGCTGACCCTGACCGTGAAAAATGCCAAGGGCGAGCAGGAAACCATCGAAGTACAAGCCGAAGCCCGGGCACTCGGCACGATGGACCACAGCAAGATGCATTAAGGCGTTGGGCGTGATGCCCTAACCGTGCAACACCCTCCCTCCAGACCCGCCATCCAGGCGGGTCTAAACGTTCTGCCTCAGTTATTTATACTCAAATGCCAGCTTAATAATATTTTACCGATACAGGGGTGATCCCTAGTCTTGAGCCCAAGAGATGGCAGGCCATAAGCGACCTGAATCCCACTTCGAAGGGTAGAGAGATGACCACAGAAAAAACAAAAACAGACACGCTGATCGTTGGCGCCGGTCAGGCTGGCGTGGCCATGAGTGAACACCTGAGCAAACTTGGCGTGCCGCACCTGGTGCTGGAGCGCAACCGTATTGCCGAGCGCTGGCGCACCGGGCGTTGGGATTCGCTGGTGGCCAATGGTCCGGCCTGGCACGACCGTTTTCCCGGCCTGGAATTCGACGACCTCAGCCCGGACGGCTTTGCCCCCAAAGAGCGCGTGGCGGACTACTTCGAAGCCTATGCGAAAAAATTCAACGCACCGGTACGCACCGGCGTCGACGTGCTCAAAGTCGAGCGCAATGTCGGCCGTCCGGGCTTCACCATCGAAACCTCCGAAGGCGTGATCGAGGCCAACCGTGTGGTAGCCGCCACCGGGCCGTTCCAGACGCCAGTAATCCCGCCTATCGCGCCTAAAGATCAACCGTTCTTGCAGATCCACTCGGCCGACTACCGCAATCCCGGTCAACTGCCGGAAGGCGCTGTGCTGGTGGTTGGCGCCGGCTCGTCAGGGGTGCAGATCGCCGATGAATTGCAGCGCTCCGGCAAACAGGTTTACCTCTCGGTCGGTGCGCACGACCGCCCGCCTCGCGCCTACCGCAACCGCGATTTCTGCTGGTGGCTGGGTGTGTTGGGTGAATGGGATCAGGCCGCGATGAAACCCGGTCGCGAACACGTGACCATCGCGGTCAGCGGTGCACATGGCGGCAAGACGGTCGACTTCCGGGGGCTCGCCCATCGCGGCATGACCCTTGTCGGTCTGACCCAATCGTTCAACGGCAGTGTGGCGACGTTTCAACCGAACCTGGCCGAGAACCTGGCGCGCGGTGATGAAAACTACCTGGCGCTGCTCAATGCCGCCGACGCCTACATCGAAAGCAATGGTCTGGACCTGCCGGAAGAACCTGAAGCGCGCATGACCTTCCCGGATCCGGAATGCGTGAAGAATCCGATTCTTGAACTCGATCTGGCCAAGGCCGGCATCAACTCAATCATCTGGGCCACCGGTTTTGCCACCGATTACAGCTGGCTGAAGGTCAACGCCTTCGACGACAAGGGCAAGCCAGCGCACCAGCGCGGTGTGTCGAGTGAGCCGGGGGTGTATTTCCTCGGGCTGCCATGGCAGTCGCGTCGCGGTTCTTCGTTCATCTGGGGGGTGTGGCACGACGCCAAGTACGTGGCCGATCACATCGCCATCCAGCGTTCGTACCTCGACTACCACGATACGGCGCAGCGTCAGGCTGAAAGCGTGCCGGTCGCTCACAAAACCACGGTCAGTGCTTGATTTTTTATTCAGGAGTTTCAGATGTCCACGCCAACCCATACCCGAATTCGCATGTTCAACACCAAGGAAACCTACCCGAACCAGAGCCTGGACAACGATTTGTGCCAGGCCGTGCGGGCCGGGAATACCGTTTATGTTCGCGGCCAGGTCGGGACTGATTTCGAAGGCAACCTGGTCGGTCTGGGCGACCCGCGCGCGCAGGCCGAGCAAGCGATGCGCAACGTCAAACAGTTGCTGGAAGAGGCCGGCAGCGATCTCAGCCACATCGTGAAAACCACGACGTACCTGATTGATCCGCGCTATCGCGAGCCGGTTTATCAGGAAGTGGGCAAGTGGCTCAAGGGCGTGTTTCCAATTTCGACCGGGCTGGTGGTATCAGCGCTGGGGCAGCCGCAGTGGTTGATGGAGATTGATGTGATTGCGGTGATTCCTGAATAAACCGGGTCGCCACCATCGCAGGCAAGCCAGCTCCCACAGGTTAGTCGTCGTACGCAAATCTGTGGCCACTGAAGATCCCTGTGGGAGCGGGCTTGCCCGCGATGGCGTCCGCCCAGACACCTTATTCGCCAGGCTAAACAAGGAGCACAACCATGACCTTCTCCATCGCCGCCCGTTGCCCTGAAACCGGCCAGTTCGGCATTGCGATCAGTTCCTCCAGCATCGCCGTCGGCGCCCGTTGCCCGTGGCTGCTTCCGGGTGTCGGCGCGGTCTCCACGCAAAACATCACCCTGCCCTCGCTCGGCCCGGAAACCCTCGCGCTCATGGAGCAAGGCCTCGCGCCTGCCGAGGCGCTGGACAAAGTCCTGACCCGCAACGGCTACAGCCAATACCGGCAAATCACCGCCATTGACCACCTGGGCCAGACCGCGCATTTCAGCGGTGCACAAACCCTGGGTAACCACAATGCCGTGTCCGGCGAACAATGCGTGGCGGCCGGCAACATGCTGGCGGATCGCTCAGTGATCGAAGCCATGGTCCACGCGTTCGAGCACGGCGAAGGTCAACTGGCCGACCGCTTGCTGGCCGCCATGAAAGCCGCCATCGCGGCTGGCGGTGAAGCCGGGCCGGTGCATTCGGCGGCATTGGTGGTGGTCGGTGAACTGACCTGGCCGATCATCAACCTGCGGGTGGATTGGGCGGACGAAAACCCGATCTGCCAGTTGGAAAAACTCTGGGACGCCTACCGTCCACAAGTCCAGGACTACATCGACCGCGCCCTCGCCCCTGACAAATCCCCCGGTTACGGCGTCGCCGGAGATGACCGATGAGCCACAGCCGCGATTTGCTGAAAACGCTGGTGGCGTTCGACACCACCAGCCGCGAATCCAACCTGCACCTGATCGAGTTCGTTGGCGACTACCTCGAAAGCTTCGATGTGCCGTGCGAACTGATCTACAACGAGCAGCGCAGCAAGGCCAATCTGTTCGCCACCCTCGGCCCGGCGCATCTGCCGGGCATCGTGCTGTCGGGACACACCGACGTGGTGCCCGTCGACGGCCAGCCGTGGACCGTTTCGCCGTTCGAACTCACCGAGCGCGACGGCAAACTCTACGGTCGCGGCACGGCGGACATGAAAGGCTACATCGCCTGCGTGCTCGCCCTGGTGCCGTCGCTGGTGAAGGCCACGTTGCGCCGGCCGGTGCACATTGCGCTGTCCTACGATGAAGAGGTTGGCTGCCTCGGCGTGCGCTCGCTGCTGACGGAACTGCAACAGCGTCCGGTCAAACCAATGCTGTGCATTATCGGTGAACCGACCGAACTGAAACCGGTGCTCGGGCATAAAGGCAAACTGGCGATGCGCTGCGATGTTCACGGCCAAGCGTGCCATTCCGCCTACGCGCCGCAGGGGGTCAATGCGATTGAATACGCCGCTGAATTGATCGGTGAGCTGGGACGCATCGGTCACCGACTGAAGGCGCCGGAGCTTCACGATGCGCGGTTCGATCCGCCGTTCAGCACCGTGCAAACCGGCGTGATTTCTGGTGGCAAGGCATTGAACATCGTCCCCGCCGATTGCCGTTTTGATTTTGAGATTCGCGCATTGCCTTCGCATGATCCCAGCGAGGTTGCGCAGGAGCTCAAGGCCTATGCCGAGCAACAAGTGTTGCCGCGCATGCGTGCCGTGAGTGAACAGAGTGAGATCCGCTTCAGCGAGTTGTCGGCGTATCCCGGTTTGGTGACGGATGCGCACAGTGAAGCGGCGGAATTGATTGCTTTATTTTCGGGCTCAAGAGCGTTCGGCACCGTGGCATTCGGCACCGAGGGCGGCCTGTTCGACGCTGCCGGAATTCCCACCGTCGTCTGCGGCCCCGGCAGCATGGATCAGGGCCACAAACCCGACGAATTCGTCAGCCTCGAACAGCTCAACGCTTGCGATGCCATGCTGCAACGGATGCTGCTATCGATCAGCTAATCCGCCCCCTACACATCCCCCTGTAGCAGCTGGCGAAGCCTGCGTCCGGCTGCGTAGCAGTCGTAAAATCTGACGGCTCGGTGCATCGGGAAAGACCGCGTGCGCAGGGTTTACGACTGCTACGCAGCCGGACGCAGGCTTCGCCAGCTGCTACATGTTGCGCGGTGTTTCGACGATCCAACCCCCTCTAATCCCACAGTTTTCTAGCGACCAACCGGCATACATTTTTTAACGTCTATACCCACAATCTTACTAATTTATCTCTCGCCACCCACCGCACATCATCAACTCCAACAAGAAAAGCGTCGCCCTGTGCGGCGCTCACCGAAGTACGTCCACGTACTCAAAATTGCCTTGGAGTCCGTCATGGTTACCGCTGCAACCACCACCGCCCCGCTCATTGAAAAACACACCATCGGCTACGTGCCGCCCGAAGATCGCCACGGCAAAACCCGCGACCTGTTCACCCTCTGGTTCGGCGGCAACATCGCCCCGCTGCCCATCGTCACCGGCGCCCTCGGCGTGCAAATGTTCCACCTGAACCTGGTGTGGGGCATCGTCGCCATCCTCGTCGGCCACTTGGTCGGCGGCGTGCTGATGGCGCTGCACTCGGCGCAAGGCCCGCAGATGGGCATCCCGCAAATGATCCAGAGCCGCGCCCAGTTCGGCTCCCTCGGCGCACTGCTGGTGGTGCTGATCGCCGGCGTGATGTACATCGGCTTCTTCGCCTCCAACATCGTCCTCGCCGGCAAGTCCCTGCACGGCGTCGTCGACAGCGTTCCGGTGCCGGTCGGCATCGTCATCGGCGCCCTCGGTTCCGGCATCATCGGCATCATTGGCTACCGCTTCATCCACGTGCTCAACCGCATCGGCACCTGGGTGCTCGGCGCCGGCATCGTGCTCGGTTTCGGCTACATCTTCACCCACGTGCAGACTGCCGACTTCCTCACCCGTGGCAGCTTCAACCTGTCCGGCTGGCTCGCCACCGTGTCCCTCGCCGCGCTCTGGCAAATCGCCTTCGCGCCGTACGTCTCCGACTACTCGCGCTACCTGCCGGCCAACGTGCCCGTGGCCGCCACGTTCTGGACCACTTACCTGGGCACCGTGCTCGGCTCCAGCCTCTCGTTCATCTTCGGCGCCGTCGCCGTCCTCGCCACGCCCGTCGGGATGGACACCATGGACGCCGTCAAACTCGCCACCGGCTCCATCGGCCCGCTGATGCTCGTGCTGTTTTTGCTCAGCGTCATCAGCCACAACGCCCTCAACCTCTACGGCGCCGTGCTGTCGCTGATCACCCTGGTGCAAACCTTCGCCTACCGCTGGATCCCCACCGCAAAAAGCCGCGCCGTGCTCTCGGTATTGATCCTCGCCGCCTGCTGCTTCGCCGCCGTCGGCGCCTCCGCCAACTTCATCGGCCACTTCGTCGACATGGTGCTGGTGCTGCTCGTAGTGCTGGTGCCGTGGACCGCAATCAACCTGATCGACTTCTATGCGATTCACAAAGGTCATTACGACATTGATTCGATCTTCAAGGTCGATGGCGGGATTTACGGGCGGTACAACCCACAGGCGTTGTTGGCGTACGCGATCGGGATTGTGGTGCAGATTCCGTTCATGAATACGCCGCTGTATGTCGGGCCGATTTCGGAGCACATCAATGGGGCTGATTTGTCCTGGTTGGTCGGCCTGCTGATCACCTCGCCGCTCTACTACTGGCTCGCCAACCGCGACACCGCTTACAAACGCCGCCTCGCCACCGGAAAACTGGCCACCTCGATCTAACTAACCCTGCAACTCCATGTGGGAGCGGGCTTGCCCGCGAATGCGGAAGGCCAGGTAAAATTGAATGACCTGACAGACCACCATCGCGAGCAACCCCGCTCATGCCTAAACCACAAAACCCCAAAAATTAATGAACCCTGCCCACCATCACTCACCTAACTGCATGACCATCAGGAGGGTGACCCATGCAATTCGAAACAACCTGGATAGTACTTACGGCAGTTCTTCTACTGATCGAGCTATGGGCAATCAACAGAGTCCGCAAAGCCGACGGCAAATCGAGCAACAAACTCTTGTGGATCGTGGTGATCGTGTTCGTGCCGATGATTGGGGTCCTGGCATGGGCAGCGTTCGGCCCGAAAAACACCGAACACAACGCGCATTCGCCGCAGGACCGACAATGACGTCGAACGATCCGCAACATCGATTTTGGTAATTGCACAAAGCCCCAACGATTCGGGGCTTTGTCGTTTCGGGCCATCCGAAAAACATGTAGGAAACCGCCCCCTGTGACGAGGGAGCTTGCTCCCGCTGAGCAGTGAAGCCGCCCCATTTTTCACCAAACTTTTAAACAACCCAAAACCCTGTAGCAGCTGGCGAAGCCTGCGTCCGGCTGCGCAGCAGCCGTAAACCAGTACACACGGTTCACCTGACACTAAACAACCTTTGATTTCACGCCCGCGACCCAACTGCATTCAATCGCAGCCACCCGCTAAAAACTCGAGTTTGCGTCCTACAACCCCGTTTGCAGCCACCAAAATCGACGCCTATATTCGAGCCGTCGCTGACCGCAGTCAGCGATAGGGTTTCGCAGCCCTGAAGAAGATGACGCACCGCTAAATGACAACTGTGGCAAACTTTGCCGCCGTTACGTTTTATGGCGGCTGTGTGTGGGAGACCTTCGGGTCTGCCGGCTTTTGTCTCTTCTCCGGTCTGCGAACCCACACATAGCTGCCACCTATTTGTTTCGCAGCAGAAAGGTGGCTACATAATCCTTTGAAGAGCTCATCTTTATGTCTACGAACAATCCGCCACGCCGCTTCACCCCCATGTCCCAATTCGCCACCGACTACCCCGTCCTGCTCATCGACAACGACGCCCCGCTACGCGAACTCCACAACTGCCTCAGCGAACGCCTCAACGCCGTCCTCAAATACCTAAACCTGATGGCCTGCACCAGCCTCCCCGACTACGCCGAAAACGACATCAACACCGTCACCAACATCGCCCGGATCATGGTCCAAGATGTGAGTGATGTGTTTCGGGTGATTGAGCAGCGTGGATTTGATGCGCCCAAAGGTAAGTAACCGCATTTCCACAAAAAAGGTGACAGATCTATTTATTAAATATAATTCGCACCTTCTCCACTAAAATAGTAAAAAATGGCGACAGATCTATCTATAAAAATAGATCTGTCGCCATTTATATTTCTCTAACTCTGAGCCCCTACCCTTTCGAGTTTGGTTCCGAAACTAATAGCTCTCGCATATGCAGGGTCCATTTCTGTGCCATCAGGGCGCCCCCCTTCGGTTCTTACATTAATAAACTCCCCTTTTACTATGCCTTTTTCGAAATCCACTTCTTTTAATCGCATTGTACCTTCGACAAACTGACCTCCACTTATCATTTCACTGCCGCCTTGGATCAAAAGCGCGCTAAAACCTCCCGAACCAACCTTATAATCAACACTTGGTTTAAAATTTACGTGTCCAAAGTCCAAGCGAAACACCCAATGATTCGGCGCATCCTCTGGATTAAACCCATAAAAATATCGTTGACCGGAAGCAGTAAAACGGCCATTAACTTTAACTTTACTGGTAGCTACAGCAAAATCCCTGTCAGACAACTCAATTTCAAATTGAGCCTCCCAGTCATCACTCGATGACGAACCTAGTAGCCGAACATCATTTTTTTCAATCGTTTTATTACTGGCCATAAACGACATCCTGTTTTATTTATAAATGAGCACTCTCATTTCAGCCCATTCAGACTAATTAAATAAAACACACTCCACACCTGTAAAATATGACAGGTAATAAGATCATTCAAGCATAACCACAAAAAAACCCATTACCCTTAGCTATAACAGCAGGCAAAAAGCTGCCAGACGAAGATCGACGACATTAGTTGCACCCACATCAGCGACCATGACCAGCGTGAACTCAGCAATGCCAAGAAGGTCGGTAGCTGCTCGTATATCGGCGATCACAACCTGCATAACCAGTGTGATCCATGAAGCAATGATTGTACGGCTCACCGAGTGCCAGATAGAGCCGGCAGCAAATCAGAGGAACTAAAACCCGCATTACTGCGGGTTTTTCATGATCTGTTTCATACATGGCAGAATCCCCCAATCGCAATCAAAGGTGACAGATCTATTTATTAAATAAATCTTTCATCATTTCCACTAGTAAAGAGATTTGCTTTTACGCTCTTGCCTTTGCTTTTCTCTAGCTTCCCGTTCCTCCCTTTCAAACTTTTTCATTTCTTCATAAAATTTAGTTGATGTTAATCTGAGATTCTGCATATGACCGATTGCGACTGTTGTAGCAATGACTGTAGTGGCGCCAGCCCAGGCGGTTTTGTTCTGCGCAATTCTGCTTAAAATAGAATAGCAGGGCCACAGGCCGGGAATGCTCACGCCTAACTCTAACAGCAGCGTATACCCAAAAAGGAATGCACCCGCGAAAAGCAACCCGAGAATTGAGAACATACCCAAGTAATACATTATGGATGATGAAACAACCCACGCATTTCGGACAAAAACAGGAACAGCAAGTATTACACCGAGCAATCTATAACCGATTATCTCAGCAAAATTGTTATACCAACAAGGAAGAAAAGGCCGGAAAATATATGAAGCCATCCATATAACAAATATTATTTTTAACACTATAACAATAACGTCCCACCACATATGCACCTCGCCAACAAACAGCCACAGAGATCAATTCAGCAATGCGACCTTTTTAAGTAGATCGTAGAGCCCATCCGGCACCAACGGCGCGTCATCAGTAAAGCCCTCCCACGCCAGCCACTTCGCAGTGAACGTCGCGCCATCGGTTTCCTGACCGTCCAAATACGGCAACTCATAAGCACTAACATCCACAAACTTCGCATCGTAAACCTGAACAATTTCATGCCCCGGCCTGCCGGCGTAGGTAAAGATGTTTTCAAGCGTCCCGAGCAAGCGGACATCAGTAATAGCCAAACCAAGTTCTTCCTGAACTTCGCGGACAATGGCTTGGGCACTGGTTTCGCCAAACTCGATTCCACCGCCGATTGGACGGAAGAATGGGCGGTTTTTGATGGGGTCGTGGGCTTCGCTGAGCAGGATCTTGCCATCGTGATGGAAGATGCAGAGTGCGAGGGGGCGGATGCGGGGTGTGGTCATGAGGTGAAGTCCATTTCTTTAGATAAACGCTGAAGCAGCTGCTTCCATTCAGCATGGGTGTTGAATGCGGACGCAGCCTTCGGCAGCTGCTACAAGGTTGCGTCCGTTTTGAGGTTAGAAGTTTGCCGGGGTGTTGGCGCTGATGATTTCCGCTTCATCCTGGCCAATATTGCGAAACTTGTGCGGCAGGGTTGTCGGGAAGTAGTAGCCGTCGCCCGCGTTGAGCACACTGATCTGGCCATCCACGGTCAGTTCAACCGTGCCACGGGTTACGAGCCCACACTCCTCCCCTTCCGAGTGCACAATCGGCTCTTCACCTGAACTCGCCCCAGGCGCGTATTGCTCGCGCAACAACCGCATCTGCCGACTCGGCACCGAAGCGCCAATCAGCAGCAACCGCAGCCCATGACGCCCGAGATCCGGCTGTTCATTGGCGCGGAACACGTATTGGTGCTCACGCGGCGGCTGATCAAAGGTAAAGAAGTCCGCCAAAGACATAGGAATGCCTTCGAGCAATTTTTTGAGGGAGCTGACGGAGGGACTGACGCGATTCTGTTCGATCAGGGAGATGGTGGCATTGGTGACGCCGCTACGCCGGGCCAGCTCGCGCTGGGACATTTTATAGCTTTCGCGTACTAATTTGAGTCTTGAGCCCGTGTCCATGACAGCCTTATGCGTGAATTACTTAAGGGGTAATGGGGGTGGATGGCGGGCGACTTTTGGCCGCGAAAAACACCGCTTCCCTGTCCCGGAAATTTGAAAGGCGGGTATTAAATCACGTTTGTTCGTGTTGCTCAGCAGGTTCGATAAATGGTTAGTTAAAAAGGTTGTTTTGACCTGATATCAGGGGGTTTGGCTGTGAAAACTGTAGGGGCGGTTGCTGTGTGTCAGCTGGCATTGATGGCGACGGGGATGGCCTCATCGCGAGCAAGCTCGGCTCCTACAGGGTAGTGGTGTGTCAGGCGATATCGATGCTGGCTGATATGGCCTCTTCGCGAGCAGGCACGCTCTCACAGTTTGGTTCTGGTCGTGTACAAATTTTGTGTATGCCATAGATCTCCTGTAGGAGCCGAGCTTGCTCGCGATGGCGGTGTATCAGCCTCCGTCGATGTGACTGACACACCGCCATCGCGAGCAAGCTCGGCTCCTACAGGGATTGCGGCGGGTTTAGATGCCGAAACGGTCGCGCAGCGAGTAGTACACGGCACCGAGGGCGGTCAATGGGGCCGAGAAGGTGCGGCCGCCGATCATTGGCATGTGTGGCAGCGAAGCGAACGCATCGAAGCGTTCGGCGTCGCCGCGGATCATTTCCGAGATCAGTTTGCCGGCCAGGTGCGAGCAGGTGACGCCGTGGCCGCTGTAGCCTTGCATGTAGTAGGCGTTTTTCTCGATGCGGCCGAATTGCGGCATGCGTGACATGGTCAGCAGGAAGTTGCCGGTCCAACGGTAGTCGATCTTCACGTCCTTCAATTGCGGGAAGGTCTTGAGGATTTTCGGCTTGATCAGTTGTTCGATGTCATCCGGTTCGCGCGCGCCGTAGACCACGCCGCCACCGTACAGCAGACGGTTGTCGGCGGTGAGGCGGTAGTAGTCGAGCAGGTAGTTGCAGTCTTCGACGCAGTAATTGTTTTTGATCAGGCTGCGCGCTTGCTGCTCCGACAACGGTTCGGTGACGACGATTTGCGAGCCGCACGGCATGCTTTTGCTGGTCACGCGGTTGTCGAGGCCTTGCGGCAGGTAGGCGTTACCGGCGATCAGCAGGTACTTGGCCTTCACCACGCCTTTGGCGGTGCGCACGGTGATCGGTTCGCCGTAGGTGATTTCCACCGCCGCCGATTGTTCGTAGATTTTGCCGCCCCGGCCGATGATGGCCGACGCTTCGCCGAGGGCCAGGTTCAGCGGGTGAATGTGGCCGCCCTGCATGTCCAGCAGGCCGCCGACGTAGGCGTCGGACCCGACTTCGCGCTTGATGTCGGCCTTGTCGAGCATTTTCAGGTTCTTGTTGCCGTAGCGCTCCCAGCTCTTCTTCTGCTCGGCCAGGCCATTGAGTTGCTTCTTGTTCATCGCGGCGAAGATGCCGCCCGGACGGTAGTCGCACTGGATGTCGTAGTGTTGTATGCGCTGACGGATGATGTCGGCGCCTTCGAAAATCATGCTGCCAAGGATTTCAGCCGTCTTGTCGCCGTAGCGCTCTTCGATGACATCGACGTCGCGGCTATAAGAGTTGACCAGTTGACCGCCGTTGCGACCGCTGGCGCCGAAACCGACTTTGGCGGCTTCCAGTACGGTGACGCTGTAGCCGGCTTCGGCGAGGAACAGCGCCGAGGACAAACCGGTGTAGCCTGCGCCGATGATGCAGACGTCGCAGTCCACCGCACCTTCCAATACCGGGAAGTCGCCCTTGAAGTTGCGAGTGGCGGCGTAGTAGCTGTTTACATGTGTTTGTTTCGCAGAATCTTGTTTCATAGCTTTCTCCGATGGCCGCCGGCAGCGTGCCGGCGACCGTCGCTTTTTTTATAGGTGTTAGAGCTTGATCCAGGTCGCTTTGAGTTCGGTGTACTTGTCGAACGCGTGCAGCGATTTGTCCCGACCGTTACCCGACTGCTTGTACCCGCCGAACGGCGCGGTCATGTCGCCGCCGTCGTATTGGTTGACCCAGACGCTGCCGGCACGCAAGCCGCGAGCGAAGGTGTGAGCCTTGCTCAGGTTGCTGGTCCAGACGCCGGCGGCCAGGCCGAAGATGCTGTCGTTGGCGATGGCCAGGGCTTCTTCAGCGGTGTCGAAGGTGATCAGCGACAGCACCGGGCCGAAAATTTCTTCACGGGCGATGGTCATGGCGTTGGTCACGCCGTCGAAAATCGCCGGTTCCACGTACAGGCCGCCGGTGCTTTCGAGGGTGCGGCTGCCACCCGCGATCAATTGCGCGCCCTGGTCTTTGCCGACCTGGATGTAACGCAAGACGTTGTCCAATTGACGCTGATCGACGACCGCACCGACGGTGGTTTCAGGGTCCAGTGCATGGCCCGGTTTCCAGGCTTGCAAGGCTTCCACCAGCAGCGGAATGAACTGCTCGCGGATCGAACGCTCGACCAGCAAGCGCGAGCCGGCGGTGCAGACTTCGCCCTGGTTGAAGGCAATCGCACCGGCCGCCGCTTGGGCTGCCGCGCGCAGGTCCGGCGCGTCGGCGAACACCACGTTCGGGCTCTTGCCCCCGGCTTCGAGCCACACGCGTTTCATGTTGCTTTGCCCGGCGTAGATCATCAGTTGCTTGGCAATCGCGGTCGAGCCAGTGAAGGCCAGCACGTCGACGTCCATGTGCAACGCCAGTGCCTTGCCGACGGTGTGACCGAAGCCCGGCAGCACGTTGAACACGCCTTTCGGGATGCCGGCGTCCAGCGCGAGCTGAGCGATGCGGATCGCAGTCAGCGGAGACTTTTCCGAAGGCTTGAGGATGAACGAGTTGCCAGCCGCCAGGGCCGGGGCGAACTTCCAGCTGGCCATGATCAACGGGAAATTCCACGGCACGATGGCCGCGACCACACCCGCCGGTTCACGGGTGATGAGGCCCAGTTGATCGTGCGGGGTGGCGGCGACTTCGTCGTAGATCTTGTCGATGGCTTCGGCGCTCCAGCGGATCGCGTTGGCGGTCGCCGGGATGTCGATGTTCATCGAGTCGTTGATCGGCTTGCCCATGTCGAGGGTTTCGAGCAGGGCGAGTTCTTCCTGGTTGGCCAGGATCAGGTCGGCGAAACGAATCAGGATGCGCTTGCGCTCGGCCGGGGCGAGGTTGGCCCAGATGCCGGATTCGAACGTGCGGCGCGCGACGGCGACGGCCGCATTGGCGTCGGCTTCGTCGGTGCTGGCGACGTTGGCCAGGAAGCGACCGTCGACCGGACTCGTGCATTCAAAGGTATCGCCGCTGAGTGCCGGGGCGTATTGGCCGTCGATGAACGCACGGCTTTCAATGGTTAGGGACTGGAAGCGTTGCTCCCAGTCGCTGCGAGTGTTTGTCATGGTTGTGACTCGACGTAGAGGAGTGTAGGAGCCGAGCTTGCTCGCGATAGCGGCGCATCAGGCGACATTGATGTTGAATGTGCCGCCGCTATCGCGAGCAAGCTCGGCTCCTACAAGGAGGGTACGGCGGGAAATCACCATTAAAATCGAAGGTAATTAACCCACCGCTCAAGTCCATCAGACGGTGTGCAAGTACCAGTTGTACTCAAGGTCGGAGATGGAGTTCTCGAACTCGGCCAGCTCGCTTTCCTTGCACGCCACGAACACGTCGATGTACAGCGGGTCGATGTATTTGGCCATGACTTCGCTGTCGTCCAGCTCGCGCAGGGCATCGCGCAGGTTGTTCGGCAGACTCTGCTCGTTTTGCTCGTAGCTGTTGCCTTCTACCGGTGCGCCCGGTTCGATCTGGTTGGTCAGGCCGTGGTGAATACCCGCCAAAACCGAGGCCATCAACAGGTACGGGTTGGCGTCGGCACCCGCAACACGATGCTCGATGCGTACCGAGTCCGGCGAACCGGTTGGCACACGCACTGCTACGGTACGGTTGTCGATGCCCCAGCTCGGGGAGTTCGGCACGTAGAACTGCGCGCCGAAACGACGGTACGAGTTGACGTTCGGGCAGAGGAACGCCATCTGCGCCGGCAGGGTCTCGAGCACACCGCCGATCGCGTGTCGCAGCGCGGCGTTCTGCTCGGGATCCTCGCTGGCAAAGATGTTGTTGCCTTCTTTGTCGAGAATCGAAATGTGCACGTGCAGACCGTTGCCTGCCTGACCCGGATACGGCTTGGCCATAAACGTGGTGTCCATCTCGTGGTCGTAGGCGATGTTCTTCACCAGACGCTTGAGCAACACCGCGTAGTCGCAGGCTTTGATCGGGTCGTTGACGTGATGCAGGTTCACTTCGAACTGCGCCGGGGCGCTTTCCTTGACGATGGCGTCAGCAGGGATGCCCTGCTCTTTCGCGCCTTCGAGGATGTCTTGCAGGCAGTCGACGTATTCGTCGAGGTCGTCGATCAGGTACACCTGGGTCGACACCGGACGCTTGCCGGACACCGGTGAGCGCGGCGATTGCGGACGGCCGTTCACGTTGTCCTGGTCGATCAGATAGAACTCGAGTTCGAACGCAGCGCAGATGGTCAGGCCCATGTCGTCGAACTTGCGCACGATATTGGCCAACACTTCACGCGGGTCGGCGAAGAACGGCTCGCCTTCCAGTTCATGCATGGTCATCAACAGTTGCGCGGTCGGGCGCTTCTGCCAAGGCTCGATGCTGAGGGTGCCAGGAATGGGGAAACAGATTCGGTCAGAGTCGCCGATGTCCAGACCCAGGCCGGTGCTTTCCACCGTAGAACCGTTGATGTCCAGAGCAAACAGGGACGCCGGCAGGTTAATGCCTTTTTCGTAGACCTTATGAAGACTGGTGCGCTCGATGCGCTTGCCGCGCACCACACCGTTCATATCCGCAATCAGAAGGTCGACGTACAAAACCTCAGGATATTTCTTAAGGAATGCGTTTGCTTCGTTGAGTTGAACGGCACGCAGAGGGACCGACATGATGCACCTATTTTTTAGCTGTTAATTATTATGTTCACTACCCTTTCACGAGCCCAGTCAACCCGAACGGCAAAGTGAAGTCAATAGCGAACACTTGGCCTTTCAACCTTTATTTTCGGGCCTTTTTTGGGCACGAGAGTCCTAAATGAGTCTTGCACACCGTGTAAACGCTGAGGTTCGGACGTACGGCGTTTAGAATTTTTTACATGAGAGTTGTTAATTAAAATCAACAAGGCTAAGCTCCGGAAAAGCTCGTTCAAGTGTGAAACTTCGAGGTGATAAAAATGGCATTCAAGCCATTGATCGGCGTTACTGCGTGCGTCAAACAGATTGGCCTGCACCCCTACCACATCAGCGGCGACAAGTACTTGCGTGCTGTCAGCGTCGCGGCTTTGGGGCTGCCTGTGGTCATTCCTTCCTTAGGCGAACTGACTGAAATCGAGGATGTGCTCGCACATCTCGACGGTCTGTTGCTGACCGGCTCGCCCTCGAATGTGGAGCCTTTCCACTATCAAGGCCCGGCCAGCGCTCCCGGCACGGATCACGATCCGGCGCGGGACGCCACAACCCTTCCTTTATTGCGTGCGGCCATTGCGGCTGGCGTGCCGGTGCTCGGCATCTGCCGGGGCTTCCAGGAAATGAACGTGGCGTTTGGTGGCAGCCTGCACCAGAAGGTCCACGAGGTGCCCGGCATGCTCGATCACCGCGAGGCGGACAGCCCGGAGCTGGCGGTGCAATACGCACCGGCGCATGCGGTCACCGTGCAACCGGGTGGCGTGTTCGAGGCGCTGGAGTTGCCGGCCGGGTTCATGGTCAATTCGATTCACAGCCAAGGCATCGACCGACTGGCGCCCGGCCTGCGTGCCGAAGCGATTGCGCCGGACGGTTTGATCGAGGCGATTTCGGTGGAGCACAGCCCGACCTTTGCCGTCGGCGTGCAGTGGCATCCGGAATGGCAGGTGCTGTCGAACCCGCCCTACCTGAGTATTTTCCAGGCGTTCGGCGATGCGTGCCGGCGACGGGCCGCGCTGCGTAAAAACCGCTGACTTAAAACATTGAACATCTATTTACTGCCCCCGCGAGCCAGTCGGGCGTGCCCTTGCGCGCCCGTCCCTCGCGACAGCAACACACTGCGATAACAACAAGTACTACCAGGCAGCCAGGACGGCGGCGCCGAATAAGCCCAGCCGGAACGGGTAACCCTGTAGGAGCCGAGCTTGCTCGCGATGGCGACCGAACATTCAACATTGATGTCGGCTGCCGGGGCCTCATCGCGAGCAAGCTCGGCTCCTACAGGGACCGTACCCGGCTCAGGCTAGCAATCCACTATTAAGTCAGGCCGCGTTGGCCCGACGACTGAAACCTGTTGGGAGTTTCACATGGCAAACGCCTCCAGCATTTACAGGAAGGCTCTTGAAGGTCACCAGGCACCGAAAAAGGTGTTGGTGAAAGTCGACCGCGTCACCAAGAAGTTCGACGAAACCATCGCAGTGGACGATGTTTCGCTGGAGATTCATCAAGGCGAAATCTTCGCCCTGCTCGGCGGCTCCGGCTCGGGTAAATCGACGCTGCTGCGCATGCTCGCCGGTTTCGAACGTCCCACCGAAGGCCGGATCATGCTTGACGGTGTCGACATCACCGACATGCCGCCGTACGAGCGGCCGATCAACATGATGTTCCAGTCCTACGCCTTGTTCCCGCACATGACCGTGGCCCAGAACATCGCCTTCGGCCTCAAGCAGGACCGTTTGCCCGCCAGCGAAATCGACGCCCGCGTTGAAGAAATGCTGCGACTGGTGCACATGACCCAGTACGCCAAGCGCAAACCGCATCAACTGTCCGGTGGTCAACGTCAGCGTGTGGCACTGGCGCGCTCGCTGGCCAAGCGACCGAAGCTGTTGCTGCTCGACGAGCCAATGGGCGCACTGGATAAAAAGCTGCGTTCGCAGATGCAACTTGAGCTGGTTGAAATCATCGAGCGCGTCGGCGTGACGTGCGTGATGGTGACCCACGACCAGGAAGAGGCCATGACCATGGCCGAGCGCATCGCGATCATGCACCTGGGCTGGATTGCGCAAATCGGCAGCCCGGTCGACATCTATGAAGCACCGGTCAGCCGCATGGTCTGCGAGTTCATCGGCAACGTGAACGCCTTCGATGGCACGGTTGTAGAAGACCTTGAAGGTCACGCGATCATTCACAGTCCGGACCTTGAAAACAAGATTTACGTTGGCCACGGCGTCAGCACCTCGGTGCAGGACAAGTCGATCACCTACGCCATCCGCCCGGAAAAAATGCTGGTCAGCACGATCAAGCCGGACACTCGCTACAACTGGTCGCAAGGCAAGGTCCACGACATCGCCTACCTCGGCGGTCACTCGGTGTTTTACGTGGAGCTGCCTGGCGGCAAGATCGTCCAGTCGTTCATGGCCAACGCCGAACGCCGTGGCGCGCGTCCGACCTGGGACGACAAGGTCTACGTGTGGTGGGAAGACGACAGCGGCGTGGTACTGCGCTCATGAGAACACTCAATCAGCGGTTTATGCGGCTGATGCCGAGTGGTCGAAAGCTCGTCATCGGGATTCCATTCTTGTGGCTGTGCCTGTTTTTCCTGTTGCCGTTCTTCCTGGTGATGAAGATCAGCTTCTCGGAAGCGGCGCTGGCCATTCCTCCTTACTCCGAGATCTACACCTACGCCGAACAGAAATTCCAGCTGTTCTTGAACGTTGGCAACTACCTGCTGCTGACCGACGATGAGCTGTACCTCTCGGCTTACCTCGGTTCGTTGAAGGTCGCGTTTTTCAGCACGCTGATGTGCCTGGTCCTCGGTTTCCCGATGGCCTACGCGATCACCAAGGCCAGCAAGGAAGCGCAAAACGTCCTGATGCTGCTGATCATGATGCCGACCTGGACAGCGATCCTGATCCGCGTTTATGCGTGGATGGGCATCCTCAGCAACAACGGTTTGCTCAACGCGTTTCTGATGTGGACCGGCCTGACGTCGCACCCGATCGAGATCCTCAACACCAACACCGCCGTCTACATCGGTGTGGTGTATGCGTATCTGCCGTTCATGATCCTGCCGCTGTACGCCAACCTGGTCAAACACGATCAGAGCTTGCTGGAAGCAGCGTCGGACCTGGGCTCGAGCACCTTCAACAGTTTCTGGAAAATCACCGTGCCGCTGGCCAAGAACGGCATCATCGCCGGTTGCATGCTGGTGTTCATTCCGGTGGTCGGTGAGTTCGTGATTCCGGAACTGCTGGGCGGCCCGGAAACCCTGATGATCGGTCGCGTGCTGTGGCAAGAGTTCTTCAACAACCGCGATTGGCCGGTGGCGTCTGCCCTGGCGGTGGTGATGTTGCTGATCCTGATTGTGCCGATTCTGCTGTTCAACCGTAGCCAGGCCAAAGAGATGGAGAGTCGGGGATGAAACGCTTCGGATTTTCAAAGTTCATGCTGATTTTCGGCCTGTCGTTTATCTACCTGCCGATGCTGATTCTGGTGATCTACTCGTTCAACGCCTCCAAACTGGTGACGGTGTGGGGTGGCTGGTCGTTCAAGTGGTACGCCGGTTTGCTGGACAACACGCAACTGATGGGCTCGGTGGTGCGCTCGCTGGAAATCGCCTGCTACACCGCGATTGCGGCGGTGGCGCTGGGCACGCTGGCGGCGTTTGTGCTGACCCGCGTGACCCGCTTCAAGGGCCGCACGCTGTTCGGCGGCCTGGTAACGGCGCCGCTGGTGATGCCGGAAGTGATCACCGGTCTGTCGTTGTTGCTGCTGTTCGTGGCCATGGCGCAGTTGATCGGTTGGCCGCAGGAACGCGGCATCGTCACCATCTGGATCGCGCACACCACGTTTTGTGCCGCTTATGTCGCGGTGGTAGTCTCCGCCCGCTTGCGCGAGCTGGACCTGTCCATCGAAGAAGCGGCCATGGACCTCGGTGCCAAGCCATTAAAGGTGTTTTTCCTGATCACCATTCCGATGATCGCGCCCTCGTTGGCAGCCGGCGGCATGATGTCGTTTGCCCTGTCGCTGGATGACCTGGTATTGGCGAGCTTCGTCTCCGGGCCGGGTTCGACGACCTTGCCGATGGAAGTGTTCTCGGCGGTACGTCTGGGCGTGAAACCCGAGATCAACGCCGTAGCCAGTTTGATCCTGTTGGCCGTCTCGATCGTGACTTTCATGGTCTGGTACTTCAGCCGCCGCGCCGAAGCCACCCGTAAGCGTGCGATCCAGGAAGCGATGGACCAGACCGCCAGCGAATCCTGGCAACAACCTGAAAAGCAAATGGCTGGAGCAGTGGCCTAAGGGTCTGCTGCACCCACACTTTGTAGCAGCTGGCGAAGCCTGCGTTCGGCTACGAAGTAGTCGTAAAACCTGTGAATTCAATCTTCCTGATAGAACCGCAGTGTCTGAACTCACGACTGCTTCGCAGCCGAACGCAGGCTTCGCCAGCTGCTACAAGGGGTGTGCCATGACTGCAACTGTTTTGCGTATTTGAATAAAAAAGAAATGGAGTTGTACCGATGAAAATGCTTGGCAGGACTCTGCTGACACTGTCCTTATTGGGCGCAATGGCTACCGGCGCCCAGGCCAATGACAAGGTACTGCGCGTCTACAACTGGTCGGACTACATCGCCCCGGACACCGTCAAGAAGTTCGAAGACGAGACTGGCATCCGCGTGACCTACGATGTGTTCGACAGCAATGAAACCCTTGAAGCACGCCTGCTCGCGGGCAAATCCGGCTACGACCTCGTCGTGCCGTCCAACAGTTTTCTGGCCAAGCAGATCAAGGCCGGGGTGTACCAGACGCTCGACAAATCGAAGCTGCCAAACTGGAAAAACCTCAACCCGGTGCTGCTGAAAAACGCCGCCGCCAGCGACCCCGACAACAGTCATGCCTTCCCGTACATGTGGGGCTCGATCGGTATCGGCTTCAACCCGGCCAAGGTCAAGGAAGTGCTCGGCGCCAACGCCCCGACCAACTCCTGGGACTTGCTGTTCAAACCGGAAAACGCTGAAAAACTGAAAGCCTGCGGCATCAGCTTCCTCGATTCGCCGACCGAGATGATCCCGGCCGCCCTGCACTACCTGGGTTACCCGGTGAACGATCAGGACAAGGCGCACATCGCGGAGGCCGAAGCGCTGTTCATGAAAATTCGCCCATCGGTGGCGTACTTCCATTCCTCGAAGTACATCTCGGACCTGGCCAACGGCAACATCTGCGTGGCCGTCGGTTACTCCGGCGACGTGCTGCAGGCCAAGGCCCGCGCCGAGGAAGCTGGCGACAAGGTGAAGATCAACTACAGCATCCCGAAAGAAGGCGCTGGCAGTTTCTACGACATGGTCGCCATGCCGCGTGATGCCGCCAACGTTGAGAACGCCTACCTGTTCATGAACTTCCTGATGCGTCCGGACGTGATTGCCGACATCACCAACAACATCGGCTACAGCAACGCCAACTCGGCCGCCACGCCGTTGGTGGATGAAGCGATCCGCAACGAACCGGGCTCCTATCCGCCGGAAGCGGTGATGGCGACACTGTATGCCATTCCCGACCAGCCGATTGCCATCCAGCGGATCATGACCCGTGGCTGGACCAAGGTGAAGCTCGGCAAATAATCGCTGAATTTGAGATAGCCATCGCGGGCAAGCCCGGCTCCCACAAGGTTCCGTGCTGGAACACAGATTTGTCTACGACGCCAACCCTGTGGGAGCCGGGCTTGCCCCGGGCTGCATTTCCACGCGGAGCGTGGGAACGATCATCAGCTTTACAGTTTTCCGTTCCCGCAGCGCCTTACCACCGCTGCACGCTATTGAAGCAGAACGGCCTCACCTGGCTTCCTCGGTTTAGGTGAATTCAGGCGCCCTCCTCGGGCGCCTTTTTTTATGCAGGAACGAGCGGCCATTCGGCCAACGCCCGATAACGCCCCTTATGCGATTCAAACAGCACGAATCGATCAGCACGCAGGAAAAATTCAGGCGCAGCGGCAGACTCGGGCACAGGCATCCGATAGTCGCGCATCAACGTCAAATGCGGGCGAAACTCCTTCGGCGCATCCTCAAACCCAAACGGCAACATTGCCTGCTCCAGCGCATAGACCAAGCGCAAAAGCTCAGGCGGCGCCTGCTCGGGTGCGAGCACCAACACCCCGGCCCTGCGCCAGACATCCAGTCGATCAAGCAGCAGCCGCAACGGCTCTCCCGGCACGCGCACCTTTGCGGCAGCTGTGCAGATCTCGCCGATCTGCGCCACACCGACCGCGCCCAAAAACAGCAGCGTCAGGTGAAAGTTGTCCGCCGGCACCGGGCGCCCGCTGCGCAGTTGCAGGGCGTTGCGCCACTGCGCGATGGCCCGGCGTTGCTCTGGCGGGCAGCTCAGCGCGAAAAACAGCCGCTTGAACGGTTCACGGAATTCGTCGCTCATGCCTGGCACCTCCTGACATGCACGTTATAGTTGAACCAACCGAAAACAACGGGAGGGGGCCATGCGGGAGATCATCAGCAAAGAGCCATGGTGGGCAATGCCGCCACAACCGGGGCAGGATGAATCCGAGCTGGAATGGGGCTGGCTGGTTCACTATAGCGAAGGTGAGCCGCGTTTCGAGTTCGTCAGGGAGCGGCCGACGGATAACGAGATCCGTAATCGCAAGAGTTGCCGGATCACCCCGAGCGCGGAGTGATCCGACGGTTCGCGTCAGGACTGATAGATGATGTTGAAGCCGCCGAAGATCATGCGCTGACCATCGAACGGCATTGAATTGACGTCCGGTTGCATGCGCGGGTCGGCCATCATTTTCTGCATGCCGGCATTGCGGGTCGACTTGTCTGGCCAGATGATCCAGGAAAACACCACGGTTTCGTCTTCCCTGAGTTTTACCGCCATCGGAAACGAGGTCACTTTGCCGTCCGGCACGTCGTCACCCCAACATTCAACAATGCTCAAGGCGCCGTTCTCCTTGAAAATCGCGCTGGTGATTTCGGCGTGCTTCTTGAATTGCTCGCGGTTGGCGGTCGGTACAGCAATCACACAGCCATCGACATAAGACATGGTCATTCTCCTGCGGGGGGTTGAGGGTCGATCTGCTGGTTAGTCGACTGGCTCGGAGTCCATTCGACAGTGGCCGGATCCTGGCCGACCGGCGGTTCGGCGCTCGCCGCCAAATTGCCCTCGACCTGCCCCGCTATGTACAAAGTCCCCGCCATCACGCCGGTCGTCGGATTTTTCACCAACTGCATCCAGGCCTTATCGAACGTGTTGCCCAGGCTGCTGCGAATCAGCGCTTCGCTGTCAGGACGGTCGGCGGCCTGAATCAGCGCGCGAATCCCGGCCACACCAACGGTAATCAACCCGCCCGCGAGTTTCCCGGCTGCTGCCGCCACGGCGCTGGCCGCACCGCGAGGGGCCATTTCGGCCTCCATGCGCTGACTGGCGCGCTTGGCCACGGGCGCCATGGCGGTGTCGGTCGAGCCCACGCCCTTGTCGCCACCCGCCTTGTGGATCTTGTCGATCAGCGCTGCATAGGCCGGCAAGCTGTCCAGCGGCGCCGTGTGTACGACTTGATACAGCGAGGCATTGCGCGCCGGCGGCGGCCCGAGGGCGATGGCGGGGATTTTCTGGATTCGGCCGTTGAGTTGGGCCATCGGTATGCCGTGACGCTGGGAGGTTTTCTGCAGCGCTTCCTGAAGAATATCGACGTAGAACGCGGTGGCCAGGCCGAGAATCGCATCGGGATCAATCTCCACCGCGACCGGCGCCAGTACGCGTTGTTGGTATTGTTCCAGCAAATAGCCCGCCAGGCGCTTGGCCGAGGCGTCCTGCTCGCCCTTGGCGCTGATGGTGTACCAGCTGACTTTCATCGACAGCCATTCCTGGGTCCAGTAACTGCTGAACCAGGGGATGAAGTTCTCTTCGGTGAGTTGGTAAACCCGTGTTCGCCAATAATCCATGGCGCCGCGCGCATAGATTCGGGTCTGCTCGGTGGCTGATTGCGACGCCACGACGATTTCGCGATCCACCTGTCGCCATGTGCTCTCGGACACCACCACAACCGGCGCCACCACCGGGGCACGCTCAGGCGTGGCGCATCCCGCCAACACCACCAATACGGCGACGATCAGCGAACGCAGGTTCAAGATCGCGGTTTCCTACAATCGCCCTTGGGCAGAATGCCCGGTACTCAGAGGCCTATTTATTTGAGTATAGGTGCCGGTGTTTGTTCGCTTTGGATCGAAGGCGGATTTGAGGGCCCCATCGCGAGCAAGCTCGGCTCCTACAGGTTCAGCGGTGCTCACAGATTTGTGGGAGCCGGGCTTGCCCGCGATGGGGCCCCAGAGAACACCATCATTGCCGTCGATATTCACCATCGCGACGAATGCCTTCCGCAATAAAACCGTCAGGCGCACGATCACCCCATCACAACGCAAACCCCGCATCGGAGGGGCACATCATGTTGATCCATCTCCTGACCTGCCTGACCCTGACGGCCGTTACGCTGACACTTTTTTCCCGTTTCATCCTGGACATCGGCCAGACCGAGGAGCAAGCATCATGATCCACTCCGTTACTTTGGCAGTGAGCTTCCCGGTGTTCGGCAGCAACTACTACGCACAGGAATCTGTGTCGCGCAAAGCGCTGTCATTAGTGTTCGACAAACACTACGAGGCGTTGCTGATACCGGCAGCAGCCAACCACTTCAGCAACGAAGTGGTCGGCCTCAACGATCAGTTCCGCTTTCTCAATGACGTGCTGGCTGAACATCTGCTGGAGATCGAACTGGCCCAGAGCACATCCCGCTCGTCGCGTCAGTTTACGTTCTAGGAAGACACGGGCCGGCGAACGGCCCTGACTTTGCCGCTGTTGCCACCGCCGCAGAAAAACCGCTCGCCACCATCCGATTCAAGCCCTGACACCCCCACGCCTGACGGCATTTCGATAGCCTCCAGGACTTTGCCGGTGATCGGGTCAATTCGCCGCAATTCACTTTCTTCCTCCTCCCAGGTGCCGTGCCACATTTGGCCGTCCACCCAGGTCACGCCGGTGACGAAACGGTTGGACTCGATGGTGCGCAGGATTTTCCCGGTCTCGGGGTCGATTTGATGGATCTTGCGCGCCCGGTACTGACCGACCCACAGCGTTCCTTCTGCCCAGGTCAATCCCGAGTCGGTACCGCCGCCGGGCGCCGGAATTGTCGCGAGCACGCGGCCGCTTTTTGGATCGATTTTGTTGATGTGTTCCCCGGCAATCTGGAACAAATGCTTGCCGTCGAAGGCGGTTCCCGCGTCTGCGGTTATGTCGAGCGAACGCAGCGGCTTGTCACTGTCCGGGTCAAAGACGTTGAGCTTGTCTCCGGAAGCGAACCAAACGTGCCGGCCGTCAAACGAGACGCCGTGCACGCTTTTTACGTCGGGAAAAGGTCCGTATTCGCGGATGATTTCAGCTGATGAACGTTTCATGGGTACATCCTCTTCACTGGGTGTGTGGAGTGGATCCTAATCACCCGGCAACAAAGCGGTGAGTAACAAAGTCGTCGCGAATCCCGGCATCGGTGGCGTCATCCAGCGACGCGCCTTGCCGCGACCGAACGCCTGCACTTTGCTGGCGACTGCCAGCGAATCAAGCGCCCGCTGCACGCTACGCTGACTGGTGCCAAGCGCCATCGCCAAGGCCGAACTCGACCACGATTCACCGTCTGCCAGAAAAGCCAGGAGCGCCGCGTGCTGCTCCTCGACCGGTCGCGCCAGCACCACGACGTCGGGCGCCACCAGTGCAAACCCGCGCTTCGTCGCAGTGACGTCGGCCAACGGTCGAAGCGCCGCCCGCAGCCGTCCGATCTCCACGCGCAAGCGCGCACGGTGGGATTCATCACTGAGTTTCAAGCGAAAGGCGTGGGCGATAAGCACTTCGCGGCTGACATCGGCCGGCCAGGCTTCAGCCAACACCCGTGCGAGGGCGAACAACACCGGGCGACTGCCCAGCGAGACGGACATGCCGGCGCCGCGCACCGTGTAGCGACACGCGTCGACCACCAGCGAGGTTGAAGCGAACAGCGTTTCGACTTCATCCAGCATCAGTGGTCGTGTTTCGCCACGGCTGATCAACCGGGCTGCGGGGGCGTTCATGACGTGAGCGGCGCTTTCGACTTCGCCCGTCAGTGCGGGGATAGCGGCTTCGGCGGCAAAGTGTTCAGCCCTTTGCAGCGCAGACCGGGCCTTTTTGATCTCCAGCCGACGCATCGCAATGCCGGCCACCACCAGTTCATGTGCGGCACGCAGGGCCGGCGGCAACGGCGCGGGGTCGAGACGGACGAGTAATTGCTCGACCTGATCGAGGTGCCCGATCAGCAACAACCGGCGGATCTCCAGATACCGCGCATGTGCCGCATTCACCCAATCCCCATGGGCTTCCAGCGTCGCCCGTGCCGCGTCGAGGGCCTTTACCGGCCAGCTCAAATCGCGCGCCGCCAGCGCAATTTCGGCCTCAGCCACCACGCACCGCGCCCGGGCCATGGGCTCTTTCGCACCAAATGCACGCGCCGCCCGTTTGACCAACGCCTTCGCCCGTTCCAGATCGCCGAGCTGGGCCATGGCGATGCCGCGCAGTGCCAGCGCCGGTGCATCATCGCGCAAGGCCACCCGGTTCAAAGCACCGAGCGGATCACCCGCTGCCAGCGCTCGGGCAGCAGCGGTGATTAACGAGTCCATTTGAATGGCGCCACGTTCGACACTCCCATCGTTCGATGTCCGCTGATCAGTCTATCTCACGAACCTCAAACAGCCCGTCACCCCACGAGCGTTATCGCGCGCGCTTGCCTTCTTGCACCCATTCACGCGGGCTGATGCCGGTTTTTCGGCGAAAGGCCCGGGCCAGGGCCGAGGGGCTTTCGTAGCCGACTTCATCGGCGATCAGTGCAATCGACTTACCTTGGCGCAAGCGCTTCTGCGCCAGGCTGATGCGCCAGCTCACCAGATAGTCGACCGGCGTCTGCCCGACCACCAGCCGAAAGTGTTCGGCAAAACTGGCGCGCGACATGTTGGCCACCGCCGATAATTGGGCGACGGTCCAAGGCTTTTCAGGCGCGTCATGCATCAAGTTCATGGCCCGCGCCAGCCGTGCATCCGCGAGGCCGGCCATCATGCCCGGACGCTGATCGCGACTGGACAACAGGTGGCGCAGCAACTGAATCACCAGCAATTCGAACAGTCGATCCATCATCGCTTCACGGCCGCAGGTGTCGCCGAACGCTTCGTTGAACAACCAGTCCAGCGTGCTGGCCATCGTCGGAACGCTGCCCAGTGGCAGTAGCAGATAGTCAGGCAACGCGGTCGCCAGGGCATTACCGGCGCCGCCGTCGAAATCCAGCGAAGCGCACACCAGTTGCGTGCCCGACGCTTCGCTGGCGAACAAGCGATGACGATAAGGTCGCGGGAAAAATATCAGCGTGGGCTCGGTCAGCAAACGGTCCGGTTCATCGGCCAACTTCAGCGTCAATTCGCCCGCCTGCAGCAGGTGGATGTGCCCCGTTGACTGCTCACCATCAAAGACCACGGCGTCGCAAAAACGCCCACTGAAGAAGCTCCCGGCGCTGACGCCGAAGTGGGTGAGCAAGGTGGACAAGCGATCCATGGAACGACTCCCGGGGGACAGGTTTGGACGATCTGTTGCATATCCTCTACGATTTGCACCCTAAACGCCACCGCCGTTGCATAGCATAGACCCCGTACCCAGCGCACACCGCGCTTGAATCGACGGAGCAACACCATGAGCCGCATCACCGCCCTGAGCCTCGAACACGCCACTGAAACCACCCGCACGCTGCTGGAAGGCGTGCAGAAAAAAATCGGCTTTTTGCCCAATGTCTTCAAAACCCTGGCCCATGCCCCTGCTGTATTGGCGGCCTACCTGCAACAAGGCGTGGCGCTGGGTAAAACATCCCTGAGTGCGACGGAAAAAGAAGCCATTTTCCTGGCCACCTCGCAGGTCAACGGCTGCGATTACTGCCTGGCGGCGCATACCTTGTTTGCCGGTAAAGCCGGACTGTCGGCGCAGGACATCCTCAGCGCCCGGCACGGCCAACTGAATGCCTTCGCCACGCTCGCCCAACAAATCACCGAAAGCCGTGGCCACCTGAGCCTCGAACAAATCGACGCAGCACGTACCGCCGGCATCAACGACGCCAAGATCATTGAAGTGATTGCCCATGTGGCCTCGCAGACGCTGACCAACTACCTCAACAACCTCGCCCTGACCGATATCGACTTCCCCGCCATCGAGGCTTGAACCCGGCGCTTGATTTCAGGAGTACTGACAATGAACAACGTGACGATCTACACCACCGACACCTGCCCCTATTGCCGTAACGCCAAGGCGCTGCTGAGCAGCAAAGGCGTCACCGCGCAGGAGATAAACGTTCAGGTTGATCCCGGCAAATTCCAGGAGATGCTCGACCGCAGCGGTCGTCGCAGCGTGCCGCAGATTTTCATCGGTGACACCCATGTCGGCGGTTTCGATGACCTGGCCAAACTGGATCGTCAGGGCGGTTTACTGTCGATGCTGGCCTGAAATGCACGACGCCCGGCGCGGCCTGAAATACAGGTCGTGCCGGTATTTTCTTAATTCTTCATAGGTTGTACGATGACCGACGAGTCACCCATTCCCATAACAACAAGGAAACACCTATGAAGAACGTCAAACTGCTGGTCGGTTTTTTATGCCTCTTCAGTGGCTACGTAGCGGCCGCCCCCGCCTCCGGCGAGAAAGAGGTCGCCAGCGCTGTCGACCATCTGACCCAAGCCATGTTGCACAAGAACATCACCGAGCTTAAAGCGCTGACCGCCGAGAACCTGACCTATGGGCATTCCAGCGGCAAGGTTCAGGACAAGACCGACTTCATCGCTGATATCGAAACGGGCAAAAGCGCGTTCAAAACCCTGGAAATGCAAAACCAGACCATCAGCGTCTCCGGCGATGTCGCGCTGGTGCGCAATCATTTCTCGGCGCAAGCCCTCAAAGGCACCGAAGTGGTCCCGACCGAAATCGAGAACTTCCAGATCTGGCAAAAGAAAAGCGGCCAATGGCTGCTGGTTGGCCGCCAGGCTTTCCGTATCTAAAACAAAAATCCCGCTCAAGGTCACTTGAGCGGGATTTTTTATTCACGCAGCGTTATCGAATCAAGCTACCGGGATCATCGGGTCCGCGGCTGCCAATGCGGTGACACGGTCAGCTGCCGGCGGGTAGATCCAGACCGTATTGATTTGAGTTTTGAGGTCTTTGGCTTCCTGCTTGACCAGTTTGACCTGACGATCCCAACCCTCGGTGTACACCGCGCCCCAGGCCCCCAGATCCAGGCAGGTGACGTACTTGGGCTGGCTGTACGGCGTCGGGTCCACCCCCAGGATTTGCGCCGCCACGTTATTCCCTGCGTGACGCCCCAGCGAGATCGCGTGCTGGCAGGTCATCAAGGCATGATTACCGATGTCATCACTGGCCGCGTACGCCACATCCCCCGTGGCAAAGATGTCGTCCTGGCCGATGACTTTCAGATGGCTGTCCACGTGCAGACGGCCCATGGCATCACGTTCGGCGGGGATTTGCTCAGTCAGCGAACTGGCTCGCACACCGGTGGTCCAGACCACGGTCTTGGCGTCGATGCGCTGGCCATCGGCCAAGGTCACACCCTTCTCGTCGACTGCAACGACCGACGATTTCAAACGCCATTTCACGCCCAGCTCAGTGCTTGCCTCAGCGATCTTATGGCTGATTTCAGCCCCCATCGAAGCACCGACCTTTTCGCCACGGTCGACGACGATCACCTCGATGTCCGCGGCCTCGCCGAGGATGGCCCGCAGACGCGCCGGCATTTCGGTCGCCGTTTCAATCCCGGTGAAACCGCCACCGGCCACCACGACCGTGTTGCGGCTTTTACTGGCAGGCAGGTTGACCAGGGATTTGAGGTGGTTTTCCAGACGCACGGCTTGTTCGATCTGATCCACATCAAAGGCATGTTCGGCCACACCCGGGGTGTCCGGCAGGGCCAGGCGGCTGCCGGTGGCCAGAACGAGTTTGTCGTAGCTGCACGTCTGCGCAGTGCCCGAAACATCGGTGTAACCGACACGTTTTTGCTGCACATCGATGGTCTCTGCGGAGCCCTTGATGAACTTCACACCCACGGCATCGAACAGCTCACCGATCGGTGCGGCGAGTTGATGAGCATTCGGTTCGTAGAAGCGCGGACGCACACGCAGCTCGGCCTGAGGCGCCAGTACCGTGAGCTCTACGCCGTCATGATCATGAAGGTCAAACAGGCGCGTGGCGCTCAACGCCGTCCACATGCCGCCGAAACCTGCGCCGATTACCAGAATGTGCTGTTTCATCGTTTTAACTCCGGGGAAGACCAAAGACTCTGCTCGTTGTTGAGCCGACAACGGCGACTATAGTGATCCGAGTTAAAACACGCAACGACCTTCCATCGATCGTTACCATCACCTGCCCTGATACCTCGACAATCCGGCCAACAGCTCTCATCCATCGACCGCCCAGGCTAATTAGGGGTGTCGACGGCTCGTTGCTTCCCTATCCGTCGACTGATAACATTGGCGACTCATTCAGTCGGAGATATCAATGTCTCTTTACAGCGCGGGCGTTGAATACGGCATTCATTGCCTGATTTTTCTGGTAGGCGATTACGGCGATAGCCGTGAGGCGAGCGTGCGCGACCTCGCCGAATTGCAAGGCGTGCCGCTGGATTACCTGGCCAAGATCTTCACCAAACTGGCCAAGGCCAAACTGGTCATCGCCACCGAAGGTGTGCGCGGCGGGTTCAAACTGGCGCGCCCGGCGGACGAAATCAGCGTGCTGGACATCGTCAACGCCATCGACGGCCAGAAGCGGATCTTCGATTGCCGCGAAATCCGTGGACGCTGCGCCCTGTTCGACGGCTCCCCACCGGAGTGGGCCCTGGACGGTAATTGCGCGGTGCACGCGGTCATGATGACCGCGCAAAAGCGCATGGAAGAAGCGCTCGCCCAGCAAACCATTCTCGATTTGGCCAGAAGGGTCGGGCGCAAAGCGCCTGCCGAATTCGGTGCCCAACTGAACAACTGGATGAATGATCGGCGGGAAAAGAAAACCGCCATCAGTGCACCGGTCGAGGATGAGCAAATCATTCCGACGACCGATGTTTCCGACTGACCAATCACCTATGGGCAAACCGGATTAGAGCGCTCTATGATTGAACCCCATGACGACCTCCGCTCCGATCCGCTCACCCTGCCCGCCCGGCGCCTGCACCTGCGGGCGTGACCCGCTGCTGGAAACACCGGGCGCGGACGTGCGCATCCTGTTTCTGACCCGCCAGGAAGAAAAACGCCTGCTCGATCGACTGGAAAACTTGCAGAGCCTGGCCGACCTCGAACGCCTGCAAAACCGCATGTACGAGCAACTGGGCATCCGCGTCGAGATCGTCCCCAGCTTCAACGAAGTACGCACCATGCGCGGCATCGGCATCACCCTCGGCGAACAGCCCGGGCTGTGCCGAAAAACCCGCCAGTCAATCCCGGCCGCGATTCGCCGAGGCCTGGAGAATCGCCCGGAAATCGCTTATGACATCCTCAACGCCAACGACCTGTTGCGTGATGCCTGAGGGCAGTAACGATGAATCTCGTGATGGAGTTCCCCGTCACCGACGACATACTGACGTCCTACGCCCTGGCCATCGGTGCTGATCTAACGGCGTACCGCAATCATATTTATCGGATGCTGAACTTCTATGTCGCGATCAGCGGCACTGATTCACTGCCATCGGAGGCGGTGCAGATTGCGGCGGCGTTTCATGACCTGGGCATCTGGACTGACGGGACCATCGACTACCTGGAACCGTCGGTCCAGCAGGCCATGGAGTACCTCGCCAGTCGGCAGTTGACGGACCTTGGCGACGAAGTGACGGCGCTTATCCTGGAACACCACAAAGTGCGGCCTTACCGCGCCGCCCATGCACTCAGCGTCGAGCCTTTCCGGCGAGCCGATGTGATCGATGTGTCCCTGGGGTTGATGACGTTCGGCCTGCCAAGGGCTTACATCAAAACGGTGAAGGCGACGTTTCCCAATCATGGCTTTCACAGGATGCTGATCAGGCTCACGGCGCGGCAGTTCCTGCGCTCCCCGCTCAAGCCATTGCCGATGTTTCGCTGGTAAAACCGCTCAATGGATCATGGCGTCGGCACCACGGTGTAGTAGACGCCGTTGGCACCATAGGCAGGGCGCACCCAAGAATTCCCGCACTGATAAAACGTGCCAGCTGGGCCGGCGATCAACCCGCAGCCGGAAGGAAGCGTGGCAAAGGTCGACCCCATGGGCAGCGTCTCGGGGGCAGTAGCGACCATTCCAGCGTTATAACCGGCGCTATAGGCATCATTATCGGCATTGTCTTCAACGACGCTGGCGACAGCCGCGCCCGACACCGCTCCTGCAGCGGCCACGGCTGCCGAGGCGTAGCCACAGTTGTAACAACCACTGCTGCCAATGACTGCCGTTGGCGGATGGTAATAGCCGGTTCCATAGGTGGCCGGATGGTATACCGAGGTGCCATAGCCGTCTGCGCGATAACCGGCGGCAGTGCCGCCATTTTCACCCTGGGCGCGCCACGAGCCATCGCTCCCCCAGGCCGTCCCGCCATTCTCGTCTCTGGCGCTCCAGTTACCATCGTTGCCCGATGCCGAGCCTCCTCGAAAACCCGACGCGTTCCAGCTGCCGTCACCGCCCGAAGCCGACCCGCCGCGATTAGTCTCTCCACTCCAGCTGCCATCTCCACCCGAGGCAGAGCCGAACGCGCCGGAGCGGTTCCAGTCTCCCCCGCCCCCCCACGAACGGCCGAAACTTCCGGCATGCGACCAGGCCGCCGCCTGGTTGCAGCTCAGTAGCGCAATCAACACCCCGGCAAGCGTCAAGATTGATCGACTCATGGCTCAGTCACCTCACTCGGTTTTTTGCGGTTTTGCCACCGGTTCTTTAACCCCTGCAGGGGCGCGCATGCCCGGTGGCGGGGCAAACTGAATGCGTTGCGCCTTCTCACTGTTCTGTGGCCTGAAGAACTGCTCAGGCATCGCCGATTCGAGCTTCCAGTCGCTGAACGCAACCTGATGCCGCGATTGCGTCGGATCGTCCCGAAACACGGCACGCAGCATGCGCGGCAACTTGTCCTGCGTACCGACCCACGCTTGCACAAACACGGTATCGCTGGCGTAGGCAATGACGTCGGTGGTGGTGTCGCCAACCACCGTGGACTGACCGATGTAAAACGTCAGGCGCAGGTCCTTCGACAAATCCTTGTAGGGGTCGGCGACGATCACATCGGTAAAGGGAAAGTAAATCGCAGCTCGCTGGTACGCGGCCTCCAGCGTCGCATCGATAGTGGGTGGCGCGTCCGCCTGGGCCAGCAGGTTTTCCTTCGGTGCGTAGGCATAGGCCTGTTTACCGTCGTAGTAAAACTCGGTCGCCGGGCCGTCACCCGAGGTTAAAACGCGCAGGTGATCTGGCCGTTGCACGGTCACCAACGCGACGGTGTTGTAGGCCAGAGGTGGCCCCGGTCGGCTGGGTTTTTCGTAAGTGGTAATGGCTTTGAAACTCATGCCCGGCGTGCTCGTCAACTTGGCACTCATGGCCTTGAGAACGTCCAGCGCCTTGGGTTCCAGTTGCATGGCTGGCGCCGCCTCAACAGCGGGTTGTGCCGCGTGCAAAGGACCGGCAAACAAGTACACCAGCCAGCCAAAGAAGAACAATCGGGCCTGCGTTGGGAAAGACGGCATCGTTTGCTCTCCACCGAGATCTGTTGGAGCACTAAAGTCTAGCAATGCCCCGGAACCAGACGGAATATTTTCCGATCATCCCGCCATTGCCCATGACCACTGCGTGCAAGCCCGGCCACCTCCACCCGATGAAAATCATCATCAAATAAGAAAAAAAACTGATTGCCTGAGCGACAACGGCACTTTTTCGGCCAATTGCTGCTGAATATTTCGCAGGTCGTACTACGCTCTTGCGGGGGAAAGCCATTTTCACTACCGGTCGGGGGACCTGTTTCGACACCCCATTCCCGCAAGCAGGAGTTCCACATGAACCAGACAAAGCTTTCCAGGCTCTTCGCCGCATCGGTGCTGTTGTCTGCAATGGCTCTACCCGGCATCTCCCAGGCAGCAGACAAATCGGCCCCTAATATCCTGGTGATCATGGGCGACGATATCGGCTGGTCGAATATCGGTGTCTACAACCAGGGCATGATGGCCGGCCGCACCCCCAACCTCGACCAGCTCACGGCCGAAGGCATGCGCTTCACCGATTATTACGCCGAGGCCAGTTGCACGGCCGGGCGCGCCAATTTCATCACCGGTGAACTGCCGATCCGCACCGGGATGACCACGGTCGGCCAGGCCGGCTCGCCTGTCGGCATTCCTGCTGAAGCGGTCACCATTGCCACCGCACTCAAGGCCATGGGTTACGCCACCGGCCAGTTCGGCAAGAATCACTTGGGCGACTTGAACGAGTTCCTGCCGACGGTACACGGCTTCGACGAATTCTTTGGCTACCTCTATCACCTCGACGCCATGGAAGACCCGGCGCACCCCAACTATCCGCAAGACCTGCTAGCGACTGTCGGCCCACGCAACATGGTCCACAGTTGGGCCACCACCACCGATGACAGCACCGTGATGCCGCGTTGGGGCAAGGTCGGCAAACAGAAAATCGAAGACGCCGGCACGCTGTATCCAGAGCGGATGAAAACCGTCGACGAGGAGATCCGCGACAAGACCTTTACCTTCATCGACAAGGCCAAGCAGGACAACAAACCCTTCTTCGTCTGGCTCAATCCAACTCGCATGCACATCGTTACCCACCTGTCCGATAAATACGAAGCCATGCGCAACTCGGAAAACGGCTGGTCGGAACAGGAAGCCGGCATGGCGCAACTTGACGACGTCGTTGGCGATGTCATGGCCAAGCTGAAAAAAGACGGGCTGGCCGATAACACCATCGTCATTTTCACTACCGACAATGGCGCGGAGAACTTCACTTGGCCGGATGGCGGCACCACCCCGTTTGCCATGGGCAAAGGCACCATTATGGAAGGCGGCTTCCGGGTACCGGCGATTATTCGCTGGCCGGGCAAAGTACCGGCCAACCAGGTCGCCAACGGCATCATGTCGGGCATGGACTGGTTCCCGACCCTGGTCGCGGCAGCGGGTAACCCGAACATCACCGCCGAACTGCTCAAGGGTAAACAACTGGGCGATACCACCTACAAAGTGCACCTCGACGGTTACGACCAGACGCCGATGATTACCGGAAAGGGTCCGTCGAACCGCCACGAGATCTTCTACTTTGGAGAGAGCACCCTCGGTGCAGTGCGCATCGATGACTACAAATATCGTTTCATTGACCAGCCAAGTGCCTGGTTGGGAGCTAAGGTTGCGGTGGACGTGCCGTACCTGACCAACCTGCGGCTCGACCCGTTCGAACGCATGGGCTGGGCGGACAATGGGGCCGCGCAAGGTTCGACGCAATACTTTGACTGGTTCAAGTATCAGTTCTGGCGTTTTGTGTTTGTCCAGCAACAGGTCGCCAAACTGGCTGAAACCGCCATCGAGTTCCCGCCGATGCAAAAAGGCGCGAGCTTCAACCTCGACTCGGTCAAGGCCAAGATCGAAGCGGCCCGGGCAGCCATGGCCAAGTAACCAGCAGAATCCAAGGGTGGCTGGCGCCAGCCACCCTTGTTTGAAGGGACATTTCCTGGGGGGAAACCATGCGAACAAGAACAGTTGCTCTACCCACATTCACCCTTCTTGCGCTCTGCTGCCAGCAAGCCTGGGCTGGCGGAATCATGCTCTACGAAATCGGCACCGATAACGCCGGCCTGGCCAACGCCGGTGCCGCTGCGCGCGCTCAAGGCCCCTCGACCATCGCCAGCAATCCGGCGGGTATGAGTTACCTGCCCGGCACGCAAATCACCGCAGGCTTGCAGGTGCTTTATGGCGACTTGAGTTTCGATCGAGACTCCGGCACCAACGTTTCAGGCAGTAACAGTGGCAATGCCCTCGATCCGATTCCCGGCGCCAGCTTCTTTGTCACGCATGAACTCGACGATCACTGGAGCGTCGGTTTCGGCCAGTACGGCGACTTCGGGCTGGCACTCAATTACGACAACGATTGGTCCGGGCGCTACTTCGCACAGAACGTCAGCCTGCTCGGTTTGTCCCTGGTGCCGAGCGTGGCCTACCGCTTCAACGAGCAGTGGTCGGTGGGCGTGGGCATCAAAGCCATGTACGGCATATTGAAGGCAGATACCGCCATTGACCGCTCTCCCTTCGGCTTCACCGACCGCGCAGATGGCCAGTTCAAATACAAGGATGGCACCTGGGGCTATGGCGCCAACGTTGGGGTCATCTACGCACCACAACCCGGTACGCGCATCGGCCTGACCTACACCAGCAAAGTCGATCTGGACTTCGAGGATCGGCTGGATGTGAAAGGCGACGGCCGCCTGCTGGATCGCATCAACAACACCAACACTAAAATCGACACATCAGTGCCGCAGACCGTGACCCTGAGCCTGTACCAGCAACTCGACCGCCAATGGGCCTTGCTGGCCTCGGCCAACTGGCAGGACTGGTCTGAGTTCGGTGAGATCGGGGTGGAGGTCGATACCAGCGCGTTGGGGGCTCAATCGAAAACGGTCGACGCCGGGTTCAAGGACACCTGGCACCTTTCGCTGGGCGCGCAATACCAGGCCACCGAACAATGGTTGTGGAACGTCGGTATGGCCTACGACAGCAGCGCGGTCTCGGACAGCAATCGCTCCGTTATCTTGCCGATGAACGAATCTTGGCGCATTGCCACAGGAGCCACCTATGCTCTGAACAAGGACACCGACGTGAATGTCAGCTGGGCCATGATCTGGCTCGACGACATGCCCGACAACCAGACCAAGGCCGTGTCAGGCGATCGAATTTCCGGTCAATTCGACAAAGCCTGGATTCAAGCCCTGACCGGCAACATGACTTGGCGTTTTTGATGCACTGCAATGAACAACACGACTCAAACCATGGAGTAAACACCACTATGAATCTGTCACGAAACTTGCTCATCGGTGCTGCACTGACCGGCGTCTTGCTTGGCGGTTGTACTTCGAAGGTCACGGAAAAGGAACAATATTCCGGTTACCTGTCGAGCTACAACAACCTGCAGGAAGTCGAAACGCCCAGCGGTGGTACGGCAATGCGTTGGGTGAGCCCATCGTGGAACCCGAATGCGTATGACACCGTGGCGTTCAACAAGCTGGAATTCTACCCGGCGCCGAAACCCAACGAGCGGGTGAATCAGCAGACGCTGGCCGATATTCAGAGCTACATGACCAGCAAAGCCAAAGCCACGCTGGGCACCAAATACCGGGTTGTGACCAACTCGGCGTCAGCACCGGCCGGCTCCAGAACCTTGATCTTGCGTGCGGCGATCACCGGGGTCAGCGCCTCGAACGAAGGCATGAAGTGGTATGAAGTGGTGCCGATCGCTGCCGTTGTCGGGGCGACACAGGCAGCCACCGGTCATCGTGACCAGGACACCGAACTGTATATCGAAGCTGAATTCGTCGATGCCAGAACCAACCAGACCGTGGGCAGAGTCGTGCGCAAGGTCTTTGGTACCACCCTGGAAAACGAAAGCCAGAACGTCACTGCCAAGGATTTTAAAGCGGCCATCGACAAGCTGAACTCCGACCTCCTGCAATTCATCAAGTAACAAAGAGCGCCGGCTGGCGCCCTGTTGAAGGGGCGCCGGCATCCTCACTGCCGATTACTTTTTCATCCCCACCCGTCGCCGCATCTCAGCCGTAATCGTCTGCCGGGTTTTCCTCATGCCCGCCCAAGGCCCCTCACCCACCTCGGCCAGACGCTCATGCACATTGTGCACGTTCCATTGGTTCCCCCCTTTGAGCTCGGCCACTTCCTCGCGAAAGATTGGCACCGACACCGGTAAACCTTCACGAGTACGCACGGCGTAGGCGCAAATGGTGGTGGCACCCAGACCGTTGCGCAGGTAATCGATGAAGATCCGCCCGACCCGATTCTTCGGCCCCGAGACGGCAGAAAAGCGTTCCGGCAACAGCTTCGCCATGTGGCTGACAATCGCATGGCTGAAGTCCTTCACCTCGTCCCAACCCTGCTTGCGGGTCAGCGGCACCACCAGGTGAATACCCTTGCCGCCGCTGGTTTTGAGGAAGGCCTTGAGCCCCAGTTCATCGAGCACCGACAGCGTTAGCTGAGTCGCCTCGACCATGCTTTTCCAGGGCAGCGCCGGGTCCGGATCAAGGTCGAGCACGAAACGATCGGGCCGCTCGAGATTATCGGCGGTGGCATTCCAGGTGTGCAGCTCCACGGTACTCATTTGCACGGCGCCAATCAGCGCTTGGGCGTTGTTGATGATCATCACCGGTTGGCCGGTGAGTGCCTTGTCCAGCGTGGTGATGCCTGGAATGGCCAAGTGCTCGGCATTTTTCTGGAAAAACAACTCACCAGCGATCCCCTCCGGTGCACGAACCAGTGCCACGGGCCTGTCCTTGAGCTCGGGCAAAATCCACTGCGCAACGCTGGCGTAATACTCGGCCAACTGAACTTTGGTGGTCCCGGTGGTGGCGTCGATCACCCGGTCGGGGTGGGTGATGCGCACCTCGCCCTTGACCAGGCCAGCCTGCGACGGTGCAGGTTGCGCACCGGCGGTTTTTTTCTCTGGGGTCTTCACCACGTGGGGACGCTCCTCAGTGATGCCTTTGGCGGGTTTGTCTTCGCGCAGGCCATGGAACACCGCATGGCGCACCGAGCCCTCCTTGGTCATTTCAGCAAACGCCACTTCGGCCAGCAGCGTGGGCTTGAGCCAGTGCACACCCTTGGCCTCGAAACCGCTCGGTGGGTTGACCACCGACGGCTTCTTCGTCTGCCAGGGTTTGAGCTGTTCGAAGATGCGCTTGAGCGTCGTCTCGTTGAATCCGGTGCCAACCTTCCCGGCGTAACGCAATTGAGCGCTGTCACGGTCGTGCAACCCGAGCAATAAGGCACCGAATGCATGACGCGACCCTTTCGGATCGGTGTAGCCGACCACCACGAATTCCTGCCGATGTTTGCACTTGAGCTTTATCCAGTCGCTGCTGCGTCGTGACACATAAGGTGAGCCCATGCGCTTGCCGATCAGCCCTTCCATCTGCATTTGGCAGGCGCTGTTGAGCAAGGCGTCTGGTGCTTCAGCGAAAGAATCCGAGAAGCGCAGCAGCGGGTCATGATTTTGCTTGAGCACGGTCGACAGCGCCACCCTGCGTTCTTCGACCGGCACCTCGCGCAGGTCCACGCCGTTGAGATAAGGCAGGTCGAACAAGTAGTACACGATGTTGGCGCTGGCACCGGCGTCGAAGGCATTTTGCAGCGCCTGAAAGTCCGGTACGCCCTGCTCGTTGGCCACCACCATTTCACCGTCAAGCCAAGCCGATTCGAGGCCCAATGCCGCCAATGCTTCGGCCTGCCTGGGCAGTTTGTGGGTCCAGTCGTGACCGTTACGGGTGAAGAGCCTGACGTCGCTGTGGTCGATGCGGGCCATGATCCGGTAACCGTCGAACTTGATCTCGTAAAGCCACTGACCGTCCGGAGCCTTCTCCACCAACGTGGCCAGTTCGGGTTTGAGCTGCTCTGGCAGTTTGGCTTTGCGAGCGCCGGTGAGTGGCGCCGATGTCTCTTTAGTCGCCACTTTGCGTGCCGGTTGCTTGACGGGTTTGGGTTTAACCGTCGACTTCGATTGTTTGGCCAGGAGGGTCCGATCACTGAGCACGCTGTCGGGCTCGGCGGTGACCACATCGTAATCGCTCTCGGGCTTGGCCGCGCTGTCCTGATGCTTGATCAGAAACCATTGCTCCTGTTTGCCCGGCATGTGCGTGCGCACCAGGCTCCATAGACCACCAAGCTTCTCGCCTTGCAGTTCGAACTTGAGCTTGCCCTTGGCGTAGGCCTTGACCGGATCCTCCTGCGCAATCCACACACCGCGGTCCCACACGATCACATCGCCCGCGCCGTAATGCCCTTCGGGAATGCTGCCCTCAAACGTCGCGTAATCGAGCGGATGGTCTTCGACGTGAACCGCCAGACGCTTGACCTTGGGGTCCAGGGACGGGCCTTTAGGCACCGCCCAGCTTTTCAGCGCCCCCTCAAGTTCCAGGCGAAAATCGTAATGCAGACGTGAGGCGTCATGCTTCTGAATGCAGAACTGCAACGCGTGGTCTTTCGCGTTTTTTTTGGCCAGGCGTTTGGTCGCGACGGGCTCTGAGGTCGCCGAAAAATCGCGCAAGCGGTTGTAGTCATCCAGGGTCTTGTTCATGGCATACCTGCTGCCGATGCCGCCGTCATGAAGGCGTCTCTAATCAGCAGAGCAACCGGGCCAGATAAAAATTCCATCGGCATTCAAACCACTCGGACAAACGGGCCTCAGGCGCGGCACCCGACGGCTCGCGGGTGAATATACTCAGCCAGTGCGGATTCATCCTGCGGAGAGCAATCATGCGAACGGTTCACATCATCGAGCAAGCCCAAACGCCGACACCGGTGAATGTCGTCGGCGAGGCGATCACGATTCTCGCCGGCGGCGATCTGAGCAAGCCTTTTGAAATGCACATTCAGGAAGGCGTGCAAGGGGGCGGGCCGCCGCCGCACTTTCATCCGTGGGATGAAGCGTTCTATGTGGTCGCCGGCGAGGTCGAAGTGACGGTAGCGGGCACGTCCACCACGGTGTCAGCCGGGGGCTACGTGCATATTCCCGGTGGGGCGATCCATGCTTACAAGAACCTCAGCCCGACCGCGAAAATGATTGGTGTGGTCTCCGATCCAAGGGGCGGGCAGTTCTTTGCGGCGGTGGATCGGCTGCGGGTGCCGGAGGATTTGCCGCGGATCCTTGAGATCGCCGCGGCGCATGGCGTTACGTTTCTGCTGTAGCGTCCGTTACAGCCGCTCAGGCCGCGCCTCCCTTGGCCTGCTGCTCCAGATGCACTTGCAGTTCAGGATCAATCTCCAGCGCCGCTGCCAATTCGTCGAGATAGGTCCGCTCGGCGTCCCCCTGATCGTTCACCAGCATCACGCTCGCCAGGTACATTTCCGCCGCAATCGCCGGGTCCGTTGCCGACACCGCCACATCGACGGCATCCAGCGGCCGGGCCACCTCTTCATCCAGCCATTGCTGAAGGTCTGGGTCATCGGTGTGCTTGCCGATTTCAGCGCTGATTAGCTGCTTCTCGGCCGCATCAATGCGGCCATCGGCTTTCGCCGCCGCAATCAATGCACGCAACACGGCATGACTGTGGTCTTCTATTTCCGGCCCCGACAATAGATCAGCCGTGCGCGGCGGCTGTCGGGGTGCCGAAGCCTGACTGCGCTGCCAGCTCTGATACGCCTGGAATGCCATCATTCCCAACGACGCCAGGGCCGCGTAATTGGTGCCGCCACCGGAGCGACTCTGGGTCGAACCACCCGTCGCTGAACCACCGCCGAGCAAACCGCCGAGCAATCCACCCAGGCCGCCACCGCCACTGCTTGAACCGCCCCCTCCGCCCACCAGGCCACCCAGCAAGCCACCGAGTCCGCCCAGCGGATCTTGAGACGACGCGCCACCGCCGCCCTGTTGACCCATCGAGCCCTGGCCGGCCCGCAGCAATTGTTCGAGCAGATCGCTGGTATTCATGACGCTGTCCTCTTCAAGAGAAGTTGATCCGGTCAGGCAACGATAGTCCTCACCGACAAATGCGCCACGACCATTGGGCTGCTGAAATCAGACGGTGCGCCAGCGTCGGCGTTTCCTCGAACGCCCGGCGTTTATCCGGGGTATTTTCTTGCCATGCAGCTAAGATTTACAGACGCTGAACCTTATCCCCGGATTCCCGGTCGATACCTGCAACCGACCCGGTTTGCCGACACCCCCACTTGAAGGGGTGATAACAGGCTTGCTTCATTTACTGGAGAACGCCCCCGTGATTTCGACCGTACACATTGCCAGGCTCAAAGCTTGGGGCGCCCATGGTTTTACCGCCACCGGCGTGGTGACTGCCTTCCTCGCCACCCTGGCATTGCTGGATAACCAGCCGACTCAGTGCCTGCTGTGGCTGGGCGTCGCGCTGATCGTCGACGGGCTGGATGGCGCGCTGGCGCGCAAGGTCAATGTGCAATCGGTGCTGCCCAGTTTCGATGGCTCGATTCTGGACCTGGTGATCGACTACCTGACCTATGTGTTTATCCCGGCGCTGTTCATCTATCGCTACATCCCGCTGCCGGACTACACGCTGCTGCTGAGCGTGTCGCTGATTCTGGTGTCGTCGCTGTTCTGCTTCTGCAACGTCAACATGAAGAGCAAAGACAACTACTTCCAGGGCTTTCCGGCCGCGTGGAATGTGGTTGCGCTGTGCCTGTACATCATCGCGCCGACGCCATGGATCACCTTGCTCACCGTCATTGGCCTGGCCTTGTTGACCGTGACGCGGATGAAGTTCCTGCACCCGTTTCGCGTGCGCAAGTTCATGCCGATCAACATTGCGGTGACGGCCATTTGGCTGCTGTGCAGTTTGTCGCTGGTGATCAACCATCCCGTCATCAATCCGATGGTGATGGGGCTTTGGTTGCTGATGTCGGCGTATTTCCTGGGGATCTGCCTCTGGCGCACGGCGCTGGAGTGGCATGACGGCTCGCGGCACCCGTAACGCCATGGCCATTCATATCGTCCGCCTCGGCTCGCCGCGCTCCCCTGATGAAGGCTTGCGCCTGGGCACCGTGCGCCGTCCACCCCGTGGCGTACCGAAGGCTGAGTTTGCCCGCCGTGATTTTTACGACGTGTGGCAGCCGTTGCTGTCGCCGAGTGCCGAATTGGTGGCTGAAGCCAAAGCGGCCACGGACGACAAGGCCTGGGAGGCCTTCAGACGCAAGTTCAAGGTAGAAATGAACCAACCCGCGCCAAGCCAGTTACTGGACCTGTTGGCCGCCCTCTCCCATCACACTTCGCTGGCCGTGGGTTGTTATTGCGAGGAAGAGGCGCACTGTCACCGCTCGGTGTTGCGCGAACTGCTGGCGGCCCGAGGCGCCAGCATCGTGTAACCTCCAAAGCATACAAAATCCCCTGTCGGAGCTGAGCTTGCTCGCGATGGCGGTGTGTCAGACAGCATAAATATCGATCGATACGCCGCCATCGCGAGCAAGCTCGGCTCCTACAGTTAGATCTACGCCGGGTCAGCGTCTTGTGATGACGGCTTCGAGGTATTCACTCGGCACCACCAGCGACTTCTCCCCCGCCCGGTTCATCCGGTTCAACAGCTCGGTCAGGTCCTGTTCAAAGGCCTCGGCGCCCTCGGGAGGCAGCACGGCGAAGGCTTTATAGATCGGCCCGTACCAGTTGCGGAAGACGTCGATGAAGTGCGCCGGCGAGCGATAGCGGAAATTGAAGGCACGACGCGTCACCTGGACCAGGAAGTCGTGTTCGTCAAAGTGTGAATGCAGCCAGGCCTCGGTGCCCCAGTTGGACGGCGGTTGTGCCCCCAGCGGTGGCGGCAGGTGCTGGCCCAGGGTCTTGAACACCTGGCCGACAAAACCTTCCGGCGTCCAGTTGGCCAGGCCGATCCGGCCACCGGGGCGGCAGACTCGCGCCAGTTCTGCGGCCGCTTTGGGTTGGTCCGGCGTAAACATCACGCCGAACGTCGACAGCACGGCATCGAAGCTCGCGTCCTCGAACGGCAGCGCCTCGGCGTCGGCCACCTGGAAGGTCACTGGCAAACGCTCTGCCCTGGCCCGTTCTTCGCCACGCTCCAGCAACGCGCCGACGTAATCGGTCGAGGTGACAGCGCAGCCTCGGCGTGCGGCGGCGAGTGTTGCATTGCCGTTACCGGCGGCCACGTCCAGCACCCGCTCGTCACAGAGCAAGTCGCAGGCTTCGGCGAGTTGTTCACCGACAATCTGCAAAGTGGTCCCGATAACGGTGTAGTCGCCACTGGCCCAAGAGGCCATCTGACGGTTTTTCAGGGCAGTTAGATCAATCGGTGTACTCATGAAGTCTGCTCCGTACGGATGGCAACCGACCGCGGCCTATTCCGCCGTGGTGGGATCGATGATGCTTGCCACTTGGGAAATACGACTGGCCGGGAAACCACTACGGGTCGCGTGTTCTTTGATGAGTGCTTCGCTGGGTGAGATGTACACGCAGTAGAGCTTGTCACCGGTGACGTAACTCTGAAGCCACTGCACCTCTGGCAATTCGCGCAACACGCTGCAGGACTTTAGCGCGGCGGCTTTCAAATCCCGTTCTGACAGTGTTCCAGCGCCCGGGATATCGCGTTCTATGACGAACTTCGGCATGGCAACCTCTCATTCTTGTTATTGATGACAGGGTCGGTAGTGAACCTGTAGGCAAACTATCGCCCCGGCGCACGCCCGCGTCCTGCCCGATCGTCGGCCAACCTTGTCCGATCGTCCGGAGGTTTGGCGCAGCGCGGTGACAGGCTCACAATCAACACCATTCGTACACGGGGAAACCTCCATGGACGCCCTCTCCCAAACCTTGCGTGTCGTGCGCCTGGTCGGCGCGATTTTTATCAATGCCCGGTTCACCGCGCCCTGGTGCTATCAGTCGCCGAGCGCCGACACGGCGGCACCGTTTCTGGAACCCGGTGCCGAGCGAGTGGTGATTTTCCACCTGATCACCGAAGGCGAGTGTTACGTCGAACTCGGTGATGATCCGCCGCTGCTGCTGTCGGCTGGCGATGTGGTGGTGTTTCCGCAGGGGCATGCCCATCGCATGAGCTCTAAACCCGGACTGCCGCCCGCCACGGGTGCGCGGCTGGACGTCGTGCTGGCGCGGCGTCCACGGCAATTGAGTTACGGCGGGGGCGGCGCGGTCACGCGGTTGGTGTGCGGCTATCTGGCGTGCGATACGCGGTTGGCAGGCATGTTGCTGACGGGCCTGCCAGCGGTGGTCCGGGTCAACGTGCGCGGCTCGAATGCCGGGATCTGGCTGGAGTCTTCAGTGCGTTATGCGCTGGCCGAAGCCCGCTCGCCCAGGCCTGGCGGCGAAGGCGTGCTGGCCAAACTGGCCGAGGTGTTGTTCATCGAAGTGCTGCGCCTGTACATGCAAGAACAGGGCGAAGGGCAAACCGGGTGGCTGGCGGGTGTCGGCGACCGGATTGTCGGCGCCGCGTTGAATGCCCTGCACAAAAAGCCCTGTCACGCCTGGACCGTGGATGAACTGGCGCGCACGGCCGGGACGTCAAGATCGGTATTGGCCGAGCGCTTTCAGCAATTGGTGGGGAGCTCGCCCATGCAGTACCTGACGCAATGGCGGATGTTGCTGGCGGCCAACCTGTTACGCAGCAGTAACAGCTCATTGATACGCATCGCCGAAGAGGTGGGTTACCAGACCGATACGGCGTTCAGCCGGGCCTTTCGCCGCGAGTTCGGTACGCCACCCGCTGCGTGGCGGCGTAATCAGGAGAAAAAATCAATGGCCCACGGCGCGGATCCTGTGGGCCATTGATTTGGAGGATTACGCCGCAGGCGCTTTGGCTTCTTCCAGCAGTTGTTGAATCATCTTCTCCTGCGTCTCGTAGCTGCCTTCACCGAAGTGGGTGTAACGCACCTGACCCTTGGCGTCGATCAGGTAATGCGCCGGCCAGTATTGGTTATCGAATGCACGCCAGATCGTGTAGTTGTTGTCGATCGCCACCGGGTAGGTGATGCCGAGTTTTTTCACCTGATCCTTGACGTTGTCGATGATGCGCTCGAAACCGTATTCCGGAGTGTGCACGCCAATCACTACCAGGCCTTCCTTCTCGTATTTCTTTGCCCAGTCCTTCACATACGGCAGCGTGTGCTGGCAGTTGATGCAGTCGAAGGTCCAGAAATCCACCAGTACCACTTTGCCTTTCAGCGATTCGCGGGTCAGGGCCGGTGAGTTGATCCATTCGACGGCGCCGTTCAGTGAGGGCATCGCGCCTTGGGCGTTGTCCATCGGGTCGGCTTTGACTTTGCTGACAAAGTAATCGACGACCTTCGGCACGTTTTCCAGCACACCTTTCTCCAGGCTGCTGACGCCTTCGGACGATGTACTGGCCAGCAAGGTTTTGTCCGCGCCAGTGGAAATCACCGCGGCGGCAGCCAGCACCGCGACACCGGCACCACGACGCAGCCATCCAGTGACCGGGATCGACGCTTTCAAGCGATTGACCAGGCCGCGACCGGCGAAAATCAATACCCCCAGCGACAACGCACTGCCCAGGCCGTATGCCACCAGCAACAGGCTGGTTTGCGCATTGGCGCCTTGCAGCATGGCGCCGGTGAGGATGACCCCGAGGATCGGCCCGGCGCAGGGTGCCCACAGCAGGCCGGTGGCCACACCGATCATGACCGAACTCAACGGGCCGGAGATTTTGCGCGAATCCGGATCCAGACGGTTGCCCAACGCCACAAACGGACGGGCCAGCCAGTCTCCGACCCGGGCAGAGATCAACGACAAGGCAAACAGCCCCATCACGATCAGGGCCACATGGCGACCGGTGTTGTTGGCCTGCACCACCCACTCGCTGCTGACCACGGCCAGGCTGGAAATCAGGGCGAAGGTCAGGACCATGCCGCCGAGGGTCAGCAGAATGGAGGAACGTGTACGTTTGACCCCGGCGAACAGGAACGGTACGACCGGCAGGATGCAAGGACTGAGGACGGTCAATATGCCGCCCAGGAAAGCGATGAGGAACATGGGATCACCTTTGAAATAAAGAGCGCGGCACACTGAAAATCCCTGTGGGAGCGAGCTTGCTCGCGATGAGGTCAGTACACCCAACATGGATGTCGACTGACACTCAGCCATCGCGAGCAAGCTCGCTCCCACAGTGGGTGGTGGTGGTTGGATAAGTTGTGTCTGGCATCAGGCAGTCTGGCTATCCAGTTGCTGCCCCTGGGGAGTCCGGCTTGCGCCGTTCTCTGCCACCATCTGCCCCTGCGGCGTCCGGCTATAACCGTCCTCGGCCAGAAATGCGGTGGAATCCTTGTGCGCCACCGGCGTCAGCTGGAAGCACGTGACACTGCCACAACTGCTCTGTTCAACAGCGGCATTGGCATGGGCGGCGGCACCGGCGACGGAGAAGGCAATGGCGGTCAGGTAGCGGCTTACGTTGTTCATGAGGGTCTTCCTGTTTCGAAGGGGGTGGGCAATGGGTGATCGCAGCAATCAGTTGTCCGAGTTGCAGTTGTCAGCCACTTTTCGGTAGTCAAGAACCTGGGTTTTGTTCTGCGAATCCAGGTAAGTCAGTTGCGCATCCACCACGCCGCAGACCGGGGTCGCGTCTTGTTTCAGCGACACGACCTTTCTGATGTCCAGGTGAGTGCCGTAGGTGTAGGTTTTGGCGGTAACGTCTGCTTCGGCACGGGCCGACAAGGTGCAGATGTTCAGGGCAGCAAACAGGCATGCGGCGTAGATGGCTTTCGTGTTCATGGCGATGTCCTCAAGGCTTCAATGGGTAGGTCGTTCGATTGAGCCGAGGCGGTCTGGTGTGCCTCGATGGAACCTATTAGAAGCCTGCGAGGTATCTGGCCTGTGTCGAAAACAGGCGCGTATAAATCGGTACGTATCAAAGCCGCCCTGCGATACACAGCGATACAAACCCCCTGGAAACAGCTGTTTTTGCGTTCATGTGTATCCGCCGCCCTGCCAGATACACTGCAATACAAAGCGCGGAAGGCGAGCGGGCCAAGGCTCGATAGACTGGGCAGCATTCCCCTACTGACAGAGGCAAGGCCCCATGGAACACGTCGATCACATTCTCATCGTCGACGATGACCGCGAGATCCGGGAGCTGGTAGGCAACTACCTGAAGAAGAACGGCCTGCGCACCACCGTGGTCGCCGACGGGCGCCAAATGCGCACCTTCCTCGAAACCACGCCGGTGGACCTGATCGTGCTCGACATCATGATGCCCGGCGACGACGGCCTGATGCTCTGCCGTGAATTGCGCGCCGGCAAACACAAGGCCACGCCGGTGTTGATGCTCACCGCGCGCAACGACGAAACCGACCGCATCATCGGCCTGGAAATGGGCGCCGACGATTACCTGGTCAAACCCTTCGCCGCCCGCGAGTTGCTCGCCCGCATCAACGCCGTGCTGCGCCGCACGCGCATGCTGCCGCCGAACCTGGTGGTGACCGAGAGCGGTCGCCTGCTGGCGTTCGGTCGTTGGCGCCTGGACACCTCGGCCCGGCACCTGCTGGACGAAGACGGCACCATGGTGGCGCTGAGCGGTGCCGAATATCGCCTGCTGCGAGTGTTTCTCGATCACCCGCAGCGGGTGCTCAATCGCGATCAACTGCTGAACCTGACCCAGGGCCGCGACGCCGATCTGTTTGACCGCTCCATCGACTTGCTGGTCAGCCGCTTGCGCCAGCGCTTGCTGGACGATGCCCGCGAACCGGCCTACATCAAAACCGTGCGCAGCGAGGGCTATGTGTTTTCGTTGGCGGTGGAAGTACTCGGGGCGCCCTCATGAACGTCACGATTCGTTGGCCGCGCACCCTCGCCTCACGCCTGTCGTTGATCTTCCTGATTGGCTTGATCCTGGCGCAAGCGCTGTCCTTCGGCGCGCAGTACTACGAGCGTTACGAAACCGCGAAAAACACCATGCTCGGCAATCTGGAGACCGATGTCTCGACGTCCATCGCCATCCTCGACCGCTTGCCCGCCGCGGAACGGGCAAGCTGGTTGCAACAACTGGAGCGGCGCAATTACCGCTATTTGCTGGACGAAGGTTCGCCGGGCACGGCCATGAGTGACACGCCGATTGCGGTGACCTCGATCAAGGACGCCATCGGCAAGGACTACCCAATGACCGTGACCGACATTCCCGGCCCGATCAAACACTTCCAGGTTCATCTGAAACTGGCCGATGGCAGCCCGGTTACCATCGACGTGCGCCCATCGATGGTGCCGCTGTCGCCGTGGCTGCCGTTCGTCCTGCTCGGCCAATTGGCGTTGATGATTGCCTGCACCTGGCTGGCCGTCAGAATCGCCATCCGCCCCCTCACGCGCCTCGCGCAAGCCGTGGACACCCTGGACCCGAACGCCCACCCCGTGCACCTGGACGAAAAAGGCCCGACCGAAGTTGCCCACGCCGCGAAGGCGTTCAATGCCATGCAGGCGCGCATCGCCGCGTACCTCAAAGAACGCATGCAACTGCTGGCAGCCATTTCCCACGACCTGCAAACCCCGATCACCCGCATGAAACTGCGCGCTGAATTCATGGACGACTCCAGCGAGAAAGACAAACTGTGGAACGACCTCGGCGAGATGGAGCATCTGGTACGCGAAGGCGTGGCGTATGCCCGCAGCGTCCATGGTGCCACCGAAGAAAGCCGTCGCACCGACCTGGACTCGTTCCTCGACAGCCTGGTATTCGACTATCAGGACATGGGCAAAGACGTATCGCTGGAAGGCAAAAGTGCCACGGTGATCGACACCCGTCCCCATGCGTTACGTCGAGTGTTGGTGAACCTCACCGACAACGCGCTGAAGTTCGCCGGAGCCGCCGAACTCTGGGTTGAAAGCAAAAACGGCAACCTGTCGGTGAAAGTCATGGATCGCGGGCCGGGCATCTCCGAGGAAGAACTGGCGCACGTGATGGAACCGTTCTACCGCGTCGAAAACTCGCGTAACCGCAGCACCGGCGGGACCGGGCTGGGCCTGGCGATTGCGCAGCAATTGGCGATCGCCATCGGTGGCTCGTTGACGCTGAGCAATCGCGAGGGGGGTGGGTTGTGTGCGGAGCTGAAATTGCCGGCTCGACCTGTCAGTCAGTAAATAAACGCAAGGGCCAGGGAAAGCCTTTATATTGTCGGACGCTGTCGGTCGGCTCGTCCCTGCGGCGCAACTGGCAACGCCTCATCACTAATATGGACATTGGCAAATGGATGACAACAGAAGGCCCATCAAGACGCGCTCGGCGGGTTGGGCGAAACGTATCACCGACCGGCTGGTGAAACGCGACATTTCCCCCAATCAGATTTCCGTCGCCAGCATCGCCTTCGCACTCGCCGGGGCGCTGGCGCTAAATATTGATAACGGCCTCATTGGCTCACTCCTCTGCGCCGTCGGCATTCAACTGCGCCTGCTGTGCAATCTGTTCGACGGCATGGTGGCCATCGAAGGTGGCAAGCATTCCGACATCGGCAGCCTCTACAACGAATTCCCCGACCGTATTGCCGACAGCCTGCTGATCATCGGGCTCGGGTATGCCATTGGGCACGTCGACCTCGGATGGTTCGCGGCGTTGGCCGCGGCGCTGACGGCTTATGTTCGCGTCTTTGGCGGTTCGCTGGGCCTCAAGCAGACGTTCATGGGCCCCATGGCCAAGCAGCATCGAATGGCGGTGATGACCGCCGGGCTGTTGCTCAATGCAGTCGAAACAACGGTGTATGGCACTCACTACGTGCTGTTGATCGCGCTGCTGATCATTGCTGTCGGATCCGCCGCAACCTGCGTCACGCGAACCTTGGCCATTTCGCGTCAGCTAAAGGGGAATCTCCATGTGGATCAGTAATGCGCTGATTTCCGTACTGCGTTTCCTGATCGGTGTTACGGCCCGCTGGGAAAGCCCGCCGGACCTGACCCGCCAGCGTATCTATTTTGCCAATCACACCAGCCACATGGACACGCTGGCAATTATTGCCGCCCTGCCCCCTGAAGCCCGGGTCAATGTGAAACCGGTGGCCGCCGCCGACTACTGGGGCAAGAACCGTTTCCTGCGCTACATCTCGCAGAAAGGCTTGAATGCCGTGTTGATTGAGCGCAACCCGACACCCGGCACCAACGTGCTTGAGCCTATTTTTGATGTGGTGCGGTCCGGACATTCGATCATCATCTTTCCGGAAGGCACGCGTTCCAGCCAGGCATTACCGGGAGAGTTCAAATCCGGCCTGTACCGGCTCGCCGAGGCGTTCCCCGAGGTTGATCTGGTGCCCATCTACCTGGAAAACCTGCACCGCTCCATGCCCAAAGGCAAACACGTGCCGTTGCCCATCATCTGCACGATCCGTATCGGCGACCCGATGCAACGGGTTGCCGATGAGGAAAAACAGGTGTTTCTGCAACGGGCGCGTGACGCCATCGTGAGGTTGTCGGCATGACGCTTGAACAAAAATTCTTGTGGTTCTTTGGCGCCATCGCCTGCTTGCTGGCGGTGGCTTCGATCATCGGCCACGTGCTGGCCAAGCGGGCGAAAACCGAGGGCTCGATCTCGACCATCGAAAACCTCAATCAGCGAGTGAATGCCTGGTGGGGGATGGTGATCATATTCTTCGTCTCCTACCTGCTGGGCGGGAATGCGACGGTCATCCTGTTCGGCTTCATCTCACTGTTTGCGCTCAGGGAGTTCATTACCCTGACGCCGACACGCCCCGGCGACCATAACGCACTGTTTTCAGCGTTTTTCATTTTGATCCCGCTGCAATACGTGCTGATCGGTACGCACTGGTATTCGCTGTTCACACTGCTGATTCCGGTGTACGCCTTCCTGCTGCTGCCGGCGATTGCAGTGCTGAGTCAGGACACCGACAGCTTTCTGGAGCGTGCCGCCAAGATCCAGTGGGGGGTGATGATTTGCATCTACTGCATCAGCCACGCGCCGGCCCTGTTGCTGCTGGATCTGGAAGGCTTCAAAGGACAGAACGCATTGCTGCTGTTCTATCTCGTGTTTGTCGTTCAGTTGAGTGACGTGTTGCAGTACGTGTTCGGCAAGCTCTTTGGCAAACACAAGGTCGCGCCGCTGGTGAGTCCATCGAAAACCGTGGAAGGACTGGTGGGTGGCGGCTTATCGGCAACGCTGATCGGTGGCTGCATGTTCTGGATGACGCCTTTCAGTTTCTGGCAGGCGCTGCTGATGTCGTTGGTGATTGTGGTGATGGGGTTTCTGGGTGGGCTGGTCATGTCGGCGATCAAACGCAGCCTCAGTGCAAAAGACTGGGGGACCATGATCAAAGGACATGGCGGCATGCTGGACCGGATGGATTCGATCTGCTTTGCGGCGCCGATCTTCTTTCACCTGACGCGGTATTTTTTCTCCGCGTAACCCGCACCACCGATGATCGTTCCCACGCTCCGCGTGGGAATGCAGCCCTGGACGCTCCGCGTCCCTGAAGCGGACGCGGAGCGTCCGGTGAGACTTTCCCACGCAGAGCGTGGGAACGATCATGCCAGTCCCAAAACGCCTTCCCCGTGCATCTGGCGCAACAACGCTGCACCACTGGCCATAAACTCCGCCGACCCGGTTGCTCCGGCCTCCAGCGCCAGCCCTTCCAACTGAGCACGCCCCTCCAGTTCAGGAAACTGCTCGATCCGCTGCAACAACCGCCACGCCAACGGGCTCAGCTCCGAAAACTTCACGCTCCAGTCCTCGGCCCGGCGCACCAGCAGCAACGTCGGCTGAGCCGGTGGCGTTTCTGGCTGGTAGTCCGGCCCCACCCACTGCACCGGCCAGGCATACGCCAGCGGCCAGGCCAGCGCCGAGACCTGCAACGGTCGATCCTGCAACTGCCCGGCATCGCTTGCCGGCAAGGGCTCGGCATCAGACTGCTGCAATGCCATCTCGACCCACTCGTAATGCGCCAGTTCGACCATGAACGGCGGCCATGCGCCCTCGTTCAATGCTGGCGGTTGAGCCGCAATGAACTCGACAAACTCCTGGGCGATCTCGCCGAATTTCGGCGTACGCGCGCGGTAGTCCCGCAGGAAGATCCGTACCAGTGCGCGCCACTGCTCATCACCAAGAATCTTGATCAGCACTGGAAATGTCCCGCTGAGCAACGTCGACAGGTTGGCGAAAATCAGGTCGCGATACACCTGGGCTCGTGCGGCATTCATTTCGCCGGGTGGCGCGCAGTGATCAGGATCGCGCAGGTAGCGGCCCAGGGTGGTTTGTTGTTCGAACAGGCTCGGCTTATCCATGGTGAATCCCCTCGGTTTGCAAGCGGCGAATGGTCTGCAACTCCGCGACCAATTCAGAGAATGCCGGGAAGTTGAAGTCCCGCTCCAGCAGTGTCGGTTGCGCGCCGAATCGGCCATACGCCTGCGCCAGCAACGACCAGACCGCCGGTTTCACCGAGGCTCCGTGGGTGTCGATTTTCAAAGTGTCGGACTCATCGAAGTGCCCGGCCACGTGCATGGCCACCACCCGGCCTGAATCGATGCTGGCCAGAAACGACTGCGGATCAAATCCGTGATTGATCGAGTTGACGTACACGTTGTTGACGTCCAGCAGCAGGTCGCAATCGGCCTCGCGCAACACCGCGTTGGTGAATGCCACTTCGTCCATGTCCTGCTGTGGCGCGGCGTAGTAGGAAACGTTTTCCACCGCCAGGCGCCGGCCAAGAATGTCCTGAGCCTGGCGAATCCGCGCCGCCACGTGATGCACGGCTTCTTCGGTAAAGGGCAGCGGCAGCAAGTCGTAAAGGTGACCGTCATCGCTGCAATAGCTCAGGTGTTCGCTGTACAGCGGCACGTTGTATTGATCGAGGAACACCCGCACTTCCTGCAGGAACCCGACATCCAGTGGCGCCGGGCCACCCAATGACAGGGACAAGCCGTGACAAGACAACGGAAATCGCTCGGCCAGGGTGCGAAATGCATGGCCATGGGCACCGCCGATGCCAATCCAGTTTTCCGGCGCGACTTCCAGGAAGTCGAAATCACCGGTACGGGCGGCTTGAAGGTCTTTCATCAGGCCGCGGCGCAGGCCGAGCCCGACGGTGGCCTTGGTTGATGTGGATGAGGTCTGCATGGTGTCGATCTCAATGATTGCCGAAACGGAATCACAGTTAATCGAAGCGCTGTATCGGGGGTGTGTTCGGTTGCGGCAGAAAATCGGATGGGATGTATCAGCGACGGGTCTGTACACACTTGGGTACAGACCCGCTGATGGGCGTTATGCCAGGTCGTATTTTTCACGCACCAAGTGGCCGATGCCGATGCGATCCAGCACGGTCATCGGGCACAGGAAGGTCACGCGCACGGTGCCGGGCAAGCGGCTGATGTCGATCGAGCCGGTGATGGTCGCGCGGTTAAGCACTTCGTCATACGGCAGGCCGGTGACCGAAGCGGCGCGCTTCAGACCGTTTTCGACCGCGACGTTGAGGTTCTCGCCGCTGCCGATGAACGTGATCGGGCCACTCTGTTCGATCTCGTGCTGCCCCCAGCGTTCGCCCAGTTCGCGGACTTTCTGCCGCTGTTCGGCTGTCATCGGGCGCGCCATGGGCGGCAGGTCGTCAAGGTTTTGCAGGAGGATCGGCCCTTCCAGCGTCAGGTGCTTGATCACTTCCACCTGCACTTCGGTTTCCCCGGAGCAATCGGTGGCATGCCCGGCGATCTCGCCGTTGCCCTGCTGGGCATGCATGTCGCCCATGTACACGCCGGCGCCCGGCACTTTCACCGGACAGATCAGCACGCAGCCTTCGCGGATCGAATTGGTGTCCATGTGGCCGTCGGTCTTCGCCGCGTGCAGTTCTTCGCGGGTCATGCCGAAACGGTGTGGCGCGTTGATCAGGCACTGGCCGAAATCGGCGCAGTTGTGCGAGTCCGGCAAGTCACGGGACGGCGTGGTGCCAATATTGCCGAGGAACGGGCGCATGTGCGCGGCGACGCCGGGGATGTCGGCGCGGGCCAGCGACAGGATCGAGTGCTGGGCGGCGAATTCCGGCAGTGCCGACATCTCGGAGGCGTTGCCGGCCAGTCGATTGGCAACGTCCTGATTGACAGTCAGGCTGACCTGATTTTGCGCATCAAACACGATCACGTAACCGTGGCTGAAACGAAACGCGCTGACTTCGGCGCCGCAGTTGTTGCAACGAATCGAGTCTTCACCGATGCCTTCGACGTGGCTGGCCGGGTGATCGGTGCCGCACCTGGAGCAGAATTTGGAGACGAACGGATCGCCGTTGTAGCGCCCCTCGACAAAACTCATGACCCCGGACGACGTCGCCAGCGACGTCACGCGCATGCTTTTGATCTTGATGGCCACCGCATCGCCGACTTCCGCGCCAGCGATGGCCACCGGTTGCGTCACTTCGTGGCCCCCCTCGAAGGCCGGCGTAATCATCGGCCCCCAGCAGCCCGGCGGGGTGCCGGTGATCAGCGTACCGCCGTCGGCCAGCGGCCCGAGCATGGGCTGGCTTGGGCCGATGATGCCTTGGGTGTAATGGTCGACGCGCAAGCGGTCGACAGGCTTGGATTCAGACAGGAGCGTTGTCATTGGGGGTTCCCATAACGGAGTCAGAAGCGAAGACGGCCGCCTGTTGCGACGACCATGAAAAGTGCCCAGGCAGATCCGGGTTTCAGGCGCTGGACGGTCTTCACAGTTCATCGCAAGTTTGTATCCGGGCTGTGTTCGGCAATGGTCGGGAATGAAGTGGAATGTATCGGGACAGCGGTTAGATACAGTGCGATACACAGCACCAATCCCCCAGGGCACCGCCGCTCCCACAAGGGTTCGGTGTCAGGCTGGGAAATGGGGCTTTCGTCGCTGCAGACCACGACGCTCGAGGCCCGGACTAAACTTAATGCACCCAGGACGCGCTTGGCGTCCTGTTCATTCCAACGACCACTGTCCAGGGGCAAATGCCTCGAAAAACAGGCCTCCGGACCGTGATCCTGCTGAAGGAGCACACGTGATGGACGAGGCCAGACTCAATGATTTCATGGGCAAACTGGTAAATGACATGGGCGGCGCGGCGATGCTCGCCAACGTCATCCTCGGCGAGGAACTTGGCCTGTATCGGGCGATGGCCGACAGCCAGCCCATCAGCCCTGAAACACTCGCCGGGAAAACCGGCTGCAACCCCCGACTGGTGCGCGAATGGCTCAGCGCCCACGCAGCCTCCGGCTACATGGAACACCGCGACGGCCAGTTCCGCCTGCCCGAAGAACAGGCCCTGGCGTTGGCCAACGAAGATTCGCCGGTGTATGTGGCCGGCGGTATCGGCGTGGTCGCCTCGTTTTTCCATGACAAGGACAAACTGGTCAAGGCCATGCGCGGCGATGGCGGCCTGCCTTGGGGCGATCACCACCCGTGCATGTTCAGCGGCACCGAGCGGTTTTTCCGGCCCGGCTACAAGGCGCACCTGATCAGCGAATGGTTGCCGGCCCTTGAGGGCGTGGTGGCGAAACTGGAGGCTGGGGCGAAAGTCGCGGACATCGGCTGTGGCCATGGCGCCTCGACAGTGATCATGGCCCAGGCGTTTCCGGATTCGCGGTTTGTCGGTTTCGACTATCACGCACCCTCCGTCACCGTCGCCACCCAGCGTGCCGAAGAAGGCGGCGTGGCCGGACGCGCCCGGTTTTTCCAGGGTACGGCCAAGAGTTATCCCGGCGACGACTATGACCTGGTCTGCTACTTCGACTGCCTGCACGACATGGGCGACCCGGTGGGCGCGGCCAAACATGCCTATGAATCGTTGAAACCGGACGGCACGGTGTTGCTGGTCGAGCCGTTCGCCAATGACTCCCTCGACGACAACATCACACCCGTGGGACGCCTGTTCTACGCCGCTTCGACCTTTATCTGCACGCCCAATTCGCTGTCCCAGGAAGTCGGCCTCGGGCTCGGCGCCCAGGCCGGTGAAGCGCGCTTGCGCAAGGTCTTCACCGAGGCCGGGTTCAAGACGTTCCGGCGGGCGACGGAAACACCGTTCAACCTGATTCTGGAGGCGCGTAAATAGCCGTCGATCCGCACCCGGACAGACGAGCTGTCCGGGTGCCCGGTCTGCTACGCTGCAAGCACTCATGGCTCTCTCCGGAGTGTTGAACATGCTCGACAGATTCCTGCGCGAACAACTCGAACAGCTTCGCCAAATGATGGCCGAGCAGCCGTTCGTGGTCCTGACTGGCGCCGGCATCAGCACCCCGTCGGGCATTCCGGACTACCGCGATAACCAGGGCGTGCGACGCGGCCGGCAACCGATGATGTATCAGGAGTTTCTCTCGGCCCCGCAATCGCGTCGACGCTACTGGGCCCGGGCGATGCTCGGTTGGCCGCGCGTACGCCTGGCGCAGCCAAATGTGGCGCACGAGGCGTTGGCCAGTTTGCAAAGCGCGCAGCACATCAGTGGGCTGATCACGCAGAACGTCGACACCTTGCACGACCAGGCCGGCAGTCACGATGTGATTGAGCTGCATGGCAGCCTGCACCGGGTGCTGTGCCTGGATTGTGGCGAACGTAGCGAACGCGATTCCATTCAACGGTTGATGGAGGCGCAGAACCCCTACCTGGCGGGTGTCGATGCGGTACTAGCGCCGGATGGCGACACTTTGCTGGACGCCGCGTTTGAGGCTCGGTTTCAAGTACCGCACTGCCCGCATTGCGCAGGCGAGCGAATGAAACCGGATGTGGTGTTTTTTGGCGAGAACGTGGCGCAGGCGACGGCGGCCAAGGCCATGGCGGCGGTTGAAAAGGCAGCGGGGTTGTTGGTGGTCGGGTCGTCGTTGATGGCGTATTCGGCATTTCGGTTGTGTCGGGCGGTGGCGGATCAAGGCAAACCGTTGATTGCGATGAACCTGGGGAAGACTCGGGCAGATGACATTCTGGATCTGAAAATTGAAGGGTCCTGCGAGAAACTCCTGCCCCTGCTGGCCCAAAAACTGTCCACCTGACGAAACCCATACTGATCGATCCCACGCTCTGCGTGGGAACGATCTTCATCACTGAAGCCCCCCACTCCCACAAGGGGATTGTGATCAGTGCAGGGAGATTTGTTGGCCGAGTCCTTCTTTGAGGATGTCGAACAACGCCTGCGCCGCCGCCGACAGTTCTACCCCTGGCTTGGTCAGCACGCCAATCGCCCGTTCCACCACCGGATCACGCAAGGTAATGCAGTGTGCGCCCAGCTCTTGCATCTGCCCGGCGCACAACGCCGGTACCGCGCTTACGCCCAGGCCGCTGGCGACCATCCGCCCGACGGTCGCCAACTGATGACTTTCAAACTCCACCGGCAATTTCATGCCCCGCGCCTGCAAATGTTCTTCCAGCATCACCCGCACCGTAGAGGGTCGCTGCAAGGTGATGAACGGCTCCTTGAGCAGCGTTTGCCAGTCGATGGCATCGAGCTCGACCAGCGGCGAGTCCTTGGGCACGATGGCCACGAAGCGGTCCATGTACAACGGCGTGAACGCCAGCGACGAACTCTGCGTCGGCTCAAACGCCACGCCCAGCTCCACTTGGCGGTCGCGGACCATTTCCAGCACCTGCTCGTTGATCACGTCATTGACCGTGACGTTGACCTTCGGATAACGCGCACGGAACGTCTTGAGAATCGGCGGCAGCAGGTTGCCGGCAAACGACGGCATGGCCGCCAGCGTCACGCGGCCACGCTGCAGGGTGAAGCGTTGGCGCAGCTCATCCTCGGCGTTGTCCCAGTCAGCGATCAACCGGCGAGCCAGAGGCACCAGCGCCTCGCCCTCGGCGGTCAGCGCCACGTTGCGCGTGTTGCGGGTGAACAGGCGCCCGCCCAGCCCGTCTTCCAGCGCCTTGATCGTCAGGCTCAACGCCGATTGCGACAGGTGCAAGCGCTCGCACGCCACGGCAAAACTCAGACTCTGGGCCACAGCCAGGAAGGCGCGGATCTGCTTGACTGTCATGACCGGTGGCTCCAACGTATTACGGGCGATTGATTAGTGAGTTTTATCTATCAATCAACCTTAAAAATCAACTTAACAAATGAATGCAGTGACGCGACACTTCATCGCATACGGCTAGCCAGCCGCCCACAAAGAATAAAAGAGGTGCATATGGCAGGTTTCGACAAGCGCGTGAGTTCCTACGAGGAAGCCATGGCCGGTCTTGAAGACGGCATGACCGTGATCGCTGGCGGCTTCGGCCTGTGCGGGATCCCGGAAAACCTGATCAACGAGATCAAGCGCAAAGGCACTCGCGACCTCACGGTGGTTTCCAACAACTGCGGCGTGGACGGTTTCGGCCTCGGCGTGCTGCTGGAAGACCGGCAGATCAGCAAAGTTGTGGCCTCGTACGTGGGCGAGAACAAGATGTTCGAAGAGCAGCTGCTCAGCGGCGCCATCGAAGTGGTCCTGACCCCGCAAGGCACCCTCGCCGAAAAAATGCGCGCTGGCGGCGCCGGCATCCCGGCCTTCTTCACCGCCACTGGCGTCGGCACTCCGGTCGCTGATGGCAAGGAAGTGCGCGAATTCCATGGCCGCCAGTACCTGATGGAAGAATCCATCACCGGCGACTTCGCCATCGTCAAAGGCTGGAAAGCCGACCATTTCGGTAACGTGATCTATCGCCACACCGCCCAGAACTTCAACCCGCTGGCCGCCACCGCCGGCAAGATCACCGTGGTTGAAGTCGAAGAAATCGTTGAACCCGGCGAGCTGGACCCGGCGCAGATCCACACCCCAGGCATCTACGTCGACCGGGTCATTTGCGGCACGTTCGAGAAGCGCATCGAACAGCGCACCGTGCGTAAGTGATCCCCTGCCCCCGGACCGAATGAAGGAATAACAACAATGGCACTTTCCCGCGAACAAATGGCTCAACGCGTCGCCCGCGAAATGCAGGACGGCTTTTACGTGAACCTGGGCATCGGCATCCCGACCTTGGTTGCCAACTACATCCCCGAAGGCATGGAAGTCATGCTGCAGTCGGAAAACGGCTTGCTCGGCATGGGTCCTTTTCCTACTGAAGAAACCATCGATGCCGACATGATCAACGCTGGCAAACAAACCGTGACCGCACGTACCGGCGCTTCGATCTTTTCGTCGGCCGAGTCCTTCGCAATGATCCGCGGTGGCCATGTCGACCTGACCGTGCTGGGCGCCTTTGAAGTAGACGTACAAGGCAACATTGCCTCGTGGATGATCCCGGGCAAGCTGGTCAAGGGCATGGGCGGCGCCATGGACCTGGTCGCCGGCGCAGACAACATCATCGTCATCATGACCCACGCGTCCAAGGACGGTGAGTCCAAGCTGCTGGACCATTGCAGCCTGCCGCTGACCGGCGCCGGTTGCATCAAGCGCGTGCTGACTGACCTTGCGTATCTGGAAATCGAAAACGGCGCGTTCATTCTCAAAGAACGTGCGCCGGGCGTCAGCGTCGAGGAGATCGTTGCCAAGACGGCGGGTAAACTGATTGTTCCCGATCACGTCCCGGAAATGCAGTTCGCTGCCCAGTGAGGAATCCTTCCATGCAAGACGTCGTAATTGTTGCCGCCACCCGCACTGCCATCGGCAGCTTCCAGGGTTCCCTGGCGGGCGTGTCCGCGGTTGACCTCGGTGCGGCGGTGATCCGTCAGTTGCTGGCGCAAACCGGCCTGAACCCGGCGGAAGTCGATGAAGTGATCATGGGCCAGGTCCTGACCGCCGGTGCCGGGCAAAACCCTGCGCGCCAGTCCGCGATCAAGGCCGGCCTGCCGTTCACCGTACCGGCCATGACCCTGAACAAGGTCTGCGGCTCGGGCCTCAAGGCCTTGCACCTGGCGACCCAGGCGATTCGCTGCGGCGATGCCGAGGTGATCATTGCCGGCGGCCAGGAAAACATGAGCCTGTCCAACTACGTGATGCCGGGCGCTCGCACTGGCTTGCGCATGGGTCACGCGCAAATCGTCGACACCATGATCAGCGACGGCTTGTGGGATGCGTTCAACGATTACCACATGGGCATCACTGCTGAAAACCTGGCTGAAAAGTACAACCTGACCCGCGAGCAGCAGGACGCTTTTGCCGCCGCCTCCCAGCAAAAAGCCACGGCAGCCATTGAAGCCGGGCGTTTTGCCGATGAGATCACGCCGATCCTGATTCCTCAGCGCAAGGGCGACCCACTGTCCTTCGCCACCGACGAGCAGCCACGCGCCGGTACCACCGCTGAAGCGCTGGGCAAGCTGAAACCGGCGTTCAAGAAGGACGGTTCGGTGACCGCAGGCAACGCGTCGTCGCTGAACGACGGCGCCGCTGCCGTGATCCTGATGAGCGCCGACAAAGCCAAGGCCCTCGGCCTGCCAGTGCTGGCGAAAATCGCCGCTTATGCCAACGCTGGCGTAGACCCGGCGATCATGGGCATCGGCCCGGTGTCCGCCACCCGTCGTTGCCTGAGCAAGGCCGGCTGGTCCATCGACCAACTGGACCTGATCGAAGCCAACGAAGCGTTCGCCGCTCAATCGCTGGCAGTGGCCAAGGACCTGGAATGGGACTTGAACAAAGTCAACGTCAACGGCGGCGCCATCGCGCTGGGTCACCCGATCGGTGCATCGGGCTGCCGCGTGCTGGTGACCTTGCTGCATGAAATGATCAAGCGTGACGCCAAGAAAGGCCTCGCCACCTTGTGCATCGGCGGTGGTCAGGGCGTAGCCTTGGCAATCGAACGAGCGTAAAGCGTTCAACAGACTGCGCGGGGACCCACGAAGATCCGTCGCAGTCTGGTAACACCCCCGGTGCGATTCACCTCGCACCGGGTTCTACCGCATACCTTGTAGCAGCTGGCACATAACCTTGTGTAGCAGCTGGCGAAGCCTGCGTCCGGCTGCGAAGCAGTCGTAAAGTCAGGCAATGCGGTGCATCAGGAAGACCGAGTGCTCGGGTTTTACGACTGCTTCGCAGCCGGACGCAGGCTACGCCAGCTGCTACAGATCGTGCGCTCAGTCAAACTTCACCAGGTTCAGTGCTGGCAACGGCCCGCCTGGAAACTGCACCAGCCGCGCACCGATGCTCAACGCCCCGAGATCGATGCCGAAGAATCCCAACCGATCGATCAGCGACGCCACCCGGGCTTTGGCCTCGACATCATCCCCCGACATGAACAGCACTCTGCGACCACCCTCCGCGCCTGGGTCGCTTTCAAGCAACCGCGCCTGAAGGTGATTGAACGCCTTCACCACCCGCGCCCCCGGTACCCATTCGGCAAACACTTCGCTGGACATGCGTCCGTGCAAGTCCACAGCCTTGAACGATGGCGCCTCAATCGAGTTGTTGGCATCGATCACGATCCGCCCGCCGAAATCCGACAGCCCCGCCAACGCCGCTGGCAATTTCGACCAGTTCACCGCCACCAGTACGATGGGTTGGGCGGCGGCTTCTTCACGGGTGCCGGCACGCGCCGTCGGCCCCAGCTCTGCCACCAGTGACGCGAGGGTTTGCGGCCCGCGACTGTTGGCGATAACTACTTCAATGCCTTTGCGCGATAGGGCTCTGGCAAATGCTGCGCCGATGGCCCCAGCGCCAATGATTCCGATAGTGCTCATGGTGTATTCCTCTCAAGTGATTAACGGTGGGATGAATACTGCCCTTGCCATTAGCGCGTGATTAGCCGGTAATGCCTTGAATCATCTTCAAGCATTGCTATCAGGCAACCGACATGGAAACCCTTGCCAACCTCGAATGCTTTGCCCGCAGCGCCGAAACCGGCAGTTTTTCGGCAGCCGCGCGATTGCTGGCCCTGACCCCGGCAGCCGTCAGCCGCAACGTGGCGATGCTTGAACGCAACCTCGGTGTGCGGCTGTTCCAACGCTCGACCCGCAAGCTCTCACTGACCGAGGCCGGCGAGCGTTTTCTGGCGAGCATCGGCGGCAATCTTGAGGCGTTGCAGGCGGCAATCAGCGCGGTGAACAGTGATCGGGGTGAGCCCGCCGGGGTGCTTAAAGTCAGCCTCGCACCGACCTTTGGCATCGGGCATATCCTGCCGCTGTTGCCAGCATTCCTTGAGCAATACCCATTGATCCGACCGGAATGGCACTTCGAAAACCGCCCCGTGGATCTGATTGCCGAAGGCTATGACGCGGCCATCGGTGGCGGCTTCGAATTGACGCCCGGTGTGGTGTCGCGGACGTTGGCGTCGGCGCACGTGGTGGCGGTTGCTTCCCCGGCCTATCTGGCCGTGCACCCGGAGCCCGCGCATCCGGCGGACTTGTCCAGGCACAGCGGCATCGTGATGCGCGGCAGCCGCACCGGGCGGATTCGTCATTGGGTGATGCAGGACGGTGCGGGCCGTGAAGCGTCGGCGGATCTGAGTGAAAACATCGTGCTCAATGACCCGGCGGCCATGCGCGAAGCCGCGATACTCGGTCTGGGTGTGACGCTGCTGGTGTTGCCGGACGTGATCGCCAACCTCCAGCGCGGCGAACTGGTGCGCTTGCTGCCCCACTGGCACGCGGACGCGGGGCCGATTTCGCTGTATTACCCGAGCCGAACGCTGATGCCGGCCAAGACCCGAGTGTTTATTGATTTTGTGGTAGGCGCATTCCAGAAATAATCCACGCTGATCATTCCCACGCTCTGCGTGGGAGTGCAGCCCGGGACGCTCCGCGTCCCATCCAGAGACGAACGCGGAGCGTCCGTTGAGGTATTCCCACGCAGAGCGTGGGAACGATCAGCGTCAGGCCAGAAACTGGAAGATCAACCAGCTATTCGCCCCACTGATCACCGCAAACAGCCCCCACACCAACACCCGCGTCGGCCACCGATTCACAAACGGCCCCATCAATTTGTGATCACTGGTCATGCGAATCAGCGGGTACAACGCAAATGGCAATTGCAAACTCAACACCACCTGGCTCAACACCAGCAGCTTGCCGATCGCATCATCCCCCATCAGCCAGACCCCGATGAACGCCGGGATCAACGCCAGCCCACGGGTGATCAAGCGTCGTTGCCAGCACGGAATCCGCAGGTTCAGAAAGCCTTCCATGATCACCTGCCCGGCGATGGTCCCGGTAAAGGTCGAACTCTGCCCCGATGCCAGCAACGCCACGCCGAACAGTACACTGGCCATCGCCCCGCCGACCAACGGGTCCAGCAGGTGATAGGCATCCTGAATGTCCACGACATCGGTATGCCCGGTCTTGTGGAATGCGGCCGCCGCGAGAATCAGGATCGCCGCGTTGACCAGCAACGCCAACGCCAGCGAGCCGATGGTGTCGATGCGCGCCAGTTTCACCGCATCCTGCTTGCTGGCCAGGTCCTTGCCAATCAACCGGGTTTGTACGATGGATGTGTGCAAATACAGGTTATGCGGCATCACCGTGGCCCCGAGAATACCGATCGCCAAATACAGCGGCGCGGCCTCGCTGATGGCGGACAGTGACGGTGTGAACCCTCGGGCGACTTCCGGCCAGTAGGGTTTGATCAGCAACAGTTCGACAAAAAAACACACGCCGATGGTGCTCACCAGCACCAGCATGATCGCTTCCAGTCGACGGAAACCACGGTTTTGCAGGGCCAGCACCAGCAGCGTGTCGAACGCGGTCAGTGCGATGCCAAACGTCAGCGAACACCCCAGCAACAGATGGAACGCCAGCGCGCAGCCGAGCACTTCAGCGAGGTCGGTGGCGATGATCGAGATTTCCGCCAACACCCATTGAGTTCGCGCAGTACGGGTGCTGTAGCGCTCACGGGACAACTGCGCCAGGTCGCGCCCGGTGGCAATGCCCAGCCGCGAACACAAACACTGCACCGCCATCCCGGCCAGGCTCGCCAGCAGCACCACAAACAACAGGCTGTAACCAAACCGCGAACCGGCTTCGATGGCGGTCGCCCAATTGCCGGGGTCCATGTAACCGATGGACACCAGCAAGCCTGGGCCGGCAAAGCGCAACACACGTTTGAAGAATGACGCACGAGGGTCGACCGGGACGGAGCCCGCCACCTCTGGCGGGCAAAACGGCGCAGTAGCGGTTTTCGGCAAACTGAATTTCACACGATGATCCATCAACAGGTGGTAAGGCGCGGGGTCGCGCGCAGATCATCGCAAACTTTACGGGACAACGCCCAGCAACTGCTGGCGCAACTCGGGATTGCTCGTGTGCGGGTCGAACCAGATCGCGAAAAACGCCCGGGCGAATTGCGGGTCGTTAACTTCACGCAACAATTGCTGACCGACAAAAAAACGCGCGCCCTGCCCTGGCAGATAGACGCCGGTCAATCGCGTGCCGGGCTGCACATCGATGAACGACTGCTGCATCAGTGCCTGCCACGCCGCCAACTGCTCGGCACTGACCGTATCGCCGCAGACTCGCTTGATTTCCTTGACGGTCGCTTGCACCAACTGCTCGCGGGAGATCGAGCGCTGGTAAATCAGCTCCAGGGCGAACGGCTTATCACTGGAGAACGGTCGCTCCACGCTCCAGAGCCGCGCACTGTAGACGTCAAAACCGTACTTGCGAAACTCGCCGCTGCCAATGAGCTGCGCACCGGGTAACGCCTCCTGCCAATTAGCCAGCGCCTGGCAACCGAGCAGTGCCAGCAGCCAAAGACCATGGCGCAGTGATGAGCGTTGGCGGTTCATGCTGAGCTCGCCCCCCTCGAGGAATGCCTTGATAAAACGTATGTGTAAAAGCGGGTTTCGTACAATTTTCGGTGCTCTTATTTTTGTATACAAAATCACCATATCCGTAGCGCAATCTACTGCATGCAATGTTACCGTTGCCACCTCACCCTGATCGGAGATGTGCGCGTGTTGATCCTCAAACTGCTGGTGATCCCGGGATTTCTGCTGCTGATTTCACTGGCCGGTAAACGCTGGGGGCCAAGCGTGGCCGGTTGGCTGTCGGGATTGCCGGTGGTGGTCGGGCCCATTCTGCTGTTCCTCGCCCTCGAACAAGGTGAAGCGTTCGCCGCGCAATCGGCCACGGCGGCGTTGTCGGCGATGTTCGCGATGATTGCCTTCTGCGTGACCTATGCCCAGGTCGCCCAACGGACCGGATGGCCGTTGGCGTTGACGGTTTCACTGTCAGTCTGGATGGGGGTGGCGATGGTACTGGCGCTGATCCCTGCGTCCCTGCTGTTCTCCGTGTGCGCCGCCGCGACCGCGCTGCTCGCCGCACCGTACCTGTTCCCGACCGTGAAGCCCTTGACCAGCGGCCCGGCACCCAAGTCCGACAAACTGATCCTGCGGATGATTGCCGGCGCCCTGCTCACCTTGATCGTCACCTTCCTGGCCAGCACCGTCGGTGACCGCTGGAGCGGCCTGCTCGCGGTTTTCCCGGTATTGGGCAGCGTGATGGCGGTGTTTTCCCAGCAAACCCGAGGCCCGGCGTTCACAGCGGCGTTGCTGCGAGCGACGGCCACGGGCATGTATTCGTTCGCGGCGTTTTGCCTGGTGTTGTCGTTGGCGTTGCCGCACATGGGGCTCAACGCTTTTGTGCTGGGCGTTGCCGTGTCGGTCGCCATGCTGGCCGTGACCAAACGCTTGCTGGCGCGGCCGGTCGGCGCGACGTCGGGCGCTGGACGAACAGCGATCAAGGACTAAGCTCCAACGAGTCATCGGGCAAGGATGTTGCCCGCCCCTATGCGCTGAAGGAACAGACATGACTCAGTCTCGCGTGCGCAATGCCGGACCGGCGACGGCCGTCGGCGTGATTGCGATCTTCCTCTGGTCTTGTCTTGCGCTGCTGACCACCCTGACCGAAGGCATTCCACCCTTTGAACTGCTGACCCTGAGTTTCGGCGTCGCGTTTGCCGCGAGCCTGATCATTCTGGGGCGCCACGGGGTGGCCGGTTTCAATAGCTGGCGCCAACCCTGGGCGGTATGGGCCACTGGCTTCGTCGGGATTTTCGTTTATCACGCGCTGTATTTTTTTGCGCTCAAGGTCGCACCGGCGGCCGAAGCCAGCCTGATCAACTACCTGTGGCCACTGTTGCTGGTGCTGCTGTCGGCGTTCGCCGCCGGAGAAAAGCTGCACAAGCGCCAAGTGCTCGGCGCCTTGCTGGGCCTGGCGGGCACGGCGTTCATCATGCAGCAACGCGCGACGCACACCGCTGGCGCAATGCCCATGGCCGGGTATCTGGCGGCGTTCGGTTGTGCGCTGATCTGGGCTGGATACTCGGTGTTCAACCGCCGCTTCAGTGAAGTCCCAAGCAGCATTATCGGCGGCATCTGTGGCATGTCCGCGGCTGCGGGGCTGGTTTGTCACCTGGCCTTCGAAACCACCGTGAGGCCCGACTCGGCGCAATGGGTCGCCATTATTGTCCTCGGCCTGGGACCGGCAGGCCTGGCGTTTTTTGCCTGGGACCACGCCACCAAACACGGCCACCTGGCGACGCTGGGGGCCTTGTCCTATCTGGCGCCATTGATGTCGACCCTGCTGCTGATCGTCGTTGGCCATGGTTATGCCGGGCCGATCCTGATCATTCCGGCGCTGCTGATTATTGCCGGGGCAGTGATTGCCACGTCGCAAGCTCCCGGCAAAGCCCCTGCAACACGTTCGATCACTTCGCACGAGTAGAGCAACAACCTCGTATGTCAATCGAACAGGTTTCCCGCAACATCAACCTCAGTTCACCCCCCATCACTGACTGAGGCCTACACCATGAAATTCTTTTTCCACCCTTCGCCTAACCCGATGAAAGTGGCCCTGCTGCTCGAAGAGTTGCAAACGCCTTATGAATTGATCGGCGTCGACACCTTCAAAGGCGAACAACACCTGCCAGCCTTTTTGGCGATCAACCCGAACGCCAAGGTGCCCGCACTGGTTGACGGCGACGCCACTGTATTCGACTCCCAGGCGATCCTGTTGCACCTGGCGCAAAAATATCAACGCTTCCTGCCGACCACCGCGGCTGGCAATGCCGAACTGCTGTCGTGGCTGATGTTTATCGCCACCGGCCTGTCGCCATTCTCGGGGCAAGCCGTGCACTTCCTGCACCACGCCCCCGAAGACCTGCCTTATGCCAAGAACCGCTACTTGAAAGAAGTCGAGCGTCACTACCGCGTACTCGACCAGCGTCTGGCCGATCATCAATACCTGGCCGGCGACACTTACAGCATCGCCGACATGGCGCTCTGGGGTTGGGCCAATTACGCACCGTACATCCTTGGCGAGAACGGCCTGGCGGCATACCCGAACGTCAAGCGCCTGTTCGATGAAATCAGTGCCCGCCCGGCCGCGCAGCGAGCCCACGGCCTGAAAGAAAAACTGGTATTGAAGGCTGAGTTCGACGAAGAAACCCGTCGCAACCTGTTCCCGCAGAACCAGGCTTAATCCACCAATTACGGCATTCGAGGGTGATGAAATGAGTGATCACGTCGCGTTTATCGTTTACCTGCCGGCCAAACCCGAACGGTTCACCGAAACCAAAGAGCGGCTGTTGGAGGTGGTGCACCAGATGTCCGCCGAGCCAGACTTCGTCAACACCTGGGTCCACCAGTTGCAGGACGAACCAAACACTCTGGTGCTCTACGAAACCTGGAACTGCAGCAAGGAAGACTTCATCGCGCGTCACCTGAGCAAACCGTATCGCGAGGAATACGAAAAGCTATTGCCGGACTTGTTGGCCAAGGAGCGTCGGATCGAGTTTCTGGAAGTGATCCGCAGCTATCCGTCGCGCCGCGAGGTGTAAACCGACACCGCGCTGGAATGCTTTACAACGTCCATGGGATGATCGCCGTCAAAGCGCGATCATCCCTGGAGTTTTTGCATGTCACTGTTGAGTAAAAAAACCGCTGTCCTGTTGCTGACCGCGGTTGCCAGTCTGGGCGCGTTGCATGCACAGGCGGCCAAGGCCCCTGCCAGCAATAACGAGCCGGCTCAGAAAGTCTCGATGCTGGGCGGCAAGTTCACCTTCACCCTGCCCAAAGGCTTTACCGCCAACACCCTGCCGTCCAGCCCGACCGGCGCGAGCGGCACCATGTACACCAACGAAACCACCAAAACCGTGGTGATCACCGCTGAAAACAACCTGCCGAAAGACGTCAGCGTCACCGACAACGACGGTGCGTTTCTCGACGGTACGGTCGCCGATTTCGACGCATCACAACGCAACGCCCTGCCGGACTTCAACAAGCTCAGCGAAAAAAGCCTGACGCAAAGAGGTACCGGGCTGGGGCTTCGCCAGGTTGACAGCACGGCCACACAGGGCGGTGGCATGACCCTCAACACCACACTGATGGCCGCGTCCGGCAACCGCATGGCCGTGGTTCAGGTCATTTCCCGTCCGGGCGACATGGCCGCGCATGAGACGTTGATCAAACAGATCGTCAGCAAGTAAGCGTCAAGGGTTGAGGCGCTGCAACCAGGCGTTCAAATCCTCGATCTCGGCCGCACTGATGGTGTGGCCGAGCCCTTCGTAGGCATGAAACTCGGGCTTGAGTGAGAGTTTCTGCAACAGGCTCTCGGCGTCAGTGCCATCCTTGTACGGCAGGATGTCATCCTCAGTGCCATGAGTAATGAAAATGGCCAGTTTCTGGAGTTTTTCATCGGGTTTCAGTTCGGATTCGAGCACCGGCAAAATCCGTCCGCTCAACGCCGCAATCCCGCCGACTGCTTCGGGATGACGCAACCCCACCTCGTAAGACATGATCGCGCCCTGGCTAAAACCCACCAGGTACACCTTCTGCGGTTCGGTGTGATATTTTTTTGCGGCGCGTGCGATGAAATCCAGCAGGATCTGGCCGGCGGTTTTCAAGTCGTCGGTATGGCCGTTATAAGCGCCCTCGCCCTTCTGGCGAAACCACTGGTAACTGCCCTCTTCCAACGTCATTGGCGCACGCACCGACAGGTAAGTGTAGGTGGCAGGCAGATCATCCTTGATGCCGAACAGGTCCTGCTCGTTACTGCCGTAACCGTGGATGAAAATCACCAGTGGCTGATGGCTTGAATCCGCGGTGGTCTGTTCCTGGTAGTTGAGCGGCAGATCGGTTTGCAGCGTGGTTTGTGCATGGACCGTGGCGGATGCCAGCAGCGCCAACAGGGCGAGAAATTTCAACATAAGCCTACCTCCAGAGGGTGCAGGGTTTCCGGGGTAAGCGTAGCACTGCGGCCACCTGATAGATCAGGTGTTGCTGATGGCCCCATCGCGGGCAAGCCCGGCTCCCACAGATGTCTTTGTTGCAACACAAAGGTGTGTACAACACCCATCCTCGGTAGGAGCCGAGCTTGCTCGCGATGAGGCCCTCAAGCACAACGAAAGACCTCAGTCGTTTATCAGCTTCCCGACCCGAATCGGTTCCCGTCCCGCCACTTTCGCCTGCCACGTACCCGGCTGGGTATAGCGCCCGCGATCAATCGCAAACAACACACCGCTGGTTCCGGCACGCACCGTCGTGACCTTGTCTTGCAGTGGATCAACCACTTCAAACAGGGCATCGCCCTGCTCCACCCACTCACCGGCCTCGCGCAGGAAACTGACCACCCCGTGATGCGGCGCAAACAGGTATTGGGTGCCCTCGAACGGCATGCCTTCGCAGCATTCGCTCGGCGCCGCCGGCCAGGTACCTTTGATGAATCCCTGCTCGGCGAGAAAGCCCAGGATGGCCTCGCAATTGGCTTGAGCCTGATCGATGCGGGTGTCGCCCATGCTGCCCAGTTCCAGCGTGGTCGCCAGATTGGCGGGTGGAATCGCCGCCTCAGGAAACGCTCGCGCCAGGCGCAACCACGGCGACGAACACGATTCATCGAACGAGCTGCCGCCGGAATCTTCACACAACAATGCCACGCCGGCCTTCAACCGTGCCGCCAGGGATTGCCACTGCGGCCAGTGCTGCGGCAACGCATAAATATGAATCGCCGCATCGAAATCGCAATGCAGATCGAGGGTGATGTCGGCATCGCACGCATGGCGCAATAGCAAGCGATGCATGGCTTCCAGCTGCGAGGCGGGTGCTGGCAAACCGTCGAGCACCTGGCCCATGGCCTGGCGGATCAGCGCGATGTTGGCCTGCGCATCGTTGCCCAACCGGTCGCCGATCAGCTCAGCCACGGGTGCGCCGAGTTCCACGAACGAACGGTTGAAATTTTTACCGCTGCCCAGTTCAAAACGGCCCATATGGCTGCCTTGCAGGTGCTGGTCCAGACCAATCGGATTGGCCACCGGCACCAGTTCGATCACGCCCTGCAACTGCCCTTGGGTTTCGAGTTCGGCCAGGCGCTTTTTCAGCTCCCATGCCGTACGCATGCCTGGCAGTTCATCCGCGTGCAGGCTGGCCTGGATGTAGACCTTGCGCGTGCCCGCGCCATAACGAAACACGCTGAGGGTACGTTCGGTGCCCAGGTGGCTCCAGGGCAGTGAATGGTCAATGCGTTGCATGGTGAACTCCTGATGCCTGAACGGTGAGATCCCCTGTGGGAGCTTGCTCGCGATAGCAGTCTGACAGTCAAGTCATTGTTGCCTGACCCTCCGCTATCGCGAGCAAGCTCGCTCCCACAGGGTTCTCTGCTGCTAAAGAGAATGCACAAAAAAAATGGCAACCGCGTCAACGGATGCCACTTTTTTAAACGAGGTGATTACTCGCCGTAAACGTCAAAGTCGAAGTATTTGTCTTGCACTTGCTTGTACTTGCCGTTGGCGCGGATTTCGGTGATGGCTTTGTTGAATTGCTCAGCCAGAGCGGTATCGCCCTTGCGCACCGCAATCCCGGCACCACCGCCGAAGTACTTGGCGTCTTCGTAGGTCGGGCCAACGAATTCGAAGCCTTTGCCGGCGTCGGTTTTCAGGAAACCGTCACTGAGGTTGACCGAGTCGGCCAGCAGCGCGTCAACACGGCCAGAGACCATGTCCAGGTTGGCTTCCTGCTGCGAGCCGTAACGAACCAGTTCGATCCCCGCCGGCACCAGCACTTCAGTGGCGTAACGGTCGTGGGTGCTGGCGCGCAGCACGCCGACCTTCTTGCCTTTGAGCTGGGTCAGTGGATCGGTGATGTTGGAACCTGCCTTCATCACAAAGCGCGCCGGGGTGTGGTAGTACTTGATGGTGAAATCGACGTTCTTTTTACGGTCGTCGGTGATGGTCATGGACGACAGGATTGCGTCGATCTTCTTCACTTTCAGTGCCGGGATCAGGCCGTCGAATTCTTGCTCGACCCACGTACACTTCACTTTCATCTGCTCACACAGCGCGTCACCGATGTCCACGTCGAAACCGGTGAGTTTACCGTCAGGGGTTTTCATCGAGAATGGCGGGTAACCGGCTTCGATACCGATGCGGATCGGCTTGGCGTCTTCGGCCACGGCGGTCAGAGACAACATCGACAGTGCCAGGGCACCGAACATCACTAGCTTCTTCATTTATAACTCCTGTGTGCGGAGGCTTTTATTGGCAGCTTAAGATTGGCTTTCGGCCGGTGAAAACCGAAGTGGCCGGCAGTCTAGAGTGGCTTCAAATGGGCAAATTGTGTTTAAGCGACAAATACTTATAGAAAAGTGGCTGCTACAACAGAGCGACTTGATGCGTGCGCCAACGCGGTGCACAGACTGTAGGACAAGTCCTTTTTTCGGACAAATCTGACAAACAAAACTTACCCGAGAGCCGTGATGCCTACCTTGAATCTGATCCAGCACCACCCCGCCGAAGGCCCTGGTGCCATTGCTGACTGGGCCTCGTCCCGAGGGCTGACGCTGAAGGTGTTCCGTGCCGATCTCGGGCAATTGCCGCCCGTGAGCGCAGCACCGGTGATCGTGTTGGGCGGGCCATATGAATCCAATGCCGGGCCGACATGGCTTGAGGCCGAGCGACAGTGGCTGGCGGGCAGTCTGGATAAAGGCGTCGCGGTGTTCGCGATTTGCCTGGGCGCGCAATTGCTGGCGTTGAGCCTGGGCGGAACGGTGCGACGGATGGCGCGCACGGAAACCGGCTGGACGTCGGTGACATTCATCGATGGGCAAAGGCTGAACGTGCTGGAGTGGCACGAAGACGCAATCGCCCTGCCGCCGGAGGCGCAATTGCTGGCCAGCAGCGATCAATGCGAACAGCAGATGTATCGCGTGGGGCCTACGCGGGTGGGACTGCAGTTCCATCCGGAGTGGAATGCCGAATCGGTGGCGATACTGAATGAACACTTTGCCGAGGAATCACCATTGCCTCGGGGTGAACCGGACAGCGCCGCCTACGCCGCCGTTTATGACTGGCTGCAGGCGACGCTGGATGCGTGGTGGGCGGCTGCGTCCACTCGCTGAACGTCAGGACTGACGGGCTTTTTGTGTTACTTGAACATCAGCATTCGCAACCAATGGCAGCACTGGCCGGACGCTGTACCGGCGTACTCAATTCAAACCCTTCATCCAGCCACCCGGTCACACCGCCTATCATTTCCTTGACCGGGTAACCCAGCGCCGCGAGCTTCACCGCTGCCTTGTTGGCGCCGTTGCAGTGCGGACCGGCGCAATACACCACGAACAAGCTGCTTTTCGGGTACGCCGCCAACCCTTCAGCATTCAGCAATCGCCCCGGAATATTGATCGCGCCCGGCACATGCCCCCGCTCGAACGCCAGCGGGCCGCGCACGTCGACCAACACGAAATCCACCTCGCCGGCCTGTTGACTGCCGTGGACGTCGGAACAGTCTGTTTCGAATGTCAGACGGTTGCTGAAATGCATCAGGGCGATGGCCGAAGGGGCTGCGGGAATTTCGCGGACCAGGCTGGTCATGGGCAGTACTCCAAAGTCAGGGTGGGTGTGAGAAGACTTTATCCGCCCGATGCTTGGCGCTACAGTGGCGCACAAGACACTCACCGGGAACTTTCCGCCAAATGCAGCCTAACCCTGGATTGGTCGCGATCCTGGCCTACGACGGCCTCTGTACCTTCGAATTCGGCATCGCCGTGGAGATCTTCGGCCTGGCGCGGCCAGAGTTCGACTTTCCTTGGTATGAACACCGGATCGTCGCCGTGGATCAGGGCCCGATGCGCGCCATGGGCGGTATTCAAGTGCTGGCCGATGGCGGCATGGAGCTGCTCGAAGACGCCCGCACCATCATCATTCCCGGTTGGCGCGACCGTCATGCAGCGGTGCCCGAGCACTTGCTCGACGCCCTTCGAAAGGCCCATGCGCGGGGCGCGCGGTTGCTGTCAATCTGTTCCGGCGTATTTGTGCTGGCGGCGACCGGTTTGCTCGATGGCCACAGCGCCACCACTCATTGGCGCTACACCACCGAACTGGCCGAGCGCTTTGCGCATATCCAGGTCAACCCGGACGTGCTCTACGTCGACTCAGGTCAACTGATCACCTCGGCCGGCAGCGCAGCGGGTATCGATGCGTGCCTGCACCTGGTGGCTCGGGATTTCGGTACACACGTGGCGAACTCGGTGGCGCGACGGCTGGTGATGTCGCCGCAACGCACCGGCGGCCAGGCGCAATTTATTCCGGCACCGGTCAGTCCGACGCCGCGCAGCGATGTGTCACGCGTCATGCAATGGGCGCGCGAGCGCTTGCACGAACCGCTGGAGGTGCGCGAATTGGCCAGCGAGGCCGCCATGAGTGAACGGACGTTCCTGCGTCGGTTCACTGAGGCCACCGGGATGCCGCCCAAAGCGTGGTTACAGCATGAGCGACTGGCGCGAGCGCGGGAATTGCTGGAGAGCACCGACCACAACACCGATCAGATTGCCGAGCGGTGTGGGTATCGATCGGTGGAGAGTTTTCGGGTGGCGTTTCGGGGCATTGTAGGTGTGCCGCCGTCAGTGTATCGGGAGCGGTTCGGGCGTGGGGGCAGTGCGATCATTTAAGGTGTGTTTGAGGACGCCATCGCGGGCAAGCCCGCTCCCACAGGTTTGCGGGCGTACACAGCATCGGTGGCAGACACCTATCACTGTGGGAGCGGCGGTACGACGATTCGACTTGCCCGCGATGAGGCCATCCCGGACACGAGTTAACTCAAGGCTTACGCAACAGATAGGTATCCATGATCCACCCATTGGCCAATCGAGCTGCCTTGCGCACCCGCTCAATTTCATCACCTACATCCTTGAGTTTGCCGCTGATCAGGATTTCATCCGGCGTGCCTAAATAGGCGCCCCAGTAAATCTCGGTCTCCTGATCCGCCACCTGATGGTAGGCATCCTGTGCGTCCAGCATCACCACCACGCTGTCCGCATCACTCACCTGCCCCGCCGCCAGCCGTCGCCCTGTGGTGATTTCAATCGAGCGGCCAATCTCATTGAGCGGCACTTTATGCTGCGCCGCCAAGGCCTGGACGCTGGTAATACCGGGGATGACCTCGAACTCGAACACACAGCGCCCCGAAGCCAGAATCGCCTGCAAAATCCTGATCGTGCTGTCGTATAACGCCGGATCGCCCCACACCAGGAAACCGGCGCACTGATCATCGCTCAGGTGCTCATTGATCAAGCGCTCGAAGGTCAATTGCTTGGCAAGGTTGAGGTCTTCGACACTGTTCGTATAGTCCACATCACCGCGCTCGCGCTCGGGGCTGTGGGCTTCGACGAAGCGGTAGTCGCGATCGGTGATGTAGCGCTCGCAGATCTCGCGACGCAGGTCGATCAACGAGTCTTTGCTCTGGCCCTTGTCCATCAGGAAAAACACATCGACACGGTTCAGCGCCTTCACAGCCTGCATCGTGACGTAGTCGGGGTTGCCGGCGCCAATGCCGATGACCAGCAGTTTTTTCATCACGACACTCCTTCGGCGTCGGTGCCGAGCAAGCGCAGACGCCAGCGGCCGGTGAAGCGCAATTCGATGGCTGACAACGGCTCAACGTCGATCTGATTGAAGGCCGCGCCCTGCACCACTTCCATCAACGCCGCCCGTATGACGAAGGGGTGGGTGATGGCAACGATATGCCCCGGTGCGCTTTCAAGCGTTTGAAGCCACTGCGCCACGCGCTGGCGCAACTGCACCACCGACTCACCGCCATGCGGCGCCGATGCCGGATCATCGAGCCAGGCCTGGAGCGCCGACGCTTGTGACGTTTGCAAGGCATCGATGTGTACGCCGTGCCACTGTCCGAAGTCGCATTCGCTCAATGCCGCGACGACTTCAACATCATCGCCGAACAAGGCCGCGGTTTGCCGGGTACGCAGCTCCGGACCGCACAGTAAACGGGGCGTCCCTTTGAACTGGCTGCGGCGCGAGCCTTTCGCCAATTGCCAATCCATTTCCAGTGGCTCGTTCGTAGGAAAATACGCCAATTTCTGTGCGACGGTTCGAGCGTGACAAATCAGAGTCAAACGGGTTGCCTGCACGAATTATCCACCTGTCGAAACCATCGAAAACGGCAACGCGCCGCAAAAACTTGCCCAATTGTGCCCCAAGAAGCCCGGTTCAGGGCGTTTCGTTTCACCGGTCACGCACCGCGTGCCGAACGCCAGGGTCGATGAAATTCGGCAATGTCCCACACGGTTATGGGCGATTACCTACAAGCGCTGTCGACTTCTATGTAGCCCCCTTAGCACGCGGGTTTCGCCCCATTTTGGGGCTCGAAAAAACCGCCGAAAAATTCACTAGACTTGTTGAGTCCGCTACATAAATACTGTTTTAGCAATTTATGAAATGAAACCAACACCCATCCAGCAGGAGCCCGGATGCCCTCTCTCAGAGACCAGATCACCGACGCCGGCATGGAGCTGACGCCGTCGGAACGCAAGGTCATACGTGCCTTGCTGGATCAGTACCCGCGTAACGGCCTCGGCCCGATGTCACGTTTGGCCGAACACGCCGGCGTCAGCGATCCCACCATTGTGCGCCTGGTGAAAAAACTCGGGTTCAACGGTTATGCCGATTTCCAGGATGCCCTGCTCAGCGACATGGACCAGCGTTTGCGTTCCCCCAGTGCCCAGTTGCAACGGCGCTCCCATCTGCACAAAGGCGATGCATGGAGCCACTGTCTGGCGAGCAGCCATCGAGCGTTGGTGGATACCCACGCACTGACTCAGCCCGAAGACATCCGGATCCTCGTGGAATGGCTGCTCGACACTCGCCATCAGGTGCACTGCTTTGGCGGGCGCTTCAGCAATTTCCTCGCCCAGTACTTGCTCAACCACCTGCGCCTGCTACGCCCCGGCTGTTTTGCCCTGGAAGACAACGCGCAACTGCCGGACCGAGTGTTCGATGTGCAGCGCCAGGACGTGGTGCTGGTGTTCGATTACCGCCGCTACCAGTCGCGGACCTTGCGGTTGACCAACGCCGTCAAGAGCCGATACGCACGGGTGGTGTTGTTCACTGACATCTACACTTCCCCACTACGCGAGATGGCTGACCTGATTATCAGTGCGCCGGTTGAATCGGTGTCAGCCTTCGACACCCTGGTTCCGGCGCTGGCCCAGGTCGAGGCGTTGATTGCCTGCCTGACGTTGCGCAGCCCGGACCTGGCCGATCGCCTGGAAGGCATCGACGCCCTGCGCGGCGAATTCGACACCCACCTGCTGGAGGATAAATAAGGATGTTTACGCTCCCCCATTGCTCACCCCGGGACCTGCCATTCATCGCCCACCACACCGCGTTACTGTGGGCACCGGCGATCATGTACAACACGGTGCTGGCCGACCCGAGCAACGACTGACAAAAAAAAGGGCGGCGTCTGACAACAAATCAGGCGAGCGCTGCTTTCATGCGTGGAAACCGACAGTGATAGTCAGGTTCGGTGCCAATCACCGAACCCTTTGATACAGGAGTGCAGCCATGCTGGTCTTACGCCCAGTCGAGTTAACCGACCTGCCCCAATTGCAGCAACTGGCCCGTGACAGCCTGGTGGGCGTCACGTCTTTGCCCGATGACAGCGAACGCTTGCGCAGCAGAATTCTCGAGTCCTGCGCCTCACTGGACAAAGACGTTGAGAAACATGGCCCGGAGAACTACTTCTTCGTCCTTGAGGACCTGACGGCCCGGCGCCTGGTGGGTTGCTCGGAAGTCCTGGCCACCGCCGGGTTCAACGAGCCCTTCTACAGCCTGCGCAACCGCCACTTCACCAGCGCCTCGCGGGAGTTGAACATCGAGCATGGCGTGCCAGCGCTGTCGTTATGCCACGACCTTAATGGTCACACCCTGCTGCGCGGCTTTCACATCGACGACGACCTGGTGCGCACCGAGTTCTCGGAGTTGCTGTCACGGGCACGGCTGCTGTTTATCGCGGCCCATTCGCAGCGATTTGCGGACGTTGTAATCACCGAAATCGTCGGCTACAGCAGCGACGAGGGGCAATCGCCGTTCTGGGATGCCGTGGGCAAGCACTTTTTCGACCTGCCTTATACCGAGGCCGAACGCCTGTGTGGGCTGGAAAGCCGGACCTTTCTCGCCGAACTGATGCCCCAGTACCCGATATACGTTCCCATGCTGCCCCAGGCTGCGCAGGACTGCATCGGCCGGATTCACCCCGACGGCCAGGAGGCCTTCGACATTCTTGAACGCGAAGGCTTTGAAACCAACAGCTACATCGACCTGTTCGACGGTGGCCCGACCTTGTATGCACGCACCTCGAACGTACTCACCATCGCCCAAAGCCTGACGGCAACGGCGCAGGCCGTTTCGTCCATCGATGCACGAGGCAGGTATCTGGTCAGCAATGACGCACTCAAGGGCTATCGCGCGATCGTCGCCGAACTGGATTACCAGGCCGGGCACCCGGTAGGGTTGAGCGCCGACATGTGCAGGGCCCTGAACGTGACCGATGGCAGCCCGATCCGGTTGATCGACCTGTGAGCATCACTCGGCCCCGTGGCCAACGACAGCGCCCGAACAGGCGCGAAGAAGGAGCTGCATCATGATTGTCCGTCCGGTTCGCGTCACCGACCTGCCCGCCTTGATGGACCTGGTGCAACAGGCCGGCCCCGGGTTCACCACCCTGCCGGCCAACGAGGATCGCTTGGCGCACCGGGTGCGCTGGGCCCAGCGGACATTCGCCGAACAAGTCGAGCGTGCGGATGCCGATTACCTGTTTGTGCTTGAGGATGACGATCAGCAAGTGGTCGGCGTCAGTGCCTTGACCGGCGCCGTGGGCCTGCGTGAACCCTGGTACAACTATCGGGTCGGGTTAACTGTCAGCGCTTCGCCGGACCTGGGCATTCAACGACAGATTCCGACCCTGTTCCTGAACAACGAAATGACTGGCCAATCGGAACTGTGCTCGCTCTTTCTGCGCCACGACCAACGCCATGGCACCCATGGCCGGCTCCTGTCGCTGGCGCGCCTGCTGTTCGTCGCAGAATTCCCCCAGCAGTTCGGCGACAAGCTCATTGCCGAACTGCGTGGCCGCGCCGACGAGCATGGCTGTTCACCATTCTGGGACAGCCTGGGCCGGCATTTCTTCAAGATGGAATTCAGCCACGCCGACCACCTGTCGGGGTTGGGCAGTAAATCGTTCATCGCCGAATTGATGCCGCGCCAACCGCTCTACACCTGCCTCCTGACGGAACAGGCCCAAGCCGTGATCGGCAAGGCACACCCGAACACCGAACCGGCCTTGAAGATCCTCAGCGCCGAGGGTTTTTCCCACAAGGGCTACATCGATATTTTCGACGCAGGTCCGGTGATTGAAGCACCGGTGTCGAAAATCCGCACCGTGCGCGACAGCCAGGCCCTGGTGCTGACCATTGGCACGCCCGACGAACAGGCCCCGGTCTGGCTGATCCACAACCGTCGCCTGGAAAACTGCCGCATCACCGCCGCCAAGGCACGCATGGTGGGCAACAGCCTGATTGTCGACCGACTCACTGCCAAACGGCTGCAACTGCAGCCCGGCAACTCCGTGCGTGCGGTGCCATTGCTCAATCAACAGCAGCAGGCTGTAGCGGCGTAAACACTTGATGGCGAGTGCTGCGCACTCGGACGCAGCCTTCGGCAGCTGCTACAGGGGTTAGCGTTACTGTGAGGATTGCAGACAACAACTTTGTAAATTCGTCATCATCTTCTGTTCGTCCGCGTGATAGCCTTTTGTTCCTTCGGCGTTGACACTTTTGCTCAAGCCCTTCCATTCCAATTGCAGTGGTGGAACTCGTATGTCCAGGCTTTCCCATCAAGATTTGCGCCGTAACTTCCGCGAACTGTTCGCTTCCAACACCTGCTATCACACGGCTTCGGTCTTCGACCCGATGTCGGCCCGCATTGCGGCTGACCTGGGTTTTGAAGTGGGGATTCTGGGCGGCTCGGTCGCATCGTTGCAGGTGCTGGGCGCCCCCGACTTTGCGTTGATTACCCTCAGCGAGTTCGCCGAGCAGGCCTCCCGCATTGGCCGCGTGGCGCAATTGCCGGTCATCGCCGACGCCGACCATGGCTACGGCAACGCGCTCAATGTGATGCGCACCATCGTCGAACTCGAACGCGCCGGCGTGGCCGCACTGACCATCGAAGACACCTTGCTGCCGGCACAATTCGGCCGTAAATCCACCGACCTGATCGGCGTCGCGGAAGGCGTCGGCAAGATCCGTGCAGCGCTGGAAGCCCGCGTCGATTCAGAAATGGCGATCATCGCCCGCACCAACGCCGGCATCCTGCCCGTCCAGGAAATCATCAGCCGCACCCAGCAGTACCAAGCCGCCGGAGCGGACGGGATCTGCATGGTCGGTGTGCAGGACTTCGACCAACTGGAAAAAATCGCCGAGCACCTGAGCGTGCCGCTGATGCTGGTCACCTACGGCAACCCGGCGCTGCGCGATGACAAGCGCCTGGCCGAACTGGGCGTGCGAGTGACGATTGACGGACATGGCGCTTACTTTGCGGCGATCAAGGCGACGTACGACAGCTTGCGCGAACAGCGGCAGATCTTTACCCAAGCGTCGGATTTGAACGCTACGGAGCTGACGCACACCTACACGCAGCCTGAGGAATACATCCGCTGGGCGAAAGAATTCATGAGCGTTAAAGAATAAGGGTTTAACCGGTTTAGCTGTATTGCCTGGGCTGACGCCTTCGCGGGCAAGCCATGCTCCCACAGTTGAAACGCATTCCCCTGTGGGAGCGTGCGGTGCGGCGATCCGACTTGCCCGCGAAGGGGCCGGTTGCAACACCGCTAGATTGCAGCCTTGAACCCCTCCTCCCGCTGCAACGCCCGCGCCCGGATCACGTCCAGAATCGCGCATCCTTCACGCATCAGCAGATGCACCGCCCCGGTCACACGCGTCAGATCACAGTCTGAAATGCCTTTGAGGCCAAGGCTGGACAAGGTGTCCGCCAAATCACGAACCACGGTAAAGCGATGCGCCGCGCAGGCTGCGAGGTCGCTGAGTTCTTTGTGGGTATTGACGAAGAGCACCGGATTTTCGGCGTCGTAGGTGTCGATGGGGAGGTAACGCGGCATTACTTGGTCGTGCATTGTTGTAACTCCTGTAATTGGAGCAACCACCGTTTCGCGGCCAAACGAAGGTGGCAGCCGTACGCGGGTTGGCCGACCGGGTACAGGAACCGGCACACCCGAAGGTGTCCCACGCACAGCCGCCATAACACGATGTTTCAGGCGCTAATCGCCTGAACGGTGTCGGGTAGCTGGACGTTCCTGTATCCGACCGACCAAGGTCGTTCGCGGAGTTTTCCGCGAGCCCGAACTATAGGGGTCGATACCGAAACGCGGCAACAGGGTACGTTGTAGGAAACGTCTTGGAAAGTTGTACGCCTCATGATGATCGTTCCCACGCTCTGCGTGGTAACGCAGCCCGGGACGCTCCGCGTCCCTCACAAGCCGAACGCGGAGCGTCCGTTGAGGCATTCCCACGCGAAGCGTGGGATCGATCACATACATGCGCTGGGTGGAAGAGTTCATGAGCGTTAAGGAATGACGGTTTAGCCGGTTTGGTGGCGACGGATCAAACCGGATCAAAGACCGCCCGATGCAGCTTGCCGTCGGCGCAAATCACCCGATTGCGGCCAGTGGTCTTGGCTTCGTACAGCGCCTGATCGGCGTCGTTGAGCCACAACGTGGCATCGGCGTGTGCCGGGTTGAAGGCGGCCAGGCCGATGCTCAGGCTGACTTTCAACGCCGGGCTTTGCTCGTAGCCCAGCGTCGCGAAACGATCACGCAAGGCATCCATGGCCGCGGCGGCACTGTCCAGGGGCAAGTCCGGCAGTAGCACGCAGAACTCGTCACCCCCATAACGCCCGGCCACATCGGTGGCACGCAGGTTCTGCTTGAGCATTTTGCTCAGCTGACGCAACACAATGTCCCCGGCGACGTGGCCGTAGGTGTCATTGATGGTCTTGAAATGGTCAATGTCGATCAGCGCAATCGCCCCGCCCTGCTGCTGGCGTTGGCAACGCTGGAATTCAATTTCCAGTTGATCCTTCCAGGCGCCATGGTTCAGCAGGCCGGTCAGGCTGTCGGTGCGGCTCAGGGCCAGCAGTTCGCGCTTTTGCCGGCCCAGGGTGGTGGCCTGGCGAAAGCAGATCCAGCCCAACGCCAAGGGGTACAGGATCAGCAGCGGCATGCAGGCAAACATCTGCAATGGACTGGTTGTCGGGATGAACGCGGGCGTAAACAGCAGCCATCCAATGCCTATCCCGAGAATCTGCGCGACGGTGCCCACCAGCAGAAAACGCAAGCCACCGATGGCGACATTGTTCATCGCCATCATCGACAGCGTTGCAACACTGGGCAGCGGATTGAATTGCATGGCCGCCACCCAGAAACCACCGAGAAAGGCGTCGACCAGGATGTTGCGGTGCTCGGCGTGAAACGGAACCTTGGCCCGCCGTGCCCACTGATAGGCAACGTGCGGCCAGAACACCCCGTTGAACACCATAAAACCCCACACCCACGGCGCCGGGTCGAGGGGATACATCGCCGCGCTCACGCACAACAATCCCAGGGCCAAACCCAGGGTACGCGATGTATAAAGCCTCCTGGCCAATGAAAGTCCTTTTCCTCCCGCTTTTTCCATAAGGGCCTCTGCACCACTGAACGGAACCTGATGACACCGGGGTGACAGGTGCGATTGGAGTCTATCAGGGCAACGTTAAATAGCCATCACCGGCGAGCGGCCTGAATACCGTGGTATTGCCGCGAGGCGAGTCTTCAATGTTTGGCTATACATGAAAGAAGGGTTCAATAAACAACGATAAAAAAGGAGGCCCATGCAGACCTTTCAAGTATTGATCATCGGCAGCGGTTTTGGCGGTCAGTGCGCGGCGATCAATTTGCTCAAGGCCGGCATTGATGATTTTCGCTTGCTGGAACGACGGGATTTTTTCGGCGGCACCTGGTGCCAGAATACCTACCCCGGCGCAGCGGTGGACGTACCTTCGCCGCTGTATTCGCTGTCTTTTGCGCCCTACCGCTGGACGCAAATGTTCGCCGAACAAGCGGAGCTTCACCGCTATACCCAGTACGTGGTGGAACGCTTCGGCCTGCGCGAGCGGGTTGAACTGCAAGCCAATGTCGAACGCATCGAATGGGATGACGCCAGCAAACGCTGGGCCGTGCACACCGCCACCAAAGGCACGTATTACGCACAGTTTCTGATTAACGCGACAGGGCCGTTGAGCCAGCCGGTCATTCCTCACTTCGTCGGTCAGGAACGCTTTCAGGGCAAGACCTTCCACACCAACAACTGGGACCATTCCTACGACTACCGGAAAAAACGCGTGGCCGTCGTCGGCAGTGGTGCCAGCGCTGCCCAGGTCATCCCGGCGATTGCCCCGGACGTCGAGCACCTGCATGTGTTCCAGCGCACACCACACTGGGTACTGCCACGGGCCGACCGTGCGTTTGGCCCTTTCCAGCGTTGGCTGCTGGGCCTGAAGCCGGCCTACAAGCTCCTGCGCTGGATGATCTATTGGCAGTTCGAAACCCGGGTGATCGCCTTCAAGTACTCGAAACCGGCGATCCACATGGTCCAGCAACACGCCCTGCGCTTTCTCAAACGCCAGGTGCCAGACCCCGCATTACGCCAAAAGCTGACACCGGACTTCACCATCGGCTGCAAGCGGGTGCTGGTCTCCAGCACCTACTACCCGGCGCTGAGCCGGCCTAATGTGACGTTGCACAGTCGCGAACAAGGCATCGCCGCCATCGACGAAACCGGCATCGTCACTCAGGACGGCCAGCACATCGACCTCGATCTGATCGTCTGGTCCACCGGTTACGACGCCACCGACGGGGTGATTTCCTACCCGGTCACCGGCAAACACGGCACGCAACTCAAGGACGTCTGGGCGCAGTACCCGCGGGCCTACCTGGGCACCAGCCTGCCGGACTTCCCGAACCTGTTTATCGTCACCGGCCCGAACACCGGCATTGGCCACACCTCGGCGCTGTTCATCATCGAATCGCAGATGAATTACATCCTCGACTGCATCCGCACGTTAAAAGCCCAAGGTTTACGCAGCATTGAAGTACGCCCCGAAGCGGAACGTACCTACACTGAAATGATCCATCGCGAAATGGAGCGCACGGTGTGGAAGTCCGGGGGGTGCCATAGCTGGTACCAAAGCAAGAGCGGTCATGTGATCGCCATGTTTCCGGGGTTTAGTTTCAGCTACCACCGATTGACCCGGGCGCTGAAACCTGCCGACCACATCCTGTCCTGATCACGTTAGAGGAAGTCATCCGATGCTTCTTTTGGTTGTCGTTATTGCAGTTATCGTGGCCTGGAGCTGGTTGAGCTACCCGGCCATCGGTTATTGGCTCTATGACTGGAACATGGCGATTGAAGCCAAGCTGTATCGGCTGCACAAGATCGTCGTACCGATCCACGAGATGACCGTCTCGACCTGGCAAGGCGGCCCGTATGAGGCGTCCAGCAGCGTGCTGATGCTGCACGGCTACAGTGCCGACAAAAACCTCTGGCTGCGCTTTGCCCGGCACTTTGTCGGCAATTATCGGGTAATCATTCCGGACATTGCCGGTCATGGCGAAACCGGGTTCAAGGCCGGTGGCGGCTACGACATCCCCTTGCAGGCCAAGCGGATCATCCAGTTGCTCGACGTCTGCGGGGTCGAGAAGGTGCATGTGATTGGCAACTCAATGGGCGGCTACATCGCAGCGTGGCTGGCAGCCACGTACCCGGAGCGGATAGCCTCCGTCGCGCTGATCGATCCGGCCGGGGTCACCGCGCCCGAAGCCAGTGATCTGGAGCGGCACCTGGCCAAGGGGCACAACCCGTTTCTGATTCACTCGCGCGAGGAGTTTCGACGCTTCTACGCCATGACCATGGCCGAACCGCCGTGGGTGCCCGGCGTAGTACTGGACGCCGTGGCCCAGCGCTACGAGCAAAGCCGCGATGAGCTGGAGGAGATTTTCAACGACTTTCGCGCCAGCCCGCCGATGGAGCCGATACTGGCGGACATCAAGTGCCCGGCGCTGTTGTTGTGGGGTCACAAGGACCGTTTGATCGACGTCAGCAGCGTGGCCGTCTGGAGCAAGGGCATCGTCGATCTGCGAGTGCATATCTGGGATCACCTCGGCCACATGCCGATGGTTGAGCAACCGGCGGATACCGCAAGGCTGTACCGGGAGTTCCTGGGATCGCTGCGCACCGAAAGCCGTTCCCACTTATAACCACCACCGAGCCCCGTAGCAGCTGTCGAGCTGCGCGAGGCTGCGTCCGGTGGCGAAGCCGCCGTGAATCAGGCTCTGCGGTTTTTCAGTTAAACCGGGTTTTCAGGGTTTACGACGGCTCCGCCGCCGGAAGCAACCTCGCAGGCTCGGCAGCGGCTACAGGTCCTGTTGTTCAAGCAGTCCTTGGCAGAATGAAGTTCGTAAGATTCTTCGTTTGTCGGCGCCGCTGAAGGCTGCGATCTTTTCGCACATCCTTTACGTCACCGCGCCAGGAATTCTTCATGAGCCAAGCACACTTCGTCAGCCCTGACCTGATCCGTCAACGCTTCTCCAAAGCGATGTCCGACATGTACCGCGAGGAAGTGCCGCTGTACGGCGCGCTGATGGAACTGGTGGAACAGACCAATCAGTACGTGCTGGACAGCGACCCGCAGATCGCCCGCCAGTTGATCAGCACCGGCGAAATCGAGCGCCTGGACCTGGAACGCCACGGTGCAATCCGCGTCGGTACCGCCACCGAACTGACCACCCTCGCCCATTTGTTTAAGGTCATGGGCATGCAACCGGTGGGCTATTACGACCTGACCCCGGCGGGCGTGCCAGTGCATTCCACCGCATTCCGCGCCGTGCACGAAGCAGCGTTGCAAGTCAGTCCGTTCCGCGTGTTCACCTCGTTGCTGCGTCTTGAACTGATCGAAGACCTGGAACTGCGCGCCTTCGCCCAGTCGGTGCTGGACAAGCGCCAGATCTTTACCCCGGCAGCGCTGACCTTGATCGAGCGCGCTGAAACCGCAGGCGGCCTCACCGAGCAAGAAGCCCAGGACTTCGTCGAGCAGGCGCTGGAAACCTTCCGCTGGCATCACAGCGCGACCGTCACCGCCGAGCAGTACCAAAAACTCAGCGCCCAGCATCGCCTGATCGCCGACGTCGTGGCCTTCAAAGGCCCGCACATCAACCACCTGACGCCACGCACGCTGGACATCGACATCGTCCAGGCGCAAATGCCGGTCCACGGCATCACCCCCAAAGCAGTGATCGAAGGCCCGCCTCGCCGCCAGTGCCCGATTCTGTTGCGCCAGACCAGTTTCAAGGCGCTGGACGAACCGGTTGCCTTTACCGATCAAACCGCCACCCAAGGCAGCCACAGCGCCCGCTTCGGTGAAATCGAACAACGGGGTGCCGCGCTGACGCCAAAAGGCCGGGCGCTGTATGACCGGTTGCTCAACGCGGCACGAGATGAATTGAAAGACTTCCCCAATGAGGCCAATGCCGCACGCTACAACGCGCTAATGACGCAGCACTTTGGCGAATTTCCTGACACGTACGAAGGCATGCGCCAACAGGAACTGGCGTACTTTCGCTACTTTGTGACGGAAAAAGGCCAAGCGGCCGAAGAACTGAAATCGTTGTCGCTGGAGGCGTTGCTCAGCGGCGGTTACCTGCGGGCTGAACCTTTGGTCTATGAGGATTTTCTGCCCGTGAGCGCAGCGGGGATTTTCCAGTCGAACCTCGGGGATGCAGCGCAAACCCACTATGGCGTGCATTCGAATCAGCAAGCATTTGAACAAGCGCTGGGGCGAGCGACGATTGATGAGTTGGGGTTGTATGCCGAAACGCAACGGCGTTCGATTGAGGAATGCTATGCGACGCTGGGCCACGCCATCTGAAACCTGTAGCAGCTGGCGAAGCCTGCGTCCGGCTGCGAAGCAGTCGTAAATCGGCTGGTGCGGTTTTTCAGATAAACCGTGGTTACCGGATTACGACTGCTACGCAGCCGGACGCAGGCTGCGCCAGCTGCTACAGGATCGGGTTTAGCGGAGTTTGGCGAGCAACGCCTCGGCCGCAGCCTCGGACGACGACGGGTTCTGACCGGTGATCAGCAACCCGTCAGTCAGCACATAGCTTGCCCAATCGTCGCCCTTGGAATAAATCCCGCCCTTCTCCTTGAGCATGTCTTCGACCAGAAACGGCACGACGTTCGTCAGTTGCACCGCCTCTTCCTCCGAGTTGGTGAAGCCCGTGACCCGCTTGCCCTTGACCAGCGGCTGACCGTCCGTGCCTTTGACGTGGCGCAGCACACCCGGTGCATGGCAAACCGCTGCGACCGGTTTATTCGCCTTGTAAAACGCTTCGATCAGCGCAATGGATTGCTTGTCTTCAGCCAAATCCCACAGCGGACCATGGCCGCCCGGATAGAAAACCGCATCGTAATCCTCGGCTCTCACACTGTTGAGCAGCGCGGTAGAGGCCAATGCGGATTTAGCCGCCGCGTCTTTATTGAACCGATCGGTGGCGGCGGTTTGCGCATCCGGCTCATCGCTCTTGGGGTCCAGCGGCGGCTGGCCACCCTTGGGCGAGGCCAGGGTCAACTGAGCACCGGCGTCCTTGAAGGCGAAATACGGTGCGGCGAACTCTTCCAGCCAGAAGCCGGTTTTCTTCCCCGTGTTACCCAATTGATCGTGGGACGTTAAAACCATCAGGATTTTCATGTCGCTCTCACTCCGGTTCAGGGTTGTCAGGATGCTCGATGGCAGTGTTTTTATGGACCCTGCTGCCAGTCGATTCGTTGCACCGGCTATCAGGTGTCGTTGATGGATGGCGCATAGCCCTTATGCGCAAGAAGTTGCGCACTCATCGTTGGAAAAGGCCTTTTTGGGACCCTGATCACCCTGCCGGGCGGGCTCTCCAGCCGAGTGCGCAAGAAGTTGCGCAGTGCTGTGCAAGTTCTTGCGCACATTCCTCAGTGTTCTTCTGTAGAAATCTTTCCGGAACCTGAAAAACATTCTCAACACACTGTTTTATATAGTTTTTAACGTTTCTGGCACGGACCTTGATAACAGTCAGGCACCCACCGGGCGATACCGCCTCCCGGGCACCCTTAATTTTTAGCAAGGAGCACACCCATGGCTACACCAGCGTACATGTCCGTCACTGGCGAAAAACAAGGTCTGATCACCGCCGGCGCATTCACCGCCGATTCGGTTGGCAACACCTACCAGGAAGGCCACGAAGACCAGGTCATGGTTCAGGCTTTCAGCCACGACGTGATCATCCCGCGTGACCCACAGTCCGGCCAACCTACCGGTCAGCGCGTTCACAAGCCAGTCGTGATCACCAAGGTCTACGACAAGTCTTCGCCTCTGCTGCAAGCGGCCCTGACTTCCGGCGAGCGCATGAGCGAAATCGTTATCCAGTGGTACCGCACTTCGGCTCAAGGTACTCAAGAGCACTACTACACCACCAAACTGGAAGACGCGATCATCGTCGCCATCAACAACAAAATGCACAACTGCCAGGACCCGTCGAACTCGCACTT